>JAYRVF010000013.1:0-177624 GCA_041918675.1 Xanthobacteraceae bacterium
CTCGTGGAGCGGATTTGACATTCGCTACCCACTTGGCCGCGCGCTTTCGAAGCGAATGTCAAATCCAGAACTCCACTAGAAACCAATATTTGCTAGTGGTCCTGTGATTCCAACATTCGCAAACGAGCCTGTCGAAATGGGGTGCGAATGTTGGAATCGGACCACTAGACCCCCGGGAGGACTTTCCCTCAGCAACCGAGGCGCTTCTGCTCACGTTCGACGCCCTGCTTCACGGCGTTGCTCGCGCGCGGATATTTGCGCGCGGCCTCGCCGAGAGCGGCGCACGCGGCTTCCTTCTCCTTGAGCGCGGCGAGCGACTGGCCGAGCCGCAGCAGCGCCTCGGGCGCCTTGGCCGCGCCTTCGTATTTCGTCGTCACCGCGAGGAAGGATTCGGCGGCGTCGCGATAGCCGCGCCGCTGGTATTGGCTTTCGCCGAGCCAATAGCGCGCGTCGGCCGCCTGCGGATCGTTCGGATGATCGCGCAGGAAGTCGAGCAGCGTCTGCTCGGCCAGGGCGTAATCCTTGCGCAGGAGATAACCGTAGCCGAGGTCGAACATGTCCTTGGGCGATTGCGTCGGGGGCGCGGTCGGCTGCGCGCCGGTCGCCGCGACGTTGCGCTGGGGCGGCGGCGGAAGCGGCGCGACATTCGCGGAAGGCGGCGGCGGAGCGGCCGATCCCTGTTGCGGCGTCGCGGCCGCTCGCGCGGCGGGATTGGACAGATCGATCGGCTCGCCGGAGGCGCGCGCGCCGGGCGCGCCGACATCGGGATCATCGGCCGGATTGAGCCGCCCGCCCCCGCCGAGCGCGCGGGGCACGCCGGGCGCGCTGGGATTGGCCGACGGATCGAAGACATCGGACCGCCGGCCCGAGGGAGGCGGCGCGACCGGCTCGGCCGGCGGCGCGGCGGCCGCGGGCGGCATCGGCTGCGCGGCGGATCTCGCGGCGGGAGCCGGCGGCTGAGGCGATGGCGGCGGCGCGCTGGATTGCGGACGGGCGGACGGCGCCGCGCCCTGCTGCTGAAATCGGTAATCGATCTCGTCCTGCAGGCGCTTGAGCTGCTGTTCGAGCTGCCGGTTGCGATGCTCGAGCTGCTCGATCGTCCCGGTGAGTTGGCGAAGCTGATTCTCCAGCCGTTCGACGCGCAAGACGGCGTCGCCATCCGGCATCTGCGCCATGGCCGGCGACGCCAGAGCGAGCGCCGTCGCGACGGCGGCCGCGAACGCGAAAGCGCGACGCGGCGAAACAAAGCGGGCGAAGGCCGTGGGCGAGTTGATCATCGTGGCTAATCCGAAAAGGCGGCGAACGACGCTGAAGAAATACGAGGCCAAGAACATATCATGTCGCGCGGCCCGTTGCATGCGCCCGGCGGTGGCGGCGCGACGCGAAGCCACCCCCGCGCGCCGGTCCAAAAACGAAAACGCCCCGGCCGTTTTCCGCCGGGGCGCGTTCGCATCCGACAAAGCCCGTCACGAGCTCGCGTTGAGCACCGTCACCGCGCGGCGATTCTGCGACCAGCACGAAATGTCGTTGCACACCGCAACCGGGCGCTCCTTGCCGTAGGAGATGGTGCGCATACGGCTCGGCTCGATCCCGCGCGAGGCGAGATAATCACGCACCGTCTGGGAGCGCTTGGCTCCGAGCGCGATGTTGTACTCGCGCGTGCCGCGCTCGTCGGCGTGGCCCTCGACGGTGAAGGAATAGCGATTGTAGGTCTGCAGCCATTGCACCTGCTTGTTGAGCACGGCGACGGCCTGCGGCGTGAGCTCCGTCGAGTCGGTCTCGAAGAAGACGCGGTCGCCGACATTGACGACGAAATCCTGCTGGCTGCCCGGCGTCGCCGCGCCGGCGTTCGCCATCGCATTGCTGTCCTCGAGCGCGGACTTGTTGGCGCAGGCCGCCAAGGTCAATGCGGCGACCACGACCACGGTCACCTTCATTCCCTGGAGGAAACGCGACAGATTTGACATTCGGAGCCTCCACGCTCGCGTCTTTCGATCAGACCTCACGTCTACAGGGCGTTGGTTAAGCGAAGGTTCCGTCAACCTTGATGAGGCGTTGGTGAAATGCCTCAAAAGCCCCGCTTCCCGGTAAAGCGATTGGGACGGTTAATGAGGTGTAAATATGGCGGCGCCATGCCCCGCGCGGCCCGTCGTCCACAACGCTGAACAGCGCCGAAATCGCGGCGGGCGCCGCGCGCCGCACACGCCCGTCGCCGATCGCGAATCCAGCGTCACGGCGATGACGAAGCCGCAACGCGCTTTCGGTTACGACAACAACGGCGACCACGCCGGATCGGAGGCAAATCCCGGCGTCGGAATGCGCTGCTCGTTGCGGCCGGAAATGTCGACCGTGTAGAGCGATGGACCGCCCGCGCCGCCCGGATCGCGGAAGAACATCAGCACCCGTCCGTTGGGCGCGAAGGTCGGACCCTCATTGTGGAAGCCGGATGTCAGGATGCGTTCGCCGGAACCGTCCGGCTTCATGATGCCGATCGCGAATTGTCCGCCGCCCTGCTTGGTGAACGCGATGTAGTCGCCGCGCGGCGACCACACCGGCGTCGAATAGCTGCCCTCGCCGAAGGAGATGCGCTGCGCGGCGCCGCCGCTGGCGGCGGTGACGTAGATCTGCGGTTTGCCGCCGCGATCGGATTCGAAGCAGATGCGCTGGCCGTCCGGCGAGAACGACGGCGAGGTGTCGATCGCCGCGGTGTCGGTAAGCCGCGTCGTCGATTTCGAACGCAGATCCATCACGAACAGGTTGGCGGCGCCGGCCTGTTGCAGGCTCATGATGATGCGCTGGCCGTCGGGCGAGAACCGCGGCGCGAAGGTCATGCCGGGGAAATTGCCGACGATCTCGCGCTGGCCGGTCTCGATGTTGAGGAGATAGACGCGCGGATCGCCGCGCCCGAACGCCATATAGGTGATCTCCTGCGTGGAAGGCGAGAAGCGCGGGGTGAGCACCAGTTCCTCGCCGCGCGTAAGGTAGCGCACGTTGGCGCCGTCCTGGTCCATGATCGCGAGCCGCTTGACGCGGCGATCCTTGGCGCCGCTCTCGTCGACGAACACGACGCGGCTGTCGAAATAGCCCTTCTCGCCGGTCAGCCGCTCGTAGATCGCGTCGGAAATGATGTGGGCGATGCGCCGCCAATTGTCGGGCGTGGTGAAATATTGCTGCCCGGCGAGCTGCTCGCCGGCGAAGACGTCCCACAGACGGAACTCGGCGCGCAGCCGGCCGTCGCCCTGCTTGGTGAGGCGGCCGACCACCAGCCCCTGCGCGTTGATGGTGCGCCAACTCTGGAATTCGGGCTGGGCGTCGATCGCGGTGATGCGCTGGATGAACGCCTGCGGATCGATCGGCGCGAACAGGCCGCTGCGCTTGAGGTTGTTGGTGATCACTTGGGTGATGCCGCCGGCGACCTCGCCCTCGCCGGGCGAGCCCGGCAGGAAGCCGGGAATGGCGATCGGCAGCGGCTGCACGTTGCCCTGCGTCACGTCGAGCTTGACGACCGCGCCGGCGCCGCGCGGCATGAGCAGGCCCGCTCCCGCGCCCGCGGCGAGCGCCAGGGCGCGCCGGCGCGACAGCAAGAAGGCATTCGGCGTCATTCCAGATTTCATCATCGATCCTTCATCCAACGTCGCTTGAGGCCGCATCACCCGCGGAACATGTCGCGCGGGTCGAACGTCACCTCGATGTCTTTCCACACTTCATAGGTTTCCTTGCGCAGCATGTCGAAGGGCTGGCCGCGGAAGAGCGCGCGGACGGCGCTGTCGCGCGCGGTGTTGAAGCGCGCCGACCTGCCGCTGGTCAGCACCATCGGCGGCCCCGCCAAGCGTCCGTCGGGCGACAGGCGCACGCGAATGCGGATGACGATTTCCTCCGGGTTCTCGTTGCCGACCGGAGGGTTCCACAATTGCATCAGCCGCGCGCGCAGCGCGTCGAGCTCGGACTGGGACAACTGCGGCGCGTTGCCGCGCGAGGTGCCCAGGCCGGGCGCGGGATTGAGCTCGGCGCCGCTCGCGGCGTGGCGTTGCGGATCGCGCTTGTCGAGCAGCGCGGCGATGCGATCGGCGTCGAATTTCTGTTCCTGCTTCGGCTTGGGCGGCGTCGGCGGCGCGGCCTTGGCCTCCGGCTTGGGCTCTGCCTTGGGCTTCTTGGCCTCGTCCTTCTTCAGCGCCTCGGCGATCGGATCGATCTTGGGCTCGGGCTGCTTCTTTTCGGTGACGGGCTTTTCTTCCCGTGTCGCCGGCTTCTCCGTGACGGGTTTTGGCTCCGGCTTTTTCTCCGGCGTCTTCTCGACCGGCTTGGGCGGCGGCTCGGGCGCGGACGGCGTCGTGATTTCCTTTTTCTCGGTGATCTTGCCGATCGGATCGTCGACGGGCTTGGCCTCCGCGACCTTCTCGACCAGCGGCTTGGCCTTTTCCTTCGCCGCGGCCTTGGCGCCGGCGGTGATCTTGGACAATTGATCGGCGGAAATGATGTCGACCGGCATCGACTCGACCGGCGGCACGTCGTTGAGACGCGTCGAGAAGCTGACCAGCGCCCAGGCGATCGCGATCGCATGGGCGGCGATCGATATGGTCAGCGCCTTGCGCATCGCCCGATCAGTTTCCCTGCTCCACTTCCGTCACCAGCGCGACGCGCCGGAACCCGGCCGCCGACAGCCGGCCCATCACGCGCATCACCGTGCCGTAGTCGATTTTGCGATCGCCACGCACGTAAATCCGTTCGTCCATGCCGCCGCGCGCGTCGGTGATGGCCTTGAGCTTGGCCACCAGTTCCTCGATCGGCACCGCCGTGTTGTTGAGGAACACCCCGCCCTTGGTGTCGACGGAGACGGTGAGCGGCTCCTTGTCCTGGTCGAGGCTTTTCGCCTGCGTCTGCGGAAGGTCGATCGGCACGCCGACCGTCAACAGCGGCGCGGAGACCATGAAGATGATCAGCAGCACGAGCATCACGTCCACCATCGGCGTGACGTTGATCTCGGCCATCACCGGGCGGCGGCGATGACGCCGGCGACCCGAACCCGTTGCGCCGGCCGCGTTCATGCCCATGGCGGCGTGACCTTTCGCGTCTGTCGCGCCGCCGTCCCGGCCGCGGCGCGGCGCCCCGAACCGATCATGCGCGCTCGTCGATCTGCCGCGACAGGATCGCGGCGAATTCGTCGGCGAACCCTTCCAGGCGCTGCGCCTGCCGGTTCACCTCGGAGGAGAACTTATTGTAGAAAATTGTCGCGGGGATGGCGGCGATCAGGCCGATGGCGGTGGCGAACAGGGCCTCCGCGATGCCCGGCGCGACCACCGCGAGCGAGGTGTTCTTCGAGGCCGCGATCGACTGGAAGCTCGTCATGATGCCCCAGACGGTGCCGAACAGACCGACGAAGGGGCCGGCCGAGCCCACCGTCGCCAGCACCAGGAGGCGCCGCTCCAGACGCTCGATCTCACGCGCGATCGTCACGTCCATCACCTTCTCGATGCGCATCTGCAGGCCGGCGAACGAACGCGCCTGGCTGTCGAAGCTGCGCTTCCATTCGCGCATCGCCGCGACGAACAGCGCCGCCATCGAATGCGAGGGCCGCGCCGACAGCGCCCGGTAAAGCTCCTCGATCGACTCGCCCGACCAGAACGCCTGCTCGAAGCGGTCCATCGCCCGGCGCGTGCGCGCGAACAGGATGAACTTGTCGATGGCGATGGCCCAGACCCAGACCGAGCAGGCCAGCAGCCCCAACATGACCGTCTTCACGATCCAGTGGGCCTGCCAGAACAAAGTGATGAGGGACACGTCGGCGCTTGCCAGCGGCAAGGCTGACTGCGCGACATCGGTCGGGTTCATGAGCTAAGCCCCTTCACGGCGGTTTCCCGGTGCACTTCGGCCGCGCCGCAATCCGTCGGTGGAGCGGGGCGGGCCCGTACACCGAAGATATTGAATTTTCGCGATAAAATGTCCGCCTCGGACGATCCTTGGCATCATCGCGAAACATGTCAAAAGGAGGGCTGGGCGCGACCCTTTGCACCAAATCGGTCAAACTTCCCGCGAGGGCGGCCCGGCCTTCGCCGCGCGCCTCCACGTCGTTCTAACGAAACGCTAAGCTGGGTTAATGTGCGGTTACCGGAACGCCTCAAAGTGTCTCCGTCAGCCCCAAATGCGCGCGCGCACGGTCGCGCCAGAATTCGATAATGCGTTGACGAAAAAATGAAATCTCCGACCCCACCCGCCGCCCGGCCGGATGGCGCGGCGTATTCGGATACCCTGAGGCCGCCGACGCGGAAAGTCTTCGGCGCGACGGCCGCGCTCGTGGCCGCCAACCTCGTGCCCCTGGCCGGCGTGCTGTGGTGGGGATGGGATGCCTTTCTCCTGCTCTGCCTCTACTGGGCCGAGACCGCCGCGATCGGCTTCTGGACCATCCTGAAGATCATGACGCTTCAATTCGAGAACCGAAGCGCGGCGCGCGGCGCATTCGCGGCCCTCGGCTACGGCGTCTTCTTCACGGTCCATTCCGGCGTGTTCATGAGCGTCCACATGATCTTTCTGTGGTCGATCTTTTCCGGGAAATGGAGCGGCGACGTCCATGGCGTCCAGGAGTTCATCCGCGTCATCATCATCCGCACCGGCCTTTGGATTCCACTGATCGCGCTGTTCGCGGCGCGCGGCGCCTTCTTCGTCAACGATATCGTCAACCGCTTCGTGTTCGCGCGCCGCGAGCCGGACGGGCCTCGCGACGACGCCGTCGGCCGGGTGGTCGGCTCGTTCTACCAGCGCATCGTCCTGATGCATCTCGCGATCATCCTGGGCGGCATCGCCGCCATGAAACTCGGCTCGCTCGCCCCGCTGATCGTGCTGATCCTGGCCAAGACCGCGCTCGACACGGGCATCCACATCTTCCTCAAGCTCGGCGGCGATTCCAAACCGGCGACTTGATGAAGCCGCGCCGCCAACGAAAAGCCGCCCGCTGCGAGCAACGGGCGGCTTCGTCCGAAGGGGGGCTGATCGGACGCGATTACAGGTTCGGCTGATCGGCCGGCTTTTCGGGGCGCGCGCGACGGTCGGCCATGAACTGATCGAACTCGGCCTTGTCCTTGGCGTGGCGCAGGCGCTGGAGGAATTCCTTGAACTCGCGCTGCTCCTCTTCCAGACGCCGCAACGTCTCGGTGCGGTACTCGTCGAAGGCGCGATTGCCGCTCGGCGCCATGCCGGCGAAGGAATAGCCCTCCACGCGCGAACGCATGTGATCCATCTTCTCCTGCAGGCGGCTCATCTTGCCCTGCCAGTGCTCGTGTCGGTTCCAGCAACCCATTTTCCTGCTCCAGATTGTGTAGAAAAGGATGGCCAGCCCGATCGGCCACCAAACGATGAACCCCAGAACCATGATGGCGATCCAGAACGGATGCCAGCCGGGCCTTGGAAACGGAGGGGCGTAGCCCATCATGGGGTAGTCACAAGTCGATCCTGTCTCGCGTGCCATCTTGCGTCCTCGCGATGCCGCCCGCGCGGAATGCCGGGCGAAAGTCAGGTGTATCGTTCGTTCAAATTCCGACGGGGAAGCGCCCGACGTGAATGTAAATAACATTTACATAGATAGGCCCCTCGCCTCGCCTTGTCAAGCCCGGCCGCGTCCGCCCCAAATTGTGGAAAAGTCGGCCTCGCCCGGTCCGATCGTCCGCCGTGGACGCAGGGCATTGAGCCGTCGCGGGAATTGGCGGCTCCGATGAGGCGGGCGGAGCAAGCGCGCAAAAGGAATCGCGGGCCGAATGGCGCCTGCCTTGCGCGCGTTTTCCGATCGCGAGGCCCGCGCCGCCGCCAACCTTCCCACTTTGTCGTGAGTTGCCGAACATGCCGGCGCGGGATAGAGAGCCCGCCATGAATCGACGAACTCTCATGATCGCGGCGCTCACCCTCGCCGCCTGGCCGGCCGAGGCGCAATCGTCGCTGCCGTCCGTGTCGGTGCGCGAAGCCTATGAGCGCGTGAAATCGGGCAAGTCGATCCTGATCGACATTCGCCGGCCGGAAGAGTGGAAGGAAACGGGCGTCGCCGAAGGCGCGATCCCGCTCGACATGACCGCGCCGACCTTTCTCGACAAACTCACCGCGCTCAGGCGCGAACACGCCGACAAGGCGATCGACATCATCTGTCGCACGGCCAACCGCACCCAGCGCGTTCAGGAAATTCTGTTCCGGCGCGGCTGGAGCGAGATCGTCAACGTGCGCGGCGGCATGGTCGGCAATCCGGGAAATCCCGGCTGGCTCATGGAGCGCCTGCCGCTGACGCGGATCAACTGATCGCGGAAACCGGCTTCGGTCCCGTTCAGCGCGCCGGCGTGTTCTGGCCGATCGGAAAGCCGAGGCCGCGCAGATAGACGAGCACACCCGCCTCCAAGAGTTCTTCCGGCGACATCGGCAGCTTGCGGCGGGCCGCGTCGCCGCGCCCGAACAGCGAGGCGATGCCGTGCGACATCGACCAGATGTGCAGCGCCAGCATCAGCGCGGGCGGCTTGGCGACGTTGGGCGGCAGCATCGCCACCAGCCTTTCGGACGCCGCGCGAATGATCGCGAAGGCGCGCTCGCTCGCGGCGAGCAGCGCGGGATGGGCGTCCATCGCCAGGCCCGATTCGAACATCGCCGAATAGAGCGCCGATTCCTTGCGCGCGAAGGCGAGATAGGCCTTGCCGAGGCGGTCGAAGGCGGTCGGCACCGACGGCCGTCCCTCGTCCCAGGCCGCGGCCAGCGCCGCCTCGAACTGCTCGAAACCGCGCAGCGCCACATTGGCGAGAAGCTCGTCGCGATCGCGGAAATGGCGATACGGCGCGGCCGGGCTCACGCCGGCAAGGCGCGCGGCCTCCGCGAAGGTGAATCCCCCCGGCCCCTTCTCGGCGATCAAGGCAAGCGCGGCCTCGGCCAGCGCCTCCTTGAGGTTGCCGTGATGATAGCCGCGCTCGTGCCGGCCGCGATCCTTTCGCCAACTCATGTGAATGGTCATTACATGATTGCCGCCGCTTCGTCGACGGCGGCGCTCGGTTAACGATAAGCCGCTCGCGCGCCGACCTCGGCGTTCACTTCGCGGCGCCGGGATTTTCGATCTGGATCAGGTCCGCCTTCATCGCCACGCGCAGCGGCTTGGGGATCGGCCGCGCCCGACCGGCCGACACGAAGGCGACCTTGACCCGCGCCTCGACCAGCAACTCCTCGCCGCGTCGGACTTCCTGCGCCAGCGTCAGCGACGCGCCCTTCACCTCGACCGGCGTGGTCACGACTTCGAGCAGATCATCCATCTTGGCGGGCTTGAGGAACTCGATCTGCATCGCGCGCACGACGAAGGCGAAACCCGGCGCCTCGGCGGCGGCCTGCTCGAACAGCGCGCGGTGATCGGCGCCGAGCAGGCGGAGATAATTGGTGCGCCCTCGCTCCATGAAGCGCAGATAGCTGGCGTGGTAGACGACGCCGGAAAAATCCGTGTCTTCGTAATAGACCCGCACCGCCATGTGGTGGCGGCCGCCGGAGATCTCCCCCGACAGAACCCGCTCGTCGCGATCGTTCATCCTCGTCCCGTCCTCGTCCAACGTTCGATCGTCTCAAGGCTCGCCATCGTGTCGCCGCCGCCCGCGCCGGCAAGATGACGATAGGGCGCGTCCGGCTCGCCGAAATCCGAGATCACCACCAGCGCGCCGGTGAAATCATCGTCCGCGGTGTAGGTCGACGGCGTGATGATCGTCTTCAGGCCCGCGCCCGTCGCCGCGGCAAGGCCATTATACGAATCCTCGAGCGCGACCGCGGCCTCGGGCGCCGCGCCGAGCTCGCCGAGCACCAGGCGATAGATGTCGGGCGCCGGCTTTTTCGCCGAGACCATGTCGCCGGCGCCGACGAACGCGAACAGGTCGCCGAGTTTCGCGCCCAAGGCCGAGCGGAACAGCGCCTCGACATTGTCGAGGCTCGTCGTCGTGGCAAGCGCGAGCGGCGCCCCGCGCGAGAGCGCCTCGCCGATCAGCCGCCTGACGCCCGGACGCAACGCGGCCGCGCCGGCGTCGATCAGATCGCAATAGCGCCGTGTCTTCAGCGCATGAAGCTCGTTCACGCGCGCGCGCCAATCACGGCCGGTGGGCGGATCATGGGCGTCGATGTAATGGCGCAGGCGCTCCTTGCCGCCGGTGACGGCGAGAAGCTCGCCGTAGAGCGGCCCATCCCAGTGCCAAGGGATACCATGCGCGGCGAAGGTGTCGTTGAAGGCGCGGCGATGCACCTCCTCGGTCTCGGCGATGGTGCCGTCGACGTCGAAAATGAGAATTGGCGCCATCTCACGCATCGTCCCGCGGGAACAGACCGAACTGCGACGGATCGCGCGCGGGCTCGGCGAGCCCCAGATGGCGGAAGGCCTGCGCGGTCAACAGGCGGCCGCGCGGCGTGCGTTGCAGAAGTCCGCTCTGGATCAGATAGGGCTCGATGATGTCCTCGATGGCGTCGCGCGGCTCGGACAATGCCGCGGCGATGGTCTCCACGCCGACCGGTCCGCCGCCGTAATTGAGCGCGATCGCGGAGAGATAGCGCCGGTCCATCGCATCGAGGCCGGCGGCGTCGACTTCGAGCGCGCGCAATGCGGTGTCGGCGATGGCGCGATCGATCGCCGTCGCGCCCGCGACCGAGGCGAAGTCTCGCACCCGCCGCAGCAATCGTCCCGCGATGCGCGGCGTGCCGCGCGCCCGGCGCGCGATTTCGTTGGCGCCGTCATCGGTCATGCCGATGGCGAGGACGCGGGCACCGCGCGTGACGATGCGCTCAAGCTCGGCCTCGCTGTAGAAGTTGAGCCGCACCGGAATGCCGAAGCGGTCGCGCAGCGGATTGGTGAGCAGGCCCGCGCGCGTGGTCGCGCCGACCAGCGTGAACCGGGCGAGGTCGATCTTGACCGAGCGCGCCGCCGGGCCCTCGCCGATGATGAGGTCGAGCTGGAAATCCTCCATCGCGGGATAGAGGATTTCCTCGACCGCGGGCGAGAGGCGATGGATCTCGTCGATGAAGAGTACGTCGCGCTCCTCGAGATTGGTCAGAAGCGCGGCGAGATCGCCCGCCTTGGCGATGACCGGCCCGGAGGTCGCGCGAAACCCGACGCCCATCTCCGCCGCCATGATCTGGGCGAGCGTCGTCTTGCCCAGGCCCGGCGGCCCGACGAAGAGAACGTGGTCGAGCGCCTCGCCGCGTTTCTTCGCGGCCTCGATGAAGACCGAGAGGTTGGCGCGCGCCTGCTCCTGCCCGATGAAATCGGCGAGCCGCCGCGGCCGGAGCGATGCGTCCGCGTCCTCCTCGCGGCGTTCGGGGGTGAGCAGACGGGCGGTCGCCATCATTGGTCCCTCGGCGCGTAATAGAGAACGCCCGGCAGACCGCGAAAACGCGCGTCGCAGGTCACGAGCTCCGCCTCGCGCTCGACGGCCGTCGCGTAGACGATCGCATCGGCGATCGCGAGCCGGTGCGCCCGACACAAATCGGCGGCGAGCACCGCGCGCGCGGTGTCAAGCGGGACG
Source organism: Xanthobacteraceae bacterium (assembly GCA_041918675.1). GTDB lineage: Bacteria > Pseudomonadota > Alphaproteobacteria > Rhizobiales > Xanthobacteraceae > SCUB01. Next base: position 11,502 of record JAYRVF010000013.1, read on the forward strand.
ACCTCGCATTCGCAGGTATAGGCAAGAATCGTTTCCGCCGCCTCCTCGGAAACTTCCCGCTGCATGAACTTGGCAAGCTCAAGCTGGACGATGGTGGGCACGAGGCAGGCGCCCCGCTCGGCGAGATAGGGCGCGACGCGTCGGCCGACGGCCGTGTCCGCCGTCCACTCGATCCATGCCGAAGTGTCGATGACCCGCATTCGGTCCGGCCTCAATACCGATCGTCACGGTCGCGATAGTCGCGACCCGCGACGCCCTTGGCGAGACCGACGAGATCGGCGGGCTGCGGCGAGGGAACGATGAGACAGCCCCTGCCTTTGGGGATGAAGACAAATTTCTGCCCCGCGCGCCAGCCTTGCTGCTCGCGCACGTCCTTCGGGATCGAAATCTGGAATTTCGAGGAGAGCTTCGCGGTAATGCCCATTTGGTCTCCCGATTTCCGCGATCGATCGATATAAAGTAAGAATACCAGGAACAAGACAGGAACGCCAGGATCGTGATTGCTATTTCGCCAGTTCCTTCAGGCCCAGGCGGATGAGCCGCGCGGTGTCGGCTCCAGCGCCGGCCTCGCGCGTCGCGGCGGCGATCGCGGCGGCGGCCTGGGGCTGGCCATAACCGAGATTCATCAGCGCCGAAATCGCGTCCGCCACCGGGCGGGGCGCGCGCCGGTCCTCCACGGCGCCGGCAAGCGCGACCGCCGCCGGATCGACATGGGCGAAGGCGGGCGACTTGTCCTTCAACTCGGTGACGATGCGCTCGGCGACCTTGGGGCCGACGCCCGGGGCGCGCGCGACCGCCGCCTTGTCGCGCAGCGCGATGGCGCTGGCGAGTTCGTCGGCCGCCAGCGTGCCGAGCACCGCGAGCGCGACCTTCGCGCCCACGCCCTGCACCGTCTGCAACAGACGAAACCATTCGCGCTCGGCGTCGCTGCGAAAGCCGTAAAGGCGGATCATGTCCTCGCGCACATGCGTCTCGATCGACAGCACCGCCGCCTCGCCTGGCGAAGGCAGCGCCCGGAGCGTGCGCGCCGAGCAATGCACCTGATAGCCGACGCCCGCGACGTCGAGGATCAGATAGTCCTCGCCGAAGCAGTCGATGACGCCCTTGAGCTTGCCGATCATGCGTCGCCGGCCTTCAGGTTTTCCGCCGCGCCCTGCTGGTTCATCGCGCCGATGCCTCGCCGCGCCTTGCCGCGCACCCACAAGCCCGCCAAGCCGATCACCGCGCCAATTCCCGCCAGTATCAAGGAAAAGGAACTCGGCCCCGGCTCAAGATAGGCGACGCTTGGATCCGTCGGATCATAGACGATCTCGGCGCGCGCGCCGACAGGATGGCGCGCCTTCATCCGGGCCGCGCCGGCCGAATTCTGCATGCCGAAATCGTAGGGCTCGACGCCGCCGGAGACATAATCCCGGCCCGCCACCGCGTAGCGATAGAGCACGTGGAAGCTGTTCCAGGAGTCCTCCGCCGGCCGGCCGTCGGTGGCGCGCGCCGCCGGCGCGCTTTGGCGCAGGAGCTCGGCGCTGGTGATGGTCGCGGTCGCGCGCGGCCATTTCAGCGTCATCGCCCCTCTCACAACGCCATAGGCACCGACCAGGAAAACGATCGCGCCAAGAACGGCAAGATTGCGTCCGAACGCCATGCCGCCGCGATTCGGGACGGCGTGGGTCGATCTTGTGTGGGCCATCGCGGGGTCCCTCACGCCGGCGCCATGACCAGCGCGCGCGTGCCGCGATGCTGCGCGTGGGTCAAGGCGACCGCGAGCGCGTCGGCCGCGTCCGCGCCTTTCGCATCGGCCTTGGGCAACAGCACGCGCACCATCGCCTGAATCTGCGCCTTCTCCGCGTGGCCCGCTCCGACGATCGTTTTCTTCACCCGATTGGGCGCGTATTCGGCGACATCGAGGCCCGCCTGGGCGCAGGCGAGCATCGCCACGCCGCGCGCGTGGCCGAGCTTGAGCGTCGCCTGCGCGTCCTTGTTGACGAAGGTCTCCTCGATCGCGGCCTCGTCGGGGGCGTGATCGGCGATGACGCGCGTAATCCCCTCGTGCAACGCCTTGAGCCGCTCGGCAAGCGCCATGGTCGCGTCCGAGGGAATCGCGCCGCAGGCGATGAAGCCAAGCCGCCAGCCCTCGACGCTCACCACGCCCCAGCCGGTGCGGCGCAGGCCGGGATCAATGCCGAGAATTCGGACACCCACGCGAATCGTCTTGACGCTCATGCGCCATTGTTAGCCCCCCGGTCCGCGACCGGCCAGCGCCTCCGCCGGCGCCAGATCCGGCCCCGGAACTCCCGCGGGGCCGCCGGACGCCGGCGTTCAGCCACCCATCCGGGCCACCAGCGCGTCGGACACGTCGAAATTGGCGAAGACGTTCTGCACGTCGTCATGCTCGTTGAGCAGGTCCATCAGCTTGATGAGCTTTTCGCCGGTCTCGTCGTCGACCGCCACGGTGTTCTGCGGCTTCCAGGTCAGCGCCACCTTGCGCGGCTCGCCGAATTTGGCCTCCAGCGCCTTGGCGACCTCGCGGAACGTCTCCTGCGAGGCGTAAATCTCGTGCCCGTTTTCGCCCGACACGACATCGTCCGCGCCCGCCTCGATCGCCGCGTCCAGCATGGCGTCGGCCGAAGCCACGCCCGCGTTGTATTCAATCACGCCAAGCCGGTCGAACATGAACGCGACCGAACCGGTCTCGCCAAGATTGCCGCCGGTCTTGGTGAAATAGGAGCGCACGTCCGATGCGGTGCGGTTGCGGTTGTCGGTCAGGACCTCGACGATGACGGCGACCCCGCCCGGGCCGTATCCCTCGTAGCGGATCTCGTCGTAATTCTCCGCCTCGCCCCCGATCGCCTTCTTGATGGCGCGCTCGATATTGTCCTTCGGCATGTTTTCGGCGCGCGCGTCGATGATGGCGGCGCGCAGGCGCGGGTTCATTGCCGGGTCCGGCGTACCCAGCTTGGCCGCCACCGTGATTTCCCGGGCGAGCTTGCCGAACACCTTGGATTTCATCGCATCCTGACGGCCCTTGCGATGCATGATGTTCTTGAATTGGGAATGTCCGGCCATGGCGTCGTTCCAGGTAACCGCTTGATAGGATTGACTCTCGCGCGTGCCGCCACGTTCGTCCGGGAACGCCGGCAAGCCCGGCGCGACACCCTTGGCGACATCGTGAAAGGCGGCCTTATAGGTCGCCCGGCGGCGGAAATCAAAGGCGGCGCGCGCAGGCGCGGACGCCGGGGAAAGTCAGCCGGCGTGCCGCGACCCCGCGGCGAAGGCGGGGCACATTGCGGAATTCACGCATCACATTTGCAATCGGGTACTACCATTAAGGGTGCATTCACCACTCCACCCTAAATTCTTAAGTAATCCCGATCCCACAACCAGTCGTGGTCGCCAATGCGGATTGCCCTATTCCGACGTGCCAAGCCCGAGACGCGGCCTGTACCACAAACATTTGATATATCGCCGGAAAACGCAGATCCCGATTCTCTGGTCGCCGGGGACCAGGTGGCGGAGGAACAGTCCGCCGACGCGGGAAGCGAACGGATTTCCAACGAATCGGCGAAGGAAATCCTCGATCTTCTCGAACTCGATCTCATGGCCATGGTCCGTCACGTCGAGCGCGCCGCCGACGCGGTCAAGAACGGCGCCAAATCGACCACCGAGACCTTGCGCGGCATCCGCGCGCGCACCGAGGCTCTGACCGGCAAGACGCGGGACGCCAAGCATACGGCGGACGCCTTCTCCCAGATCAGCGACGAATTCACCAAGTCATCGAGCGACATCGCTTCGCAGGTGCGCGCCGCCACCGAGCTCGCCGACCGGGCCAATGCCGCGGCCGAGGAGGCCAGCGACAATATCGACCGCCTGTGCGAATCCACGGCCTCCATCGGCACGGTCGTCGATCTGATCTCGGCGATCGCGCGGCAGACCTCGCTGCTCGCGCTCAACTCCACGATCGAGGCCGCGCGCGCGGGCGCGGCCGGGCGGGGCTTCGCGGTCGTCGCCTCCGAAGTCAAGGCGCTGGCCTCGCAGACCCAGCAGGCGACCGAGGACATTCGCCGCAAGATCGAAGCCCTGCAAAATGACGCGACGCTGTCGGTCGGGGCGATGTTGCGCATTTCCGAGGCGATCGAGGCGATCCGCCCGGTCTTCACCAGCGTCCACGGCGCGGTCGAATTGCAGAACAGCGCGACCGCCGAGGTGACGCAAAGCGCCAACGACACCGCCGACTTCATCACCGCCGTCAATGACGGGGCGCTGGAGATCGACACGGCCACCGAGGACGCCGCCGACCATTCGCGGACCGTGAGCGAGGCCGGCAACACGGTGGCGATGTTCGCCGAAAAGCTCAAGGCGCGCTGCGCCGTGCTATTGCGGGAGAACGAACTCGGCAACCGCCGCAAACACGAGCGCCTGCCGTGCAACCTCTCGGTCGACGTCTCGTTCGCGGGCCGGACGACGTCATTGAAGGCCTACGACATCTCGATGGGCGGCATGCTGCTCGCCGGTCCCGGTTTCGACATGCTGCCGAAGGACGGTCAGGTCACCGCGCGCGTCGCCGAAATCGGCGATTGCACGCTCAGGGTCGCCGAGATTTCGTCCGCCGGCGCGCAGACCGAATTCGTCGCGCCCGAGGCGACCCTTATCGCGGCTGTCGAGGAAAAAATCTGGATGATCCGCGAGGAGAATTCCGACTTCGTCGCCCGCGCCATGGAAGCCGGCCAGCGCATCGCCGAGATTTTCAACGGCGCGCTCGACCGCGGCGAGATCACCCAGAAGGACCTGTTCGACGCCGACTACCAACCGATCCCGGACACCGCGCCGGTGCAATATCGCACGCGGTTCCTCGATTGGGCCGAACGGTCGCTGACCGACCTCAACGAGGCCTTTGGCGCCGGCGATCCGCGCCTGGTATTCTCCGCGATCGTGGACCGCAACGGCTACCTGTCGGTGCACAAGAAGATCTTCTCGCAGCCGCAGCGGCCCGGCGACGTCAACTGGAACACCGCCAATTCGCGCAACCGGCGCATTTTCGACGACCGGGCCGGCCTTGCCGCGGCGCGCAGCATCCGCACCTATCTGATCCAGTCCTATCCGCGCGACATGGGCAACGGCGTCACCGTGATGATGCGCGAGATCGACGTGCCGATCCGGATCCGCGGCGCGCATTGGGGCGCGCTGCGCACCGCCTACAAGCTCTGAGCCCAACGCGGCGAGCGCGCGACGCGGTCGCGTGCTCAGCCTTCCCAGAAATCGGGCCGCGCCTGCTGCAACTTTCCGCCGACGCGGACCGGCGCGATCCGCAGCGCCAGCCCGGTCGAATTGTCGGTCTCCACCGCGACGCCGCACAGCGTTCCCTCGCCCGCCGCCGGCTCGAACCGCGTCGCCGGGATGCGGCGCAGGAAGCGCGCCACCGGCTCCTCCTTGTTCATCCCGATCACCGAATCGTAATCGCCGGTCATGCCGACGTCGGAAATGAACGCCGTGCCCTTCGGCAGGATCATATGGTCGGCGGTCGGCACATGCGTGTGCGTGCCGGCGACCAAACTGGCGCGGCCGTCGCAGAAATGCGCCATCGCCTGTTTCTCGCTCGACGCCTCGGCGTGCATGTCGACGACGATCAGGTCGGCGGCCTCGCGCAGCGGGCAGGCGTCGAGTTCGCGCTCGATCGCGCCGAAGGGATCGTCGAGCTGGAACATGAACACGCGGCCCATGGCGTTGACGACGAGCGCGCGCGCGCCGTTCTTGGCCTCGATCAGCGCCGCGCCGCGTCCCGGCGTTCCGGGCGGATAGTTCGCCGGACGGATCAGCCGCGGCGAGCGCTCGATGAAAACCAGCGCCTCGCGCTGATCCCAGGCGTGATTGCCGAGCGTGACGGCGTCGGCGCCGGCGTCGATGAGCTCCTGATAGATCGCCTCGGTGATGCCGAAGCCGCCGGCCGCGTTCTCGCCGTTGACGACGACGAGGTCGAGCCGCCAGTCGCGGACGAGGCGCGGCAGCCGCTCGGTCACCGCGGCGCGGCCGCTGCGTCCGACAATGTCGCCGATGAACAGAATGCGCACGCTAAGGCCTCCGCGGATCGAGCACGTCGCGTTCCGTTAGCACAAGATTGACGGCCTCGTCGTGCCCCGACGCCGGGATCGCATCGACTTCCTGGACCGAAAAGCCGATGCCGACGCTCAGCACCACGCCGCGCGCGCGCAGCGCCCGCAACGTACGGTCGTAAAAACCCGCGCCATAGCCGACGCGGTGGCCGGCCCGGTCGAAGGCAGCGAGCGGCACCAGCACGATGTCCGGGTCGAGCACCCGCGCGTCGGGCGCCGGCTCGCCGATGCCGAACGCGCCCGGCACCAGCGGCTCGCCCGGTCGCCATGCCAGGAACGTGAGCGGGGCGTCGCGGCGCGCGACGCGCGGCAGAGCGATCAGCGCGCCGGCCGCCGCGCAACGTCGCAGCAAGGGAACGGGATCGAGCTCGGATCTGATCGGCGCGTAGCCGGCGACGACGGTGCCGGGACGGACCGCGAAAGGGAGCGGCCGCGCGGCGATCGCCTCGGCCGCGGCCCGGCGCGCGTCATTGTCCAGCGCGTCGCGTCGCGCCAGCGCGGCGCGCCTCAACTCGCTCTTGGTGGGAACGACGCCGATGTCGGAAAGTCCCGCGTTGGAAGAGGCAAGGTGCGAAGCCACGCTGGCCGTTGGAGCGCTCGATCCCGGGTTCCCTACGAAAGTAGGTGGGCACCGTGTGTCCGGACCCACGGGTCCGGTCAGGGACAGCTCCCTCAAGGATCGATAAGGCCCCGGGGAATATGGCTCCTGACGCACCCCGCAGCTTCGCCCTCCTAATGTAGCGACGGCGCGGGCCCTTTGCCACCGTCCAGCCGGCCGCGTCAGCCGATCGCGACGCCGCCATCGCCGGAACGGTTAAGCGATTGCGTCAGCCGGTCGATGCGCTCGGCCGCCGATTCGAAGGCGGCCGCGATCGCGTTCTGCGTCGCCCGCTGCCGGTCGGCCGCCGCCACGCGCGCGTCCTGCATGGCGCGCAGCTCCTCCTCCAGGCGGCGGATGCGCTGCTCGGCGTCGGCCAGTTCGTCGGCGATGGTCAGCGCCGCCATCACCGTTAGGCGCGAATCGCCGATCTCGCCGAACTTGCCGCGCAACGAGGCCACGCGCCGCTCGAGATTGTCGGCCAGGCCGAGAAGGCGATCCTCCTGGCCCGCCTCGCACGCCATCCGGTATTGCCGGCCGTTGATCGAAACATTGACGTGCGGCATCTCAGCAACTCTCCCGCGCGCGGCGCGCCATGGCGTGCATCGTCAGGCCTCCTCGGCTTCCAGCACCGCGCGGATGGAGGCGATGGCCTGGTCGAGCCGCGAAGCGATTTCGCGGTTGGTGCGTTCGAGCGAACGCGAGCGCGCCGTCAGATGATCGACCTCGTGGGCGAGGCGCGAACGATCGACCCCCAGCGCATGAATGCGGACCGCCAGACGATCGTCATGGTTGTCGGATTCGCGCCGCGACTCGACGGCCGCCTCCAACGCCTCGAGCGCGGCGATCAGCCGGCGGGTCGCGGCTTCGATCGTGCCCTGTTCCTGATGCACGGGCTCGCTCATCGGCGGACCTTGATCTCCAACCCTGCGATGGCGAATGCGCTTAGCGTCCGCATCGATGATTAAAATACACGTTCCGGTGGGGAGTTAGAGGAGGAACTTTACGTTGCGCGGAGGATCAGCGTCAACGTCGCCGGATCGCTTGTCACAGCGCGCTTTGCGGGCGCGACCGCGCGCTTCCACGGAACCTGGTTGCGCCGACGGCCGCGAACGTCCCCGCCGCGAGGATTTCAACCGCGCGCAGGTCTTTGCCGCGCCGCATCACGAACCGCGTCGCACCGCGATGCGCGACGTTCGCCAATGTTCATCGGCGTGATTTTCCTTCCCGAAATGGTAAGCCTTCGCGCGAAAATGCGCGCGAAACCAAAATCGCTTGCGCATGAGCGAACTTTCGTTGAGCTAGCGCATTGCAAGATCGCCCATTTCCGGGCATTAAATCATCATGGTTTCGTAAATTCGAAGATAAAGGGGGTGGCCAGATGGCTGTTCGGGTTGCAATCAACGGATTTGGCCGCATCGGCCGCAACGTGCTGCGCGCGATTTTCGAGGCCGGCCGCAAGGACATCCAAGTCGTCGCGATCAACGATCTCGGCCCGGTCGAAACCAACGCGCATCTGCTGCGCTACGACTCGGTTCACGGCCGCTTCCCCGGCGAGGTGAAGATTTCCGGCGACACGATCGATTGCGGCCTCGGCCCGATCAAGGTGACTGCGGTGAAGGACCCCACGACGCTGCCCTGGAAGGAACTCGGCGTCGACATCGCGATGGAGTGCACCGGCATCTTCACCGCCAGGGAAAAGGCCGCCGCGCACCTGACCGCCGGCGCCAAGCGCGTGCTGATTTCCGCACCCGGCGAGAACGCCGACCTCACCGTGGTGTTCGGCGTCAATCATGACAAGCTGACCAAGGATCACCTCGTCGTCTCCAACGCCTCGTGCACGACGAACTGCCTCGCCCCCGTCGCCAAGGCGCTGCACGGCGCCATCGGCATCGAAAAGGGCATCATGACGACGATCCATTCCTACACCGGCGACCAGCCCACCCTCGACACCATGCACAAGGACCTTTACCGCGCCCGCGCGGCGGCCCTGTCCATGATCCCGACATCGACCGGCGCGGCCAAGGCGGTCGGCCTGGTGCTCCCCGAGCTCAACGGCAAGCTCGACGGCTTCGCCATGCGCGTGCCGACGCCGAACGTGTCGGTCGTCGACCTGAAGTTCATCGCCAAGCGCGCGACGACGAAGGACGAGGTCAACGCCGCGATCAAGGCCGCCGCCCAGGGTCCGCTCAAGGGCGTGCTCGGCTTCACCGCCGACAAGAACGTCTCGATCGACTTCAACCACGATCCGCACTCCTCGATCTTCCACATGGACCAGACCAAGGTGATGGACGGAACGATGGTGTCGGTCCTGTCCTGGTACGATAACGAGTGGGGCTTCTCCAACCGCATGGCCGACACGGCCGTGGCGATGGCCAAGCTGATCTAGGGTTCTTCTCCGGTCCGGCGGCGCGCCAGCCGCCGGACCTTTTTGTTTCCGTTTCCAGTGTCGCGACAGCCGGATTCACCAATGACCACGTTTCGCACGCTTGATGATGTCGACGTGAAGGGCAAGCGCGTCTTGCTGCGCGTCGACCTCAATGTTCCCACCGAAAACGGCAAGGTCACCGACCTGACGCGCATCGAGCGCGTGGCGCCGACGATCAAGGAAATCTCCGACAAGGGCGGCAAGGTGATCCTGCTCGCCCATTTCGGCCGACCCAAGGGGCGCGACGCCAAGGACTCGCTCAAGCCGGTCGCGCACGCGGTTTCGCACGCGCTCAAGCGCCACGTCGGCTTCGCCGAGGATTGCGTCGGCGAGGTCGCGGAAAAGGCAGTCGCCGCGATGAAGGACGGCGACATCCTGTGCCTGGAAAACACCCGCTTCCATAAGGAAGAGGAAAAGAACGATCCCGCCTTCGTCGAAAAACTCGCGACGCTCGGCGACATCTGGGTCAACGACGCCTTCTCGGCCGCCCACCGCGCCCATGCCTCCACCGAGGGACTGGGTCACAAGCTGCCGGCCTATGCCGGGCGCACGATGCAGGCCGAACTCGACGCCCTCGGCAAGGCGCTCGGCCAGCCGAGGCGTCCGGTCATCGCCATCGTCGGCGGCGCCAAGGTCTCCACCAAGATCGACCTTCTCGAAAATCTGGTCGGCAAGGTCGACGCGCTGGTCATCGGCGGCGGCATGGCCAACACCTTCCTGCACGCGCAGGGGATCGGCATCGGCAAGTCGCTCGCCGAAAAGGACCTCGGCGACACCGCGCGGCGCATCCTCGCCCGGGCGGAAGAGAAGAACTGCGCCATCATCCTGCCGATCGACGCGATCGTGGCGTATCACTTCGCCGCCGACGCGCCGTCGCAAGCCTACGGCCTCGACGCGATCCCCGAGGACGGCATGATCCTCGATGTCGGGCCGGCCTCGATCGAGCGCGTCAACGCGGCGATCGACGACGCCGCGACGCTGGTGTGGAACGGCCCGCTCGGCGCGTTCGAACTCCATCCGTTCGATCGCGGCACGGTCGCGGCCGCCAAGCACGTTGCCGCGCGCACCAAGGCGGGGAAGCTGATCTCGGTCGCCGGCGGCGGCGATACGGTCGCCGCGCTCAACCACGCGCATGTGGCCGACGACCTGACCTACATCTCGACCGCCGGCGGCGCGTTTCTGGAATGGATGGAAGGCAAGGCTCTGCCGGGCGTGGAAGTGCTCCGCGCCAAATAGCTGCAATCGCCACCGACCCAGGCCGCGCGGCCGGGGCGCGACAGGAGATAGATCACGATGGCTCGCATTACGCTCCGACAATTGCTCGATCACGCCGCCGAGCACGGCTATGGCCTGCCGGCGTTCAACATCAACAACATGGAACAGGCGCAGGCGATCGGCGAGGCGGCCGCCGCCACCGACTCGCCCGTCATCATCCAGGCCTCGCGCGGCGCGCGCTCCTATGCCAACGACATCATGCTGCGGCACATGATCGACGCGCTCACCGAAATCTACCCGCAGCTTCCGATCTGCGTGCATCTCGATCACGGCAACGGCGCGGGCACCTGCGTCACCGCCATGCAATCGGGCTTCACCTCGGTGATGATGGACGGCTCGCTGAAGTCGGACGGCAAGACTCCGGCGGACTGGGCCTACAATGTCGGCATCACCAAGCAGGTGACCGACATGGCCCATCTCGGCGGCGTTTCGGTGGAGGGCGAGCTCGGCGTGCTCGGCTCGCTGGAGACCGGCGAGGGCGAAAAGGAAGACGGCCATGGCGCCGAGGGCAAGCTCTCCCACGACCAGCTGCTCACCAATCCCGACGAGGCGGTGAAGTTCGTCAAGGAGACCAGGGTCGACGCGCTCGCCATCGCCATGGGCACCTCGCACGGCGCCTACAAGTTCTCGCGCAAGCCGACCGGCGACATCCTGGCGATGCATGTGATCGAGGACATCAACAAGAAGCTGCCCAACACGCATCTCGTCATGCACGGCTCCTCCTCGGTGCCGCAGGAGCTGCAGGACATCATCAACAAGTATGGCGGCGCGATGCCCCAGACCTATGGCGTGCCGGTCGAGGAAATCCAGCGCGGCATCAAGTTCGGCGTGCGCAAGATCAACATCGACACCGACCTGCGCATGGCGATCACCGGCCAGGTCCGCCGCGTGCTGACCGATGCCAAGGCCGAGTTCGACCCGCGCAAGTACCTGTTGCCCGCGCGCGAGGCGATGATGAAGGTCTGCAAGCAGCGCTACGAGGAATTCGGCGCCGCCGGCAAGGCTTCCAAGATCAAGCGCGTGCTCTCGCTCTCCGAGATGGCCAAGCGCTACGCGGCCGGCGAGCTCGATCCGAAATTCGCCTGAGCGCCGCGCGCTTAAGCGAACCGATGCCAGACGCAGCCGGGGCCGGCCCCTCGCCGGTCCCGGCTGTGTCATGATCAGGAGGCGATTCGCGTCCACCCCTGCTCGCAAGGTCGATCCCAATGGCGTCACGGCCGAAAACCGAGGCCCGCCCCGCCCCGCGCCTCTATCTCGCCACCTCGCCGGTTGCCGAGCCGGGGCCCGTCGCCGACAGCCTGGCCGACCTCCTTGCCGCCGCCGACATCGCCGCGCTGCTGCTGCGTCTCGCGCCGGCCGACGAACGCACCTTGATCAAGCGGATCAAGGCGCTCGCCCCGCCCGTCCAGAACGCGGGAACGGCGCTCATTCTTGACGGTCATGCCGACATCGTCGCGCGGTCGGGCGCGGACGGGGCCCATCTTGACGGGATCGACGCCTTGAAGACGGCGCTGCCGGTCCTCAAGCCGGACCGCATCGCCGGGGCGGGCGGCATGCTCTCGCGCCATGACGCGATGATCGCGGGAGAACTCGGCGCCGACTATCTCCTGTTCGGCGAACCCGGCGGCTCCGAGCGCGCGCCGTCGCTCGAGGCGGTCGCCGAGCGCGTCGGCTGGTGGGCCGAACTGTTCGAGCCGCCCGCCGTGGCCTACGCGGCAAGGCTCGCCGATGTTCATATTCTCGCCGCAGCCGGAGCCGATTTTGTCCTGGTCGATGATTGCATCTGGAACGACCCCCGTGGTCCGCGCCAGGCCATCGCGGACGCTTCGCACGCCATCCGGATCACGCCGGGAATGAAAGGACCGCCCGCAGCATGACCGCCCGAACGGCCATCCCGCGCGCGTTGATCCTGCTCGCGGGACTGGGGCTTGTCGCCCCCGCGCATGCCCAGACGCCCGGCGCGGCGCCGCCGGCCGCGGCAAAGCCGTCCGCGGAAAAGGCCGCGCCGGCCAAGACCTCGACGCGCGGCAAATCGAAGAAGAAGTCGAGCGAGGCGAAAGAGCAGCCTTCGCGGCCGCCCCAGGCGCAAGCGCCGGCCGCGCTCGCGCCCGGCCAAGCCGGGGAAGGCGTCTTCCCGACCTCGGCGGTGCCCCTGCTCGATACCGGCATTTCGCGCCCCTACGAGCCGCCCGACCCCGCCGATGCCAAGGCCGATGCCGTCTACGGCGCCTATCAGCGCGGCTTCTTCCTCACCGCGCTCGCGCTGGCGACAAAGCGCGCGCAGGCCGACGCCGACCCGGCGGCGATGACGCTCATCGGCGAGATTCACGCCAACGGCCATGGCGTGCCGCGCGACGAGAAAAAGGCCTTGGAGTGGTACAAGAAGGCGGCCGACAAGGAGGATCGCAACGCGACCTTCGCGCTGGCGATGCTCAAATTCGCCGGCCGCGGCACGGATGTCGATCGCGACGGGGCCGCCAAGCTCCTCGCCGACGCGGCCAAGCGCGGACACGCGGTCGCCGCCTACGATCTGGCGCTGCTCTATCTCGAAGGAAATCTGCTGGCGCAGAATCTCGGCCGCGCCGTCGAACTGCTGCGCCAGGCCGCCGAAGCCGGCAACCCGGAAGCTCAATACGCGCTCGCCACGCTCTACAAGGACGGTCGCGGCGTGGAAAAGGATCCGGCCCAGGCGGCGCGTCTGTTGCGGGCGGCCACGCTCGCCGACAACGTCGACGCCACGGTCGAATTCGCCATCGCGCTGTTCAACGGCACCGGCATCGCCAAGAACGAGACGATGGCCGTCGAACTCTTGCGCAAGGCCGCCTCGCAAGGAAGCCCGATCGCCCAGAACCGCCTCGCGCGCGCGCTCGCCGTCGGCCGTGGCGTCGCGCAGAACGCGGCCGAGGCCCTCAAATGGCATCTCATCGCCAAGGCCTCCGGCGCGGGCGATCCGGTGCTCGACGACATGCTGGCGACCGTCACCGGCGCGGAGAAGACGCGCGCCGAGGAGGCCGCGCAGCGCTGGGCCGGCAAGCCGCGATAGGCGGCCCGCTCGGCCCAAGGGCTTGACGGCGATGGCGCGGCAAGGCAGACCGCCGGCGGGGCGCGGGTCCTTGCCGGCGCGCTTTCGTTCATCTCATTCATCAAGGCGCGTCGGGACGCGCTTTAACGGCGCCCTCGTCCGCCGCGCCATTGATCCGAGAACACGCGCTTTCATGCTCACATCCGCACTCGTCAACGTCATGGTCAAGGCCGCCCGCCGCGCCGGTCGCGGCCTCAAGCGCGATCTCGGCGAGATCGAGAACCTTCAGGTCTCGCTCAAGGGGCCGGCCAATTTCGTCTCGGCCGCCGACAAGCGGGCCGAGCAGGTCATCTACGAGGAACTCACCAAGGCGCGGCCGGGCTATGGTTTCCTCGGCGAGGAAGGCGGCACGCGCCCGGGCAGCGACACCAGCCATACCTGGATCGTCGATCCGCTCGACGGCACGACGAACTTCCTGCACGGCATCCCGCATTTCTCGATCTCGATCGCGCTCGAACGCGAGGGCCAGATCGTCGCCGGCATCGTCTACAATCCCGCCAATGAGGAGCTCTACGTCGCCGAGCGCGGCAAGGGCGCCTTCCTCAACGACCAGCGGCTGCGCGTCGCCTCGCGCAAGGCCCTCACCGACGCGGTCATCGCCTGCGGACTTCCGCATCGCGGACGCGGCGATCTGGAATTGTGGCGCGCCGAGGCGGCGCTCATCCAGCCGCGCGTCGCGGGAATGCGGCGCTTCGGATCGGCCGCGCTCGACCTCGCCTTCCTCGCCGCCGGCCGCTATGACGGCTATTGGGAGCGCGATCTTTCGCCCTGGGACCTCGCCGCCGGCATGGTGATCGTGCGCGAGGCGGGCGGCATCGTCACCGACCTTTCCGGCGGCGACGCCGTGCTGTCGAGCGGCACGGTGCTCGCCGGCAACGAGGCGATCCATCGCGGGCTTCTGGAATTGCTCAAATCGCCCGCGCGCTGAGCGCGCGCTTGACGTCCGACGTTGACGCGACAACGCGGTGACGCCATGCTCGCGCGCGACGAACACGCATGGTCTTGGCCCAAGATCTTGGCGAAGGACGTCGGCCGAGAACATTCGCTGCGAGAAATCGCCCGAGGAAATCTCCCGAGGAACCCGCCCATGGACGCACCGCGCAGCCTGACCGCCTATCCCTTCCAAACCTATGAAAAGCTGCGCTACCGCGACACCGACCGGCAGGGCCACGTCAACAACGCGGTGTTCACGACCTTCCTGGAAACGGGCCGCGTCGAAATCCTGTTCAAGTTGATCCGCCCGCTCGCCGGTCCCGACAGCTCCTTCATGATCGTGCATCTTGAACTCGATTTTCTCGCCGAGGTGAACTGGCCGGGCACGGTCGAGATCGGCTCGCGCGTGGCGGCGATCGGCACGAGCTCGGTCCGGCTGCAACAAGGCCTGTTTCAGAACGGCGTCTGCGTGGGAACGGCGGAAACCGTGATGGTGCTGATCGACGAGGCGGCGCGCAAATCAAAACCGTTTCCGCCGACGGCACGCGCGAAACTCGAGCAATTCATGCGCGGCGTCACCGCGTGAGGACATCGCGCCGCGCGGCCATCGGCCCGCGCGCGGCGGACCTGACTTGGTGACAGTCACACGCGGCGCCGCGCACATGAAATTTTGGCCGGGCACTTCCTTCCTGCCGTTGCCGTGCCATTATTGTCGTCCGTTCATCGGTCCCCAAATGCTGGACCCACAATCGGATTCGGACTTCAAATGATTACGCCCGACCTTGCGACCGCCGCCGCGGACCGGATTGTCCCCATCAAGCTGTCGCCGCCGCGGGTCTTTCTGGTGCGGATCGTCGTCTTTCTCGTGCTGTGCGCGCTGATCGCCGTCGTCCTGCACCGGCAAATCTGGGCGGCGTTCCTTTCCAATCCCGGCCTCAACGCCTTCATCGTCGCCGTGCTGGCGATCGGCATCGCGCTCGCCTTTCGCCAGGTGATCCGCCTGTTCCCCGAGGTCGCCTGGGTCAACGGCTTCCGCATCGCCGATCCGGGTCTCGCGATCGCGCGGCGGCCGGTGCTGCTCGCGCCGATGGCGGCGATGCTCGGCCAGCGCGTCGGACGCATGTCGATCTCGCAACAGACGATGCGGCATCTGCTCGAATCCATCGCCACGCGGCTGGACGAGGCGCGCGACATTTCCCGCTACATGACGGGGCTGCTCGTCTTCCTCGGCCTGCTCGGAACCTTCTGGGGCCTGATCGATACCGTCGGTTCGGTCGGCAAGGTCATCGAGGGGCTCAAGGTCGGCGGCGACGCGGCCTCCGTCTTCGACGCGCTCAAGGACGGGCTCGCCGCCCCGCTCGGCGGCATGGGCATCTCGTTTTCGTCCTCGCTGTTCGGCCTGGCCGGCTCGCTGATCCTCGGCTTCCTCGACCTGCAGACGAGCCAGGCGCAGAACCGCTTCTATACCGACCTCGAGGACTGGCTTTCGACCACCGTGTCGGAGCAGGCCGCGCTGCCGGGCGACGCCGCCATGCCGGTGGAAATGCGCGGGGCGATCGACCGGCTGCGCACGGCCGTCGACGAGATCGGCTCGGGGCGCACCGCCACCAACGCCATGGCCAATCTCGCCGAGGCGATCCAGGGCCTCGTCCATCACATGCGCAGCGAACAGCAGCTTATCCGCGACTGGGCCGACGCCCAGGGGCAGCAGAACACCGAAATCCGCAAGCTGCTTGAGATCATCGCGCGCGCCGCGGAGAGGAGCTAGGCGATGGCGCTTGCCCGCGCGCGCCGCGGCGATCGCGGCTTCGACTACTGGCCGGGCTTCGTCGACGCGCTGTCGACGCTGGTGCTCGGCATCGTGTTCCTGTTGTCGGTCTTCGTCGTCGTGCAGTTCTTCCTGTCGCAGGAAGTCACCGGCAAGGAAAAAGCGCTGGAGCGGCTGACCGCCCAGATCGCCCAGCTCACCGATCTCCTGGCGCTGGAGAAGTCGACGCGGTCCGACGTCGAGGAGCAGTTGGCGGCCATGCGCGCCAATCTTACCGCCGCCGAGAGCGAGCGCGACCGCGTCAAGGGCCTCTATGACGGACTGGCCGCCGCCGGAATGGCCGGCCGCGCGGTGGAGCTGTCGAAGGCGCTCGATTCGGAAAAGCAGGTCTCCGCGCGCGCGCTGTCGCAGGTCGAGCTGCTCAACCAGCAGATCGCGGCGCTGCGCCGCCAGCTCGCCGCCGTGCAGGACGCGCTCGAAGCCTCCGAGAAGCGCGACAAGGAATCGCAGGCCCGCATCACCGATCTCGGCCAGCGTCTCAACGTCGCGCTCGCCCAGCGCGTGCAGGAACTGTCGCGCTATCGCTCCGAATTCTTCGGCCGTCTGCGCGCGATCCTCGCCAACCGCCCGGACATCCGCGTCGTCGGCGATCGCTTCGTGTTCCCCTCGGAGGTGTTCTTCGATCCCGGACAGGCCGCGCTCCTGCCCGAGGGACGCCTCGAACTCGACAAGCTCGCCGGCGCGCTGATCGAACTGGAAAAGCAAATCCCATCCGAGATCGCCTGGGTGCTGCGTGTCGACGGCCACACCGACGTGCGGCCGATCGCCAATCCGCAGTTCCCCTCGAACTGGGAATTGTCGGCCGGGCGCGCGATTTCGGTCGTGCAGTATATGATCGGCAAGGGGGTCTCGCCGCAGCGCCTGGTCGCGGCCGGGTTCGGCGAGTTTCAGCCGATCGACACCGACAGGACCGAGGAGGCGTTCCGCCGCAACCGCCGGATTGAACTCAAGCTGACCGAACGGTGAACCTCGCCGTGCATTGCGACCTCGTGTTGCGGGACATGCTGCCCGCCGACATGCGCGAAATCGCCGATCTGTGGGTGGTGACCTGGAAGGCCACCGTCCCCACGATCGACTTCGACGCGCGGCGGACATGGTTCATCGACCGCATGCAAGCCCATCTCGACGCCGGCGCGCGCGTGATCGTCGCGCGGATCGGGCCGAGCATCGCCGGCTTCGTGGTGGTCGATCCGGAGACCGGCTATCTCGACCAGATCATCGCCGGGGTCGGCTTTCAGGGCCTGGGCGTCGCCACGGAACTGATCGAGGCGGCGAAATCGGCCTCGCCCCACGGCATCGACCTGCACGTCAACCAGGACAATGCCCGCGCGATCCGATTCTACGAAAAGCATGGATTTTCGATTTGCGGCGTCGACGTCAACGAGCGCTCGGGCGCTCCGGTCTATCACATGCGCTGGCTGACGGTCGGGCGCGCGTGAGCCGATGGCCGCGCCCGCGGCGCGAGCCGCCCAGGGCGCGCGTCACGTTCCCTTGAATTGCAGCCGCGCCAGCCGCGCGTAAAGGCCGTTCGCCGCCACGAGCGAGGCATGCGTGCCCTCCTCGACGACGCGGCCCTGGTCCATCACCACGATGCGGTCGCAGGACAGCACCGTGGCGAGCCGGTGGGCGATGACCAGCGTCGTGCGCTGGCGCATCAGCGTTTCGAGCGCCGATTGCACGAGCGTCTCGCTTTCGGCGTCGAGCGCGGAGGTCGCCTCGTCGAGCAGGAGCAGCGGCGCCTCGCGCAGGATGGCGCGCGCGATGGCGATGCGCTGGCGCTGGCCGCCGGAAAGCGTGATGCCGCGCTCGCCGACCGGCGTTTCCATGCCCTGCGGCAGGCGATTGATGAATTCGGTCGCCTGGGCGAGTTCGGCCGCGCGCACGACATCGGCGTCGGACGCGTCCGGCCGCCCGAAGCGGATGTTCTCCGCGACGCTGCCCGAGAAGATCACCACATCCTGCGGCACCAGCGCGATGCGCGCGCGCGCCTCGATCGGATCGACGTCGGTCAGGCGCACGCCGTCGAGCGCGATCGATCCGCGCGTGGGGTCGTAGAAGCGCAGCAGCAGGTGGAACATCGTGCTCTTGCCCGCCCCCGACGGGCCCACGATCGCGACGCGCTCGCCGGGCGCGACCGCGACGGTGACGCCGTGAAGGATTTCGACCTCGGGCCGTCCGGGATAGGCGAAATGCACGTCGCTGAAAGCGACCGCGCCGCGCGCCGGCACGGGCATCGGCACCGGATGTTCCGGCGCGACGATGTCGGGCTTGATGGCGAGGAGTTCGGTGAGCCGCTCGGAAGCGCCGGCGGCCTGCGACAGCTCGCCCCACACCTCGGAGAGCTGGCCGAGCCCGCTCGCCGCGAAAATCGCGAACAGCACGAACTGGCTGAGCGTGCCCGCGGTCAGGCGGCCGGTGAGCACGTCCTGCGCGCCGATCCAGAGAATGACGACGACGCTGCCGGCGGCGAGGAAGATGATGACGGCGGTGAGCACCGCCCGCGCCCGCGTGGAGAAGATCGCGCCGAGATAGGCGCGCTCGATCGAATCGGCGAAACGTCCGCCGGCGAGCGTCTCGTTGGTATAGGCCTGCACCGCGCGCATCGCGCCGATCAGCTCGGCGGCGTAGGCGGAGGCGTCGGCGAGCGTGTCCTGCGCCGCGCGCGAGCGGCGTCGCACCATGCGCCCGAACCCGACCAGCGGAATGACGATGATCGGAATGACCGCGAGCACGAGGCCGGACAGGCGCGCGCTGGTGACGACCATCATCGTCGCCGAGCCGACGAACAACATGATGTTGCGCAGCGCGATCGAGGCCGACGCGCCGACCGCGGACTTGATTTGGGTGGCGTCGGCGGTCAGGCGCGAAAGTAATTCGCCGGCGCGCGCGGTATCGTGGAAGCTCGCCGACAGCCGCGTGACGTGGCGGAACACGTCGGCGCGCAGATCGGCGACGACCCGCTCGCCGAGCGAGATGACGAGGTAGTAGCGCAGCGCGCTCGCCACCGCGAGCACGCCGACGACCCCGATCATGACCGCGAAATACTGGTCGATCAGGCCGACCCGTTCGCTGGAAAAGCCGTTGTCGATCATCCGCCGCACGGCGACCGGAACCGCGAGCGTCGCCACCGACGCCACGATCAGCGCGCCGAGCGCGGCGAGCGCCTTCCAGCGATAACGCCCGACATAGGGAACAAGAGCGACGAGGGGCCGCAGACGCGCGCTTCCGCCCGCCGGCGCGGGCGTCGCGGCGGGCTGGCCGCCGGTCTCCATCGCCGGCACGGACGCGGCCGGGGTCGACGGCGACGACCCCACATTGCCTTGATTCTTCTCGATAATATTCATCAGACGCCCGCCCGCCCGACCGCCTCGCCGGGATCGCCCCATATGCCCTGCCCCGGCGGGATTAGCAATCCGAGCCGCGCTTGTCTCGCTGGGCGGCGTGGGCTATAGACCCCGCGAACCCGCATTCCCGAAACGACGATACGCCGGGCCACCGGTGTCGAAGGTCATTTGCGATGAAAGCCGATATCCATCCGAAGTACCACACCATCAAGGTCCAGATGACCGACGGTACCGAATTCGTGACGCGCTCGACCTGGGGCAAGGAAGGCGACACGATGAACCTGGACATCGATTCCAAGTCGCATCCGGCCTGGACGGGCGGACAGCAGCAGCTCATCGATCGCGGCGGACGGCTGTCGCGCTTCCAGAAGAAGTTCTCCGGCTTCCTCAAGGAAGAGGCGAAGAAATAGGCGCCAGGAACGCGGCGCCGACGAACAGGCGCCGTGCGCGGCGCGCGACCAAGCTTCCCACGCCGTCATCCCATCAACCGCTTCCCGCCAACGGGAGGCGGTTTTGCTTTCAGGATTTCAGACCGAACGGGCTCGGCGGGTTGGCCGGCTCGAACGCGGCGCGCAGCTTGCCCATCTGGCTCTCGACCGAGTTCGGGGCGCCGACGGGCTTCTCGGCCGGCGCGGCGTGCAACGTCGAGTCGAGCCGCTTCACGCTCGCCTGCAGCGCCATCGAGCGCGTGATCAGATCGCGCAGCGCCTCGGGCAGACGGGCGACCGTTTCGGCCGCGCCCGGCTCGGGCGCGTTGAGCTTGACCTTGGTCTTGTCGCGGTTGGCCTGGGCGAGCGTCATCTCGCCTTCCTTGACCGCGCGATGCAGCAGCAGCCAGGAAGCGAGCTGCATCAGACGCGTCGTCAGCCGCATGCTTTCGGTGGCGTAGGAAAGGCTGGCGGAACGATCGAGCGCCTTGGCTTCGGCGCGCCCCTGCCCGTCGAGATAGACCGCCGTCTCCTCGATCAGATCCATGCCCTCGCGAAACAGGCCGGAGAAGTTCGCCGAACTGGCGAGCCGCTCGCCAAATGACACGAGCTTGGACCCACGCAAATTCTGGTCGGACATGGTTAACGCCTCACGCAACATTCACGCATAGCTATGGTGAACAAAAGATTGACTCCGCGCCCGCCGCGAGTCCAGCGGCTTGAACGGGAATGCGCCAATATGGTTTCCGCCGCCCAGATGCCCGCGCACGGCGCGGGGCGAGCCCCCGCCGAGGGCAAAAAAAAGCCGCCGTTGCCGGCGGCTTTAAAGTTGATAACAGGGAGGCGTCAAACAGAGTGGACAGGAGCCACTCGATGTCCAGAAGATGGACGCCAACAGTAATGAAGGAGAAAGCTTAACCCGACGTAAATAAACCAAATTTTTCGCGTGACCGGCGCGCTGGCGGCGCCCGCTTCACGACTTGAACAGCTTGTCGGCGGCGTCGCGCGTGGCGCGCTTCATCGTCAAGGCCGTGGTCAATCGCGCGATTTCGCCCTTGAGCATTTCGATCCGCTCGTCGAGTTCCTCCACCGAAAGCGTGGAGAGGTCCTGCCCGAATTCGTGCGCGGTCTTGCGGCGCGGTTTGTCGTCTTCCTCGATGGCCATGGCTTGCTCGTGTTCATCCGTCGCGGGGCGCGCGGCGCGGGTTACCTGTCGCGGGCGGTTTTCCCGCCGGGCGCGGCGCGCGGCGAGGGCCGGTTAATGCTGTTCGATCTTGGCCGATTGCCAGTTTTCCGCAACAAGACTAAGTCCTTTCGTGACAAGTTCCCTTGGCGATCGGCCGGCGCGGTCGGCGCGCCGATATGTTCGGCGATTTGTTTCGTGAATTCGCGAGTTCGATTTTGCCGCAAGGATGCCGGATGAACAAGCTCCCGCACGAAATGACCGCGATCGCCATTCGCGAACCGGGCGGACCGCACGTACTCGTACCGTCGCGGCGACCATTGCCGGTGCCCGGCGAGGGCGAGATCCTGATCAAGGTCGCGGCCAGCGGCGTCAATCGTCCCGACGTGATGCAGCGCATGGGGCTTTATCCGCCCCCACCCGGGGCAAGCGACATTCCCGGGCTGGAGGTCGCCGGCGAGGTGGTGGCGCGCGGCGCGCACGCCACGCGCTGGAATCTCGGCGACCGCGTCTGCGCGCTGGTCTCGGGCGGAGGCTACGCCGAATATTGCGTGGCGCATGAGACCCACGCCCTCGCGGTGCCGGCGAACCTCGCGCTCAAGGACGCGGCCGCGATCCCGGAGACCTTCTTCACCGTCTGGCACAACATGTTCGAGCGCGGCGGCCTGAAGGCCGGCGAGAGCGTGCTGGTGCATGGCGGCTCCTCGGGCATCGGCACCACGGCGATCCAGCTCGCCAAGGCCTTCGGCGCGACCGTGTTCGTGACGGCGGGCACGGATGAAAAGTGCCGCGCCTGCGTCGCGCTCGGCGCCGATCGCGCCATCAATTATCGAACCGAGAACTTCGTCGCCGTGGTCAAGGCCGCCACCGGCAAGACCGGCGTCAACCTCATCATCGACATGGTCGGCGGCGACTACATCGAGCGCAATTACGAGGCCGCCGCCGTCGACGGCCGCGTCGTGCAGATCGCCATTCAGGCCGGCGGGCGGGCGAGCGTCGATTTCAGCCGCCTGATGCTCAAGCGCCTGACCCATACCGGCTCGACGCTGCGTTCGCGCTCGGTCGCCGACAAGGCGGCGATCGCGCGCGCGGTCGCGGCCAACGCCATGCCGCTCGTCGCCTCGGGCAAGGCGCGCCCGGTCATCGACAGCGCATTTGCGCTCGCCGAGGCGGCCGCGGCCCATGCAAGGATGGAGACGAGCCATCATATCGGCAAGATTCTGCTGCTCTCATGACTTGCCCGTGAGCGGTTGGAAGCCCTTGGTTTTACTTCGCTTTCATGGCATCAATGGCCCCTGCCCCCGGAGGGCGGGCGGATCAAACGGATAGATCGGGAACGAGGCTTGCGACTGACCAGAAGCATCCTGGCTTTGGCCTTGCTTGCCGCCGTTCTTGCCGGCGGCCGGTCCGCGCATGCCGTCGACGCGGTGACGGTGCGCCCCGACGCGCCCGCGCTCGATCTGACATCCGTCATCGACTTGCAGAAAACCGACAGCGACCGCATCCAGGTCTCGACCGCGCAAGGCACCGACGGCATCGTCCGCCGCATCGAGGTCCGCGCCCGCGAGGGCGGTTCCAACTGGGCGGTGTTCGCGCTCTCTAACAATTCCGACGATCAGCTCGACCGCCTCATCGTCGTGCCGCATTACCGCATGGTCGCCTCCGGCCTGCTATGGCCCGATCTCGGCCTGTCGCGCGTCGTCGCCATCACGCCGAGCATCGGCGACCGGCCCGAACGCCAGGACAGCGCCACCGCCGACATCTTCCGCATCACGCTCGATCCCGGCGCCGTCATCACCTTCGTGATGGAGCTGCGCAGCGACAAGCTTCCGCAGCTCTATTTGTGGGAACCCGACGCCTACAAGGACAAGATCAACTCCTTCACCCTCTACCACGGCATCGTCATCGGCATTTCGGGCCTGCTCGCGCTGGTGCTGACGATCCTGTTCGTGGTCAAGGGCAGCGCGATGTTTCCGGCCGCCGCCGGTCTCGCCTGGGCGGTGCTGATCTATATCGGCGTCGATTTCGGTTTCTGGGGCAAGGTTTTCGAAATGTCGTCGGGCGTCGAACGCGTCTGGCGCGCCTCGACCGAGGCCATTCTCGCCGCCACTTTGCTCGTCTTCTTGTTCGCCTATCTCAATCTCAGTCGCTGGCATGTGCGCTATTCGCACATCACCTTCGGCTGGCTCGCGTTCCTCGGCTCGCTGGTGGCGCTCGCGCTGTTCGATCCGGCGGTCGCCTCCGGCATCGCGCGCGCGTCCCTCGCCGCGATCGCGGTGTTCGGATTCGGCCTGATCGTCTATCTGTCGACCCACGGCTTCGACCGCGCGGTGCTGTTGATTCCGACCTGGCTGCTGCTGCTCGTTTGGGTCGGCGCCGCGAGCATGACGATCGCCGGCGCGGTGCAGAACGACATTGTCGGCCCAGCGCTGCTCGGCGGCCTGGTGCTCATCGTCATGCTGATCGGGTTCACGGTCATGCAGCACGCCTTCGCCGGCGGCATGTCGCAGGGCGTCGTTTCCGATGTCGAGCGCCGCGCGCTGGCGCTGACCGGCTCGGGCGACCTGATCTGGGACTGGGACGTTTCCGCCGACAAGGTCTTCACCAGCCCCGAAACCGAAAGCCTGCTGGGCCTTAAGCGCGGCACGCTCGAAGGTCCGGCCGCGTCCTGGCTGGAGATCCTGCATCCGCTCGACCAGGACCGTTTCCGCGCCGCGCTCGACAGCGTGCTCGACCAGCGTCGCGGCCGCCTGGTGCAGGACTTCCGCCTGCGCACCCCCGACGGCCATTTCATGTGGTTCTCGCTCAAGGCGCGGCCGGTGGTCGGCTCCGACGGCGAGGTCGCCCGCGTCGTCGGCACGCTCACCGACGTGACCGAATTCAAGAACGCGGAAGAGCGCCTGCTCCATGATTCGGTCCACGACAATCTGACCGGACTGCCCAACCGGCAATTGTTCCTCGACCGCCTCAACGCCGCCTCGGTGTTCGCCAAGACCAACCCCAACATCCGACCGACGGTGATGGTGATCGACCTCGACCGCTTCAAGCAGGTCAATGATTCGGTCGGCATCGGCGCGGGCGATTCGATCCTGATGACGCTGGCGCGCCGGTTGACGCGCGTGCTCAAGCCGCAGGACACGCTGGCGCGGCTGACCGGCGACCAGTTCGGCCTGATCCTGCTGTCGGAGAGCGACCCCTCGCGCATCACCGCCTTCGCCGAGACGATCCGCAAGACCATCCGCGCCCCGGTCGCGTTCAACGAGCGCGAGATCTTCCTCACTGCCTCGATCGGTCTGGCGCTATGCGACCCCGAGGCGCCCCTGACCGAGGACATCGTCAAGGACGCGGAACTGGCGATGTATCATTCCAAGCGCATCGGCGGCGACCGCATCGACGTCTACAAGGCGGCCATGCGCGCGCGCAAATCCGATCGCCTGACGCTCGAATCCGACCTGCGCCGCGCGATCGAGCGCGAGGAGATCGTCATCCTGTATCAGCCGATCATCCGGCTGGAAGACCGCGCCATCGCCGGCTTCGAGGCGCTGGCGCGATGGGATCATCCCAAGCTCGGCCGCATGTCGCCGATCGAATTCATCTCCATCGCCGAGGAAATCGGCCTGATCGTCGATCTCGGCATGCTCGTGGTCGACCGCGCCGCGCGCCAACTCGGCGCCTGGCAACGCGGCATGCGCACGCGCACGCCGATCTTCGTCAGCGTCAACATCTCATCGCGCCAGCTTCTGCGCCACGACTTGATCCACGATCTGCGCACCGTGATGTCGCGTTCGGCGATCGCGCGCGGCACGCTCAAGCTCGAACTCACCGAATCGCTGGTGATGGACAATCCCGAACACGCCGCGCAGATGCTCCACCGCATCAAGGAACTCGGCGCCGGGCTCGCGCTCGACGATTTCGGCACCGGCTACTCGTCGCTGTCCTATCTGCAGCGCTTCCCGTTCGACACGATCAAGATCGATCAATCCTTCGTGCGCACCACCACGCGCGGCACCCGCCCGGTGATCCTCAAATCGATCATCGCGCTCGCGCACGATCTCGGCATGGACGTGGTGGCCGAGGGCGCGGAGACCGATTCCGACGCGGTCGAATTGTTTCAGCTCGGCTGCGAATACGCGCAGGGCTTCGTGTTCGGAGAGCCGGTGGCCGCGGCCGCGGCGCAGCGCATGCTACAGGACGCCCACGTCGAACCGGCGCGGTAACGCCGCGCCCGCGCGTTCAGGCGTGACCGGCTTCGTTCGACAGCATCGCCGGCTCGATGCCGAGCTTGCGCAACGCCCGCTCGTATTTGTTGTCGATGTCGCCGCCGAAGACGAGGTCGGGGTCGGCGGCGCAATGCAGCCAGCCATTGTGCTGGATTTCGTTCTCGAGCTGGCCGGGCGCCCAGCCGGCATAGCCGAGCGCCAGGATCGCCCGCCGCGGACCCGCGCCGTTGGCGATCGCCTTGAGAATGTCGAGCGTGGCCGTCAACGAAATGTCCCGGTCGATCGGCAGGGTGGAATTCTCGATGAAAAAATCGCTGGAATGAAGCACGAAGCCGCGCCCCGGCTCGACCGGTCCGCCCCTGAGCACCTTCATCGACTCGGCCTTTTCGGGCAGCGTGATCGACTGCTCGGTGTCGATGATGTTGAGCTGCGCCAACAGCTCGGGAAAATCGATGCTGCCGGCCTGCTGGTTGACGATGATGCCCATGGCGCCGTCGGCCGAATGCGCGCACAGGAAGATCAGCGAGCGGGCGAAGCGTTCGTCCTGCATCAGCGGCATCGCGATCAGCATCTGGCCGTCGAGATATCCCTCGCCGCCGCCGCCCGACGCGCGCGGCGATCCGAATTGCGTGGTCTTGCGTGCCTTGGCCATCGTTCGAAAGTCCCCGCCTCCTAGCTGTTTATCCTGGGCGTGTGGTTTCAGTGTGTCAATCGAGCGCGTCAATCGAGCGTGTCGATCAGGCGCGTTGCCCGGGCGGCGGCGCCGCTCGCGCCGCTCACGCGCCGATCACGCACAATTCGCTAGTTCCACCCCGGGTCTCGCGCTAAGGAGGAAATATGATTGTGTTACGATCAATTCCTAAATATGCGCGCCGCGCCGCGATCGCAATGGCGCTCGCCGCGCTTGTTCCGGCCGCCGGCGAACCGGCCCGCGCGCAGGACGCGTCGGCCTGGGTACGCGACAATTACAGCGCGGCCCGGCTGCTCGCGGGCACGCGCATGGGATCCGATCGCATCCTCATCGGCGGCATCGAGATCAAGCCCCAGCCCGGCTGGAAGACCTATTGGCGCGCGCCCGGCGATTCCGGCGTGCCGCCGCGCTTCGATTTTTCCCGCTCGGAGAATATCGCCACGGTGACCGTGTTGTGGCCCGCGCCGGTGAAATTCGCCGACGGCGCGGGTGGCTTTTCGATCGGCTATCTCGGTGGGGTGATTCTGCCCCTGCGCGTCGTGCCGAAGGACGCCGCCAAGCCGGTCGTCCTGCGCGCGGACGTGAATTACGCGGTCTGTGAAAAACTGTGCGTTCCGGTCGACGCCTCGGCGGAAATCGCCTTCGCCATGGCCAGCGGAAGTCAGGACGCCGCGCTCGCCGCGGCGCTCGCCAGCGTCCCGACGCCCGCCAATGTCGGCGATGCCGCTCCGCCAGCCGTCCGCGCCGTCGCCTTCGACCCCGTCAAGCGCCGCGTTACCGTCATGGTCGCGGCGCCCGACAATGCCGCGGTCGACCTTTTCGCCGAGGGGCCGACGCCGGATTGGGTTGTGTCGGTGCCGACCCAGATCGGCGCGAGCGCGGCGGGCGCTCGCCAATTCGCCTTCGACATCGACGACGTTCCGGCCGGCGCCTCGATCAGCGGGACCGAATTCCGGCTCACCCTGGTGGGCTCCGGCGCCGCCCATGACGTCGCGGTGACGATGAAATAGCGCCCGCGCGCCCATGCCGGCGCGGAAATGCGAATTGTCAAAAGTCCCACCCATGGCTATGAATCGCCCCTTCGCCAATTCCAGGAGAATGCAATGACGATCAAGGTCGGTGATCAACTGCCAGATGTGAAGTTTCGCGTGATGTCGCCGGAAGGCCCGGTGGTGAAATCACGCGACGACATCTTCAAGGGCAAGGTGGTCGCGCTATTCGCGATGCCCGGCGCCTACACCAACACCTGCCAGAAGATGCACATGCCGAGCATCACCCTGCACGCCGACGCGCTCAAGGCCAAGGGCGTCCACACCATCGCCGTCACCGCGGTCAACGACGTGTTCGTCATGAACGCCTGGAAGCGCGACACCGATCAGAAAAATCAGGTCGAGTTTCTCGCCGACGGCAACGGCGACTTCGCCAAGGCGACCGGGCTCGACATCGACCTCAGCGCAGGCGGCCTCGGCCTGCGCTCGCGCCGCTATTCCATGCTCGTTTCCGACGGCGTGGTGAAGGCGCTCAACGTCGAGGACAATCCGGGCGCGGTCGAAAAGTCCGGCGGCGACGATTTGCTCAAGCAGCTCTGAGAAAGCCGCGCCGACGCGGCGCGCGCTCCCGCTTGGGTCCCATGAAGCCCCGCCATGACGCGTCGTGGCGGGGTTCGTCGTTCGAGGCGGCGCGCGCGCCCGTCGCCTGGGCGTTCCAGGATCGCTCCACTCAGCGGGCCTCGGCGAGCCCCTCGCGCGCGAGCTGGTCGGCGCGCTCATTCATGTCGTGGCCGGAATGGCCGCGTACCCAGTGCCAGCGGATTTGGTGGCGCGCCAACGCCGCCTCCAGGCGCCGCCACAGGTCGACGTTCTTGACCGCCTTGCGGTCGGCCGTGCGCCAACCGTTACGCTTCCAGTTGTGGATCCACGCCGTCACGCCGCCGCGCAGATACTGGCTGTCGGTATAGAGATCGACCTCGCAATCGCGCGTGAGCGCCTCGAGCGCGACGATCGCGGCCATCAACTCCATGCGGTTGTTGGTGGTCTGGCTTTCGCCGCCCTTGAGTTCCTTTTCCACCACGCCGAATTTGAGGATCGCGCCCCACCCGCCGGGGCCGGGATTGCCGGAGCAGGCCCCGTCGGTGTGGATGATGACGTGCGGAAGACTCACGCGGATCGCGCCTCCGGCCGGGCCGCCCTCGGCCGGTAGCTAACGTCCGTCACCGCACACGACGGTGCGCAACTGGCAGCGCTGCCGCGTGCGCTTGTCGGCGTTGCAACGATCCATCGCCGCGCGCTGCGCTTCCGGCGAGGTGGTGCCGCCGCCGGTGAACGACAATTTGTAGCGGCGGCCCGAATGCGCGCCGATATAGGTGGCGAGCGCCGCGCAGACCGCGCCGCTGAAGCCGACGACCTCGCACGCGCCGCGACCGAATTTGGCGCAGCGCTTGGCCACGTCGGCTTCGGCCTCGGCCTTCGATGCCTGCTTCCATGCCGTCGAATAGGAACCGTCCGCCGTGAAGGCGATCGCCCCGTATAACTGCGCCGGCGCCGGCGCGGTCTGGGCTGACGCCGCTCCGATCGTTGCCACGCCGATCGCCAAGGCGGCGATCATTCCGAATGCTTGCGCTGTCTTCTTTTTCACGACCTTTCCTCCCACGCGTAACATTGCCCCAACCCCGGCATGCGACCCGCCATCCGGCGGGCAAAAACGGCGACTTTCGCGGTCACGATGCGTTCTCGCCCGCGCCGTCACGTTCGCCGCGATTTTCGACTACGACACCACGTTCGCGGTGTCGAGACCGTAGTCCCGCAAGTTCGAAACCGACTGATGAAATCGCAATTTGCGGACATATTCCATGGGGTCCTTGGGCTTGACGAGCGCGCCGGCGGGTACGTTCAACCAGTCCGTCAGGCGGGTCAGCAGGAAGCGCATCGCCGCGCCGCGCGCCAGCAGCGGCAGCGCGTCCTGCTCCGGCCGCGACAGCGGGCGGTGCCGATGATAGGCGGCGAGCAGCGCCCGCGCCTTGGTCACGTTGAAAGCGTGATCGGGCTCGAAGCACCAGGCGTTGATGCAGATGGCGAGATCGTAGGCGAGAATGTCGGTGCAGGCGAAATAGAAATCGATCAGCCCCGACAGCCGGTCGGCGAGAAAGAACACATTGTCCGGGAACAGGTCGGCGTGAATGATGCCGGTGGGCAGGTCGGTCGGCCAGCGTTTTTCCAGATGCTCCATCTCTCCGGCGATGAATGCCTTCAGGCCCGGCTGCACGGCGTCGGCGCGCGGCTCGATCGCGCCGAACAGGCGCCGCCAGCCCGCGACCGATAGTGTGTTCGGACGCGTCATCGCGAAATCGAGTCCGGCCACGTGCATCAGCGCGAGCGCCCGTCCGACCTCGGCGCATTGCGTCGCGTTCGGCCGGCGCGGCCACATACCCTCGAGAAAATTGATGATCGCGGCCGGTCGCCCGGCGAGTTCGCCCAGCGCCTTGCCTTGCCGGTCGAGCACCGGCAACGGACAATTGATGCCGCGCGCGGCGAGATGGGCCATCAGCGACAGGAAGAACGGAAGATCGTTCGACGCCACGCGCTTTTCGTAGAGCGTCAGGATGAAATAGCCGCGTCCGGTATGGACGAGGAAATTGGAATTCTCGACGCCCTCGGCGATCCCCTTGTAGGACAGGAGCTCGCCGAGCTCATAGCCGCCGAGAAACGCCGACAATTCGTCGACCGCTACGTCCGTATAGACCGCCATGCCCCCTCACTCGGCCGCGTTGTCGCGCCGCAACGACTTCGGCAATGGAAAATAGACGCCTTCCTTCTCGCCCTCGACCGGCGCCATGGTGATCGAGAAGCGCGCGCCGAACGCGGCGAGAATCTCCTCGACCAGAACCTCGGGCGCCGACGCGCCGGCGGTGACGCCGAGCCGCGAGATGCCGGCGAAATCGTTCCAGTCGATATCGTCGACGCGCTGGACCAGCACCGCGCGCGAACACCCCGCGCGTTCGGCGACCTCGCGCAGGCGCTGCGAATTCGACGAGTTGGGCGCGCCGACCACGATCATGGCGTCGACTTTCGGCGCCACGTCCTTGACCGCGTGCTGGCGGTTGGTGGTGGCGAAGCAGATGTCCTCGCGGTGCGGCGCGACGATGTCGGGAAAGCGTCGCTTCAGACAGGCCACGATGTCGGCGGCGTCGTCGAGCGACAAGGTCGTTTGCGTGACGTAGGCGAGCCGTCCCGGATCGCGCGGCGTGAACGCCATCGCGTCATCAAGCGTCTCGACCAGCGCGACCGCTTCCCGCGGCAACTGGCCCATGGTGCCGACGACCTCGGGGTGCCCGGCATGGCCGATCAGCACGACTTCCCGGCCGCGACGGTGATGCAGCTCGGCCTCGCGGTGGACCTTCGTCACCAGCGGGCAAGTCGCGTCGAGCGCGAGGAAGCCGCGCCGCGCGGCCTCCAGCGGCACCGATTTGGGCACGCCATGGGCGGAGAAGATGACCGGCGCCTCGGTCGGCGGAATTTCGTCGAGTTCGTCGACGAAAACGGCGCCCCGCGCCCGCAGTCCGTCGACCACGAAGCGGTTGTGGACGATCTCGTGGCGCACATAGACCGGCGGGCCGTGGATCTCGAGCGCCCGCTCGACCATGTCGATGGCCCGCACCACCCCGGCGCAGAAGCCGCGCGGCGAACAAAGATAGACCGCAAGGGGTGGCTTGGCTTGCATGAGGTGGCCGTTTCCTGGCGCCGCGACAAGGGCGGGCCACGCCAAAATAAGGAAATTCCGCCGCCGCGTCATCGGCTTGGGCTAGCGCGCGCACCCTGTCAAGGGCGGGTTCTGCCCCATTGCGCCGATAACCCCTGAGCGACTATATTCCGGTCAGTTTTCCGTCATCACCGATGACCAGTCGGCTTCGCCTCCCGAAAAGGCGGGCGAAGCGCAAGGGAGATTTTACCCGTGAGCAATGCACCGCTGATGCCGAAGGCGACCGCCGTGTGGCTCCTCGACAATACCGCTTTGTCGTTCGACCAGGTGGCCGATTTCTGCAAGATGCACCCCCTGGAGATCAAGGCGATCGCCGACGGCGATTCCGCCCAGGGCATCAAGGGCCTCGATCCGATTTCGACCGGCCAGTTGACCCGCGAGGAAATCCAGCTCGGGGAGGCCGACGTCAACCACCGGCTGCGGCTCGCCGACCAGAAGACGCGCCTGCCAGAGGCCAAGCGCAAGAAGGGGCCGCGTTACACCCCGGTCTCGCGCCGCCAGGATCGGCCCAACGCCATTCTCTGGCTGGTGCGCAACCATCCCGAGATCAAGGACAGCCAGATCATGCGCCTTGTCGGGACGACCAAGACCACAATCCAGTCGATCCGCGACCGCACCCATTGGAACGCCTCGACACTCACCCCGCTCGACCCCGTGACGCTCGGCCTGTGCTCGCAGATCGACCTCGATTTCGAGGTCAGCCGCGCCGCCAAGGAAAAGCCGACCGACAAGGTCTATGGCGGGGCGACGCTGCTGCCGGCCGCCGAAACGACCGCCGCGCGGGAGGCGGAAGCCGAAGCCGCCGCCGAAGCCGCGAAGGGCCGCGACCTCAACGTCGACGCGGTCTTCGCCAAGCTCAAGCAGATCGGCGGCAAGGCCGAGGACAAGACGGACGACTAAGGCACCCTCGCAGCGGCCGGGCCCCCTCGCCCGCCTCGCTCACGCGGCGTCCGCCCGGTCCGCTCTCCCGCGACCGGAGCGGCAAGGAATGGCGCCGCGCGTCCTCCCCTTGCCATTCCGGCGCCCATCCGCCAGCGTGAGCGATCCGAATCATCGTCGCCGCTTCGCCGCGCGTGGATAGACGCCGCCCATGCCCGTTTTCTCTCCGCATCAAGACGCCGCGCTGAAGGCGGTGGCGACGTGGCTGCGCGCGGCGCGGGCGGCGCGCGGCGAGGCGGCGCGAATTTTTCGCCTGTTCGGCTATGCCGGCACCGGCAAGACCATGCTCGCGCGCCACATCGCCGCCGATGTCGACGGCGAGGTGAAATTCGCGGCCTTCACCGGCAAGGCGGCGCAGGTGATGCGCGGGCGCGGCTGCGACGGCGCCACCACCATCCATTCGCTGATCTACCGCGCGCGCGAGACCGGCGAGGAGCAGCCGAGTTTCGAGCTCTGGGACGACGCGCCCGCCTCCAAGGCCAAGCTCATCATCATCGACGAATGCTCGATGGTCGACGCCGAGCTCGGCCGCGATCTGCTCTCCTTCGGCGTGCCGCTGATCGTGCTCGGCGATCCGGCTCAATTGCCGCCGATTTCCGGCGGCGGTTTTTTCACCGAGGCCGAGCCCGACGCGATGCTCACCGAAGTGCACCGCCAGGCGCGGGACAATCCGATCGTGCGGATGTCGATGGACGTGCGCGAGGGCCGCGCGCTCGAAATCGGCCGTTACGGCGAAAGCGACGTCGTTCCGCGCGACGGGCTCGATCCGGAACGCGTGCCCGCCGCCGATCAGGTGCTGGTCGGCCGCAACGCCACGCGCCGCGCCTACAACAAGCGCCTGCGCGAGCGCCTCGGCATCGACGATCCGCTGCCGATAGCCGGCGACCGGTTGGTGTGCCTGCGCAACAATCGCCGCAAGATGCTGTTCAACGGCGGCTTGTGGAAGGTGCGCGAGCGCGCCGCGTCGAAATCGCGCCTCATCACCATGCGCCTCGTTCCCGACGAGGAGACCGGAAGCGCGCGCGCCAAGCCGGTGAAGGTCACGGTGCGGCCGGAATGCTTCGACGGCACGATCGATCAACTGCCCTGGGACAATCGCAAGCCCTATGACGAATTCGATTTCGGCTATGTGCTCACCGTTCACAAGGCGCAGGGCTCGCAATGGGACGACGTCGTGCTGTTCGACGAAAGCTTCGCCTTCCAGGACAGCCGCGCGCGCTGGCTCTATACCGGCATCACCCGCGCGGCGCGGCGGCTGAGCATCGTCGTCTGACGGCGCCCGCCAGCAAGGCGCCCGGAGACGAATTGACGCGCGCGCGGGGCCGCGCCAACCTGTCGCGGCGGACCGCGCGAATGGGACCGCGCCCGGGACCCAGGCCCCAAGGAGTTCCCCATATGAGCGGACGGATGAAAAAATCGGACGAGCAATGGCGCGAGGAACTCACGCCGATGCAATACGCCGTGCTGCGCGAGAAGGCGACGGAGCGGCCCTTCTCCGGCGAATATGAAAACGAGACGCGCGCGGGCGCCTATGTCTGCGCCGGCTGCGGCGCGACGCTGTTTGAATCCGACACCAAATTCAACGCCGGATGCGGCTGGCCGAGTTTCACCGCGCCGGCCGACGCCGCCGCGATCGCGGAGGAACGCGACACCAGCCACGGCATGATCCGCACCGAAGTCTTGTGCGCCGAATGCGGCGGCCACCTCGGCCACGTCTTCGACGACGGCCCCGATCCCACCGGCCTGCGCTACTGCATCAATTCGGCCGCGCTCAAGCTCAAGCCGAAATAGCGCTCAGCCCGGCAGGTAGCGCAGCGCCGCCGCGCGGATCGCCTCCGGGAACGGACACGCCTTGCGCGCGGCGCGATCGATATGAACGCCGGTGAGTTCGCAGGTCGCCGCGATCTCGCCGGTCTCCACCACGCGCATGTCGTGGCGGAAGCGGATCACCCGCTCGCGAATCTCGATGAGCGTGGTGCTCACCTCGATGCATTCCCCGGCCATGACCTCGCGACGATAGGCGATGTTCTGCTGCACCGCCGACATGCCGCGGAGTTCGTCGCGCATGTAGGACGGCGTGATCCCGAGCGTGGTGAAGAACACCCAGGTTCCCTCGTCGAACTTGCCGACGTACCACATCACATTCATGTGGCCCATGTGGTCGCAATGCCAGGTTTGAACCGTGCCGCGATAGCTGACGATCGCGCTCATGCGACCTTTTCCTTCCGCCGGAACATGGTCGGCGTCATGCCGACGCGATTCTTGAAGTAGCGCGAGAAGTAGGCCGGGTCCTCGAAGCCGAGTTCGAAGGAAAGCTCGGCGATCGGCGCGGCGACATAGATCAGCCGGCGCTGCGCCTCGAGCAGCAGCCGCGCCTGCACCACCTCGAACGCCGACTGCCCCGCGATCGCCTGGCACAGACGATTGAGCCGCCCCTCGGTCGTTTCCAGCGCCCGCGCGTAACGCGCCACGGTCCAGTGTTCGAGGAAGTGGTTTTCCACCAGGGTGCGGAAGCGGTTGAACTCGCGCAATTGCGGTCCGGTCATGCCCCATTGCGCGGAAACCGCCTGCTGGCGCGCGATCATCAGCATGATGGCGTTGACGAGCCATTCGAGCATCAGCGCGCGGCCGGGCGCCTGATCGGCGGTCTCGCGCGCGAGCTGCTCCATCAGGACGGCGATGCGGCGGGCGTTGTCCGGCATCAATTCGAAGCCGATCACCTGCGGCGCGATCAGCAGCGTGTCGACGAATTCGCGGTGGCGCACCTGCCCCGACAGCGCCGCCTCCGAGACCGTCAGCACATAGCCCTCGGGATCGGGATCGAAACGGAAGGAATGAACGGTCGCGGGCGGTACCGTCACCGCCGCCGGCGAAGCGACATTGCGCGTCCGGCCGTCGACCTCGATCTCGACGCTGCCGTCGAGCAGAAACAGCACCTGAAACAGGCCGCGATGCAGATGCGGCTTGATGTGCCAATCATGGCGCTCGCCGCGCGAGCGGATGTCCTCGATATGGATCAGTTCGACCCGTCCGGCGGGCTCGAACTCGCCATAAAGGGAAAATACCGGGACGGATGAATCGTCATTCAGGCCGGATCGCGGCGAAATAGGTGTCTTCTCGGCATTTTTGCCCACTCTCCGCGCCCCCTGCTCGGATCAAGACCGTCATAAAAGTACAATCGATTTCCGCATTCGTCCATGGCGGATTTGAGAGAGGCAACAGCTTCGCGCGCCCCTCGTCCGCGCGCGGCATTGCCCGCGTGGCGGCAAGGCCTCGCGCGAGCCGTCTCGCGTCCCGACGCGAGTGTCGACGCGCCGCGTTCGCGCGGCGAGGCGTCGCGTTCGCGCGGGCGCGACTTGAACCGATCGGCTCGGCGGCCTAATTCTCGGTCGACACCCGGACCATCGCGAAAGGCTGGAAATGGCGACGATCACCTATGTCGAATTCGGCGGCGCGCGGAAGACCTTCGTCGTGCCGGATGGCTGGACGGTGATGCAGGGCGCGGTCGCCAACGGCGTTGTCGGCATCGTCGCCGAATGCGGCGGTTCGTGCGCCTGCGCGACCTGCCATGTCTATATCGATGAAGCGAGCCTCGGCAAATCGCCGCCGAAGCTTGAAGGCGAAATCGCCATGCTCGATTCGGTCGCGGCCGAGTTGCGGCCAACCAGCCGCCTGAGCTGCCAGATCAAGGTGACGCCCGCGCTCGACGGCCTCGTCGTCCACGTTCCGGAGACGCAGGGCTGATGGCCGGCGCGCCCATCATCATCGTCGGCGCCGGGCAGGCCGGATTGCAGGCCGCCGAATCCCTGCGCGCCGAGGGAGTCGCGGACGAAATCATTCTCATCGGTGATGAGAACCACCTCCCCTATCAGCGTCCGCCGCTTTCCAAACAATATCTCGTCGGCGAAACCGATGAGAGCAGGCTCACGCTGCGCTCGGCCGAAACCATCGCCGGGGCCGGCGTCACGCTTCTCACCGGCACGCGCGTCGCCGCGCTCGATCGCGCCGCGCGGCGTGTGACGCTCGCCGACGGCCGCGCGTTCACCTATTCGGGCGTCGTGCTCGCCACCGGCGCGCGGCCGCGACCCCTGCCCGTTCCCGGCGCGGAGCTCGCCGGCGTGATGCAACTGCGCACGCTTGATGACGCGCGCGCGCTTTCCCGCGCGCTCTCGGCCGCGTCGGACGTCGCCATCATCGGCGGCGGCTTCATCGGGCTCGAAACCGCGGCCACCGCGCGCAAGTTCGGCAAGCGCGTGACCGTTTTCGAGACCCTGCCGCGGCTGATGGCCCGCGCCGTCGCGCCGCCGACCTCGGATTTTTTCGCCGCGCTGCACCGCTCGCATGGCGTCGACTTGCGCTTCGGCGCGCGCGTCGCCGCGCTCCAGGGCCGCAATGGGGCCGTCGGCGCGGTCGTGACCGATGACGGCCGCGCGCATGCCGCCGATCTCGTTGTCGTCGGCATCGGCGTCATTCCCAATGACGAGCTCGCGCGCGCGGCCGGCCTTGAATGTGATCGCGGCGTGGTGGTCGACGCCCACGCGCGCACGTCGGACGCGCGGATCGTGGCCGCCGGCGACTGCGTCGCACGGCGCGTTCCCGGCGCGAGCGAACTCGTGCGCCTTGAATCGGTGCAGAACGCGATCGAGCTCGCCAAATCGGGCGCCGCCTGGCTCGCGGGCCATGAGCGGCCTTTCGTCGCCGCGCCGTGGTTCTGGTCGGATCAGTACGACGTGAAGTTGCAGATGGCCGGCCTGTCGGCGGGCCACGACCTCATCGTCACGCGCGGCGCGCCTGAGTCGGGCGCGTTCTCCATCTTCTATTTCCGCGACGGCCGCATGATCGCCGCCGACTCCATCAACAAGCCGGCCGACCACGTCGCCGCCCGCCGCCTGCTCGACAAGGGCGCGACGCCGACGCCGGACCAGGCCGCCGATCCGGCCTTCGCGCTGATGTCGATCCTGAAGTGATTTTGGTCCTGAAATTATGTCGCGCCGGCGCGCAACCGGGCAAGACGGAACCATCTCGCGCGGCGGGAACACGCGCCGGACTTAGAGCCGAGAGCCAATTCCCGTCGCGCGGATGGTTTCCGCTTTTTCGCGACGCGCTCTAACGCCCCGCGCCAAGGGATGTCGGCACGTAATTGAGCCGACGCGCCGCGATCGCCAGATCGCAGCCCTCGCAATAGCGCGCGTCCTTGTAGTCGATCCAGTTGTGCGCATAGATGCGCTCGATCGGGATGGCATAGCGTTCCTGCAGGAAGCGCGCGAGAACGAGCCAGGCTTGACGCTGCGCCGGCGTCGCGGGCGCGGCGACATCGGGGAAATTTCCGGCGAATTCGACGCCGATGGAATTGTGCTTGAGCACGGCGCGATAGGTCGCGCTGTTGTCGATATATTTGTTGTCGTTGCGATTGGCGCCGTCGCCATGCGTCGGAATCGCGGTCTCCGCCGTCGCCCAATAGACCGTGCCGTCGGTTTCGACCCAGATCGTCACGCCGCGCCGCGTCGGATTCTTCGCCTGCGCCAATGCGCCGCCGCGCGCCGAACCGGCCGGTCCCTCGGTTTGATGCACGATGATGTTGCGCCAGGCATTCGCCCGCTCGGGCGCCCCGAGCGGATGCAGGTAGACGATGTCGAGGCCCGGCACGCGCGGCTCGCCGGAAGCGCGAGCGGCCTCGCGCAGCGCCTGGTCGAACGACGCGTCCATCGCAAGCGCGGGGCCCGCCCACGCGAGCGCGGCGATGACGAGCGCGCCGGCCGCCGCGCGGACGCCGAGAAGGTCGGTCGCAACTCTTTTCATCCGCGAAACGCTCCTTCGTTCGACGGCCATCGCCGAACCGCGACGCCGCCGCCACCCGGCCGGAAAATTGCCCGCGCCGGCGCGCGATGTCCACTCCATCCCGCTCAGGCCTCTGGCGTTCGGCGTTCGGAAGGGACCACGGCGATGCCAAGCTTCAACGCGAATGCGATCCGGCGCGGCTTCGTCGCGATGCCGCGATGGGCGAAAGTGACCGAACGATCCCCGGGTGCGCAACCCGCGCGGAACGGCTTGACGGCGTGGCAAGGTTGCATGGAGCGCGGCGAACTCATTCCGCGCGCATGCGGCGCATGCGCCGCGCGCCTATTGCCATTTGGGCACGGCCCCATAGATTGACGTCGTCGTCGCCGCGCCGCCATTCCCACCCGGAGATTCCCCTTGACGAACGCCCCCGTTGCATCGGCCGGCCGCAGGCTGCCGCATCACTACATGCACGTGATCATGCCGCTGATATTGTCGGTCATGATGACATTCATCATCTCGCTGATCTCGACGCTGATCGGCGTCGGCTTCGCGTCCGGCATGTTCGCGACCTGGATGAAGGCCTGGGGCCTGTCGTGGCTGGTCGCCTTCCCGACGCTCATCGTCGTGCTGCCGGTGGTGCGCCGGATCGTCGCGACGCTGGTGGAACCGCCGCCGCGATGACGAGCGAACGGCTCGGGGCCTTCAGCGATGGCGTGCTCGCCATCATCATCACCATCATGGTGCTGGAATTGAAGCCGCCGCATGGCGCCGACCTCGCCACGCTCGCGAAGGTCGCCCCGGTTTTCGCCAGCTATGTGATGAGCTTTCTTTATGTTGGCATCTATTGGAACAACCACCATCACCTTCTGCACACCGTAAGCCACGTGAGCGGCGGCGTGTTGTGGGCGAATTTGCACCTGCTGTTCTGGCTGTCGCTGTTTCCGTTCGGCACCGCCTGGATGGGCGAAAATCATTTCGCCGTCCTGCCGACCGCGCTTTACGGCGTCGTGCTGCTGCTGGCGGCGATCGCCTATTACATTCTGCAATTGGCGATTCTGAAGACCGAGGGAGCGGAGGCGAGGCTCGCCAAGGCGCTCGGCGGCGATTTCAAGGGCAAGATTTCGCCGCTGATCTATCTCCTCGCCATTCCGCTCGCCTTCGTCAGCCCGTGGATCGCGAACGCGCTTTATCTCGCGGTGGCGCTAATGTGGCTCGTGCCGGATCGGCGGATCGAGCGGATGCTGGAGGGCTAGTCGAGCGGAAAATCGCGGCGTGCGCGACGACGGTCCGCTAATCGGGAATAATGTCGGCGAAGACGAAGCCTTCGCGCTCGACCACCTCGCCGAGCGACACGGCGATCGGCGCGGCGAACATCGGTCCGGCGCAAACAGCGGTGTGAAACTCGCCGTTTTCCCCGCACGGGTCGACGCCGGCGGGGAGATCGCGCAGCAGCGTTTCATCGAAACGGCGGCCCGCGAAAGCGCGGTCCAGCCGGCGCGGATCGACGCAGGCCAGGCGCGCGTCGAGACCCGCGCCGATCATCTCGCGCGCGAGCGCGCGCGTGTCGCGTCCCCACAGCGGAAAGATCGCCTCCATCCGCGCCTCCGCCAGCCGGCTCACGCGATAGGCGCGGATATCCTCGAGAAAGAGATCGCCGAACACCATGTGGTCGATGCCCTCGGCCTTCAGGCGCGCGCAGGCCGCGCGCATGCGCGCCTCGTAGATCTCGTTCGAGCAAGGGTGCGGCAGCGGGATCTTGATCGCGGGCAGGCCGAGCGCGGCGATCTGCCTGTCCAGCAAGGAACTCCAGACGCCGTGCATCGCGACGCGGTCGTGCACTTCGTTGACCGTCGTCAGAACGCCGACGACTTCCGCGAGGCCGAGGCGGCGCGCCTCGACGAGGGCATAGGCGGCGTCCTTGCCCGAACTCCACGAGATGTAGGCCTTTGGCGGATTCGCCGTCATTATCGTCACCGATCGGAAGATATGAGGCGGCGCCGCGCGCGCGAAGCCGCCGATACGCCACGATGCGCGCGCGCCGCCGGCGCGAAAATGGCCGCGCGCGGGAACCGCGCTAGGTCCGCGCGGCACGACAACGAAGGGATCGGCGAGGGGATGAGGTCAGCCAAGGAAAATTCCGCGCGCGGTCCGGCGATGATGCCGCGCGACTATCGCATATCGCGGCGGCGGCGCAATCCCGCCCCGTCCCAAACGAAATGGCATGGTCTTGTTCGTTGACGACACGCTTCGCGATGATGCCCGGCCATGACGAAGAAATTGGCGCGGCACGCGGCGAAGACGCGGCGCGCGGCGGCTCAATTATCCAAAAGGCTCCCGAGCCCGCGCGCTTCCTAATTATCCAAAAAGCTCCGCGGCGTCCGCGATCTTCCTAGTTGTCCAGAAAGCTCCGCAGCTTCCTCGACCGCGACGGATGCTTCAGCTTGCGCAGCGCCTTGGCCTCGATCTGGCGGATGCGTTCGCGGGTGACCGAAAACTGCTGGCCGACTTCCTCCAGCGTGTGGTCGGTGTTCATGCCGATGCCGAAGCGCATGCGCAGGACGCGCTCCTCGCGCGGGGTGAGCGAGGCGAGCACCCGCGTCGTCGTCTCGCGCAGGTTCGATTGGATCGCGGCGTCGATGGGCAGGATCGCGTTCTTGTCCTCGATGAAATCGCCGAGGTGGCTGTCCTCCTCGTCGCCCACCGGCGTTTCCAGCGACAACGGCTCCTTGGCGATCTTGAGCACCTTGCGCACTTTTTCCAGCGGCATGCCGAGCTTCTCGGCGAGTTCCTCCGGCGTCGGCTCGCGGCCGATCTCGTTGAGCATCTGGCGCGAGGTGCGCACGATCTTGTTGATCGTCTCGATCATGTGCACCGGGATGCGGATGGTGCGCGCCTGGTCGGCGATCGAGCGGGTGATCGCCTGACGGATCCACCACGTCGCGTAGGTCGAGAACTTGTAGCCGCGGCGATACTCGAACTTGTCGACCGCCTTCATCAGGCCGATGTTGCCTTCCTGGATCAGGTCGAGGAACTGCAAGCCGCGATTGGTGTATTTCTTGGCGATGGAAATGACCAGGCGCAGGTTCGCCTCCACCATCTCCTTCTTCGCCTGGCGCGCCTCGCGCTCGCCCTTCTGCACCATCGACACGATCTTGCGGAACTCGCCGATCTCGAGCCCGGTCATGCCGGCGAGCGAATGGATTTCGCCGCGCAATTCGTGAATGCGCGCCTTCTCGCCGGCGACGAAGCTCTTCCAGCCCCTGGCGGCGAGCTTGGAGACGCGGTTGAGCCATTGCGGATTGAGTTCCGAGCCCTGATAGCTCTTCAGGAAATCCTCGCGCGCCACGCCATGGCTTTCGGCGAGCCGCATCAGCCGGCCCTCGTAGCCGACCAGCTTCTTGTTGATGTCGTAGAGCTGCTCCACCAGCGCGTCGATGCGCGCCTGGTTGAGCCGCAGCGACTTCACCTCGCCGATGATCTCGTCCTTGAGTTTCTTGTATTTGCGCTCCTGGCTCGGCGACAGCGACTCGTTCTGCAGGCGGTTCTCGATGTCCTGCTCCTGCAGCCGGCGCAGCTTCTTGAAGTTGTCGGCGATCTTGTCGAAGGTCTCGAGCACCTTGGGCTTGAGCTCGGCCTCGATCGCGGCGAGCGACATCGCGTTCTCGAAGTCGTCGTCCTCCATGTCCGCCTCGGCGGCGGCTTCGGCCGGGTCCTTCTCCTCGCCCTCGGCGCCGGGGCGCGGCGCGGGACGGAACGGCGTCGGCGCGGGCGGGGCCGCCGGCGGCGCGTGATGCGTTGGCGCGGTCGCCTCGCCCTGTCCATCGCCGACCATCGCCGGATTCATCGCCACGTTCTTGGCGTCGGGCCCGGCATAGGTCGCTTCCAGATCGATGATGTCGCGCAGGAAGATCTTGCCGTCGTTGAGCTCGTCGCGCCAGATGATGATCGCCTGGAAGGTCAGCGGGCTCTCGCATAGCCCGGCGATCATCGCTTCGCGGCCGGCCTCGATGCGCTTGGCGATGGCGATTTCGCCCTCGCGCGAGAGCAGCTCGACCGAGCCCATCTCGCGCAGATACATGCGCACGGGGTCGTCGGTGCGCTCGCCCGGTTCGGATTTCTTGACCTCGGTTACGGCTTTCTGCGTCACCTCGACGAGTTCGCCGTCGCCGTCGTCGTCGTCGGCCTCCTCGCGATTTTCCTCGTCCTCGTCAGCGGCGTCGTCCTGTTCGGTGACGTTGATGCCCATGTCCGAGAGCATCGCCATGATGTCCTCGATCTGCTCGGGCGAGGTCGATTCGGAAGGCAGCACCTCGTTGAGCTGCTCGAAGGTGACGAAGCCGCGCTTTTTGGCCGCCTTGATCATCTTCTTGACGGCGGCGTCGGAAAGATCGAGCAGCGGCAGCGGCGCGTCCGGCGTTTCCTTTTCGGGCGTCTCGGGAGCGGCCTTGTCGTCCTTGTCCTTTTCCTTGAGCTGCTGCGTCTTTGCCTTGCTCGCCATTCCCTCAAACTCCCGAAACCCCCGGGCCGGACCATGCCGGCGGGGTCATCCCATTTCCCGTCAATCAAATCCCCGACGCGGCACGTCCGAGGCGGCCGGCGCATCGGAATGGTCCCGCGCGGCCCATGAATGGGCCGGCCGGATGAAAATAACGCTAAACCCCGCGCGCCGCGCGCCCGGAGGATTCACCGAACCCCTCGATGATGGCTTCCGTACCCTCGACCAGCGAAAGCCGCTCCTTGACGTCCCGTAGCCATGCGTAATTGGCCTCGCTGGGCTCCTGCCCCAAGGCCAATTCGGCGTCTTTCAACTCCCTAGTTAGGGAATTTCCCTGCTGATGCAAGGAAACAAGCTGCCGCCATGTCGTGAGCACGTCCTCGATCGCCGCGCCCGACCTCGCCCCCCACACCGAGGGCGTCGTCAGCGCCGTCTCAACCCTTTGAAGAATAACGTCTAATCCTTCACGGCCGATCCGCTCGCGCAACGCCTTGCTCGCCGCCTCAGGGTCGCCGAGGTCATGCACCTCATGGGCGAAACCCGCGATGATCGCGGCGCGCAGCCGATGGGCTTCGGGATGAGCCAGTTCCAGGGCGGCGACCTCCTCCAGATGGTCGTGGAGAAGCCATGGATGATTGACGAGCGACAACAGGATCAGCGCCTCGCGGCGCGACCAGGCGCTGCGCTGGCCGCGCATGACCGGACTTCCGGCGAGCTGCGGGCTGGCGATCTGATAGGGCAGACCCGACCGCGGCCGGTTGATCGCGCCATAACCGGGCGCCTTCGCGCCGCGCCACGGGCCTCGCGGCGTGAACGGCGCACGATCGCCCCCGCGTCCGCGCGGGGGATTGCCGCGCCATTCCTCCCTCGGCGCGAGCAGAAGCCGAAGGCGCTCGGCGAAATCCTGCCGATAATATTTGCGAACGACCTCATCCTTGATGGCGGCTGAAAGTTCGCCGAGCCGGGCTTCGAGCGCGGCGCGCCGCTCGGGCGTTTCCAGATTGCCGCCCGCCGTTTCCCGGTTCCAGATGATTTCGGCGAGCGGACGCGCGGCCCCGATCACCTCCTCGATCGCGGCGCGACCGCCCGCTCGCGCGAGATCGTCGGGATCCTGCCCGTCGGGGAGAAGCGCGAAACGCAGGCTCTTGCCCGGCTTGAGCAGCGGCAGCGCGAGATCGGCGGCGCGGCCGGCCGCGCGCGATCCGGCGGCGTCCCCGTCGAAGCACAGGATCGGCTCGTCGGCCAGCTTCCAAAGCAGCGCGAGCTGGTTTTCGGTAAGCGCGGTCCCGAGCGGCGCGATGGTCGCCTCGAAACCCGCGCCGACCATGGCGATCACGTCGACATAACCCTCGACCGCGATCACCGGCGCGCCGGCGTGGGCCGCCTGCCGCGCGCCGGCGAGATTGTAGAGATTGTCGCCCTTGTGAAAGAGCGGCGTCTCCGGCGAGTTCAGATATTTCGCCGGCACGTCCTTTTCGAGCGCCCGCCCGCCGAAGGCGATGACGCGCCCGCGCGCGTCGGTGATCGGAAACATCACGCGGTCGCGGAAGCGGTCGTAGGGCACCGGAATGTCGTCGCCGGAGATCAGAAGCCCCGTCTCGACCATGTCCTCGACCGGCACGCCGAGCGAACCCAGATGCTCCTTGAGCGCGAAGCGCTCGCCGCTCGCATAGCCGAGACGGAATTTGAGCTGCGTCGCCGGCGAGATGCCGCGATCGGCGAGATAGCCGCGGGCCTTGGCGCCCGCGCGCGCGGCCAGCGTATCGGCGAAATACTTCGCCGCGAGTTCCATGACATCATGCAGCGTCTTGCGGCGGGCGGCGCGGCGATCCTCGTCGGGCGAGGCCGTCGGCAGCGCCAGACCCGCCATCGCCGCGAGCCGCTCCACCGCCTCGCCGAAGCCCACGCCCTCCGTCTCCATGACGAAGCCGAAGATGTCGCCGTGCTTGCCGGAGGAGAAGTCGTGAAAGAAGCCCTTCTGGTCGTTGACGGTGAAGGAGGCCGTCTTCTCGTTCTGGAACGGGGAGAGACCCTTCCACTCGCGGCCCGCTTTCTTCAGCTTCACGCGCCGGCCCACGACTTCCGAGACCGGAAGCCGCGCGCGCAGTTCGTCGAGAAACTGGGGCGGATAGCGCATGGGATTCGACGCTCGGGGCCAACCTCCCTGCATATAGGACGACCGGCCGCGAATGCGAACGATCCGGGAACAAAATTCCGCTTGTCCCGGCTATTCACAGGTCACC
Source organism: Xanthobacteraceae bacterium (assembly GCA_041918675.1). Classification (GTDB taxonomy): domain Bacteria; phylum Pseudomonadota; class Alphaproteobacteria; order Rhizobiales; family Xanthobacteraceae; genus SCUB01. Next base: position 55,829 of record JAYRVF010000013.1, read on the forward strand.
GATCAGCGCGCCCGAATCAGCGCGAGCCAGATGCCGCCGCCGACGAGGAAGCCGCCCGACACGACCCCGAGCGCGCGGCTGCGCCGCGCCGATAACCAGCCCCGCGCCCGGCCGGCCGCGAGCGCGTAGACCATGTCGGTCGCCGCCGCGATCACCATGAAGGTCACGCCGAGCAGCGCGACCTGCGGCGCGTGCGGGCGGTCGAGATCGACGAACTGCGGAATGAAGGCGCCGAAGAACACCAGCACCTTGGGATTGCTCATCAGGACGAGAAAGCCCTGCAGGAAGAAGCCGCCGCGCGGCTCGGGCGCCCGCGTCATCGCCGAGGCGGCCGGGGCGCGCATCATCGAAACGCCGAGCCAGACCAGATAGGCCGCGCCGACGAGCCGCACCCAGTCGAACCACACGCCCATCGTCGCCATCATCGAGGTGAGGCCGACGGCGATCAGCGCGATGACGAGGAGAAGGCCCGCCTGCGCCCCGGCGATCGTCAGCACGGAGGCGCGCATGCCATGGCTGAGACCGTTGGCGACGAGCAGCGTCACCACCGGACCTGGCATCAGCGCGAGCACCAGGCAGGCGGCGACATAGGCAAGATAAAGATCAAGCGACATGAGAAGCAGCTTCAATCCGATCGGCGACCACCGCGAAGTTGACGCGGCGCGCGACATGAGCACCGTGCGTTTCCTTACCAAGATTTCATGCGGGAAGCACGGGTTTGATGACCGCCATCAATGCCGAGCGTCGAGGCGAGCCCTAAATGAAGACCATGCAAGGCAAAGCGATGGAGACGCTGTCATGAAAACACGATCCACTCTTGTGGTTGCCGCCGTTGTTGCCGTCGGTGTCGCCGGCGCGTTCGCGTCGTCGGCGATCGCCCAAGGCGGCGGACAGATGCGCGGCCAAGGTCCGGGGACGGGACCCGTTGCCGCCAATTGCCAGACGGAAATCGAGAAATTCTGCGCCGGCCTCGAACATGGCGGACGCGCCATCCGCGACTGCCTGGAGAAGAACAAGGACAAGGTCGGCCCCGCCTGCAAGAACGCGCTCGACACCACCGGGCCGGGACGGCGAATGCAGTGAGCGCGTGACGCGCGCGGGAGGTTCAGCCTTCGCGATGCGTCGCGCGCAATTCGCGGCGCATCACCTTTCCGGTCGCTGTCAGCGGCAGCTTGGCGACGAATTCGACGTAACGCGGATATTCATGCGCGGAGAGCCGAGTGCGCACGAATTCGCGGATGTCATCGGCGAGCTTGTCGCTCGCCGCGAAGCCCTCGCGTAATACGATCCAGGCCTTGACCACCTCGGTGCGGATCGCATCGGGCACGCCGGCGACCGCCGCGAGCGCGATCGCGGGATGGCGGAGCAAGGTGTCCTCGATCTCGCCCGGGCCGATGCGATAGCCCGACGAGGTGATGACGTCGTCCTCGCGGCTGAGGTACCAGAAATAGCCGTCCTCATCCTGGCGGCCGAGATCACCCGTCATCATGAAGTCGCCGGAATATTTCTTCGCGGTCGCCGCCGGATTGTTCCAGTATTCGATCATCATGCAGGGATTGGGACGGCCGATGGCGATGATGCCGGCCTCGCCGCGCGGCTTTTCCGCGCCGTTGTCGTCGACGATGCGCACGTCGAACCCGGGCGTGGGGCGGCCCATCGAGCCCGGCTTGATCGGGAAAAGCTTGGTGCCGTTGGTGACGACGAGGTTGCACTCGGTCTGACCGTAGCTCTCATGCGCGTCGATGCCGAAGGTCGCGCGCACCCAATCGAGCAGTTCCGCGCCCATCGCCTCGCCCGCGCACATGATGCTGCGCAGCTTGACGCCCGCGTTCTTCACGTTCGCCTGCCGCATCAGCTTGAGCACCGTCGGCGGCAGGAAGACGTTGCGTACGCCATGCTCGGCCATCAACGCCATCGCCGCGTCCGGATCGAACTTGCGCACGCGCTGCGCCACCACCGGCACGCCGTGATACCACGACGGAAACAGCACGTTGAGCAGCCCGCCCATCCAGGCCCAGTCGGCCGGCGTCCAGAACATGTCGCCCGGCTGGGGAAAGAAATCGTGGACGACGTGAATGCACGGCAGATGGCCGAGAAGCACGCGGTGGGCGTGCAGCGCGCCCTTGGGATTGCCGGTGGTGCCCGACGTGTAACTGATGAAGGCGGGATCGTCGGCGGAGGTGTCGACATTGTCGAACCGGTCGGACGCCTCCTCGATCGCGCGCCAGAATGATTTCGCCGCCGGCGGCGAATCCATGTCGGTGACGAACACCTGTTTGAGATCGGGCAGGCGGTCGCGCACCAGCATCAGTTTTTCGAAGCCGGCGGAATCGGTGACGACAACCTTGGCCGCGCTGTCCGTGAGGCGGAATTCGATCGCGTCCTCGCCGAACAGCGCGAACAGCGGCATCGACACGAAGCCGGCGCGGAAGGCGGCCAGATGCGCGACGGGCAGCTCCACCGATTGCGACAGATAGACCGCGACGCGGTCGCCGCGCTTCACGCCCTCGGCGAGGAGCGCGTTGGCGAAGCGACGCGACAGCCGCGCGATGTCGTCGAAGGAAAAGCGCCGCGACACGCCGTCGTCGCCGGCCTCGATCAGCGCGAGCTTGCGCGCGCCGGTGGCGTGGCGATCGCAGGCCGCGACCGCGATGTTGAAACGCGCCGGGATGTCCCAGCGGAAATCGCGCGCGAGCGCGTCATAGTCGGTCGTTTCGGGAAAAAACATGGCCCCATCCCCGGCGCGATGGCCCTGGTCTCATCCCGCGAGCGCGGCCTTCACCAGCGCGCTCGCCTTGGCGAAATCCATCTGCCCGGCGAACTTCGCCTTCAAGGCGCCGATGACCTTGCCCATGTCCTTGACGCCCGCGGCGCCGGTCTCGGCGATCGCCGCGGCGATCGCGGCCTTCACGTCGTCGTCGGACATCTGCTTGGGCAGATAGGCGGAGATGATGGCGATTTCCTCGCGCTCCGCGCTCGCGAGCTCGGCGCGCCCGCCCTTCTCGTAAAGCTCGACCGATTCCTGGCGCTGCTTGATCATCTTCTGCAACAGGCCGAGCAGCGCGTCGTCGGCGAGCGGTCCCTTGCCCTGGCCGCGCGCCTCGATGTCGGCGTTCTTGATCGCGGCGTTGACCATGCGCAGCGTCGACACGCGCCGCTCTTGCCTGGCCTTCATGGCCTCCTTCATGGCGTTGGTGATGGCGTCGCGCAGCATGGCTCGATCTCCGGTTATCCGGCGCGTCCAAAGGGCCCGGACGGCACTCGGGTTACGTCGAATCGGTCCGCGAAACAACCGCTTCGCGCCTGGTCCGGCCAATGAATCCTGCCGAAACCCCGGAAGCCGTTCAGCATGGCGAAAAATGCATGACCCGCGCTTTGACGAAGCCCCGTCCGTCCGCTATTCCCTGCGCCCATGACCGACACGATCCCCTCGACCGCCTGGCCGGTGCCCCGACCGACCGCGCTCCTTTTGCTCGCCGATGGCACGGTGCTCGAAGGTATCGGGCTCGGCGCGGAGGGCCACGCGGTCGGCGAGGTGTGTTTCAACACGGCGATGACGGGATATCAGGAAATCCTGACCGACCCCTCCTATGCCGGCCAGATCATCACCTTCACCTTCCCGCATATCGGCAATGTCGGCACCAATGGCGAGGACGTCGAGACCGTCAACATGGCCGCCGCGCTCGGCGCGCGCGGCGTGGTGCTGCGCGCCTCGATCACCGACCCGTCGAACTACCGCGCGCTCGAGCATCTCGACCGCTGGCTCAAGGCACGGGGCATCATCGGCGTCGCCGGCATCGACACCCGCGCGCTGACCGCGCTCATCCGCAAGAACGGCATGCCGAACGGCGTCATCGCCCACGCCGCCGATGGCGGCTTCGACCGCGCGGCGCTGGCGCGGGAAGCCGCCGCCTGGCCGGGTCTTGAAGGCATGGATCTCGTGCCGATGGTGACGAGCGCGCAACGCTTCCCCTGGGACGAGACGCCCTGGGAATGGAACAAGGGCTACGGCCGGCGCGAGCGCGCCGTCCATCACGTCGTCGCCATCGACTACGGCGTGAAGCGCAACATCTTGCGCCTGCTCGCGGGCGCGGGCTGCGAGGTCACCGTGGTGCCGGCGACGACGTCGGCGGCGGACATCCTTGCGCTCAAACCCGACGGCGTGTTTCTGTCCAACGGCCCCGGCGATCCGGCCGAGACCGGCAAATACGCGGTGCCCGTCATCCGCGAGGTGATCCAGGCGGGGCTGCCCACCTTCGGCATCTGCCTCGGGCATCAGATGCTCGGCCTCGCCGTCGGCGGCAAGACCAAGAAGATGCATCAGGGCCACCACGGCGCCAATCATCCGGTCAAGGACCTCACCACCGGCAAGGTCGAGATCACCTCGATGAATCACGGCTTCGCGGTGGATCGCGACACGCTCCCCGCGTCCGCGGTCGAAACCCATGTCTCGCTGTTCGACGGCTCCAATTGCGGCATCGCGCTCAAGGACAAGCCGGTGTTCTCGGTGCAGTACCACCCGGAAGCCTCGCCCGGCCCGCGCGACAGCCACTACCTGTTCGACCGCTTCACGACGTTGATGAAGGCACGCAGAAACTGATTTCGCCGACAAAGGACGCAGTAGATGCCGCCTGGGATACGAACGAAGGCAGTCCCATATTACGCGTGTTTCATCGCTGATCAGATTGCCAAGAAATCTTCTTGCACTCCTGAATCTCTGAGACTAGCCAGCCACCGCGAGGATTCGGACTTTTATGAATACTTCATACTTGAAGATAAACAAATCATCGATGCCGCTTTGAAATTCCTTCGAATGGAGGGCTTGATAGAACTTGTTCCGGACGAATTTGGGCCAGACATCGTTGTTAAAGGAAACGACTATTTTTCTAACCTCACTCGCCTTTTCGAAGGCGGCGAGCCCACCTTCGCGAAATTTTCCCTTTCAGGCGGCAATCCTGACAACTGGTTGATTCCCGCCATTCTCAAGATCAATCTCCAGCTGGAGAAAGAGCGCGCAAATAATGCCGATACGGACACGACTGCAAGCGAAAGTCTCGACACTGACACGTGGAGTCCATTGCCGATTGAGAGACATGACGGCAATTATATTTCTGCCGTCGATGCTGCTGAAAAGGCAATGAAAGCCATCGAACAAAACAATGGCTATGCCGCCTCCGAGCCGGAGGAACGCAATGGAATTGTCGCGACAATTAAGGGCACTCTCGAGGCTATAAAAACCGGAGCACCAAGCAGGCGTGCTGTTGTTGAAGGGCTGCTGAAACCACTAAAATATATTGCGAAGAAGTTTGCTGACAGCACGATGGGCGAACTGGCGAAAGACGCAGTCGGCTGGTTGGTCAAGTGGTTATTCTTACCTTGAAATCTGGTCGAACCCAACGATGAGCGCAAGCTGATGAGTGCAAGCTTCAGATCAACCCGAAAGTACGGCGTCGTTCCGCTCGACGCGCGCAAGACGATGAGCGGCATCGAGATCCTGCGCGCGATGCTCGCCGGCGATATCCCGGCCCCGCCCATCACCGAGGTCGTCGGCTTCGAGCTGACGGAGGTCGAGCCGGGCTTCGCGGCGTTCTCAGGCAAGCCCGGCGCGCATCTCTACAATCCCTACGGCACGGTTCACGGCGGCTATACCGCGACGCTACTCGATTCGGCGATGACCTGCGCGGTGCAATCGCTGGTGCCGCTCGGCTACGGCGTGACCACGCTGGAATTCAAGGTCAGCTTCGTGCGCGCCTTCACCGAAACGACGCGCGTGGCGCGCGCCGAGGGCCGCGCCATCAATGTCGGCCGCCGCGTCGGGGTCGCCGAGGGACGGCTGATCGACGAGGACGGCCGCGTTCTCGCGCACGGCACCACGACCTGCCTCGTGTTCGAGGCGAGCGACGGGCCCGGCGCGCCGCCCAAGCCGTAGCGCGGGCGACGCCGATGCAACGCTGGATCGACTATTACGATTCCGCCCATACCATTTACGCGAACGCGCGCCATCGCGACGTGCATTTCGCGACCATCGCCGAGGACATCGGGCGTTTCATTCCCTCCCCCGACGCGGTCGTTCTCGATTACAGTTGCGGCGAAGCGCTCAGCGCGGATCTGGTTGCGGCCGTCTGCGCGCGGCTGATCCTCGCCGAACCCGCGCCGGGCGTGCGCGAAAGGCTGCGCGCGCGCTTCGGCACCAATCCGCGCATCGAGATCGTCGCGCCCGACGCGCTTGCCGCGCGTCCGGATGCGTCGGTCGACCTCGTCGTCATGATTTCGGTCGCCCAATACATGACCGCGGCGGAACTCGACGCCGCTTTCGCCCGGATCCGCCGCCTGCTCGCGCCCGGCGGACGCTTCGTCCTCGGCGACATCATTCCGCCGACGACCGGCGCGTTGTCGGATGTGTGGGCGCTGCTGCGCTTCGGCGCGGGACATGGATTCTTTTTCGCCGCGCTCGGCGGCGTCATCCGCTCCGCGCTTTCCGACTACCGGCGGCTGCGCTCTAGCCTCGGGCTTGCCCGCTATGACGAGGCGGACATGCTCGGCCGGCTCGGCGCGGCGGGATTTGTCGCGGAACGGGCGGCCACCAATATCGGTCACAACCAAACGCGGATGACGTTCCTCGCCAGGCCCCGAGCGTAATGCGCGAGTGATTGTCATCCCGCGTTTACGCTAAATCGTCTGCCCGCCTCGACATTAACGACTTGCTGGCCCCGGCTGGGCTAGAACACGAACGGCCCGGTGGCGGAAGTGATGACGCAAGAGCCCTGCACGGTTCTCCATCCTGGTTCAAATCCAGGCCGGGCCTCCAATTTGAGCCTCCGACCGATTCCCACTCGTCATTGAGACGCTCAACCCGGTCTCGTCACGCAAATCGCGCTCGTCAGGGCACCGTACCATCCTTGTCGGGATCGCCGGGACAAGCCCGGCGATGACGGGCAGGCAAGTTCGAAGCGATCGGATTCGGCCAAAAGTCCCGATCAACGCCCGCCCCTCCGGCCGCCTTCGCAGGCTCCATCTTGCCGGTCATGCGCCCCGCCCCCACGCGATACCCACCAAAAGCGCCGGATCGGCGTGATTTCGCGGTGGAACGGAGCCCGAACCTGGTTCAAAGCCCTTTCCCGGCAAGGGATTATGGTCTAAACACGCCCCGCGCGCGAGGCTTCAACCTGGCGCCGGGTCGCAGGGGACGCGCGGGAAGCGCGTTCTTTTTTTGTGCCATCGTCCCTTGAGCAGGTCCGAATGCCGAAGCGAACCGACATCTCCACGATCCTGATCATCGGCGCCGGCCCGATCGTTATCGGCCAGGCCTGTGAGTTCGACTATTCCGGCACCCAGGCCTGCAAGGCGCTGAAGGAGGAAGGCTACCGCATCGTCCTGGTCAATTCGAACCCGGCGACGATCATGACCGACCCCGACCTCGCCGACGCCACCTATGTCGAGCCGATCACGCCCGAGATCGTCGCGAAAATCATCGAGAAGGAACGCCACGTCATCCCCGGCGGCTTCGCGCTGTTGCCGACCATGGGCGGGCAGACCGCGCTCAACTGCGCGCTCAGCTTGCGCAAGATGGGCGTGCTCGACAAGTTCAATGTCACCATGATCGGCGCCACCGCCGACGCCATCGACAAGGCCGAGGACCGCGAGCGTTTCCGCGAGGCCATGACCAAGATCGGGCTGGAGACGCCGCGCTCGCGCCAGGTCAAGACCCTGCCCGACGCGCTGCGCGCGCTCGACGAGATTGGCTTTCCCGCGCTCATCCGCCCGTCCTTCACGCTCGGCGGCACCGGCGGGGGCGTCGCCTTCACCAAGGCGGAGTTCATCGAGATCGTGGAGCGCGGCATCGATGCCTCGCCCACCAACGAGGTGCTGGTCGAGGAAAGCATTCTCGGCTGGAAAGAGTACGAGATGGAGGTCGTGCGCGACAAGCGCGACAACTGCATCATCATCTGCTCGATCGAAAATCTCGACCCGATGGGCGTGCACACCGGCGATTCGATCACCGTCGCCCCGGCGCTGACCTTGACCGACAAGGAATATCAGATCATGCGCGACGCCTCGCTCGCGGTGTTGCGCGAGATCGGCGTCGAGACCGGCGGCTCCAACGTGCAATTCGCGGTCAATCCCGCCGACGGCCGCCTGATCGTCATCGAAATGAACCCGCGCGTGTCGCGCTCCTCCGCGCTCGCCTCGAAGGCGACCGGCTTTCCCATCGCCAAGGTCGCCGCCAAGCTCGCCGTCGGCTACACGCTCGACGAGATCGAGAACGACATCACCGGCGGCGCGACGCCGGCCTCGTTCGAGCCGACGATCGATTACGTCGTCACCAAGATCCCGCGCTTCGCCTTCGAGAAGTTCCCCGGCGCCGAGCCGACGCTGACCACCGCGATGAAATCCGTCGGCGAGGTGATGGCGATCGGCCGCACCTTCCAGGAATCGTTGCAGAAGGCGCTGCGCGGACTGGAGACCGGCTTGACCGGCCTCGACGAGATCGAGATCGAGGGGCTCGGCAAGGGCGACGACAAGAACGCCATCCGCGCCGCGCTCGGAACGCCGACGCCGGACCGGCTGCTGCAGGTGGCGCAGGCGATGCGGCTGGGCTGGTCGGACGCCGACATCCACGCCTCGTGCAAGATCGATCCATGGTTCCTCGCCCAGTTGCGCGGCATCGTCGCGATGGAGGCGAAAGTCCGCGCCAACGGCTTGCCGCCGCACGCGGCGGGCTTGCGAATGCTCAAGGCGATGGGCTTTTCCGACGCACGCCTCGCGGTGCTCGCCGGCATGACCGAGGCCGAGGTCAAGGCGGTGCGCCGCCGGCTCGGCGTGCGCCCGGTGTTCAAGCGCATCGACACCTGCGCGGCCGAATTCGCCTCGCCCACCGCCTATATGTATTCGACCTACGAGGCCCCCTTCGCCGGCGCGCCGGCCGACGAGAGCCAGCCGTCGGACCGCAAGAAGGTCATCATTCTCGGCGGCGGCCCGAACCGCATCGGCCAGGGCATCGAATTCGACTATTGCTGCTGCCACGCCTGCTTCGCGCTCGCCGACGCCGGCTACGAATCCATCATGATCAACTGCAATCCGGAAACGGTGTCGACCGACTACGACACCGCCGACCGGCTCTATTTCGAGCCGCTGACGGCCGAGGACGTGCTGGAGATCATCGACACCGAACAGTCGAACGGCACGCTGCACGGCGTCATCGTGCAGTTCGGCGGCCAGACCCCGCTCAAGCTCGCGCGCGCGATCGAGGAAGCGGGCGTGCCGATCCTGGGCACCTCGCGCGACGCCATCGATCTGGCCGAGGACCGCGACCGCTTCAAGCGCGTCCTCGACAAGCTGCAGCTCAAGCAGCCGAAGAACGGCATCGCCTATTCGGTCGAGCAGGCGCGCCTGGTCGCCCACGAGCTTGGCTTCCCGCTCGTGGTGCGCCCCTCTTACGTGCTCGGCGGGCGCGCGATGCAGATCATCCGCGAGGAGGCACAGCTCGGCGACTATCTGCTCGGCACGCTGCCCGAGCTCGTCCCCGGCGACGTTAAGACGCGCTATCCCAACGACAAGACCGGGCAGATCAACACCGTGCTCGGCAAGAACCCGCTTCTGTTCGACCGCTATCTGTCCGACGCGATCGAGGTCGATGTCGATTGCCTGTGCGACGGCAAGGACACCTTCATCGCCGGCATCATGGAGCATTACGAGGAGGCCGGCATCCACTCCGGCGATTCGGCCTGCTCGCTGCCGCCGCATTCGCTCGACCAGCGCGTCATCGGCGAGCTCGAACGCCAGACCCGCGCGCTCGCGCTCGGCCTCGACGTCGTCGGCCTGATGAACGTGCAATACGCGATCAAGAACGACGACATCTACGTGCTCGAGGTCAATCCGCGCGCCTCGCGCACGGTGCCCTTCGTCGCCAAGATCATCGGCAAGCCGGTCGCCAAGATCGCCGCGCGCGTGATGGCCGGCGAGAAGCTCGCCGACTTCCATCTGGTCGCCGACAAGCTCGCGCATATGGGCGTCAAGGAAGCGGTCTTCCCGTTCGCGCGTTTTCCCGGCGTCGATACCGTGCTCGGCCCGGAGATGCGCTCCACCGGCGAGGTCATGGGCATCGACCGCTCGTTCGAGATCGCCTTCGCCAAGAGCCAGATCGGCGGCGGCACGCGCTTGCCGACGCGCGGCACGGTGTTCGTGTCGGTGCGCGACGAGGACAAGGCGCGCATTCTCGACGCGGTGCGGTCGCTTTCGGAAATCGGGTTCCGCGTGATCGCCACCTCGGGCACCCAGCGCTATTTCTCCGAGCACGGCGTGCCGACGGAAAAGATCAACAAGGTGCTGGAGGGCCGGCCCCATATCGTCGACGCCATCACCAATGGCGGCGTGCAGCTCGTCTTCAACACCACGGAAGGCCACAAGGCGCTCGCCGACAGCCGGTCGCTGCGACGCGCCGCGCTCTTGCATAAAGTTCCGTACTACACCACTCTTTCCGGAGCCGTCGCCGCCGCCCAGGGTATCAAGGCCTATCTCGGCGGCGACCTCGAAGTAAGGACGCTGCAAAGCTATTTCCCGGCTTCGTGACCGGGCGGTGGCGGGGAGCGTCTAATTGGCAAGGAGCCCGACGCGGCCGGCGACGGCTGGCCCGTGGGGTTTGTTTTTCGTATTCGCCCGGCTTGCGGGCGCGACCGGTCATATGTCAGCCTTGGGGCGTGGGGCTCGTGGCGATCGGGATCGAGATTCGCGCCGGCCCGGAAACAAGCGGTCATCCGAGGTCCGGCGAGTTTGTCGGGCCATGCGACCGCGCCGACAGAGAATGAAGTCAAGCCGGAACATGAAGCGCGATCTTGTGAAATCCGATCCCGTTCGTGAACGCGCGTTTGATCGCGGACGCGGACTGGACTTGAAATCGTAACCGCCGGAGGGCGCGACAGCGGGTGGAATGAACCGGAGAGTCATCCACTCGTGTGCAGGGGACGACACGCATGGAAAAGATTCCGATGACCGAAGCGGGCTACCTCGCCCTCGAGGGCGAGCTCAAGCACCGCCAGCAGGTCGACCGGCCGCGCATCATTCAGCAGATCACCGACGCGCGCTCGCATGGCGACTTGTCGGAGAACGCGGAGTACCATGCCGCCAAGGAACAGCAGTCGCACAATGAGGGTCGCATCGCCGAGCTCGAGGACAAGCTCGCGCGCGCCGACGTGATCGACGTTTCCAAGCTTTCCGGCGACACCATCAAATTCGGGGCGACGGTCACCCTGATCGACGAGGACACCGACAAGAAGGCCGTCTGGCAAATCGTCGGCGAGCCGGAGGCCGACGCCAAGAAGGGCCGCATCTCGATCACCTCGCCGCTCGCGCGCGCGCTGATCGGCAAGAAGAAGGGCGCGTCGGTGGAAGTGGTGACCCCGGGCGGCGCCAAGGCCTATGAGGTCACCAAGATCGAGTGGCGCTGAGGCGGTCCTCTCCGGGCGCGAGAATGTGCCCGCGCCCGTGTCCCGCGTTTATTCCAATACCGCGGCGAAAAATTGCTTCCGCCTTTCACGGGGTTTTGAGCGCGCGGACGTCGTTTGTCCCCTATGACGCTTCCCTACCGCTTTCACGCACATGAGTGCGCGGGCGTGTCTGGGAGCATCTCCATGATGAATACCGATTCACTTTCGGCTTGGGCGCCGCGCGTCCTTGGCATATTGCGGATCATGTCCGCGCTGCTGCTGCTTCAGCACGGCACCGCCAAGATACTTTCGTTTCCGACAGTGCCGATGTTCGCCAATCTTCAGATCGGCTCGCTCCTCGGCGTCGCCGGCCTGATCGAGCTCATCGGCGGCGTGCTGCTCGCCATCGGCCTTTTCACGCGCCCCGTGGCGTTCATCCTGTCGGGCTTCACGGCGGTCGCCTATTTCATGGCCCATGCCGGCAAGAGCTTCTTTCCGATTCTCAATGGCGGCGAGCTCGCCGCGCTTTACTGCTTCGTGTTTTTCTATTTCGTGTTCGCCGGCGGCGGCGCCTGGAGCCTCGACGCGTCGATGAAGGGCAAGACCGCCTAGGTTGATCATGCCGGCTCGGGAAATCTTGTCTTGGCGCGCCTTCCGATCGCATGGAATCATGCGATCGACGGGAAATCGCGCCAAACCAAATTGCTGGAGCAAGTCCGCGTCGAAAAAGTCCGTCAACTTTTTCGGGACTTGCTCTAGCGCAGGAAGAAGATCACCGTCAGGACCGCGCCGACGCTGACGACGACGGCGCGGATTATCTTTTCCGGCACGCGGCGGGCGACGCCGACCCCGAGATAGCCGCCGATAATCGACGCCACCATCGTGACGATGGCTTGCGGCCAATGCACCAGCCCGCCGGCGATGAGGAGAATGATCGCGGCGCCCTGGGCGAAGAACGACACCATGTTCTTGATGGTGTTGGCCTTGTGAAAATTGCCGCCCTCGATGATCGCCATCGCCGCGAGCATCATGATGCCCATGCCGGCGCCGAAGAACCCGCCATAGACGGACACGATCGCCATCAGCGCGTAGGCCGCCGCGCGCGCCGGCGCGCTGTTGCTCTCGATCGCCGGCGCGATCGCCTGACGCAGCCGACCGGAAGCCGCGAACAGAAGCGTGGCGACCAGGAGCAGCCACGGCACCAGCGGCCGAAAGCCGACATCGCCGAGATTGACCAGCAGCACCGCGCCGAAAATGCCGCCGATCGCGCCGATGACGGAGAAGGGAATGATCTCGCGCAGATAGAGGCGGAATTCGTGCCGATAGGCGGCCACCGACGCGATGTTGGCCGGCGTCAGCGCGACGGCGCTGGTGGCGTTGGCGTCGAGCGTGGCGAGCCCTCCGGCGACCAGCGCGGAAAAGGTGAAGAAGGTGCCGCCGCCGGCGACCGCGTTGACGACGCCCGCGGCAAATCCGGCGACCGCCAGCAAGAAGAATTCCGCGATTGTCACGAGCAGGGATTCCGATGGCGGGCCGGCGGCCGGGGCCGGCGAGTGAGGAATGTCATTTCCGCTGGATCCGGGCTTCCAGCGGCACCGCCGGCTCGTTTTTCGAATTGTGCAGGACGAGCGAGGTGCGGACGTTACGCACATGGGGAGCGGCCGTCAGCCGCGCGACGAATTCCTGGAACGTCGTCATGTCGGGGGCGACGCATTTGAGGATGAAGTCGGTTTCTCCCGACAGCATCCAGCACTCCCGCACCCACGGCTCCTCGCGCACGAAGGCCTCGAAGTCCCTCAGGTCGGAATCGGCCTGGCTGGAGAGATGGACCGAGGCGAACACCGTCACGTCGAAACCGAGGCGGCCGCCGTCGAGCTGGCCGCGATAGCCGGTGACGTAGCCCGCCTCCTCCAGCGCGCGCACCCGGCGCAGGCATGGCGGCGGCGAAATCCCGACCCGCCGGGCCAGGTCCACATTCGTGATTCGGCCGTTCGCCTGAAGCTCGGCCAGGATCTTCAAATCGGTCTGGTCAATTTCGTGCCGCACAGTCGATTCCGCCCTTCGCGCCCGGCACTCATAGCCGACTCCCCGGAATTGCGAAATATTGTTGCGCGAAAGATCGGAAAAATCTGCTTTCGATGTCCGGATGAATTGCGGCTGGGTTGCATATCTTGCATAGCTCGGCTCAATGCCTAGATTAAAGGAGACGCGCGCCGCGTCGTACAGCCTCGAGCCTCCACGTTGGATCCGCGATCCCCGTCGTACCTAACCGATTGACCGGACCCCGTTCGCGGCGTCCCGGCCCGTTCGAACGGCCGGGCCCATGCGGGCGGCGGCCGTATGAGGAATACCCGCAATGGCCACCATTTCCGGCAAAGTGATCATCATCGGCTCGGGCCCGGCCGGCTATACCGCCGCGATTTACGCGGCACGGGCGATGCTCGAACCGATCCTCATCCAGGGCATGCAGGCGGGCGGTCAGCTCACCACGACCACCGATGTGGAGAACTATCCCGGTTTCGCCGAAGCGATCCAGGGACCCTGGCTGATGGAGCAGATGGAGAAGCAGGCGACCCATGTCGGGGCGCGGATCGTGACCGATCACGTGGCCAAGGCCGAACTGGGCGGCCGGCCATTTCGCCTGACCTGCGAGTCGGGAGATGTCTATCTCGCCGACGCGCTGATCCTGGCGACCGGCGCGCAGGCGCGCTGGCTCGGCATTCCCTCGGAGACGACCTTCCGCGGCTATGGCGTGTCGGCTTGCGCCACCTGCGACGGGTTCTTCTATCGCGGCAAGAACGTCGTCGTCGTCGGCGGCGGCAACAGCGCGGTCGAGGAGGCGCTGTTCCTGACCAATTTCGCCAACACCGTCACCGTCATCCACCGCCGCGACGAATTCCGCGCCGAACGCATCATGCAGGATCGCCTGTTCAAGAATCCGAAGATCAAGGTGATCTGGGACACGACGGTAGAGGAGATTCGCGGCACCGCCGAGCCGGTCAAGGTCACCCATGTCCGTCTCAAGAACGTCAAGACCGGCGCGGCGAGCGAGCTCGCGGCCGACGGCGTGTTCGTCGCGATCGGACACGCGCCGGCGACCGAACTCGTCAAGGGACAGCTTACGCTGAAACCCTCCGGCTATGTCGCGGTCGCCTCGCATTCGACCGCGACCTCCGTCCCCGGCGTGTTCGCCGCCGGCGACGTCGCCGACGAGACCTATCGCCAGGCGGTCACCGCCGCCGGCATGGGATGCATGGCGGCGCTGGAAGCGGAGCGTTTCCTGGCGCATTCGGCCCGCGATCAGGTGGCGGCGGAGTAATCATGCCACAGCGCAGCAACCGGCTTTTCAAAATGGATTGGGACAAACTCAAAGTCTTTCACGCCGCGGCCGAGGCCGGGAGCTTCACCCATGCCGGCGAGCAGCTCGGACTGTCGCAATCGGCGGTCTCGCGCCAGGTCAGCGCGCTGGAACAGGAGCTCTCCGTCTCGCTGTTCCATCGCCATGCCCGCGGCCTGATCCTGACCGAACAGGGCGAGCTGCTGTTCCGCACCGCCCACGATGTCTTCATGCAGTTGCAGGCCGCGCGCGCGAAACTTTCCGACAGCCGGGAACTGCCGAGCGGCGACCTCAAGGTCACGACCTCGCCCGGCCTCGGCATCAACTGGCTGACGCCGCGGCTCGGCGAATTCATCACGCTCTATCCCGAGATCCGTATCACGCTGATCGTCACAGACCACGAGCTCGACCTGTCGATGCGCGAGGCCGACGTCGCCATCCGCATCCGCAAGCCGACGCAGCCCGACCTCATCCAGCGCAAGCTGTTCTCGATCAAGTTCCATGCCTGGTGCGCGCCGGACTACATCAAGCGGTTCGGCACGCCGCGCACCTTCGAGGACCTCGACAATCACCGGCTCGTGGTGCTCGGCGACAACACCTACGTCGCCGGGCAAATGGTCTATCGCAACTGGTTGATCGAGGCCGGGCGCGACGGCAAGGGCCCGCGCGAGGCGTTCTTCAAGGTCAACAATATTTTCGGCCTACTGCGCGCCTGCCAGCAGGGGATCGGCGTCGCCTCGCTCCCCGATTATCTGGTCGAGGAGAGCCACGGGCTGGTCCAGCTCTTCAGCGAGGATCATTCGATCGAGCTCGACGCCTATTTCGTCTATCCCGAGGAGCTCAAGTCGGTGGCGCGCGTGCAGGCGTTCCGCGACTTCATCGTCGGCAAGGCGCAGCGCTGGCCGAGCTGAGCGGCGCGGCGGCGGGGTTTCGCGGGGGCGGCTGCGCGAGTTGGCACAACGCGCCCGGGAAACGCCGGTGCCACCGCCGAGGTGGCGCGCGGCAATATTGCTTTGACCGCGATGGACCTCGAGCGCATCCAGGAAATCGTCCGCGCGCCGGACGGGATCACGCAGTTGCGGGCGCAAAGCCCGCGCGGACAGGAACTGGTGCGCTACGCGGAGGGGAAAGGTGGAGGCGTCCTGGGACCCGATGCCGCCATCGGCGCCGATGGCTCCCCGGATCATTCGTCCGCGACGGCAGGACGCGCTCCACCGCCTAAAATAAGGGTGCAAGGCAAAAAAGGCCAGGAGCGGCCTTATCGCGCCAGATTTGGGCGATCCGAAACCCGTTTTGGGGGAATGGCGGATCGGTTGCTAAAGGAGGCGAGGCCGCGCGCGAGGGGCGTACTGCGGGCGTCATCCACCTTATGAAATCGTCTCGCTGCGACTCCCGCGCGGCGCAAGTCGAGGAAAGCCACGGGCTGGTCCAGCTTTTCAGCGAGGATCATTCGATCGAGCTCGACGCCTATTTCGTCTATCCCGAGGAGCTCAAGTCGGTGGCGCGCGTGCAGGCCTTCCGCGACTTCATCGTCGGCAAGGCCCAGCGCTGGCCAAGCTGAGCGGCGCGGCCCGTCGAGCGCGCTCACCCGGCGCTTCCGTCCCGACGAGCCTCGCCGCCCGGTGGCGGGGATTTCAGGGAGAACGGCCTGGTTGCGGCGCGAAGGACGGCGGCCGCCATCGCCTGGGTCTCCCCGAAAAGTTCAATCCCCCGTCCCGCGCCGGACATGTGCTCGGTGCCGAATACCTGAACAAAAGATGCCGACGGTCGGACAGCAAGTCGAAAAACAAAGCTGATTCAGTTCGTTAGAGAAATCCAGCCGACCGAAGATCGCCGGAGCGCGAAAGGTTCCCGTCCCGCCCAATCCACAGGATTCGACGCAGAGCTGATATGCCCAAAAATTCGATTGCGACTTAGAAGCATTTGTTGCATAGAAATCTCGACCGAACACGTACTCCGGCAATCCCCCCCTCCTGCTGGCGATCGAGGTTCGGCAATATTCCGGAATGCGATTGGATCGTTCTGCAGAATTATCCAGTCAAATCGGCCGGGCCGTCGGGCCCGGCTTTTTCTTTTGTGGGGCCGCCCGCTTTCGAAGCCCCGACGCCGCCGGCCCGGCTATTTCTAGCCGCTTCAATTCCGCCCCCCTTCATTTCCGGCATACACGCCCCTCCCCGGCGATTTTCCTCCAAGACCATCTCCCGCGACGCGACAAAACTTCCGCGCGGCCTCGCCGCCCGCCGTGGTATGGCGATCCGCGACGGCCGACCGGCGCCGTGGCGAAAGGGCAAGCGGAGGTCATTCGTGAGCGGAATAATCGCGGAAACCAGGGATCGCGTCCGTTTCATCACCCTGAACCAGCCGGACAGGCATAACGCCTTCGACGACGCCCTCATCGGCGAACTGACCGCCGCCTTCGAGCGCGCCGCGGCCGAGGACGACCTTCGCGCCGTGGTGCTTCAGTCGGTCGGGCGCAGCTTTTCGGCCGGCGGCGACATCAACTGGATGCGGCGCATGGCCGACTACGACCGCGAGCGCAATCTCGCCGACGCGCGGGCGCTGGCGCGGCTGATGCGGGCGATCGACATCTGCCGGCCGCCGGTCATCGCCGTCGTTCAAGGCGCGGCCTATGGCGGCGGCGTCGGGCTCGTCGCCTGCTGCGACCTCGTCGTCGCGGCGCCGGAGGCGAGTTTCTGTCTTTCCGAGGTCAAGATCGGCATCATCCCGGCGGTGATCTCGCCCTATGTCGTGCGGGCGATCGGCGCGCGGCAGGCGCGTCGCTATTTCCTCACGGCCGAAGTCATCCCGGCCGCGACCGCCAAGGCGATCGGGCTCGTCCACGAGGTCGTTCCGGAAAGCACGCTGGCGACGACGCGCGAGGCATGGCTCGCCGCGCTCAAGGCCAATGGCCCGAACGCGGTCGCGGCCGCCAAGGACCTCGTCGCCCATGTCGCCCCGATCGAACCATCAATCATCGACTGGACCGCCGAACGCATCGCCGATCTGCGCGCCTCGGAGGAAGGACAGGAAGGGCTCAAGGCTTTCCTCGACAAGCGCGCGCCCGCCTGGCGGGACTGACGCGCCATTCATCGCCGCGTCCTCAGCGCGGCATTGCTCGCCCCCGGCATTGCCGGCTATTTTGTCCCGCCTCGCGGGTGGCCGGCGCGCCGCTCCGCGATTCGCGTTGACCAGCGTTCCGTTCCCGGAGAAACCGAAATGTTCGCGATTGCCGTTGAAGGTGCGTGCCTTGTCGTTACCATGGAGCGTCCGCCGGCGAACGCCCTCAACGAGGAGTGGATCACCGCGCTGACGAAGATCCTCGACGACCACGAGGACCACGACGACCTCAGCATCATCCGCTTTCGCTCGGGCCTGCCGCATTTCTGCGCCGGCGCCGACATCGACCTTCTGGCCGAGCGGCTGGCGGACGCTGCCGGCATCGCCGCGATGGTGGAAATGGTGCGGCGGCTTCAGGGCGTGTTCGCGCGCATCGAGCGCTCACCGCTCGTCTCCATCGCCGAAATCAACGGCACCGCGCTCGGCGGCGGCTGCGAATGGGCGCTTGCCTGCGATATCCGCATTGCCGCCGACACCGCCAAGATCGGCCTGCCGGAAGGAAAGCTCGGCCTGCTGCCCGCGGCCGGCGGCACGCAGCGCCTGACCAAATTATGCGGACCGGCGGTCGCGCGCAGGCTCATTCTCGGCGCCGAGATCATCAGCGGCAAGGAAGCCGCTGCCATCGGCATGGTGACGGCATGCTGTCCGGCGAGCGATCTGGAGCGCGTCGGGCGCGAGACCGCCGAGCGCCTGGCGATGACGCCGCGCACCGCGCTCGCCGCCAACAAGCGCTGCATCGCCGCCGCGCTCGACCGCAACGTCGACGGCTACGAACTCGAGATCGACATGACGCGCGCGCTCTACAAGACGCCCGAGGCGATGACGCGGCTGAAGAATTTCCTCGCGCGCCGCAAGCCCAAGACGTGAGGCGGCCGCGGGCGCGACGATCGCAAAGGATCGGGAACCGGCGATGAATCTTCCCACACGCGTCAAGCTCGTCGAGGTCGGCCCGCGCGACGGACTGCAGAACGAGCCCGCGCCGGTTTCCGTCGCGGTCAAGGTCGGGCTCATCGACAGGCTCGGCGAGGCGGGCATGCCGGTTATCGAGGCCGGCAGCTTCGTCAGCCCCAAATGGGTGCCCCAGATGGCCGACACCGCCGCCGTCATGGCGGCGATCAAGCGCGTGCCCGGCGTCT
Organism: Xanthobacteraceae bacterium; assembly: GCA_041918675.1. Taxonomy (GTDB): domain Bacteria; phylum Pseudomonadota; class Alphaproteobacteria; order Rhizobiales; family Xanthobacteraceae; genus SCUB01. Next base: position 74,842 of record JAYRVF010000013.1, read on the forward strand.
CCTATCCCGTCCTCGTTCCCAACATGGAGGGCCTGGAAGCGGCGATCGCGGCCGGCGCGACGGAGATCGCCGTTTTCGGCGCGGCGTCGGAAAGCTTCTCGCGCAAGAACATCAATTGCTCGATCGCCGAAAGCCTCGCCCGTTTCGCCCCCGTCGTCGAGGCCGCCCGCGCGCGCGGCATCAAGGCGCGCGGTTATGTGTCCTGCGTGCTCGGCTGTCCCTATGAGGGCGCGATCGCGCCCACGGCGGTCGCGGACGTGGCGGCGCGGCTGGTCGCGCTCGGCTGTTATGAGATTTCGCTCGGCGACACCATCGGCGTCGGCACGCCCGGCGCGGCGCGGGCGATGATCGAGACGGTCGCCGCGCGCGTGGCGCTCGACATGCTCGCGGTGCATTTCCACGACACCTACGGGCAGGCGCTCGCCAATATTTTCGCCGCGCTGGAACTGGGCGTCGCCGTCGTCGACAGCGCGGTGGCCGGTCTCGGCGGTTGCCCCTACGCCAAGGGCGCCACCGGCAATGTCGCCTCCGAGGACGTGCTCTACATGCTCGACGGACTCGGCATCGAAACCGGCGTCGACCTTCGCCGCCTGAAGGCGGCCGGCGATTTCATCTGCGCCGCGCTCGGACGCGCGACCGGCTCGCGCGTGGCGCGGGCGTTGTCCTGACGGACCGCGCCCCGGCGCTCACTCGTCCTTGGCCACGGCCGCCCGCATCACCTCATTGGCGATGACGAGACGCTGGATCTCGCTCGCGCCCTCATAGATGCGCAAGGGACGGATTTCGCGGTAGAGATTTTCCACCATCGTCTCGGCGACCACGCCGATGCCGCCGTGAAGCTGCACCGCCATGTCGATGATCTGTTGCGCGGTCTCGGTGCCGAAGAGTTTCGCCATCGAGGCCTCGCGCGTGATCCGCCGGCCGAGCGTGTCGCGCGTCCAGGCCGCGCGGTAGACGAGGAGCGCGATCGCGTCGACGCCGGTCGCCATGTCGGCGATCTTGGCCTGCGTGAGCTGAAACGCGCCGAGCTTCTTGCCGAACACCTCGCGTATTTCGACGCGCGACAGCGCCTCGTCGAGCGCGCGGCGGGCGAAGCCGAGCGCGGCCGCGCCGACCGTGGTGCGGAACACGTCGAGCGTGCCCATCGCCACTTTGAAGCCCTCGCCCGGCGCGCCGACCATGGCCGAGGCCGGCACCCGCATGTCGGTGAAGCTGATCGTCGCGATCGGATGCGGACCGATGACGCGGAGCCGCTCGACCATCTCAAGCCCCGGCGTTCCCGCCTCCACCGCGAAGGCCGACAGCCCCTTGGCGCCCGGCCCCTCGCCCGTGCGCGCGAAGACGACGTAATGATCGGCGATGCCGCCGTTCGAGATCCACGTCTTGGTGCCGTTGATGATGTAATCGGAGCCGTCGCGCGCCGCCGTCGTGGTCATGGAGGCGACGTCGCTGCCGGCGTTGGGCTCCGACAGCGCGAAGGCGGCGATCGCCTCGCCGCGCGCGACCGGCGTCAGAAAATGTCGGCGCTGCGCCTCGGTGCCGAACAGCGAGATCGGCCCGGAGCCGAGCCCCTGCATGGCGAAGGAAAAATCGGCGAGCCCTGCCGTGCGCGCCAGGCGGTCGCGCGCCAGGCACAGCGTGCGCACGTCGAACGCGGCCCCGGCCGAAACGCGCACCGACGCTTCGAGAAAGCCCGCCTCGCCGAGCGCCTTCACCAGCTTGCGGCAGGTCGCGTCGAGCTTCTTCTGGTCGTGGCCGTCGCCGGCCGCGTGCGCGATGGCGACGATCTCCGACTTCGCGAATTCCTCGATCCGCGCGGCGAATTGCCGATGCGCGTCGGTAAAGAAGGGCCAGCCAAGATATTCGGGTTGCATGATTTTCCTCGCCGGATCGCGCCAAGCTCGACCGCCCGCGTGGGGGCCGACGCCTCTTCCCGTCGCGGCGCGAACGCGGCCGCGCGGGTGGCTCTGATCGAATGATCATTCGCGGGTTGTTAGGACGGACGGCTGGACCACATCGCAAGCCGCCAAAATGGTCCATCGAATTCATGCTAGGCCGGCGCATCCGAACCGTCAAACGGACGTGATCGGCCCATGGCCGGCGGCGGCCGGGGTGATCGCGGCGGATTGGAGCCGCCGGCCGCGGCGGAAAGAAGTGGTCGGTCTATTTTTGCTCCGCCTGTCGTGACGCGTTCGTGCGCGTGACCTTGCCGCGTTCACGCGCGCCGAAGCGCGTGCCTTCGTCGAGGACGACGCGCGCCGCCTCACCGCCCGCGTCGCTCGCGTTCGTCTCCGTGCGCACGCGGCGCGATTTCGATTTCCGAAGCGTCGCGGCGATGTCACGACATCATCGGCGCTCGGTCGCGGTCTCGCTGGAAAACGTCAACGCCCCGCGCCTCGCCATGCGCGCGCTCGCGATGATTGATGTTTTAGATAGCGCGACCCTTGCGAGCGAAATCGACGGCGCGCGAATGCGATTTGAAGAATTCCAATGAAGTTGATCGATCACGCGTCGCTTGAATAGATCGCAACTTAACATCGCATCATCGGATCGTTTTGAGTTATGAAATTCGGAAACAAATCGTCGCGGCTACGGAATGATACGTATGCTTCCAAAACGCAGCAACGCGCTTGCCCACTCGCGCCTGGCGTTTGAACTTGGCGCGCTGACGATACTCGCGCGGCAGAACTGGCTTTTCTCGGAATCGCAGATCTGGCGATTTGGGCGCTCGGCCGAAAAACGGGCGCGGATGCTGCGCGATTTCACGCACGCCGCGCCGGCGCCTCGGAAACATGAACCAAGCCGCGAAAGCGCGGCCAACGATGAACGGAAACCATTCGCGCTCCCGCGCGCGCGGAATGGCATGGCGCTTTTCGCCGCCGATTATCCGCCGCTGTTCGATCAACAAAGCGGAGGGCTGCGGCTCAAGACGATCATCGACATGGTCGGCAAGCAGGGCTGGCAAATTCTGTTCGCCTCGAGCATGAAGTCATCGAAACTTCCCGGCGTGCTCGCCAGCGAACAAGGACGCAAACACTACGAGGAGGCGCTCGAGCGCCACGGCGTGGTTCGTTTCGCCTACGGCGCGGAGGAACTCGACGCCGCGCTCTCCGACTCCGGCGTTTCAATTCGATATGCGTTTCTGTCGTTTCCAAGGGTCGCGAACGAATTTCTTCCGCTGGTGCGCGAACTCCACCCGTCGGCGAAAATCATCTATGACATGGTCGACTTTCACGGCTTGCGACTCGACCGCGCCGCCGCGCTGCGTGGCGATGGCGCGATCGCGGCGCAAGCGGCGAAGATGAGAGCGCTTGAAGTCGACCTTGCCAACAAGGCCGACATCACCATCGCGATCAGCGCCGAGGAAAAAGCGGCCATGCTCGATCTCGCGCCGATGGCCGTGGTCGATGTCCTGCCGAACGTGTTCGAACCACCGAGCGCGATGCCGCCCGGTCCGAACGGCCGGCGCGACATTCTGTTCATCGGCGGCTTCTGGCATGAGCCGAACAGCGACGCGGTCAGGTGGTTCGTGAAGGAGATTTGGCCTCGCATTCGCGAACACTTGCCCGAATGCCGCTTTCTTATCGCCGGCAGCAATCCCGGCCTTGAAGTCCAGGCTCTCGCGAAGGAACCCGGCGTCGAGGTGCTGGGTTACGTCGCCGACCTCGAACCCCTGTTCGGCGCGGTTCGCGTTTGCGTCGCGCCGCTGCGCTACGGCGCGGGCGTCAAGGGAAAGGTCGGCCAGAGCATGACCCATGGCGTGCCGGTGGTCGCGACCAAGATCGGCGCCGAAGGCATGGGCCTCGTCCATGGAGAGCATGCGCTGGTGGCGGACGATCCGGCCGCGTTCGCCGAAGACGTCCTGCGATTGATGAAGGACGATGTCCTTTGGCGAAAGCTGCAATGGAAAGCCCTGACGCACATCATGACTCGCTTTTCCGTCGAAGCGTTGAGCCAGAAGATGAAGGAACTGTTTCGTGCGGGAGGTTAGACCGCGGGTCCTTTGCGCCGGTATCTATCTCGCCGATCGCGAGAATACCGCCCAGCACGTGACCGACATTCTATCGCGAAGCCGAACAATCGACGTGGTGCAACGCTGGATCGCGCTCGCGCCCGCCGGCGGCGCGGCGGAGGTCGCCGGCACTCTCGCGGTCATGACGCAACAAGCGCCGAAGTGCCCCCTGCTCAATCAACTTCTGCGCGACATCGACTCATTCGACTGGGTTTTCCTCGTCGACGACGACATTGAGATCGCCGAGGGCTTCGGCGACGCGTTGATCGCCGCCGCCAGGTATCTGGATTTCGCCCTGTTTCAGCTCGCGCGCACGCTTGACAGCTATATCGATCATCCATTCGTCGCGCGGTTCGCGGGCCTGCTCGCGCGGCGGACGCGTTTCGTCGAGATCGGCCCCGTCGTCGGCATGCGCCGGGACGCGGCGCGGCTTCTCCTGCCCTTCGACGAGCGAAGCACCATGGGATGGGGGCTCGATTTCGTCTGGCCCGCCCGTATCGAGAAAGCCGGATTGCGCATGGGGATCATCGATGCCGTTCCCGTCGCGCATCGCATACGCAAGCCGGCCTCGGGCTATTACCGCACCGACGCGCTTCACGAAATGGACCAGACGCTAGCCGGCGAGCCGCATCTCGACGCATCCGAGGCGTTCCGCGTTCTTCAGGTGTTTACGTGATGCCGGCCATTTCCGCGATAGTGACGACGCACAACCGCGCCCACCTCCTCCCGGCGGTGCTCGACGCGCTGGAGCGACAGACGCTGCCGGCCGCCGACTTCGAGATCGTCGCGATCGACGATGGCTCCAGCGACGCAACGCTGGCGCTGCTCGGCGCATATGCCGGACGATTGCCGCTGCGCGTTTTCCATCAGCAAGCCAGCGGTCTGGCCGCGGCCAGAAATCTCGGACTCTACGCCGCGCGCGCGCCAATCATCGTGCTCCTCGACGACGACGATGTCGCCGACGCCGACCTGCTTCGCGCCCATCTGGTCGCGCACCGGGCGCATCCCGAGCCGGAAACGGCCATCCTTGGCTTCACGCGCCTCGCGCCCGAGGTCGCGCGCTCACCGTTGATGCGCCACGTCACCGGCGCCGGATCGCAATTGTTTTCCTATGGCTGGATGAAGCCGGGTCAGGTCTTGGGCTACACCGAGTTTTGGGGTGGGCGAGTTTCCTGCAAGCGAGACTTCCTGCTCACGCACGGCGTTTTCAACCCACTGTTCCGATTCGGCTATGAGGACATCGAATGCGCGTGGCGGTTGCGCCCGCATGGATTGCGGGTGATCTATCAACCCGCCGCGTCCGCATCGATGATCCGCTCCATCGCTTTCGACGATTTCTGCCGCCGCTCCTATCAACAGGGTCGGTCCCAGGTCCAGTTTTGCCGGCTCCATCCGGATCAGGAGGTCCGCGAGTATTGCGAAGTGGACAAATCCCTCGACGCCTGGGCGACCCAATGGAGCGAGTACGCCGCGATCCTGCGGCACGCGCGCGAACTCGACCGGCACGCAACGGCGCGCGGCGATGCCGGCACGCCGCTTTCCGCCGTGGAGCAGCGGGAGCTTGACGCCGCCTACCGCGAGGCCTTCTTTCTTTCCCGCGCCAAGGGTGTCGTTGACGCGATATGGCTTTCGGAGAATGCCGCGCCGGAATCGAGCGCAGGCGGATTTGGGTTGCCGGGAGACTTCGCGGAGCTCATGACCAGGCTCGACGCGTCACCGCCACGCCCGCCGGAGCGGCTCGCGGCATCCACGTCGGCTTCCTGAAACCTTGATTTCGCGGCCGGCGCCGAGATGCCGGCATGGCGGGCGAAGCAAGCGTGCATGATCGCGAACGGACGTCGTCGCGGACGCGCGGTTTGGGGGTTGCCTTGGCGGTGTTGTTGCCTGTTAATGGCCGGCGATGAGCCAGCCCATCGCGTCGGCGACGCGGTCGATACGCGCGGCGCGCCGATGGCTGATGACCGTTGTTGAGTGGGGGAATGACGTTGAGACACGCGATCGTTTGCACCGTGGGCCGTTCCGGATCGACGTTGTTGATGGGACTCCTCAACTCGCAGAAAGGTGTCCTTCTCACCGGCGAGAACTCCAACGTGCTCGCCAGCCTTTTTGATGCGCACCAGCAGATCGTCGTCACCAAGACCTTCGCCACGATTGACGCGAATTCGACGCATCCCTGGTACGGCGCGGACCGCGTCGATAGCGATCGCTTCGTCGAGAACGCCAGCAAGACGGTTCACGACCTGCTCTGGCCACGGGTCGACGCTTCGATCGACTTGCTCGGCTTCAAGGAAATCCGCTGGTTGGATTACGCGATCGGGTCGCGAAATCTCTGGAGCTATTTGAACTTCATCGAGAGTTTGCTCTCCGATTGCCATTTCATCCTGCTTACCCGGGAGATCGATCAGATCATGCGATCGGGCTGGTGGGTGAGGCATCCCCCGCGGGATCTCCGCTGGCAGATCGAGACCTTCTATCTGCTGATGCGCAACGCGCCGGTGGCCAGGAAATTCGAGATCGACTACGCCGAGCTCGCCGATTTGGGCCGGCTCGAAGAACTGTTTCGGTTCCTGCGAGTTCCATTTGACAAGGAGAGCGCCAAGCTCGTCCTGAGCGAACGGCACAGCTATCAGACGGAGGAGATCGACCGCGTCTTGCGCGAGAACATCCGCCAGCGAACGCTCATCGAGCAACAGGCCGCCGAAATCGACCAGCTCGGAGAACAACTGGCCAGGGAGCGCGCCGCCCAACGCGCGGCATCGCCGATGCGGCGGTTCGCGAGCCTGTTTCGACGAGGCGAATGACCGGATCGCCGATCATGCCGCATGAAATAGGTCCGCTCGGGGTTTTCACCTGTTCCAACCAGTCGGAATACACGGCGTTCGTCGCTCGCCACGCCCGGATGCTGGCCCGCGTGGCCGCCAACGAGGCCGAGGCCGCGAAACGCGGCCACTTCCATACCACCGGCTGGTGCGCCGTCTGCGGAACACGATCGCAATTCATCATGGACGATTCGAGTTCCTGGCTCGACGCGAACGGCGACCGCCATTTGAATTGGCGCGAACGATTGCAATGCGTCGGCTGCGGATTGAACAACCGCATGCGCGCCGCGTTCCAGTTGATGTGCGGCAATCTGCGGCTTGAACCGTCGCGACGGATCTACCTCACCGAACAGACGACGCGCTTCTACAAAGCCCTGCGGCGACGATTTCCCAAGGTGGTCGGCAGCGAATACCTGCGCGACAACACGGCGAACGGCGCGAGCAATTTCGCGGGCATCCGCCACGAGGACGTGACCGCCCTCAGTTTTCCGGATGGTTCGTTCGATTGCATCGGCTCATTCGACGTTCTGGAACACGTGTCCGACTTCTATCGCGCGATCGCTGAATTCGCCCGCTGTCTGGCGCCGGACGGCTGGCTGCTGCTGAGCGCGCCGTTCAACCCGCAATTCGCCCGCCATCAGGTGCGCGCGGTCTCGCTTCCCGACGCGACAATTCATCACATCCTGCCGCCGGAGTATCACGGTGATCCGCTTTCTTCGGAGGGCGTGCTGTGCTTCTACCATTTCGGCTGGAGTCTCCTGGATGATTTCCGTTCCCTGGGGTTTTCCGATGCGCGGATGGCGTTGGTGTATTCGACGAGGAACGGAAACACGGGTAGGTTGCTCTATTTCGTCATCGCGAGGCGAGGCCGCCCGTTGCGCGCGAGCGTTGACGGCGGCCTCGCGGACGCGAAAGGCGGCGGGCGACGCCCGGCAAACGGAAGCTGGTCGCGCGCGCTTTGGGATAGGCTGACTGGATGATCTCGTTCAGCCAGACATGTCGCCGGCGAAAGACCGGGCCGGCAACGCACGCCGAGAATGAATTGGATATCGGGTGGCGGAAATGACCTCGCCGAATGTCGCCATGGTTCACCACCACGTGTCGGCGAGCGACCGACGCGATCGCTTCGGTCATCGTGGCGGCGTGATCTGGCTGACCGGGCTTTCGGCGTCGGGAAAGTCGACGCTCGCGATGGGGCTCGAGCGGCGCCTGCTTGGGCTGGGCTATGCCTGCTACACGCTCGATGGCGACAATATCCGCCAGGGGCTGAACGGCGATCTCGGCTTTTCGCCGGAAGACCGTGCCGAGAATATCCGCCGCATCGGCGAGGTCGCGGCGCTGTTCGCCGACGCCGGGCTCATCTGCATCACCGCGTTCATTTCGCCCTATCGCAGCGATCGCCTGCGCGCGCGCGAGGCGGCACGGCGCACGGCCTTTCACGAGATATTCGTCTCGGCTGATCTGACGACCTGCGAGCGGCGCGACCCCAAGGGGCTTTACCGCAAGGCGCGCGGCGGCGAACTGCGCGACTTCACCGGCGTCGACGCTCCCTACGAACCGCCGGCCTCGCCGGATTTGACGGTCGATACTGACAGCGTCTCGGTCGCTGAAAGCCTCGACGTGCTCGCGCGCCATGTGATGACGCATTTCCCGATCGAACCGAGCTGATCCGACCTCCGCCCCATGGCTAGAACATCGAGCCAATCACGCAACGGTGGAAACCTAGCCCATGCAGGAACTGTCACGTTTCAGGCGGCTGATCAAACCAATCAAGAAACTCCCGCCGATGGCTGCCTAGCCGCGTTAGGCCGTCTTCAATGGTCCAAGTCTTTATGAAGGAGCCTACCTTGCCGATCCTATTGTCAATCACGAAATTTGGACGGCCAAGAAGCAGCGAGAGAATGTGGCCGTGAAGCCGGTTAGTCACGACCTTCCGCCCGGAACCCAGAATCTCTAGCCCGCGCGCCAATCGCATTTCGGCCATGCGCCGGCGGGCCTCGTTCACCCCCTCCCGTCGATGAACGAACGCACCAAGCGCCGCGACCTCGATCGTCTTCTCCTCAAGCCAATCCGTCGATCGTGTCCGATCGGGAAAGTTGCTTGCTACTTCAGTCATATCCACGGCGGTCTTGTCCGTGCGCAGTAACGCGACAAGCGGATGCGCGGGCTGTTGAACGATAGCAAGCGGTCCAAGTGCGAAAGCGCAATCTGGACTGAGGACCGAGGGACATTCGAAGATGGAAGCACGTTCGAACGACTGATGGTCGCGCGCGATGAGCGTGAAATGCCGGTGTCTTGCAATCGCACGGCGAGCTTGGTCGAGCCGTTCGGAACTGTCGAAATGGATTGACTGCGGAAGCTGAACAATCGGGCGGTCCGGAAAATCGACCAGGACTCGCTCACGGAAGTCTTGGTGGCGGACCCAAAGGTCTCCGAAATTGCCGCCGCCATTGATGAGGATTGTCCCCTCGGGTGCGGCCATCCTCAATGTCGCGGCATCGTAATCCTCCAGGTCGCAGGTGTAGGCAAGCGACGGATGCCCCAAATCGCTGAGAAGTTGGAGTTCGCCGAGCCAAATCGCGGAGTCGCCAACGTTGGAATGATTTGGAAAGTCGATCAGACAGACCGGAACATCGGGCGCGACATGGGGAGCGATCGCTTCCAAGGCCGATTGCTTGAGCTTGGCGATAAGTCCAGCTGGGTCTGGCGCGTCACTCATGCGGACAAGGTTGCCTGAGCTGCCGCCGGTTTGGTTCCCGATGATGAACCCACCCGGATCTGCCGCGTTTCTGGGTAATTCACAGCGATGCCCCCAGGCAGCTCATCGCCAAAAAACCACGAAAAAAAGGCAGATCTATTCAAATATTGAATGGTACAGCTGGGTGGACTCGAACCACCGACCTCCTGATCCACAGTCAGGCGCTCTAACCAACTGAGCTACAGCTGCGCATGCCGCTTAACCAAGGCATGATCTGAACGACGCGATCTGAAAAGCGCGATCTGAAAGACGCAATCGCGGCCCCCCGGGCCGCGTCAGCTCGGGCCATGCCTCCGGCGCGGCGGAACCTAGAGCAAATCCCGCGAAAGTGGAAACCACTTTTGCGGCCGGGATTTGTTCAATGCCTTGAATTCAAGGCGTTGAATTTATTGCCTGGAACTCAATGCGTTGAACGCATCGCGTTGAATTCAATGCCTTGAATCCAGGGCATTTCATGTCGGCGGGACGATCCCGTCTCGCCGGACAAATGCTCTAATTTCAACGCCCCATTTTGGCAAGGCCGCGCGGACACGAAAAAGCCCGGGCGGGCCCGGGCTTGATCCTTGACGCGGCGGAAACCCGCGCCCGAGAGGCGAATGCCTTACTTGTTGTTGAAAACCTTGGAGGCCGACGAACGGATCGGCTCGACCGCGTCCACCGTCACCTTCTGGCTCAGCGCGGCGAGTTCCTTGGCCTGCTCGGACAACACTTCGAGCTGCTTGCTGCCGTGAGCCATGAGCAGCTCGACGGCTTCCGGCACGGTCTTGACGCCAACCAGCTTGCTGGCGAGGTCGAAGGCCGCGTTGGTGTTGACGCGGGCGACATCGACGAGCTTCGAGTTGAAGTCGTTCGCGCCCTTGGTCGCCGTGCTGTAGAAGGACTCCAGCGCGCCATTGGTGCTCTCGGCGGCTTCCTTGAGCTTCTCGTAGGTCTCGCGCGCCTGCGTCACGCCCTTTTCCGCCATCTGACGGAACGCGGTCGGGACTTCGAGCGTCCCCATCTTGCCGCCGAAGGGATTATCCGAAAATTGCGCCATTGTCCGGCTCCTGGGTTCTGTCGATCCAGCCGTGCTCGATCGATTTGAATTGATCCGAATTCCAACCCCTCGTCGCGAAGCCCGGTGGATCCCATCGGCTTCGGCGCAACACAGGGGGCATTCCCGCCGATCGCAAGGTGCGCGTCGCACCCGATCAGCTTGCGAGATTTCACTAGCCCAAAAATTTGTGCGTTGCAACAAAAATGTTGCGTTGCATTATTCCCAAGTCGGAATGTGAAATATATTCACTCCAGCGTGGGCGCAACGCTCGATAAAATACAATTTATTCAATGAATTATAGGAAATCTCCGTCGCGCGGCGGATTTCCACGCCCGGCTGAGCGTTTTCGAAAATGCGCGCGCTACGCGTGCCGTAGCGTTCGCCGCCCCGAACAGGGGCGGGAACCGGTTAACCATCCGACCTCCGGTTCAGGTCGGCTTCTTGGTCGCGTCCATCGCCGCGCGGGTGACGGCGTGGCCCATTTCGCTCGCCTGCTCGGCGAGGGCCCGCATCTGAGACTGCACGTATTCGCTGTGCAGGCGCATGATGTCGGAAATGTCCTTGGCCTGGGCGAGCTGCTGGGCGTAGTCGAGCGACGCCGTCATGTTCTTTTCCGCGTAGGCGATCGCCTTGGTGCCGATCTCGCGCGCGCCGGCGCGGGCGGCGCTGCCCTGCCCTTCGATCGCCTGCGCCGTGCTCTGCGCCGCGTTGAGAAAGCTCTCGAAAGCCTTGCGAACCTGCTGGACGCCGGCTTCGGCGAGTGTCCTCATCTCCGGCGGCACTTCGAACTGGTTGCGGGGACCCTTTTCCATGGCAACTACTCCCTGAGAATCGATTATTGGGAACCCGCCGACATTCGCGTCGCGGCTCACTCGAAGCGGGTCCGTCTTTCGCGAAACCGGCGGAAACGTCCGCGCCCATCCTTCTTCTGCGCTCATCCTGATCGAACGCGGTGGATTTGCAACAGCCGAAATCGGGACGGCCGGGCCGCGTGCCGGTTCCCGCGCGTTTTCGCGGCATTAACGTTATCGCGGCCGTGGCCATCCCCCGCGCCGTTCCGACATGGACCTCCCGCGTGCCAAGCATTACTAAGAATTCGTTAAGGTGGCGCCCTTGCGTCCGCCTTCATGCGTTCGCGCGGGAGCGAATGAGTGATCGCGCCGGGGGCGGCGATCCGGGGAGCGGCGGATAGGTTACGCGGATGAGCGATGTCGAGTTCTTGCTGCGCGGGTTCCGTGATCCACGGCTCGCCGCGCATGCGATCGGCGCCCTGCCGGCTTGGCTTTGGGCCTCCGACGGCTCGCGCCTCATGTGGGCCAATGCCGCCGGCGCGGCGGTGTTCGGCTGCGCCAATAGCGCCGCCGCGCCAGATCTCGAGATCGGCCCCGCCGACCCGCACAGGCTTCAGATTTCGCGGCTCGCCGGCGGGCTGCATCACGGCGGCAAACCGCATTTGGAGCGCCTGCGCGGCTTCGGGGCGCCCTTGGGGCGGCTTCTGACGTGTTCCTGCGCCCGTCTCGATCTCGGCGACGGCGCCGTCGGCATTCTCGTAGCCGCGGCCGAGCCGGTGGGCCGGCCGCCCGCCACCGAGGACCGCCACCGCCGCCTGGTCGAGGGGCTCGACGCCCCGGTCGCCATCTTCCACGCTGATGGCGGCCTGTGCGTCGCGACACCCGCGGCCGCCGCGATGATCGGCGCGGAAACCAGCCTCGCCGCGCTCGGTATCGATGCGCTGCGCCGGGACGTGCTGGAGACCGGCCGGGCCGAATTTGCTTCGGAGCGCGGGCGCTTCGTGCTCTTCCGTCTGGGCGCGGGCGCGGACATCGCCATCGCCGCGCTCCTGACGCCGCCCGTGGTGAGCGAGCCGGAACCCGAGGCCATCGAAGAGGGTGCGGCCCCCGCGAGCGCCCTACCCTCTCCTGAGCCCGGCGAAACGGCTCGCCCCGTCGCCGCCCCTTCCGAGCCGGCCCGGATGCCGCCGGTGATCCCGTTCGCGGACATCTTCGCGCGCTCGATCGAGGCCGCGCATGCCGGACCCAAGCCGGCGCCGGAAATGACGCCGGAGAGGACGCCGGAGATCGCACCCGGGACCGCGAGCGACCTTGGCCGCGAGATCGTCGGCCCGCCCGAACCGACAACCGTGGCCGAGCCGAGCCCGCCGATCGAGCCGAGCCCGCCGCGCGAAGAGACCGCGCCCGCCCAAGCCGAGGCCCACGAGCCGCCCCGGCAGGTTCCCCGGGTCGGCGAACTCCCTGAGGCGCAGCCGCCGGCATCGCGCCGGCAACCCCTGCGCTTCATGTGGCAGATGGACGCCGACGGGCATTTCTCCCTCGGCTCGGACGAATTCTCCCGCCTGATCGGTCCGCGTACGGCCGCCGCGTTCGGCCGCACCTGGAGCGAGATCAACGCCGTTTTCGACCTCGATCCCGAGGACCGGGTCGCCGCCGCGATCGCGAGCCGGGAGACCTGGAGCGCCATCGCCGTCGCTTGGCCCGTCGACGACAGCGGCGAGCGGCTGGCCGTGGAGCTTTCCGGCCTGCCGGTGTTCGACCGCGCCCATCGCTACATCGGCTATCGCGGCTTCGGCTTTTGCCGTGATATCGACAGTTTGGAGCGCCTCGCCGCGCTCAGGCGCCAGGGCGGCCTGGTCGCTTCCAGCATCGATGCCGCGCGCGGCGATGCTCACGCCGAGGCCGAAATCGAAACCGAGGCACAAGCCGAAGCCCAGGCTGAAACCGAAGCCGAAACCGAACGCGCGGCCCCGCCCCGCGCGCGCCAAGCCGAGATCGACGCGCCGGCGCCCAATGTCGTGCCGTTCCGACCGGTCGGAGAACCCAAGCCGCCGGTTCTGACCTCGGTCGAAAATCACGCCTTCAACGAAATCGCGAGACAGATTTCCGCGCGCCTCAATGCCGAGGCCGCCGAAGCGCCGCCGCCCGCCGAAGCCGCGCCGCTTGCCGAAAGCGCCGGGCCAACCGACGCGCCGGCGGCCCCGCCGCGCGCGCCGAGCTTCGAGGTCGAGCGGCCGCTGCTCGACCGGTTGCCGGTCGGCGTACTTGTCTACCGTCTCGATCGTCTGATCTACGCCAACCGCGCGTTCCTGGATCGCACCGGTTACGGCGACCTGAGCGCGCTCGTCGATGCCGGCGGCCTCGACGCGCTTTATGTCGAGCCCGTCGCCTCGACGGCGAGCAGCATGTCGCAAACCGGGACCCAGCTCGTCATTTCCTCCTCGCGCGGCGACAGCGAGCCGGTCGACGCGCGCCTTTACACCATTCCCTGGGAGGAAGGCACGGCGCTCGCGCTGATCTTCTCGCCCGCCGCGCCGGCCGTCGCTCCGTCGCCGCCACCGGCGCCCAATCCCGCGCCCATGCCCGTGCTCGCGCCCGCGCCCGAGCCGATCGTCGCGGATCACCGCGACGCCGAAATCGCCGACCTGCGCGCGGCGCTCGAGGTCGCGCGCGCGCGGCTTGATCGCGCCGCCAACAGCCGTTCCGACGTGATGACGCGGATCAGCCACGAAATCCGGACACCGATGAACGCCATTATCGGTTTCGCCGAGGTGATGATCGACGAGCGCTTCGGCCCGATCGGCAACGCGCGCTACGGCGAATACCTCAAGGACATCCGCGCCTGCGGCGAGCGCGTCATCGCGCTGATCGACGACATGCGCGATCTGTCTCGGATCGAGACCGGCAAGCTCGACCTCGCCATCGCCAATGTCGCGCTCAACGACATGGTCGAGCAATGCGTGGCGATGATGCAGCCGCAGGCCAACCGCGAGCGCATCATCATCCGCACCTCGCTGGCGCCGACGCTTCCCCTTGTCGGCGCCGACAGCCGCACGCTGCGCCAGATCGTCATCAACCTGATCGGCAACGCGATCCGCCTGGCCAACGCCGGCGGACAGGTCATCGTCTCGACGGCGCTGACCGACGATGGCGGGGTGGCGCTGCGGGTGCGCGACACCGGACCCGGCATGAGCGAAAGCGAAATCGCCGCGGCGCTCGAACCCTTCAGCGCGATCTCGCCCGACCATCAGGGCGCGGCCGGACCGGGACTCAACCTGTCGCTGACCAACGCCTTGACCGAGGCCAATGGCGCGCGATTGACCATCAAGAGCGCGCCGCATTCCGGAACGCTGACGGAGGTCGCCTTCGCCGCCGCGGCCGGAAATTGAGGTCGCTCAAGCAATTCCTGGACGGCCGGTCCGCGCGGGCGGACTTGTCGCCTCGCCAATTCGGGCCGGCCGGCCTTGAAAGCGACACGAAACTCGACCAATTTGCGGCCTTCCCGCGCGCATGGCGGGACCGGCTCCAGCACAACCATTGAAGTTCACCAGCGGATGAATTCTGGCCTCAAACGCGCGGCGATTGTCGTCGGCATCCTGGTTGGCGCGCTGGGCGCCGGCGTTACGCTGGCGACATGGTTCGTCAATCGCGACAGCGTCCGCGCCGCGGTCGTGGAGCAGATCGCGCGCGCTTCCGGCCTCGACCTCGTCGTCGCCGGCGAGACGCAGGTCTCGATCGTTCCGTTCGGCAAGGTGAGCTTTCACGACGTCAGCCTGCGGTCCGACCGGGACGAGCCCGCGCTCGCCATCGACAGCCTGACGGCGAACCTGCGCCTGTTGCCACTTCTGCTTCAGCGCGTCGAGATCGCCCACATCCAGCTCGAACGGCCGCGCGCCACCATCGTGCGGGAGGAGAAGGCGACCAACTGGGCCGGGATCGCCGACAAGCTGAGCCAGGCGCTAAAGCCCACGACCGAGAAGGAGAAGCGGATTTCCTTTTCGGAAATTCGCGTCAACAACGGAACGCTGCGTTATGTCGATCCCTCGCGCGGCGTCGTCGAAACGCTGAGCGACATCGACTCCTCGCTCGCCTGGCCGTCGATCTCGCGTTCTTTCGGCGCCACCGGCCAGTTCACCTGGCGCGGCGAGCGCGTCGACGGCAGCATCAGTTTCGGCGATTTTCTCGCCGCGCTTGCCGGCGAGCGCACCAGCCTCAAGCTGCGCCTTTCCGGCGCGCCGCTGAAGATCGCCTTCGACGGCGCCATCGCGCGCCAACCGAACTTGAACATCGAGGGCACGCTGACCTCCGACGCTCAGGCGCTGCGCGAAACCCTGCGCTGGATCGGTCGCGCGCCGCCGGATTCGACCGGGTTCGGCCGCTTCGGCCTGAAGGCGCGCGCCGCTATCGCCGCCGGCAACATCACCTTGTCCAACGTCGCCATCGAGCTCGACGGCAACGCCGCCGAGGGCGTCATCGCGCTGGTCGGCGACGGACGGCGCACGCTGCAGGGCACGCTCGCCACCGAGACGCTCGACCTGACGCCCTACATCGCCACCTTCCGCCTGCTCACCTCCTCGACCCGCGACTGGAACCGGCAGCCGTTCAATCTCGACGCGCTGTCGGACTACGATCTCGATTTCCGCCTTTCGGCCGCGCGCGTCCTGATCGGCTCGGCCAAGCTCGGCCGCGCCGCGATCTCGGCCAATGTTCGCGGCGGCGTCGCCAATCTCAGCGTCGGCGAAGCGCAGGTCTTCGGCGGCGTGCTCAGGGGATCGCTCGCGGTTACCGGCAGCGGCTCGCACGCCGACGTCACCACGCAATTCCATTTCAGCGACATCAATCTGGAACCGGCCGCCGCCGAGCTTTTCGGCGTCCGCAATCTGACCGGCCAGGGCACGCTCAATTTCACCCTGCTGGCGTCGGGATCGTCGATCCACGGCCTGACGCAGACCGTGTCCGGCACCGCGTCATTGCTCGGCCACGACGGCGCGCTGACCGGCATCAATATCGAGCAATTGCTGCGCCGGCTCGAACGTCGGCCGCTGTCGGGCGCGGGCGATTTTCGCGGCGGCCGCACGCCGTTCGAGACGATCAAGGCTTCAGCGCGCGTCGCGCGGGGCATCGCGACGATCGAGGTGGCGAGCCTCGACGGACCGGCGGTGCGGCTCGTCGTCAACGGCATCGCCTCGATCCCCAACCGCGAATTCGACCTCAAGGGGCTCGCCAGCCTGATCAAGGCGACCGACACCGCGCCCGCCTTCGAGCTTCCCTTCATCATCAACGGACCGTGGGACGACGCGCTGGTGCTGCCCGATCCGGAAAGCCTGATCCGTCGCTCGCCCGCGTCCGCGCCGCTGCTCGACGCCGTGCGCGAACGGCGCGCGCGCGATTCCGTGCGCGCCACGATCGAGCGCCTGATCGGCGCCTCGCAGCCGTCGATGCCGTTGCCGTCGACGGCTCCCGCCGACGCGCGCGACGAAGCCGGCCGGGACCAAGGTCCGCGCGAGGAATGACAGCCGGGCGCGGGCGCGCTCAGACGCGCGCCGGCCGTTCCGTCAGCGCCGACAATTTCGAGGCGAGCGAGGCGATAACGATCGCGATCGCCACGATCGCGATCATGATGGTGGAGATGGCGTTGATCTCCGGTTTCACCCCAAGGCGCACGTCGGAATAGACGCGGATCGGCAGCGTCGTCGCGCCGGGACCGGTGGTGAAGCTGGCGATGACCAGATCGTCGAGCGACAGCGTGAAGGCGAGCAACCATGCCGCCACCACCGCCGGCAGGATCAGCGGCAAGGTGACCAGCGCGAAGGCGCGCGCCGGCGAGCAGCCGAGATCCATCGCCGCCTCCTCGTAGCTTCGGTCGAGACCGGCGAGGCGCGATCGCACCACGATCATGGCGAAGCTCATGGTCAGCGTCGTGTGCGCGGCGGTGACGGTCCAGAACCCGCGTTCGGCGTTCATCGCCACGAACAGCAACAACAGCGACAGGCCGGTGATCACCTCCGGCATGACCAAGGGCGCATGGAGCATCGCCGAGAACAGCGCGCGGCCGGGAAAGCGCCCGGCCCGCGCGATCGCGAGCGCGGCGAGCGTGCCGAGCGCGGTCGCCGCCGTCGCCGAGACCGTGGCGATGCGCAGGCTCATCCAGGCCGCGTCCAGCAAGGCGCGATCGTTCAGGAGCTCGGCGTACCAGCGCGTCGACCAACCGCCCCACACCGTCACCAGGCGCGAGGCGTTGAACGAATAGACGACGAGAATGACGATCGGCAAATAGAGAAAGGCAAGGCCGAGCGCGAGCGCGACGACGTTCACCGATGTCAGCCTCGCCACCGAGTTCCTCGCCATGCTAGCGCCCCTCCCCGGCCTCGCCGCGTTGCAGGCGGTCGTAGAGAACGAGCGGCGCCAGCAGCAGCGCGAGCAGCACCATCGCCACCGCCGCGGCCACCGGCCAATCCTTGTTGGTGAAGAACTCCAGCCACAGTGTCTGGCCGATCATCGGCCGGTCCGAGCCCGCGAGCAGATCGGGGATGACGAATTCGCCGACGATCGGAATGAACGACAGCAGCGCGCCGGCGGCGATCCCCGGGGCCGACAGCGGCACCGTCACCAGCCAGAACGCCTTGGCCCGCGAACAGCCGAGGTCGGCGGCCGCCTCGATCAGCGAAACGTCCATGCGTTCCAGCGTCGCGTAAAGCGGCAGGATCATGAACGGCAGATAGGAATAGACGAGGCCGATGAACATCGCCGTGTCGGTGGCGAGCCACGCGACCGGCTGGTCGATCAGCCCGAGCGCCTTGAGCGCGCCGTTGAGCAAGCCGTCGCGCTGCAGGATGTTGATCCAGGCGTAGACGCGGATGAGAAACGACGTCCAGAACGGCACGATCACCAGCATCATCGCCACCGGCCGCCACCGGCGCGGCAGGCGCGCCATCGCGTGGGCGATCGGATAGCCGATCGCCAGCAGCAGCGCGGTCGCGATCGCGGCGACGATCAGGCTGCGCAGATAGGACGCGAAATAGATGCCGTCGGAGGCGAGCAGCGCGAAATTGTCGAGGGAAAGCCCCCCGACCGCGTCGAGAATCGCCGCCCATCCTTGCGCGGGATCGAACACCGGCACATAGGGCGGCAGCGCGATCGCCGTCCGCGACAGGCTGATCTTGAGCACGAAGCCGAACGGCACGAGAAAGAACACCACCAGCCAGAGATAGGGCGCGATGGCGGCGAGGCGCGCGGGGCGGGTGAAGGCGCGGTGGAAGTTCATCGCCTCACCGCTCCAGCACCCGCGCGGCGCGCGGCGCGAACGACAGGTGGACGCTCTCGCCGGTCCCGAACGCCGCCGCGTCGGCCGCGCTGTTGGCGATCGTGGCCTTGAGCAACGCCCCGTTCGCGATCCGCACCGAGTACACCGAGATGGCGCCGAAATAGCCGACCTCGGCGACGACGCCCTCGAACGCGTTCTTGTCTTGCTCGCGCGCGCGGGTGATCCGCACGCGTTCTGGTCGGATCGCGACCCAGGCCGTCGCGCCGCGCGCGAGATCCGCCTCGCCCGCCGCCGCGATCTCGCCGACGCCTTCGGCGGCGAGGCTGACGAGCCCGTCCGCGCGTCCGCTGACGCGGCCCTCGATCAGGTTGATGTCGCCGACGAATTCGGCGACCCAGCGCGAATTCGGCGTGTCATAGAGGGCGCGTGGCGGAGCCACCTGGGCGAGGCGGCCGGCGTTCATCACCCCGATGCGATCGGCGACCGTCATCGCCTCCTCCTGGTCGTGGGTGACCATGATGAACGTCGTGCCGAGCCGGCGCTGGATCTCCATCAACTCGAAACGCGTGCTTTCGCGCAGCGCCCGGTCGAGCGCGGCGAGCGGCTCGTCGAGCAGGAGAACGCGCGGCCGCGGAGCCAACGCGCGCGCCAACGCCACGCGCTGGCGCTGGCCGCCGGAAAGCTGATCCGGCCGGCGGTCGCCGAACCCGCTCATATGCACGAGCGCGAGCATTTCATCGACGCGCGCGACGATCTCAGCGCGCGGCAGGCCCGCCCGCTTGAGGCCGAAAGCGACATTGCCCGCGACCGTCAGATGCGGGAACACCGCGTAGTTCTGGAACATCATGTTGATGGGCCGGCGATGCGGCGGCACCGGCGCGATGTCCTTCCCGTCGAGAAGGATGCGGCCGCCGTTGGGCCCGTCGAAGCCGGCCAGCATGCGCAGAAGCGTGGTCTTGCCGCAGCCCGAAGGGCCGAGCAGCGCGAAGAACTCGCCCGCGTCGATGGCGAGCGAGACGTCGTCGACCGCGGCGAACGCGCCGAAACGCCGGCTTACACCCTCGATGCGCAGGATCGGCGCGCGCGCGGCCTCCGCCGCCGGCGGGGCCGCCACCGCCGCATCGCCCGATGCCGAACCATCCGCAGGATTCATTCCCGCCGCCATCCCCGCCAGTCGACCGGATGGCAACCTAACCTCTGGCCCGCCAGCGCTCAACCGCGCGGACGTGGCCCCGCCTGGTTATCAGGCGGCTTCTTCGGCCGCGTCGACCTCGGCGAGCACCTCGACGCCAGGGACCATCGGCGGCTTGACCGGGTCGAGCAGCTTGCGCGGCGTCGGCCCGTAATATTTGCCGAGCTGGATCGACGGCCTCGGCTTCATGAAAATGGAGACCATGCGGTCGCGCAGCGTTTTCGCCGAAACCGGCTTGATCAGATACTCGTTGGCGCCGAAACTCGCCGCCGCGACCACGCGTTGCCGCTCGGCCGTGCTCGTGAGCATCACGATCGGAACGTCGGGCACCGGGAACACGCCGGGCGAGCGCACGATGCGGACGAGTTCCGGGCCGTTGAGCAGCGGCAGGTCCCATTCGAGGATGACGAGGTCGGGCTCGAACATGCGGATGTGCTCGAGCGCGGCGATGCCGTCGCCGCATTCATGCACGTTCTTGACGCCCGCGTTGGTCAGCAGCATGCGCGCGGTCTTACGCATGAACAGATTGCCGTCGACGACCAATACGCTGATGGTCTGCAGCAACTTGTCGAATTCACCCTTGGCTGATGTGCGCATGCGCGATCATATCGGTCGCCCCACTCCCGTTTCCCGCGCGCATCAAACCACGCGACCGCTTGCAACGGCGTGAAGCAAGCGACGAAAATTTTCATCAATTCGGCGATTGACCGGCCGCTGGCGCGGCCGGCGCTGAAACGCGCGACAAATGGCTCGAATTTGAATCAATTTGGCGTTGACGGCGCGGACCTTGCCGCAGCGGCGCCGGCCGTCTTCATGTAGGCGGCGAGCGCCTCGCGCGCCGAATCCGGGAACGTCAGCCCGAGCTTCGTACGCCGCCACAACACGTCCTCGGCCGCGCGCGCCCACTCGACATCCATGAGATAGCGCGCCTCGCGCTCGGTGAGATCGCCGGCGAAGCAGACGCCGAGGTCGGCGAACGCCTTCGCCTCGCCCAGGACCCGCTCGACCCGCGTGCCGTAAAGATGGACGAGCCGGGCGGCATGGTCGGGCGTCAGGAACGGCCAGCGCTCGCGCGTCCGCTCGACCAGCAGATCGATGCCGTCATGGGGAAAATCCCCGCCGGGCAGCGGCGCGTCCGCCGTCCACGGCTTTCCCATCTTCAGCCGGCGGCGCAGCGCCTTCAGCGCCCGCTCGGCGAGCCGGCGATAGGTCGTGAGCTTGCCGCCATAGACCGTCAGCAGCGGCGCCAGGCCCCGCGGCGCGTCGAGGCGCAGCACGTAGTCGCGCGTGGCGTCCTTGGCCGCGCTCGCGCCGTCGTCGAACAGCGCGCGCACGCCGGAAAACGCCCACACCACGTCGCCCGACGAAATCGGCTGGCGCAAATAGGCGTTGATCGCCCCGCACAGATACCCGATCTCCTCCGCCGTCGGCGCCAGTACCGATAGGTCGCCCCGAAAATCGCGGTCGGTCGTGCCGATCAGGGTGAAGTCGCGCGCGAAGGGAATGGCGAAGACGACGCGGCCGTCGGGGTTCTGGAAGATGTAGGCGCCGTCGTGATCGTAGAGCCGGCGCACCACGATGTGCGAGCCGAGAACGAGGCGCGCCGCCGGTTGCGGCGAGCGGATCACCGTTTCGCCGACCTGATTGATCCAGGGCCCGGCGGCATCGACCAGCGCGCGCGCCGTGACGACGCGGCGATGGCCGCGATCGACGATCGCGAGCCGCCATTCCTCGGCGCGGTCCGCGCGCGCGCACCGCGCGCCGGTGTGGATCGCGGCGCCGCGCTCGGCCGCGTCGAGCGCGGTGAGAACGACGAGGCGCGCGTCGTCGACCACGCAGTCGGAAAATTCGAACGCCGTGCCGAACGAGCGCTTGAGCGGGACGCCGACGGGATGATGCGTCAGGTCGATCGTGGCGGTCGACGGCAGGATGTCGCGCCGGCCGATGATGTCGTAGAGAAACAGGCCGAACCGCAGGATCGGCAGCGGCCATCCGCCGGGCCGCGGCGTCAGCGCGAAACGGATCGGGCGGACGATGTGCGGCGCGGCGCGCAGCAGCACCTCGCGCTCCGAAAGCCCCTCGCGCACCAGCCGCAACGCGCCGTGTTCGAGATAGCGCAAGCCGCCATGCACGAGCTTGGTCGATTTCGACGACGTGCCGGAGCCAAGATCGTTCTGCTCGAACAGCGCCACGCGCAGGCCGCGACCGGCCGCGTCGCGGGCGATGCCCACTCCGTTGATGCCGCCTCCGATGATAGCGAGATCAAAATCCGCCAAGCTCCGCCCCGCGCGCCGATTCGGTCCCCTCACAATGGCAAGCGCGGTGGTCAAATCCAAGGCAGGACGCAGCTTGTTTGGGCGACGCGCGGCCGGTGAAATCATTGCGTTCCACCACCGCCTTTGTCATATCGGGGCGTGGAATTCGCGAATCTCCCGTGAGGCCGATGCCCGCCCCCCGCCTTCTCATCGTCGAGGGCGACACCGCCGAAAGCCGCGCGTTGGAAGTCTCGGCCGGCGGCGTCGCGACCAGCGACGGCTATGCCCGCGTGTTGCGCGACCTGTGTCCGCGCGCGGCGATCGACATCGTCTTTCCGGCCGACGCGGGTTCGTTCCTGCCCGGCGGCGGCGCGATGGAAGCCTATGACGGCATCGCCATCACCGGCTCGGCGCTGCATGTCTATGAGAACAGCCCCGAGATCACCCGCCAGATCGAGCTCATCCGCGAGGCGTTGCGGCACGAGGTCGCCTTGTTCGGCAGTTGCTGGGGCCTGCAGGTCCTCACCGTCGCGGCCGGCGGCGTGGTCCGGCGCAATCCGCGCGGGCGCGAACTCGGCATCGGGCGCGGCATCCGCCTGACGGCGGCGGGGATCGATCACGCCATGTATCGGGGCAAGCCCGACCTGTTCAGCGCGCCGACGGTGCATCGCGACGAGGTCGAGACGCTCGCGCCGGGCAGCGCGCTGCTGGCGAGCAACGCGTTTTCGCGCGTTCAGGCGATCGAGTTGAAGGCCGGCCGCGCCGTCGCCTGGGCGACGCAGTACCACCCCGAATATCCGCTGAGCGAGATCGCCGCCATCATCCGCCGTACCCCGACGCTGGTGCGCGAGGGCTTCTTTCATGGCGAAGCCGAGCGCGAGGCCCATGCCCACGATCTCGACGCGCTCGACCGCGCGCCCGGCGACCGTCCCCTGGCGTGGCGGCTCGGCATTGACGAAACGATCCTCGATCCAATGCTGCGTCAACGCGAGCTCGCCAACTGGATCGCCGAGCTGGTCCTGCCGCGCGCCACCGCGCGCGGGCGTGGATGAACGAGCAAAAGCGCGGACGAGGCGATTCCCCTTCGCCGGATTCTGTATTAGAAATCCAGGCGCATGAATTCAGCCGCGATGGAATTTCAGGACAGGCATGTCGTGGTGACCGGCGCTGCCGGCGCGCTCGGCGGCGCCGTGGTCGCGCGGCTGCGCGAGGCCGGCGCCATCTGCCATCTGCCGCTGCGGGCGATGTCGTCCCATTTGCGCGACGACGATCGCCAGCGCGTCGTCCATGGCGTCGATCTGAGCGACGAGCGCGCGGTCAACGGCTTCTATGACACCGTTGCGACGCCGTGGGCGTCGATCCACGCCGCCGGCGGCTTCGCCTACGGCCCGCTCGAGGAACTCGGCAAAGCCGGACTCCTCGCGCAACTCGACATGAATCTCGTGTCCTGCGTGCTGTGCTGCCGCGCGGCCGTGGTCGCGATGAAACGCGGCCGCGGCGGGCGCATCGTCAACGTCACGGCGCGGCCGGGACTGGAATGGGCGCGGGGCGCGAATATGGCCGCCTACACCGCCGCCAAGGCCGCCGTCGCCGCGTTCACCGTCGCGCTCGCGGGCGAGGTCGCCGCGGCCGGAATTCTCGTCAACGCCGTCGCGCCCTCGATCATCGACACGCCGGCCAACCGGCGCGACATGCCGGACGCCGACTTCTCGCAATGGCCGAAGACGGGCGACATCGCCGACCGCATCCTCGCGCTCGCCTCGCCAGCGAATTTGGCGACGAGCGGCGAGATCGTGCCGATCTACGGCGGACTCTGAGGAGTGGCGCGGGGGATCGCGTCCGCCTGGGGCGGGACGCGTCAGCCGACGCGGGCGACCGGCATCGGTTGGACGACCGGCTTCGGTTGGTCGACCGGCTTTTCGCGGCCGACGATTTCGGCGTAGTGGATGATCGGCTCCGGCTTGCCGATCAGGAAGCCCTGCAACTGATCGCACCGCGCGTCGATGAGGAAGGCGCGCTGTTCCGCCGTCTCGACGCCTTCGGCGACGATCGGCACGTCGAGCCCGTGACCCAGATTGACGATGGCGCGGATGATCGCGCCCGATTGCGCGTTGCGGCCGATATGCTTGACGAAGGCGCGGTCGATCTTGATCTTGTCGAAGGGGAACGACTGCAGATAGGACAGCGAGGAATAGCCGGTGCCGAAGTCGTCCATCGAGATGCGCACGCCGAGCGCCTTGAGACGACGCAGCAACGCCACGCCGCGATCGAAGTCGCGGATCAGCACGCCCTCGGTGACCTCGAGTTCGAGGCGGCTCGGCGACAGGCCGGTCTCAAGCAGAATGGAATGAACCAGCCCGACCAGGTCGCCATGCATGAACTGCACCGGCGACAGGTTGACCGCGATCTGGGCCGCCTTCGGCCATGAACTCGCCTCGCGGCAGGCCTCGCGCAGAACCCACTCGCCCATCTCCATAATCAGCCCGCTCTCCTCGGCGATCGGAATGAACACGCCCGGGGAGACGAAGCCGCGCATCGGATGGTGCCAGCGCACCAGCGCCTCGAAGCCGACGACATCGCCGTCGTCGCCGGCGCGCACCAGCGGCTGATAATACAGCGAGAGCTGGCGGTTCTCGATCGCATGGGAGAGGTCGAGATGCAGGGCGCGGCGGTCGCGCGTCTGCTGGTCCATCTCCGGCTCGAAGACGCGCACCGATCCGCGGGCCTCGACCTTGGCGCGGTAGAGCGCGACGTCGGCGTTGGCCAGCAGCGAGGTCGGGTCGGTGCCATCGCGCGGATAGAGCGAGATGCCGCAAGTCAGGCCGACGCGCAGCTCCTTGCCGTCGATCTTGAACTCGTCGCGCATCGCCTGACAGATGCGCTCGGCCAGCGCGCGGCCGGATTCCGGCTGCGGGCCGTCGATGATGAGCCCGAATTCGTCGCCGCTCAGCCGCGCCACCACCGCGCCCTGCGAGGCGATCTGGATCGCGCGCGCCATCTCCGTGAGCAGCTTGTCGCCGAAGGCGTGGCCGAACACGTCGTTGATTTCCTTGAAGCGGTCGACGTCGACGGAGATGACCGCGAACTCGCTGCCGTCGCTCTGGCAGGCGTCGATCATCTGCGCCAGCGACTGGCTGAAGGCGGAGCGGTTCGGCAGGCGCGTCAGCGTGTCGTGATAGGCCATGTGAACGATCTTGGACTCGTTCTGCCGGCGCTCGGTGATGTCTTCCTGAGTGATGATGATGAATTCGGCGTCGCCCTTGTCGTCCATCACGGCGACGCGGCGGCCGGAAAACATGCGCATGCCGCGGGTGGGATGGCGAACCGGGTAGACCCCGCTATAGACCTCGCCCTTGCAGCCGATCGCGGCGGCGTCGCGCTCCCTGAAGATTTTGGCGGCGTTGGGCGAGAAGAAATCGGCGATGGTCTTGCCGACGACATCGGCGGAGGGAATGCCGATGACGTCCTCGGTCTCGCGGTTGACGAGAATGAAGCGGTCGTCGCGAACCCGCTTGACGATGAGCGAGACGGGGATGTTGTTGACGACGCTTTCGAGGAAGTGCTTCGTCTCCCCGAGCTCCTTGGCGAGTTCCGTCCGCGCGGTGATGTCCTCGAACAAGGCGAGGATGAATTCCGGCTGATTGTCCTGGTCGCGGATGATGACGCGCTTGTTGCAGACGGTGCGCACGCCCAGCGGAAACGGCAGCGACGCCTCGGCTCCGGCGGTGCCGTCGGGGGAAGCCAGCGCGATGTGATCGAGCTCGTCGGTCGCGGTCAGCGCCTCGTTGGCATAGATGTCGCTCGGCTTGGAGCCGATGATGCTCTCGCGCGACGCGCCGATGAACGTCTCGAACGCGCGATTGACCAGGCGATAGGAGTTGTCCGAGGCGTTGCGCACGGCCACGCAGGTCGGGATATTGTCGATCACGGATTGCAGGAAGGCGGTCGTCGCCGAGATTTCCTTCTGCAGCTTGCGCGATTCGGTGATGTCGTCATGGGTGGTGAGCCACCCGCCGTCGGGCAGCTTGCGATAGTTGACCATGACCGATCGGCCGTCGCGAAGATCGAGCGCCTGGCGCGAGCGGCCGGTCTCCAGGCTTTCCTTCACGAAGCGCGAGGCGAAGGCATGGGGGTCGACATCGAGCGTGCCGTTGGCCTTGCGGATCGCGAGCAGCTCGGCGAGCGTGATGCCGCGCGGAACTTGATCGCGCGAAAGCCCGTAGAGGTCGAGGTAGCGATCGTTGCAATAGATCATTCGCCCGTCGACCCCGAACATGGTCAGGCCTTGCGACATGTTGTCGACGGCGGTCTTGAACAGCCGGAACTGCTTGCGCGACAGCGCGTGCGCCGTGCTCGCGGCCTTGTCCTTGATCAGCGCGAAGACCAGCGACAGCGTGATCACGATGGTGGTGACGAGAAACCCGAGATGTTCGACGACATAATGCGCGACCTCGTCCAGCATCCCATCTTCCTGGGCGAACGCCGGACCGATCGAAATGAGCGCGCCCGCCGCGGCAAGCGCGGTCGCGGCTACAGGTAAACGATGCGTCAATGCACGCGGCATTCGGATTGGACCGTGGCGAATTCAATGCCACACCTTGGGACAATGCCGGTTCCCGACAGGTAAACTTCGCTGACACGCCGGGCCGTGAGGTGGCCGCGCGACGCGAAACTTTGGCTCGATGCTTAACGGAAAGTGAAAAAACGGAAATTCCGTGACCTTGATATGGTTACGATTTATCCGTGTCGTCGTCGGAGAGCATGCGCAGCGCCGCGCCGTCGACATCGTCGAACTGGCCGGTGCGCAGCGCCCAAATGAAGGCGACGAGCCCGATCATGCCGAGCCCGATCGCCAGCGGTACCAGGATGATCAGGACGTCCAAACCGGAGTCTCCGTCGCCTCGGAAGCGCGCGTGGCGGGCGTGGCGGGCTGAGCGCGCCGCAGCCGCCGATGCAGCCGGAACGCGTTCGCGGTCACCAGGATCGACGAACCCGACATGGCCGCGGCCGCGATCAGCGGCGTGACGAAGCCGGCGATCGCGATCGGCACGGCGATGACATTATAGATGACCGCGAGCGACAGGTTCTGGCGCATCAGCGCGCGCGCGTGGCGGGCGACGACGATGGTATCGCGCACCGGCGCGAGCCTCTCGCCGAGGAAGACGGCGTCGGCATGGGCCTTGGATAGATCGGCGGCGTCGATGGGGGCGAGCGACACATGCGCGGTCGCGAGCGCCGGGGAATCGTTCAGTCCGTCGCCGACCATCAGAACCCGGCGGCCGGCGGCGCGAAGCTTTTCCAACAGCGCGACCTTTTCGGCCGGCTTGACCTCCGCCGTCCAGTCCTCGATGCCAAGCGCGCGCGCGATCGGCGCCACGGCCGAGGCCCGATCACCCGACACGATCATCAGCGCGAGGCCGAGGCCACGAAGCGCCTCGGCCACGGCAACGGCGTCGCTCCGCAGCAGTTGCCGGATCACCAGCACCGCGCCGCGCTCGCCATAAGTAACCGCGATCCGCGACGCGGACGCATCGCTCTTGTCGTCGGCCGGCTCCGCGAGCCCGCAGAAGGTCGGACTGCCGAACCGCGCCTCCACGCCGTCGATCACGGCGCGCACGCCCAGGCCCGAATCCTCGACCGCGCCCGCCACCGGGCTTTCCTGGTGGTCGGCCCGCGCCACGACCGCGGCAAGCGGATGCGAACTCGATTTCGCCAGACGCACGGCGACGCGCAGAAGATCGGGCGCGACCGTGTCGGCGTTGACGATGCGCGGTTCGGGCAAGGTGAGCGTGCCGGTCTTGTCGAAGACGACGACGTCGGCTTCCGCGATCCGCTCGATGGCGTCGCCGACATTAAGGAACACGCCGCCGCGGAACAGCGCGCCGGCCGCGACCACCTGGACCACCGGCACCGCCAGCGCCAGAGCGCAGGGGCAGGTGATGATCAGGACCGAGATCGCGGTGACGATGGAATCGTGAAACGAGGCGCCGGCCAGCATCCAGCCGATCAGCGTCAGCAGCGCGGCGGTGTGGACCACCGGCGCGTAATAGCCCGCCGCGCGGTCCGCCAGCCGCACGTAGCGCGATTTCGCGATCACCGCCTTTTCGAGCAGGCGCTCGATCTCGTCGATCAGCGTGCCCTCGCCCGCGGCCGTGACCTTCACGTCGAGCGCGCCGCCGTAATTCATGGTGCCGGCATAGACCGTCGCCGACGGCTCGACGGAGCGACGCAGGGTCTCGCCGGTGACGAAGCTCTCGTCGATCTGCGAGTTTCCGGCCAGAACGATACCGTCGGCGGGCACCCGTTCGCCCGGCCGCACCAGCACGCGATCGTCGGGCCGCAGCGTCCCGACGGGCGTGCGCACCACCGCGCCGGTTTCGGTCAGGCGGTTGGCGAACTCGACCTTCAACGCGGCGAGATTGCCCGCCACCGCGCGGGTGCGCTGGCGCATGGCGTGGTCGAAATAGCGGCCGCACAGCAGGAAGAAGAGCAGCATCACCGCGGAATCGAAATAGGCGTGCTCGGCGTGGTTGATCGTCTCGACGACCGAAAGCCCGAGCGCGAGAATGACGCCGAGCGAAATCGGCACGTCCATATTGACGCCGCCGCCGCGCAAGGCCTTCCACGCCGAGCGAAAGAAGGGCTGCCCGGAATAGGCGGCCGCCGGAATCGCGATCGCGGCCGAGAGCCAGTGGAAGAAATCGCGCTGCCATTCGGTGATGTCGCTCACATTGCCGGCCCACACCGACACCGAAAGCAGCATGATGTTCATCGCGGCGAAGCCCGCTACCCCGACCGCGGTCAGCAGGTGCTTGGACTCGGCCGCGTCCGCCGCCTCGGTCAGGCGCGGCTGGAACGGCTGGGCCGGATAGCCGATACGGTCGAGCTCGTCGACGATCGTGACCGGACGCAGGCTGTTCTCGCGCCAGACGACGTTGAGACGCCGGTTGGTGAAATTGACGCGGGCATCGACGATGCCGTCGAGCTTCTTCAGGCCCTGTTCGATGCGGCGAATGCACGCGCCGCAATGGACGCCCTCGACCGCGAGTTCCATCGACACCGCGCCGTCGCCGGCCGGCCTGACGAACGAGTCGAGATCGCGGATTTCGGCCATCGCCGCCTCAGTGCAGCGAAACGCGGTTGACCGAACGGAACATGCGCTGGTCGCCGCGATAGAGCTCGATCGCCAATTCGCGCTCGCCGGCGGACGCCTCGTAGGCGCCGCGGTAAACGCCGGGAGAGACTTCCTCCATCGTCACCGCGATGTCGCGCCGGCGGTCGCTCGGATGAACGAGCTTGGCCCTTGCCGAAAGCCCGGCCTCCGGATTTTTCGACTTGTCGCGCACCTTGATCTCGATGGCGCGCGCCGCTTCCGTTCCCGTCAGGCTGGCGTCGACGGTCCAGGCGCGCTCGCGCTGGGCGGCGGCCAGGGCGATCTCGCCGTCATAGGCCAGCCCCGCGCGGTAGGCATTGTCGGTGGAGACGCCGCCGAACGTGCTCAAGGCGAAATAGGCGAGCCCGCCATTGACCGCGAAGATAATGCCGAAAAAGACGATCAGCGTGATCAGGACCGTGCGTCCGGTGATCGGACGCGGCTTCTTTTCGTCGGGTCGCGATTGAGCCATATCGACCATGTGATCAGCGCGCACGCTCTCCTGTCAAGGTGCCCTGAAGGTATCCGCCGTCCGCGACACCTGTCCGGTCTTCGAATCGACGATCTGGAACGTGAGCGGCAGCGAGGCGCCCGGCTTCAACTCCTTGTAGCCGGTGACGAGGACGCGCACGTCGCGCGTCTGGTCGGGCCCGACCGAGATCACGGCGTCGCCGCCGCTGAACTGCTCGACGCCGACCACTTCGAGCTTGGCGCCCTCGATTCCCTCGGCCGTCAGCACGAAGTTTCGCGTTTCCCGCAGCTTGTTGAGCAGGTGGATATTGTAGCCGTTCCTGATGCCGCCATCCTTGAGCTGGACGGCGATCGGGTTGCGGTCGTGAATCGCCTTCAGCCCCATGTCGTGGCGGGTGAGCAACGCATAGAGCATGATGCCGCCGACCACCGCGATGATCGATGTATAGACAAGCGTTCGCGCGCGGATCACGTGCAGCCGGGTCGGCTCGTGATGCAGGCGCTGGTGGATGTTGACGTCGGTGTCATAGCCGACCAGACGGGTCGGCCGGCCGAGCTTCTTCATGGTCGCGTCGCAGGCGTCGATGCACAGACCGCACTGGATGCATTCGAGCTGAAGGCCGTGACGGATGTCGATACCAACCGGGCAGACATAGACGCACTGGAAACAATCGACGCAATCGCCGGCGGGTTCGCCGCGCGCGCGCGCGCTGATCGCCTTCTTCGCCGACATGCGCGGCTCGCCGCGATCATACTTGTAGGTGACGTTGAGCGCGTGCTCATCGGTGAGCGCGGCCTGGATGCGGGGCCAGGGGCACATATAGATGCACACCTGCTCGCGCATGAAGCCGGCGAGAAAATACGTCGTGAAGGTGAGGACGCCCATGGCGGCGTAGGCGATGAAAGGCGCCTGGCCGGTCGCCAGTTGCTTCAACAGCGTCGGCGCGTCGTCGAAGTAGAGAACCCACGCCCCGCCGGTCCCGAGCGCGATCAAGAGCCAGACCACGTGCTTGACCGCCTTGCGCGCCGCGCCGACCGCCGTCACACCCTCCGACGCCGCGCGCATCTGCTCGCGGCGATCGCCCTCGATCAGTCGCTCGGCGGCGAAGAAAAGGTCGGTCCAGACCGTCTGCCAGCACAGATAGCCGCACCACACGCGGCCGGCGACGGCGTTCATCAGGAACAGCGTCATCGCCGCGATGATCAAGAGGCCGGTGAAGTAGTAGACTTCCTGCGGCCAGATTTCGATGAAGAAGAAATAAAACCGCCGCGCGGGGAAATCGACCAGCACCGCCTGGCTCGGCGCTCCCGGTCCGCGGTCCCAGCGCACGAACGGAAGCAGGTAATAGATGCCGAGCGTGATGACGAGGAGCGCCCATTTGACGCGCCGATAGGTGCCCTGGACGCTCTGCTGATAAACCTTGCGATGGCGCGAATAGAGCGGCGCGTTTTCAGCCGAATAGGGGGCCGGCTTCACGCCCACATCCTTGATGGCCTGATGGATGTCTTTCGCCTCATCCACCGCTGCATCATCCGTTTTCGTGGCGAGCGGCGACTTGGTCACGGAGGCGTTCATTTTTTCTTCTCCGAAATCTTCTTCTCCGAAAAGAGGCGCGCTCCCCCGCCAAGCGGGAAGAGCGCGCTAATGTCGCCGACGTCGTGCTTACTTTTCGCCCCCGCCAAAAGTATGCACATACACCGTCAGCGCCTTGATCGTCACATCGTCGAGGCGGCCCGCCCATGCCGGCATCACGCCGCCACGGCCGTTGGTCAATCCCTCGACGACGGTCGCCTTATCCGACCCATAGAGCCAGATCTTGTCGGTGAGATTGGGCGCGCCGAGTTCGCGGTTGCCCTTGCCGTCCTCACCATGACAGGAGGCGCAATTATCGTCGAACACCTTCTTTCCCGCCGCCGGATTGGCCCCGGCCTCGGCGGGCAGTCCCGACAGGCTGCGCGCGTAGTCGGAGACCACCGTGATCTCCTCCTTCTTGAGCATATTGTCGCGACCGAAGGCCGGCATGTTGCCCAGGCGGCCCTTGTCGTCGCCGCCGCGGATGCCGTGGCGGATCGTCTGTTCAATGTCGGCGAGCTTGCCGCCCCACAGCCAGTCGTCGTCGTTGAGGTTCGGGTAGCCCCTGGCGCCGGCGCCGCCAGCGCCGTGGCAGGGCGCGCAATTCTCCGCGAAGATCGGCTTGGCCGCCGCGCGGGCGAAGGCGAGCATCTCCGGACTGCCGATGATCTGCTCCGGCGTCGCGGCCGCGAGCTTGGTCATCATGTCGCCGCGCTTGGCCTTGAGCGCCGCGAGGTCGTCGACCACGGCGGCGCGCGAACGCCAGTTGAACATCCCGCCGGTGTAGTCGGAAACCAGCGGCCAGGCCGGATAGACGATCCAGTAGAGGATCGACCAGATGATGGTGGCGTAATAGATCCACAACCACCAGCGCGGCAACGGCGTGTTGAGTTCCTGCAAGCCGTCCCAGCTATGGCCGGTCGTGGTTTGACCCGTATGCGGATCAAGGGTGGGTTTTGAATCTTTGGACACGGCGGTCAATCCTCTCTCAGCGGCATGCGCGCGGCTTCATCGAACACCGACTGGCGCGAGGGCCAGAGCGCGTAAGCCAGCGCGGCCAGAAATAACGCGACGAAGTAGACGAGGCCCCACGTCTGGGCGAAGGAAGCGACGGACTGATAGGTCTCCATCTTTTCCTCCACCTCAACGCAGATTGGCTTTGTCGTCGTAGAGCTTGAAGTCGACCAGGGTGCCGATCACCTGCAGATAGGCGATCAGCGCGTCGGCTTCGGTGATCTTCGCCGGATTGCTGTCGAAGTCGCGAGCATTGACCTTGGGGTAACGCTTCGCGAGGTCGGCGGCACCCGGATCGTCGGTTGTCGCCTGCACCTTAACGTCCGCCGCGGCCTTGGCGATCATGTCGGGCGTGTAGGGCACGCCGACCATCGTCTGGATCTTCATGTCCTCGGCGATACGCGCGAAGTCGAGCTCGGTCTTCGCCAGCCACGGATAGGCCGGCATCACCGATCCCGGAACGACGGCCTGCGGCCGGTTCAGGTGGTCGCGATGCCAGTCATCCGAGTACTTGCCGCCGACGCGGGCGAGATCGGGTCCCGTCCGCTTCGATCCCCACTGGAACGGATGGTCGTACATCGACTCCGCCGCCAGCGAGTAGTGCCCGTAGCGCTCCACCTCGTCGCGCAGCGGGCGCACCATCTGCGAGTGGCAGTTGTAGCAGCCCTCGCGGACGTAGATGTTGCGGCCCGCGAGCTCGAGAGGCGTATACGGGCGCATGCCCTCGACCTTCTCGATCGTGCTCTTGAGGTAGAACAACGGCACGATTTCCACGATCGCTCCGACCAGGATCACGATAATGATCGCGATCGAGAGGATGATCGAGTTCTTCTCAAAGATTGCGTGTTTTTCCCACGTAGACATGGTCGTGCCCTCACTCGGCCGGAGCCAGCGCCGCTTCACCCGCGGGTGAAGCCGCCTCGGCCGCGGTGATCGTCTTGTAAAGATTCCACGCCATGATCAGCGAGCCGATGACGAACAGCAAGCCACCGAGCGCGCGGATGACGTAGAAGGGATGCATCGCCTCGACGGTTTCGATGAAGGAGTATTCAAGGAAGCCGAGCGAGGTATAGGCACGCCACATCAGGCCCTGCAGGATGCCCGACACCCACATCGCCGTGATGTACAGCACGATGCCGATGGTCGCGACCCAGAAGTGCCAGTTCACGAGCTTGAGCGAATAGAGACCCTTCTTGTTCCACAGCCAGGGCACGAGGCAGTAGAGCGCGCCGAACGACACGAAGGCGACCCAGCCGAGCGCGCCGGAATGCACGTGGCCGACGGTCCAATCGGTGTAATGCGACAGCGCGTTGACGGACTTGATCGCCATCATCGGGCCTTCGAAGGTCGACATGCCGTAGAAGGCGACCGACACCACCATCATGCGCAGCACCGGGTCGGTACGCAGCTTGTCCCACGCTCCCGACAGGGTCATCAGGCCGTTGATCATGCCGCCCCAGGACGGCATCCACAGAATGATCGAGAAGGTCATCCCGAGCGTCTGCGTCCAATCCGGCAGCGCCGTGTAGTGCAGATGATGGGGACCCGCCCAGATGTAGAGGAAGATCAGCGACCAGAAGTGGATGATCGACAGGCGGTAGGAATAGACCGGCCGCTCGGCCCGCTTCGGCACGAAGTAATACATGATGCCGAGGAAGCCCGCGGTCAGGAAGAAGCCGACCGCGTTGTGGCCGTACCACCACTGCACCATCGCGTCCTGCACGCCCGACCACAGGATGTAGGATTTCGGCGAGAACACCGAAACCGGGATCGTGGCGTTGTTGCCAAGATGCAGCACCGCGACGGTGATGATGAAGGCGAGATAGAACCAGTTGGCCACATAGATATGCGGCTCGCTCCGGCGCATCAGCGTGGCGAGGAAGACCAGCAGGAAGGCCACCCAGACGACGGTGAGCCAAAGATCGGCGTACCATTCCGGCTCGGCGTATTCCTTGCTCTGCGTGATGCCGAGCAGATAGCCCGTGCCCGCCACGACGATGAACAGGTTGAAGCCGAGGATGACGAACCACGGCGCGACGTAGCCGGCCAGGCGCGCCCGCGAGGTGCGCTGCACCACGTAGAACGCGGTCGCCAGCAGAACGTTGCCGCCGAAGGCGAAGATCACCGCCGAGGTGTGCAGCGGACGCAGCCGCCCGAAGGTGATCCACGGAAGATCCAAGTTCAGCGCCGGAAACGCGAGTTCAAGCGCCGCGATCAGGCCGACGGTGAAGCCGGCGATGCCCCAGAAGACGGCCGCGATGGTCGCGAACTTGACCGGCCCGTAATTGTAGTTCGGCTTGCCGTCGATCATGAGCGCCGGCAGGCTTGCATCGCGCCGGGTGTAGTTGCGCAGAATCAGGAACACCGCCCCGACGCCGCCCAAGGCAAACACCAGCGCGTGAAACGCATAGGCCCCGGTGTAGGCATTCGCCGCCACCCAGAGCGAGAACACGGCGAACAGTGCGAAGACCAGCGCGGTCCCGCTTTCGCCAATCGTCAGTCGTTTTGTGGATGAGATGTTTTGCGCCATTTCGCAGCCCCAGATATGGGCGCACGTCCGCGGAGAAGCCGCACGTGCACAGGTTCACATTCGTACGCGGGTATTCCAGGCGCTTTGATACAAATCAATTGTCAAAAACGCCAAGGAAATCACTGATTCACGCGGGGAAGAACGAAGATGGCGCGGGACGATTTTCAGGCCGCGGCGAGGCGCTCCATCTTCTGAGAATCGAGCACGCGGACACCGTCGGGCACGATCAGGATCGTCTTTTCCTTGCCCAGGCGGCTGAAGGTGCGGCTGACCGTCTCGATCGTCAGTCCGAGGAAGTCGGCGATATCCTGCCGACTCATCGGCAGCGGCAGCGTCACCGTCTTGCCAGTCAGGCGCGACCAGCGGTCCCGCCAATTGACGAGAAAGGTCGCGACCTTTTCCTCCGCCGTGCGCCGGCCGAGCAGCACCATCTGGTCCTGGGCGAGGCTGAGCTCGTGGGTGGTGTATTCGTGAAGGCGCCGCAGGAAGTGCGGCTTGGCGTCGAGGAAATTCGCGAACTCGTCGCGTGAGAAGCGGCAGGCGTGGACGTGATCGACCGCATCGGCGCTAAAGCCGTAGCGCTCCGCCATCGCGAGCCCGAGGAAATCGCCGGGCAAGGCAAAGCCAACGATCTGCCTGCGCCCGTCGGGCAGGAGCTTGTACAGGCGAACGACGCCTTCGGTTAAATTGTAAACTGAATCAGCCGGTTGATCCTGCGCGAACAGCGCCGCGCGCGGCTCGAAGGAGACTTTCTGGGTCAGCGCGTCGAGCTCGCGCAGTTCGTCATTTTCCAGAGACGAGCAGATGCTGATATTGCGCACGCCGCATTCGGAGCAGACTTCCCTGCCGTGGTGGCAAAAGCTTCCGATGATCTGCGGAGTTGACACCAGCGAAGCTCCCGAAGGCCGGCGGCGCTCACGGCCATGTTGATCTATATCATTTCACGGATTGGTGACACCAATAAATTTGCAGCCTACTCGCAACAGGCGTGCGATGCGGCATGGACGATTCACAACCTTCCCAGACTTGAAAGCTAATAAATATCTGACTTTTCAAATGCTTGTAATACATGCCCAGGTGAGCACGCAAACCGGACATCTCGCAACCGGCAGGATTTTTCGCGCTGCGGCGATGAGGAAGCTTCATTGACCTGTCTCAATGTCGGATCATCGCCCTCTCATCATTTTTTTCAGCGATGACACCCGCGCGCACGACCACATCCGCGATATTCCAGGAGAGGCTTCTCGACAGCCGGCATGCGCGGCTAGCCTATCCTCTCGTTCGCCATGTGAAGCCGGCGATGCCGATCACCGAATGGATCGCCTTCGTGCGCCGATGGAGCCGGCTTTCGCCCAAGAAGGGCGGCATCATGACGCTCAACGATCGTCGCGGCTATCTCCACGCGCTCTTCACCTACCGCGTCGAGCAGAACCTGCGGTTCGGCTGCTTCGTGCGCATCACCGACGTCATCGTCGGGCATCTGCCCGGCGAGACGCTCAACCGGTCGATCATGGAATGCGCCGATCGCCTGGCCGAACGCATCGGCTGCAGCACGATCGTCATCGAGCCGGCGCACGAGGCGGCGCATGCGCGGATGCTGTCGGCGGCCGAGATACATCCCTTCGGATTCCTGCGCGGCAACGAACGGCGCAGGTTCGTGAGCCGCCACTGACCACCGGCCGACGGCCCGGCCGTCGATTTGCCGCGCGTGTCAGCTTGCGCGGCGTCTTGCATGTCGCGGCGAATTGAATTCACCTTCACCTCCGTGGAATTCGAGGAACAGGCGCGGTTCGCGCGCCGGGAATGGACGTGGCCATGGAAAGGGTCGAATGCGTCGTCATCGGAGCCGGCGTGATCGGTCTCGCCGTCGCGCGGGCATTGGCGCGCGAGGGCCGCGAGGTCCTGCTCATCGAATCGGAAGGCGCGATCGGATCGGGAATATCCTCGCGCAACAGCGAGGTGATTCACGCCGGAATCTATTACGCGCCCGGCGGCCTGATGGCGCGGCTTTGCGTAGCCGGCCGCGCCCGCCTCTATTCCTATTGTCAGGAGCGCGGGATCGCGCACCGGCGCTGCGGCAAGATGATCGTGGCGACCGACGCCGACGAGGCCGCGCGGCTCGCCGCGATCAAGGAGCGCGCGCGGGCCAATGGCGTGGCCGACCTCGAACTTCTCTCCGGGACCGAGGCCCGCGCGATCGAGCCCGCGCTCAATGCCATCGCCGCGCTGCTGTCGCCCTCGACCGGTATCCTCGACAGCCACGGCTACATGCGGGCGCTGTGGGCGGACGCCGAAACCGCGGGCGCGGTCCTGGCGCTGCGTTCGCCTTTCCTGCGCGCGAGCCTCGAACCGGACGGCTTCGCCATCGACGTCGGCGGGGCCGAGCCGATGCGGCTCGGCTGCCGCCTGCTCGTCAACGCGGCGGGACTTGGCGCGATCGCGGCCGCGCGCGCGATCGCGGGCCTGCCGGAGGGAACCGTCCCGCGCCCCTATTACGCCAAGGGCAATTACTTCGCCTGCCTCGCGCGGCAGCCGTTCAGTCGCCTGATCTATCCGGTTCCCGTCCCCGGCGGCCTTGGCGTGCATCTGACACTCGACCTCGCCGGTCAGGCCCGCTTCGGTCCCGATGTCGAATGGATCGAGACGCCCGATTATGCGGTCGATCCGCGCCGCGCCGAGCGTTTCTATCCCGCGATCCGGCGCTATTGGCCCGACTTGCCGGACGGCGCGCTCGCGCCGGCCTTCGCCGGCGTCCGGCCGAAGATCGTGCCGCCCGAGACCGCCACGCAGGATTTCTCAATTCTCGGGCCGCGCGACCACGGCGTCGCCGGGCTGGTCAATCTCTTCGGCATCGAGTCGCCGGGCCTGACCGCCTCGCTCGCCATCGCCGACCACGTGCGTGCGCTAATCTGATCAACCCTCGCGCGTTCGCGGCTTCTCGAATTCGACGGGGCCTCCCAACGAAAAAACCTCACCCTGAACGGCGAAACGCCGCCAGCGTGAGGTTTTTGCTCAACTCGCCTCGCCCGTCGGGCGAACAAATCTGATCAA
Source organism: Xanthobacteraceae bacterium (assembly GCA_041918675.1). Lineage (GTDB taxonomy): Bacteria > Pseudomonadota > Alphaproteobacteria > Rhizobiales > Xanthobacteraceae > SCUB01. Next base: position 112,761 of record JAYRVF010000013.1, read on the forward strand.
TGGACGGATTGCGCCCGCAACCGTTCGATTTCGTCCTTCACTTGCAGTTTGCGGCGCTTGAGTTCGGCAATCTGGAGGTCATCGACGGAGGGATGCATGAGCGCCTCGTGCAGCTCGTTTTCGAGGCTTTCGTGCTTCCGCTCCAGTTCCGCAAGATGAGCCTGAATCGCCATAGGAAAGGTCTCCTTGATCGGATTGCAACAGCACGATGACATTCTACATCAGCCGCGTCGGCTGTCGATGGTCGGCGATCAAGGGGCGGTCGCGATTTAACGCATATCGTTACGGACCGCCTTTTCCGGAAGCTTGCCGACCGCCGGCCAAAGGATAATACTAATTGTTTCCTAACCATGGCCGGCCGCGATGGCGGACGCCAATTCGACCAAGCAGATCCGATGGTTGAGGCAAGCGACGGTTCCCAGGACCAGGCGTTGCGCGCCGAACTCGCGCGCCTGTTGCAGGAGCATCGCGATCTCGACGCCGCGATCGCGGCGCTGCAATCATCGCCGGGCGTCGACATCCTCCAGCTTCAGCGGCTCAAGAAGCGCAAGCTTCAACTGCGCGACCGCATCGTCTTCGTCGAAGACCAGATCACGCCCGACATCATCGCCTGAGGGGCCGAACGCCCGCGCGCCGGTTCGCGCGCGGGGGATGTCGCCGCGCCCGCCGGGCCTCAGCGCCGCGCGCGCGCCTTGGCCTCGTACATCGCCCGGTCGGCCCGCTCGATCGCGTCAGCGGGCTCGTCGTTTGTCCGGATCGAGGTGAGACCGAATGACGCGGAGACCGAGATCGGCTGGTCGCGGAACCTGATCTTGAGGGTGGTGATCGCCCGCGCGAGGATTTCGGCCTTGGCCTCGGCATCCGCCTCGGTGAGATTCCACAGGATGATCCCGAACTCGTCGCCGCCGAGCCGACCGACGAGATCGGACACGCGGACATGGCTGGCGAGCACGCGCGCGACCGCGGTCAGCACCGCGTCGCCGGCCGCGTGCCCGAAGCGATCATTGACCGGCTTGAGCCTGTCGACATCGCAATAGACGAGCGCGGCGGTGGCGCCGTAGCGCTGGACATAGGCGATCGAGCGACGCAGCTCGCGCTCGAAACCCCGCCGGTTGAGGACGCCGAGCAGCGCGTCGGTATCCGCGCTCGCCTCCAGATCGGCGATGCGCCGACGCGCGGCGCGCAGTCGCGCCCGCAGCGCGACGATCTTCTCGGCGAGTTCGTCCGCGCGCGCGTTCCGGCCGGATTTAACGCCGGCCAACCGTCCGCGCTTGGCGACCGCCGGCACGCGGGCTCGCGCGCCCGGTCCGCCCCGGTTCGACGGCATTCGTTTCGCCATGCGTTTCCCGCCGATCTTCACCCTATAACCATAGCCGAGTCGGAAATGCTTGCCAGTGCGGGGTCGGACCCTATAATCCGCGCTTTCTTTTTGGGGCCTGGCCCCGGGCGGTCATTCACGCATGGGCAGCGCGCCGGTCGCGATCATCATGGGCAGCCAGTCCGATTGGGACACGATGCGCCATGCCGCCGAGACGCTCGCCGCGCTCGGCATCGGCCATGAGGCGCGCATCGTCTCGGCCCACCGCACGCCCGAGCGGATGGTCGCCTTCGCCAAGAGCGCGAAATCCAAGGGGTTCAAGGTCATCATCGCGGGAGCGGGCGGCGCCGCGCATCTGCCCGGCATGACCGCCTCGCTGACCGAACTGCCGGTGTTCGGCGTGCCGGTCGAATCCAAGGCCCTGTCCGGCGTCGATTCGCTTCATTCGATCGTGCAAATGCCGGCCGGCATTCCCGTCGGCACCTTGGCGATCGGCAAGGCGGGCGCGATCAACGCCGCGCTGCTGGCGGCGAGCGTGCTCGCGCTAAGCGACGAGGTCGTCGCGGCGCGGCTTTCGGCCTGGCGCAAGCACCAGACCGACGCGGTGGCCGAACGGCCGACCGATACTCCGGCCTGACCGTCGACGCGCGATGCTGCCATCCGGCTCGACCATCGGGATTCTGGGCGGCGGCCAATTGGGCCGCATGCTGGCGCTGGCGGCCGCGCGCCTCGGCTTCCGCTGCCATGTCTACGCGCCCGAATCCGATTCGCCGGCCTTCGACGTCGTGCGCCGTTCGACATGCGCCGCCTATGACGACCACGCCGCGCTCGCCCGCTTCGCCGACACTGTCGACGTCATCACCTACGAATTCGAGAACGTGCCGGCGGAAGCGGCGAGCTTCCTTGCCGCGCGGCGCCCGGTGCGGCCCGATCCGCGCGTCCTGGAAACGACGCAGGACCGGCTGGTGGAGAAGGACTTCATCGCCCGGCTCGGCATCGCGACCGCGCGCTACGCGGCGGTGTCGGACGAGGCTTCTCTCGCCGACGCCGTGCGCGCGCTCGGGCGGCCCTGCGTGCTCAAGACGCGCCGGCTCGGCTATGACGGCAAGGGTCAGGCCCTGATCCGCGCGGACACCGATCTTGGCGCGGCCTGGCGCGCGGTTGGCGCGCATCCGGCGATCCTGGAGGAATTCATCGGTTTCGAGCGCGAGGTCTCGGTGATCGCGGCCCATGGCGGCGACGGCCGCACCGAATGCTTCGACGTGACCGAGAACGAGCACCGCGACCACATTCTCAAGATGTCGCGGGCGCCCGCCGCGATCGATCCGGGCCTTGCCGCAGAGGCCCGCGCCATCGCCGCGCGGATCGGCGACGCCCTCGATTATGTCGGCGTCTTCGCCGTCGAGATGTTCGTGACGGCGGAAAGCGCCGCCCCGTCCCTGCTCGTCAACGAGATCGCGCCGCGCGTTCACAATTCCGGCCACTGGACGCTCGACGGCTGCTCGGTCTCGCAATTCGAGCAGCATATCCGCGCGATCGCGGGCTGGCCGCTGGCCCCGCCGCGCCGGCACGGCCGCGCCGCCATGATCAACCTGCTCGGCGATGAGATCGCGACGATCGCCACATGGCTGACCGTTCCCGGCGCGACGGTGCATCATTACGGCAAGGCGCAGGCCCGGCCCGGCCGCAAGATGGGCCATGTCACGGTGATTACGCCCGAGGAGACCTGACACGCCGGCGGGGCAACCCCGACGCCGACGAGCCGCAAGTCCTTCGAGCCGCAAGTCCTTCGAGCCGCAAGTCCTTCGCAGCCAACGTCCTTCGCAGCCAAAGGCCCTCGAACCGCGAGGCGTGCCCAAGCCGAAAGACCCCGAAACCAAAGGCGCGCGAGCCCCGCAGCGCGGTGGACATTCACAAATCGATCTGGTAAACGGGCGCCTTCGACGCGGACCGTGCCCGGCTCCCGGGTGTTCGGCGCGTCCAGCATTCCCAGTCGAACTTTCTTTCAAGAGAGGATGCCGCGTGCAGGTTCTCGTCCGCGATAATAATGTCGACCAAGCCCTCAAGGCGCTGAAGAAGAAGATGCAGCGCGAGGGCATTTTCCGCGAGATGAAGCTCCGCGGCCATTACGAAAAGCCCTCCGAGAAGAAGGCCCGCGAAAAGGCCGAGGCCGTGCGCCGCGCGCGCAAGCTGGCGCGCAAGAAGATGCAGCGCGAAGGCCTGCTGCCGTCGAAACCCAAGCCCGTGTTCGGCGGACCGGGCGGCGCCCGTGGTGGCCCGGGGGGACCGGGCGGCGGCGGACGCGGCGGCGCCGGTGGACCGGGTGGTCCGGGCGGCGGCCGGGGCCGCGCCTGAACTTCACGGTAGTGTGCCGATCCGGGCTGGGTGACGCGGGCGAAGACGCCCGCGTTGTTGTTTGGGCGGGGGACGCTATCCTGCGCCAACGTCGTGAAGTCGGGACGGAAGGTTGGGGCATGAGCGGAGGCACCACGCGCAGGGGACGCCGTCGCGGTTCTCGGATAGCGGCGATGCTTGGCCTGGCGCTGCTTGCCGGCGGCTGTTCGGCCAGCCTCCTCAACTCGGCGACCGCTCCGGAGAAGGACGATTCCGGGCTCGCCACCTCCGCCACCAACATCGCCTCGCTCACCGAGGCGGTCAAACTCAACCCCAACGATCCGCAGGCCTACAACATCCGCGGCTCAGTGCTCGGCCAAGCCGGTCGCTACGACGAGGCGCTCGCCGATCTCGACAAGGCGATTTCGCTCGATCCGAATTTCGCCCAGGCCTTCGCCAATCGCGCGCTGATCTATCGCCAGACCAAGCGGCTCGACCAGGCGCTCGCCGACTACACCCGCGCGCTGACGATCGACGAGAACTATGTCGTGGCCCATGTCGGGCGCGGCGTCGTCAACCGCCTGCGTAAGCAGCCGGCCGAGGCGCTCGCCGATTTCAACAAGGCGATCAGCCTGAAGCCCGATAACGCCCAGGCCTACCACAATCGCGGCCTGCTCTATCAGGCGCAGAAGCAGCACGCGATCGCGATCGAGGATTTCACCACCGCGATCGGCCTCGCCGCGCAGGAGGCCGAGCCGCTGACCGCGCGGGCGCTGAGCTATCTCGCCACCGGACGCGTCAAGGACGCCGCCGCCGATCTCGACGCCGCCGTGCAGATCGAACCGCAAAGCGGCCCGGCCTGGGTGAGCCGGGGCCTTGCCTATGAGCGGCTGGGCGAAAAGGACAAGGCGGCGGGATCCTATGCCCGCGCGCTCAACATCAACGGATCGAACGAGGCCGCCAAGAAGGGCTTCGCCCGCGTCGGCGGAAAACTCGGCCAGACCTATCAGACGTTCTAGGAAACGACGGAGGCGGGGAATGATCCCCGCCCCTCATGTCTTGCCCTCAAGGCGAAGTCCCTTCACACATGGAGATCAACTCAACGTTCCGGACGTAAAGAAGCGGGGACCATCGGCGCCGATGGCGGCATCGCTTCGTGAGTTGACTCCACCCTTCAGCCGCTACTCCATCAGCCGCTACTCCATCGACTTGACGATGCCCTCGGCCATCTTCTTGGCGTCGCCGAGCAGCATCATGGTGTTGTCGCGGTAGAACAGCGGGTTGTCGATGCCGGCATAGCCCGAGGCGAGCGAGCGCTTGATGAACATCACCGTGCCCGCCTTCCACACCTGCAATACCGGCATGCCGTAGATCGGCGAGGTCTTGTCCTCTTCCGCGGCCGGGTTGGTCACGTCGTTCGCGCCGATGACGAAGGCGACGTCCGACTGCGCGAATTCGGAGTTGATGTCTTCCAGCTCGAACACCTCGTCGTAAGGCACGTTGGCCTCGGCGAGCAGTACGTTCATGTGGCCCGGCATGCGGCCTGCGACCGGGTGGATCGCGTATTTCACCTCGACGCCGGCGTGCTTGAGCTTGTCCGCCATTTCACGCAGCGCGTGCTGGGCCTGCGCCACCGCCATGCCGTAGCCCGGCACGATGATGACCTTGCCCGCGTTCTTCATGATGTAGGCGGCGTCTTCCGCCGAGCCGAGCTTGACCGGACGCTGCTCGCCCTTGCCGGAAGGCCCGGCCACCTCGCCGCCGAAGCCGCCGAGGATCACCGAGATGAACGAGCGGTTCATGCCCTTGCACATGATGTAGGACAGGATCGCGCCCGAGGAGCCGACCAGCGCGCCGGTGATGATCAGCGCCGAATTGCCGAGCGTGAAGCCGATGCCGGCCGCCGCCCACCCCGAATAGGAGTTGAGCATCGAGATCACCACCGGCATGTCGGCGCCGCCGATCGGGATGATGATCAGGACGCCGAGCACGAAGGCGAGGATCGCGACCATCCAGAACGCCAACTGGCTCTGCGTCACCACCAGCAGGTAGATCGAATAGACGAGCGCCACGGCGAGCGCGATGTTGATCGCATGGCGGGCCGGCAGAATGATCGGCGCGCCGCTCATGCGCCCCGACAGCTTGGCGAAGGCGATGACCGAACCAGTGAAGGTGATGGCGCCGATCGCCACGCCGAGCGACATCTCGACCAGGCTCGATTTGTGGATGTCGCCGACCGAGCCGATGTCGAAGGCGGTCGGCGCGTAGAAGGCGCCGGCGGCGACCAGCACCGCGGCCATGCCGACCAGCGAGTGGAACGCGGCGACGAGTTCGGGCATCGACGTCATCGGCACGCGGCGCGCGATCACCGCGCCGATGCCGCCGCCGATGCCGAGCCCCGCGAGCACCAGGATCCATGAGCCGACGCCGGATGGCGGATGCGCGGCGAGCGTCGTCAGCACGGCGATGGTCATGCCGACCATGCCGTAGAGATTGCCCTGACGGCTGGTCTCCGGACTCGACAGCCCGCGTAGCGCGAGGATGAAGAGAACGCCCGAAACCAGATAGAGGAGAGCGACTAAATTGGCGGACATGGGCGTCGCTCCTTACTTTTTCTTCTTGTACATCGACAGCATGCGCTGGGTGACCAGGAAGCCGCCGAAGATGTTGACCGAGGCGAAGACGAGCGCGATGAAGCCGAGCGCGCGGGCCCAGATCGGCCCGTTGTCGTTGCCCACCAGCGCGACGCCGACGGCGAGCAGCGCGCCGACCACGATGACCGACGAGATGGCGTTGGTCACCGACATCAGCGGCGTGTGCAGCGCGGGCGTCACCGACCACACCACGTAATAGCCGACGAAGACGGCAAGGACGAAAATCGACAGCCGAAACATGAACGGGTCGACGACTTGTGCCACATGTTCCATGGCGGCTCTCCTTACGCGCTCTTCGGCTGGAAGTTGGGGTGAACGATCGCGCCGTCGCTCGTCAGCAGCGTCGCCTTGATGAGTTCGTCGTCCCAATTGACCGCGAGCTGCTTTTCCTTCTTGTCGATCATGGTCTCGAGGAAGGTGAGGAGGTTCTTGGCGTAGAGCGAGGAGGCCGAGGCCGCGAGCCGGCCCGCGCCGTTGGCGAGCCCCACGATCTTGACGCCCTTGACCGCGACCACGGCGCCGGCCTTGGCGCCCTCGACATTGCCGCCGCGCTCGACCGCGAGATCGACCAGCACCGAACCCGGCCGCATCGAGGCGACCATGTCGGCGCTGACGAGGCGCGGCGCCGGCCGGCCCGGAATCAGCGCGGTGGTGATGACGATGTCCTGCTTCTTGATGTGCTCGGCCACCAGCGCGGCCTGCTTGGCCTGGTAGTCCTTGGACATTTCCTTGGCGTAGCCGCCGGCGGTTTCGGCCTGCTTGAATTCCTCGTCCTCGACCGCGATGAACTTGGCGCCGAGCGATTGCACCTGCTCCTTCACCGCCGGACGCACGTCGGTCGCCGTCACGATCGCGCCGAGGCGGCGGGCGGTGGCGATCGCCTGCAGGCCGGCCACGCCGACGCCCATGACGAAGATCTTGGCCGCCGGCACCGTGCCCGCGGCCGTCATCATCATCGGCAGCGCGCGGCCATATTCGGCGGCGCCGTCGATCACGGCGCGGTAGCCGGCGAGGTTGGCCTGCGAGGACAGCACGTCCATCGACTGCGCCCGGGTGATGCGCGGCATCAGCTCCATGGCGAAGCTCGCCACGCCCGCGTCGGCCATCGCCTTGAGCGCCGCGTCGTTGCCGTAGGGGTCCATGATGGCGGCGACCAGCGCGCCGCGCTTGTATTTGGCGAGGTCGGCGGCTTCGGGACGCTTCACCTTGAGGACGACATCGGCGTCCTTGACCGCGTCGGCGGAAACCGTGGCGCCGGCGGCTTGATATTCGTCATCAAGCATGCCGGACTTCACGCCCGCGCCGGGCTCGACCGCGACGTCGGCGCCCAATGCCTTGAATTTCTTGACAGTCTCCGGCGTGCCGGCGACGCGCGTCTCGGCGGAGTCGATTTCAGCAGCGATTGCGATTTTCATGATGCCTCCGGCGGCCGGACAGCCGCGCGCGTCCCTTCTGCGTGTCGCAGGAGACCACTGGAAAGACGGCTTTGGTGCAAGCGGGGCCGCAAGACAAGGTCAATCTCGCCGAAAGTCGCGGTAAATCCCCGCTCTCCAACGATATCGCCCCCCCGGCCCCGTATTTTGACGCAAACGAATTAGCGCAATTGGGCATTCGGGGCAACGTCAATGGCGCGCCAATCGAAGCCTGACATTCGGTCATTCCATCGCTTGCAACTCGTCGATCAGCCCCTCGATGACACCGAGGCCCCCCTGCCAGAACGCGGGATCGCGCGCGTCGAGGCCGAAAGGCTTGAGCAGCTCGGCGTGATGCTTGGTTCCGCCGGCCGCCAGCATCGCGAGGTAACGCTCGGCGAAACCCGCATGCGCGTTTTCGTAGACCGCGTAGAGCGAGTTCACCAGGCAATCGCCGAAGGCGTAGGCATAGACGTAGAACGGCGAATGGATGAAGTGGGGGATGTAGGCCCAGAAGGTCTCGTAGCCGGGTTTGAGCTCGATCGCCGGACCCAGGCTTTCGCCCTGCACGCCCATCCAGAGCTCGCAGATCCGCTGCGCGGTCAGCTCGCCCTTGCGGCGTTCCTCGTGCACGGCGCGCTCGAACGTGTAGAACGCGATCTGGCGCACCACCGTGTTGATCATGTCCTCGACCTTGCCGGCGAGCAACGCCTGGCGCTGCCTGGGCTCGCGTGTCGTGGCCAACAGCCGCTTGAAGGTCAGCATCTCGCCGAACACGCTCGCGGTTTCGGCCAAGGTCAGCGGCGTCGGCGCCATCAGCGCGCCATTGGGCGCGGCGAGCACCTGATGCACGCCATGCCCGAGCTCATGGGCGAGCGTCATCACGTCGCGCGGCTTGCCCTGATAGTTGAGCAGAATATAGGGATGGGCCGACGGCGTCGTCGGATGCGAGAACGCGCCCGGCGATTTGCCCGGCCGCACCGGCGCGTCGATCCACCGATCGGTGAAGAAGCGCCCGGCGATGCCCGCCATCTCCGGCGAGAAGGCCTCGTAGGCGCCGAGCACCATGCCGCGCGCCTCCTCCCAGCCGATCTCGCGCGTCACCGCGAAAGGCAGCGGCGCGTTGCGGTCCCAATGCGGCAGCCTCTTCTTCTTGAACCAACGCGCCTTGAGCGCGTAATAGCGATGCGACAGCCGCGGATAGGCCGCGCGCACCGCCGCGATCAGCGCGTCGACCACCTCGCGCTCGACGCGGTTGGCGAGGTGCCGCGAGTCGGCGACGTCGCGAAAGCTCCGCCAGCGGTCGGAAATCTCCTTGTCCTTGGCGAGCGTGTTGGTGATGAGCGCGAACAGGCGGATGTTGTCCTTGAAAGTCGCGGCGAGAGCTTGCGCGGCCGCCTTGCGCTTGGGCTCGGCGCGATCCTGCAACAAATTGAGCGTCGGCTCGATCGCCAGCGTCTTGCCGCCGACCTTGAAGCGCAGCGCCGAGATGGTCTCGTCGAACAGCCGGTTCCAGGCCGCGTAGCCGCTGATCGATTTTTCGTGAAACAATTGCTCGACGCGATCCTCGAGCTGATGCGGCTTGTCCTTGCGGATGTCCTCGAGCCAGGGCCGGTAATGGCCGAGACCGGGATCGGCCATGGCGCGTTCGAGCGCGGCGTCGTCGAGACGGTTGAGCTCCAGCGTGAAGAACAGAAGATGCATCGACGAGGCCGTCAGCCGCTCCTGCACGTCGCCGTAGAATTTCGAAATCCTCGGATCGGCGGTGTCGCCGGCATGCACCAGGCCGGCATAGGAGATCAGCCGGCCGGCAAGATCGTCGATTTCCTCGTAGCGCTTGACCGCCTCGGCGAGCCAGGCCCCGCCCTCCGCCCGCGTCAGGCCTTCGGCGAGCTTGCCGGCATAGGCCTTTTCAAAGGCGAGGCTCTCGGCGTCGAGCCGGTCGAGATCGCGCGCGATCTCGGGCGCGTCGATCCCGGCATAGAGATCGGCGAGATTCCATTCCGGCAGGCGTTCCTTCCTGACCGCCTTCTTGCGCGCCGGGATCTTCTTCGTGGATTTCGTTCGGGTCGCCATGCATCGGTCCGGATTATGGGGGACTTGAAATTCTTTCCGCGTCAATGCGGCAAGAGGTGGACGAAGCGCGCGGAAACCCGGGCGCCGGACGAGCCGACTCTTAAGAGGGCATTAATCCGCATGCCTCACAGTGCCCCGATTCGAGACAGATTTCGAGAGATCGGGAACGCCATGGCGGCCAACATTCTGATTGTCGACGACGATCCGGTGCAGCGCCGCCTCCTGGAGAACATGGCGCAACGCCTCGGCTACGAGACGGCGACCGCGGAGACCGGCGACGAGGCGATCGCGCACCTGACCACCGGCGAGGTCAAGCCCGTCGACGTCATCGTGCTCGATCTCGTGATGCCCGGGCTCGACGGCCTCGGCGTGCTCGCCAAACTCCGCGAGCTCGGCCTGCCGCAGCCGGTCGTGGTGCAGACCGCCCATGGCGGCATCGACAATGTCGTCTCCGCGATGCGCGCGGGGGCGCAGGATTTCGTCGTCAAGCCGGTCGGCGTCGAGCGGTTGCAGGTGAGCCTGCGCAACGCGCTGACGACCTCGGCGCTGCGCGGCGAATTGCGGCGCCTCCAGCGCAGCCGCGACGGCACGTTGACCTTCGCCGATATCGTCACCCGCAGCCCCGCGATGGCGAGCGTGCTGCGCGCGGCGGAAAAGGCGGCGGCCTCCGATATTCCGGTGCTGATCGCGGGTGAATCCGGCGTCGGCAAGGAGTTGATCGCCCGCGCCATCCATGGGTCGAGCGCGCGCGGCGCGCGGCCTTTCGTCGCCGTCAATTGCGGTGCGATCCCGGAAAACCTCGTCGAATCCATCCTGTTCGGCCACGAGAAGGGCGCCTTCACCGGCGCGACCGAACGCCACATGGGCAAGTTCGTCGAGGCTTCCGGCGGCACGCTGTTTCTCGACGAGGTCGGCGAGCTGCCGCTGGCGGCGCAAGTCAAGTTGCTGCGCGCCTTGCAGCAAGGCGAGGTCGAGCCGCTCGGCGGGCGCAAGCCGGTCAAGGTCGACACGCGCATCATCTCGGCGACCAATCGCGATCTCCTCGGCCTGGTGAAGGCCGGCGCCTTCCGCGACGACCTGTTCTATCGCCTGCACGTGCTGCCGCTGACGGTGCCCCCCTTGCGCGCGCGGCCGGAGGATATTCCCCATCTGGTGCGCCATTTCGTGGCGCGCTTCTGCGCCGAGGAAAACCGGCGCGTGAGCGCGGTCGGCGCGGACGCGATCGCGCGCCTGAAGGCGTTTTCCTGGCCCGGCAATGTCCGCCAGCTCGAAAACGCGGTCTATCGCGCCGTGGTCATGAGCGAGGGCGGCCAGCTTGGCGTCGACGATTTCCCGCTCGCGGCCGCGGCCGGCGACGACGGCGCGCCGATCCAGTTCGCCGGCGTGACCGAAGAGGAGTTGCGCCTCGAACCGACCCCGGAACTGTCCGCGCGCCACACGGTGAGCGCGCATGAGGCCACGATCGCGCCGCTGGCGCCCTCCCCCGCCGCGCTGGCCCTTCTCGACCCCGACGGCGAGGTGCGACCGCTGGAGGAGATCGAGACCGAGGTCATCCGCTTCGCGATCGCGCATTACCGGGGACAGATGTCCGAGGTCGCGCGCCGATTGCGGATCGGCCGCTCCACGCTCTATCGGAAAATCGAATCGATCGAGGCAACCGGTGCCGATCTCGACTGAGACGTTGCAGGCCGGTTACAGGCATTCCCGAAAATACCGGCTATCCTGGCGGAAATATTGAAGTTCCGGCTGAAATGAAGTCAGTTCCGCGTGAACGCGGCGGCGGAACGGTGGCGCGGCGCGACGGACATGCTATATGCAGACCGTGGGCGTGTGTTTCGCGAATTCGTTGAAATCACGTGGAAAAAAGCGCTTCGGCCGCAGCCGGATCGAATGTGGCGACCGCGTCGGGACAATAGTCCCTGGCGACGGCACCAGGGGAAGGGATCGCAGATGCTCAAACTCACGCATGACATCCGTCGTCTTGATCGCGTGCTCGCTCTTGCCGTCGGCGCATTCCTTGCGACGACCAGCACCGTGGCGCTCGCCCAGAGCCCGACAACCGGCGACGCCAAGCCGGCGGAAGCCAAGATCAGCGGGTCGATGGCGGGCGAGTCCAAATCGAGCGATGTGAAGTCGGCCGAGCCGAAATCGAGCGAGACCAAGTCGAGCGAGTCCAAATCGAGCGAGACCAAGAGCGGCGACGCGACGTCGACCGAATCCGCCGCGAAGCTGAGCCCGTCCGACGCGTCCCAGCCAAAGCCCGCCGGCGAGGCGGACAAGAACGCCGCCGCCGCGACCAAGGAAACCAAGGACGCCAAGGAAGAGGTCGCCAAGGAAAAGGACAAGGAAAAGGAATCGAGCCCCGCCACGGCGACCGCGCCGCGGAGTGAGGCCGCCAAGACCGCGACGATCGCGCCCGCCGACCAGCCCGTCGCCGACAAGTTGCGCGACTTGCTCGGCTCCAAGACGCTCAAGCTGTTCGACCGCAAGCAGGAACGCGCGGCGGTCGAGACGATCTACGCCGCCCGTTCCCACGCGCCGTTGTGGAGCGAGGCGGGCAAGATGACGAAGCGGGCGGGCGACGCCATCGCGCGGCTGAAGAAGGTCGACGCCGACGGGCTCGATCCGACCGAGTACCAGGCGCCCGATTTCGCCGCCGCGACCACGCCCGACGCGCTCGCCGAGGCCGACCTGAAGATGACGGCGACGCTGCTGACCTACGCGCGCCACGCCGAGAATGGCCGCATGCATTGGTCGCGCGCGACCGCCGACATTTTCTATCCCGATCACGCTTCCGATCCGATCGAGACGCTCGCCAATATCGCCGGCGCGACCGACATCGCCGCCGTCCTCGACGGCTTCAATCCGCGCCATGAAGGCTACAAGGCGCTCAAGGCCAAGCTCGCCGAGCTGCGCGGGGCCAAGAACGACGCCCAGTCCGAGCCGATCGCGCAAGGCCCCGTTCTCAAGTTTCAGAAGAAGAAGCTGGTGGAGGACGACCGCGTGCCGCGTCTGCGCGAGCGGCTGAAGGTCGAGGGCGCCGCCGACGACAAGCACTACGACGCCAATCTCGCCGCGGCGGTGCGCAAGTTCCAGTCCGCCAACGACATCAAGCCGACCGGCAATCTCGACGACGCCACCATCAAGGCGCTCAACGGCCCGACGCGGGACCGCCAGATCGACGTCGTTCTGCTCAACATGGAGCGGTGGCGCTGGCTGCCGCGCGATCTCGGCGAGCCGAAGCTCGGCGACGCCTATGTCATCCTCAACATCCCGGACTTCACGCTCAAGGTGATGCAGCACGGCAAGATGGTGTGGACGACGCGCGTGGTGACCGGCAAGCCGGGCAAGACGGCGACGCCCATGCTCACCGAGACGATGAAGTTCATCACAGTCAATCCGACCTGGAACGTGCCGCCGTCGATCGTCTACAACGAATATCTCCCGGCGCTGCAACAGGACCCGACGGTGCTGCAGCGGATGGGCCTGCGGCTGACGCAGAACAGCGACGGCAGCGTGCACATTTCCCAGCCGCCGGGCGCGGGCAACGCGCTCGGACGCATCCGTTTCAATTTCCCGAACAAGTTCCTGGTCTACCAGCACGACACGCCGGACAAGCACCTGTTCGCGCACGAGACGCGCGCCTACAGCCACGGCTGCATGCGGGTCCAGAATCCGGACAAATACGCCGAGGCGCTGCTCGGCATCGCTCTGCCGCAGGAGAACTACACCGCCGAGCGCATCCAGCGCATGTACGGGTCGGCCGAGCAGAACATCAACTTCCCGACGCCGATCCCGGTGCACATCACCTATCAGACCGCGTTCGTGGACGATTCCGGCAAGCTTGAAATGCGCCGCGACATCTATGGCCGCGACGCGCAGATGCAGGCGGTGCTGCGCGGCGAGGAGCGCAAGGTGGCCGACGTGCCGGTCGAGCGCGCGCAGCCGAGCTACGGCCGGCCGTCGGTGCAACTGCCGAACGGCTTCGCCTATGCCGGCAACGGCGGACCGTCCTTCTTCGAACGGCTGTTCGGATTTGGCGCCCCGCCCGAGCAGGAGCAGCCCCGCCGCCGCCGCGTCATCGCGCGCTGAGCCGACGGGCCGCGATAGCGGATCCCGGCGGTCGGACGGTCGTGCCGCAAGCCGGCCCGGGGCCCGGAATCGGGCGCCGTGGCGGGCCGCATGGGACTACCGACGCGCCGTCCCGGCAATCCGGAAAGGTTAATGCCGGGCGCGGCCGCCGGCCCCTCGCCCGCGCATGCGTTGATCTCGATCAAAAGCCCGGTTCGGACCCCTGAATTAGGGGATTTGTTAACCATTGAAGCATCCGAAAATCGGCCCAGACTGGATTTCGCCATAGTTGCCAGTTAGTTGCTGGCTCAAAGATGGGGAATGGGTCGTAAAGCAAGATTAACCCTTCCTGATTATGACTGCATCGGCTTCCGCCGCGTGGGGCGACGGGATTCGATGGCTTGATCGCAACGATCACGGGACGGGACGTGGCGGGACTTAAGGGGCAAAGCCGGGAACGTCGGAATCGCGCGCGCTTGATGGCGCGGGCGGGGGCGCATGTCGGCGCCGCCGCGTTCGCGCTGCTGCTCGGCGCCGGGTCGGTGAAGGATGCGACGGCCGTCGGCGAAACCCGGACGCTCACCTTCCACCACACCCATTCCGGCGAAGACCTCACCGTCACCTTCAAGCGCAACGGCCGCTATGACGTGGAAGGCCTGGCGAAGCTCAACTGGTTCCTGCGCGACTGGCGCTCCCAGGACCAGACCAAGATGAATCCGCAGCTCTTCGACATCGTCTGGGAAGTCTACCGCGACGTCGACGGCAAGGACCCGATTCAGATCATCTCCTCCTACCGTTCGCCCAAGACCAATGCGATGCTGCGCCGGCGCTCCTCGGGAGTCGCCCGTTTCAGCCAGCACATGCAGGGCAACGCCATGGATTTCTTCATCCCGGGCGTGTCGCTCGACAAGATCCGCTTCGCCGGCCTGCGTCTGCAACGCGGCGGCGTCGGTTTCTATCCGACCTCGGGCTCGCCCTTCGTTCATCTCGACACCGGACGCATCCGCCATTGGCCGCGCATGACGCGCGACCAGCTCGTGCGCGTGTTCCCGAACGGACGCACCGTCCATCTTCCCGCCGACGGCGGCCCGCTGCCGGGCTATCAGCTCGCGCTCGCCGAAGTCGGCAAGCGCAAGTCCGGCGACGACGGCGACTTCGCGCCGACATCGAAACGCGGTGCGATCGCCTCCCTGCTCGGCCTGCGCTCGGCCGACGACGAGGAGGAAGCGGCGCCGGCCAAGGACGCCGGCGCCAAACGCGTCGCCGAAAACACCAAGGCCCAAGGCGCGAAGACCGAGAACACCAAGTCTGAAAATACCAAGGCCGAAGCCCCCGTTCCCACTCCGCGCCAGCGACCGGCCCAGCCCTTCCGCCTCGCTTCGGCCGACACCAAGTCCACGACGGCCGACGCCGTTTCCGCCTCGCGCCGGATGCCCGCGCCGACATCGAAATTCGACGATCCGATCTTCGCCAACCAGTCGATCGCCAGCGCGCGCGCCGACAGCGAGACG
Organism: Xanthobacteraceae bacterium; assembly: GCA_041918675.1. GTDB lineage: Bacteria > Pseudomonadota > Alphaproteobacteria > Rhizobiales > Xanthobacteraceae > SCUB01. Next base: position 128,137 of record JAYRVF010000013.1, read on the forward strand.
CGGCCGCGCACCCCCGCCGACATCATCAATTCACGCGGCTTCTGGACGGACGGCGACGCCAAGGGCGCCGCGGCCGAGCCGCGGGTGACCGCCAGCATCGCGCCGTCCTCGGGCAGCCTGCGGGTCGATCAGGCAACGCGCGAAGCCCTCGCCTTCGCGTCGCCGAGCCTCATCGACCACCGACACATCGTCGCCTCGGCCGGATCGCCCGCGATCAAGATCGCGACCGTCGCGCCCGAAGCGAGCGCCACGCCGCGCCTGCAAGGCTCCGACCGGCACGCCGCGCTTGCCGCCGATACCCGCGCGGATAGCCGGATGTCGGCGCGGTCGGTCCTGCTGCCCGCGAGCCAGGAGATGTACCTGCGCGCGCTGATTATCGCGCCGAGCGCGCGCGACTTCCTCGCCGTTTCGGGGCTGAGCGCGCCCGACCTCGTCACCCTGCGGGTGTTGTTCACCAAGCCCAGGATCGCGATGGCGGCGACCTTCTCCAGCGACGAATCGATCACCCCGCCGGCCGACCGCTTCACCGGCTCGGCGGAAGCGGCGATCGCGACGGTCAGCTTCCCGGTTCACACGGCGGCGCTGAAATAGGATCGTGGCCGCGCGGGCGCGAAGCCGCGCCGACGCCGGCTCAGGCGATCATTCCCAAGGCGTGCATATAGGTTTCGAGGATCGCCTCGTGTTCGCGGCGCTCGTCGCTGTCCTGCTTGCGCAGACGCACGATCGTCCGCAGCGCCTTGACGTCGAAGCCGTTGGCCTTGGCCTCGGCATAGACATCGCGAATGTCGTCGCTGATCGTCTTCTTCTCTTCCTCAAGGCGTTCGACGCGCTCGATGATGGCCTTGAGCTGATCCTTGGCGAAACGCGTGGCGGCCGCCGAACCGGACTTATCGTCCTTATCGGCCTTGTTCTCCTTCGCGGCGGCGGATGTGCTCATGTCGAACTCCCAAAAAATGACGCGCCACTCCACCGCCCGCCTCGCGCGACGGCCTTGCGCCATCCGCGATTGAAACGCCGGATCGTTCACGGCCACACTCGTTTTCGCCGGGCACCGCGTCAAGTCGATGGCGCGTCCGTCCACAGCGACCCACAGCGGATTTTCTTGATAAGTTCGCGGGATGCGCCTTGCGACGCCACGATCAGCGATCGGGGCGGTTCTTTTCGAACGCGGCGAGCTTGTCGGGCGAGGCTTCGGTCTGATGCGCGGCTTTCCATGCCTCATAGGGCATGCCGTAGACCGCCTCGCGGCAATCGTCCTTGGTCAGACCCACGCCCTTCTCGTCGGCGGCGTCCTTGAGCCAGTTCGACAGGCAGTTGCGGCAGAAGCCGGCGAGATTCATCATGTCGATGTTCTGTACGTCGGCGCGGTCGCGCAAATGCGCGATGAGCCGCCGGAATGCCGCCGCCTCCAGTTCGATCCGGGTTGTGTCGTCGATGCGCATGACCTCTCCCTGTCGCCGGGCGCGGCCGCCCGCTCCGCCCCACGGCGGACCGCCCCAAATAGCCAATAAATTATGGAAATCGCGGCCAGATTGCCATATCAGCGCCCGATGGGCGCGCCATGGAAGACTTCGCCGTGAAAGGCGCCGGCGGCCCCTCCCGGGAGCGGGCGGGCCGAATCCGGATGACTTTCAAGATCTTGCGGCATTTCAAGCGGTTAGCGGCGGTCGGGCGGCGACGGACGACCTGTCGCGCGCGCCCCGCGGAACCGCGCCATTCGCCGCGAAAGTGGCCGCGCCGCCGGCCGACACGCCGCGGCCTCCCGCGCCGGGACGTTGACAGCGGCGGACCCCTGAAGCGAAATCGAACCCGAATCAACCAAGTCCAGTGACACGCGTGGCGCCTCAGATTTCCTTCCGCACGACACGATGGCCGCCGCGGCTCGCCGCGAGCGCGGCGCTTGCCGTGTTCGCGTTGGCGCTTTCGAACGGGGCCGCGCGCGCCGATTTCCGTCTCTGCAACAACACCTCCAGCCGCGTCGGCATCGCGCTCGGTTACAAGGACAAGGACGGCTGGGTGACCGAGGGCTGGTGGAACATCAGCTCGCGCAATTGCGAGACGCTTCTGCGCGGGACGCTTGTCGCGCGTTTTTACTACATCTATGCGATCGATTATGACCGTGGCGGCGAGTGGTCGGGACAGGCGTTCCTGTGCACCCGCGACAAGGAATTTCTCATTCGCGGCATCGAGGACTGCCTCGCGCGCGGCTTCGACCGGACCGGATTCTTCGAGGTCGACACCGGCGAACAACGATCATGGACGGTTCAATTGACCGAAAAAGGGGACAACGCGCCGCAACTGCCGCTTCCGGGCCTGCCCGGCGGCGCCTCCGGCGTCGCGCCGACGACGCCACCGGGGGCGCCGAAACGATGAGGCGTCTGCGTCGGATCAAGATTCTGGCGACGCTCGGCCCGGCGTCGTCCGACAGTGCGGTGATCGCACGGTTGTTCGAGGCCGGCGCCGATGTCTTCCGCATCAATATGAGCCACACGCCGCACGACAAGCTGCGCGAACTCGTCGCCGCCATCCGCAATGTCGAGAGCAGCTACGGACGGCCGATCGGCATTCTGGTCGATCTGCAGGGACCCAAGCTCCGGCTCGGCGCCTTCACCGCCCCCCCGGTAACGCTGAAGAACGGGGCGCGCTTCATCCTCGATTCCAATCCCGAACCGGGCGACGAAACGCGGGTGCACCTGCCGCATCCCGAGATTCTCTCCGCGCTCGCGCCCGGGCACCATCTGCTGATCGACGACGGCCGCGTGCGGCTGAAGGCGGTGGAGATCGCGCCCGATCACGTCGTCACCCGCGTCATCGTCGGCGGACGCGTCTCGGACCGCAAGGGCATCAGCCTGCCTGACACCGATCTGCCCGTCTCGGCGATGACGCCGAAGGACCGCGCCGATCTCGCCGCCGCGCTCGACTGCCGCGTCGACTGGATCGCGCTGTCGTTCGTGCAGCGGCCCGAGGACGTCGCCGAGGCCAAGAAGATCGTACGCGGCCGCGCCGCGGTGATGGCCAAGATCGAAAAGCCCCAGGCGATCGACCGGCTCGGCGAAATCCTCGAACTGGCCGACGCGCTGATGGTCGCGCGCGGCGATCTCGGCGTCGAGCTGCCCGCCGAGCGCGTGCCCGGCCTCCAGAAGCAGATGGGGCGGCTGGCGCGCAAGGCCGGCAAGCCGATCGTCATCGCCACGCAGATGCTCGAATCGATGATCCAGAGCCCGGCGCCGACGCGCGCGGAGGTCTCCGACGTCGCCACCGCCGTGTTCGAGGGGTCGGACGCGATCATGCTGTCGGCGGAATCGGCGGCGGGCAAGTTCCCGGTCGATGCGGTCGCCACCATGAACCGCATCGCCGAGGAAGTCGAACGCGATCCGACCTATCGCTCGGTCATTCACGCCCAGCGGCCCGAGCCCGAGCCGACCGGCGCCGACGCCATCGCCGAGGCGGCGCGCCAGATCGCCGAATCGCTCGATCTCTCCGCCATCATCTGCTGGACCAGTTCCGGCTCGACCGCGCTGCGCGTCGCGCGCGAACGGCCGCAGCCGCCGGTGGTCGCCATCTCGCCCAATCTCGCGACCGGGCGCAAGCTGTCGCTGGTGTGGGGGGTTCACTGCGTCGTCGCCGCCGACGCGCGCGATCAGGACGACATGGTCAAGCGCGCCTGCGGCGTCGCCTTCGTCGACGGCTTCTGCCGCGCCGGTCAGCGCGTGATCATCGTCGCCGGCGTGCCGCTGGGCACCCCGGGCGCGACCAATATGGTGCGCATCGCCTATGTCAGCCCGGAAGATACCGGCGACGTCTGAGCGGGCGAACGGCCACGCGCCCGCGTCGCCATGGCACCGCGAAGAATCTAGATATCGCGCCCCTCGACCTTCTCGCGCAGCGTCTTGATCTGGTCGATGACGCGGTCGAGATGCGGATTGATCTCGATCGCGCGGCGGAAGGCGTCGAGCGCGCGCGCCTCCTCGCCGAGGTCGCGCAGGATCATGCCGAGGCCGACCAGCGCGGCGAAATGGCGTGGCTCGCGGAGCAGCACCTGCCGGATGTCGGCGAGGGCGCGGGCCTGATCGTTGGCCAGCAGATGCAGCGTGGCGCGGCGATTCCAACCCTCGACGTAATCGGGCCGGATCTGGACGATGGCGTCGAGCAGCTTCAGCGCGAGCGGCACGTCCTTATGCTCGATGGCGGTTTTCACGCGCCCCATCAGCAGCGCCACCGTGTCGCTCGGCGTCGACGCCCACAGGGCCATGATGCGCGCCTCGACATGCTTGGCGCTCGCCTTGTCGGGCGCGGCCTTCAGCGCCTCGAAAAGGAAATCGAGCCCGCGCGTCTCCTCGGGCATCTGTTGCGCGGGAAGGCGTTCGAGCGACCGCGGAAGGTCGCGATGGGGATCGGCCGCGCGCGGCGATGGCGCGCGCTGCGCGTCCGCCGGCGTCGCGGCGATGGCGACCAGCGCGGCCGTCGATAGTGCGATTGCCGGCGCGATGCCCGCGCGGGCGACGGCGCGAAGGCGGCGCATGATCCAGGGCCCGATCCGCATGCGACAAATCTAGACGGCGCCAGGCGACCTGCATAGCCGGCGCGCGCGGACGCGCATCACAACACGGCGAGTCGGGCGACGGCCGCGTTCAGGGACGATCGGCGAGTGGGAAGTGCTTTACCGTCGGACCGGATCAGCCCTGGCGCGCCTTGAAGCGGCGCTGGACCTTGTTGATCACGTAAACGCGGCCCTTGCGGCGCACGAGACGGTTGTTGCGGTGCCGGCCGCGCAGTGATTTCAGCGAATTACGGACCTTCATGGCGGTTATCCTGATCTTCTAAGGGCCGTAATCGACGGGCCGGACACGAATGAGGCTTCCCCGATACGGACGAACCAGCGGGGCTGGCGGGTTCATAAGGGCCGGAGGCCGAATTGTCAACGCAAGCAAGGGCATCGGCGCCCGCCGCATCGGCTCGCGTCGTACATTTAACTAATTGTAATAATTGATATATTTCATTTGGGCGCAACCCCGGCCGTCGACCGCGTCAGGCGCTTTCCGCGCGCGCCGCGCTTTCCACCGCCTTGCGCCGCCGCCGGATGAAATCGACGAAGCGTCCGGCCCAATGGCAGCGCGAGGTGTCGCGCAGATGAACGAAGCTTGCCAGCGTATTGGCGACGACGATGCCGTCGTGGCGACCGTCGATCCCGTGCCCGCGCCGTACCGCATAGGCAAAGCGCGTCGCCGGATCGATGTTCTCGAGCGCGGCATAGTGAAATTCGTGCGCGGCGATAGTCGCCGGCGCGGACGCTCCCCGCGGATCGCGCCAGAGCGCCTCTCGCGTCTCCTCGACGACGACGAGGCCCCGGCCCTGCGGCCGGTCGCGCATCACCGTGTCGGCCGCGATCGCCCCGACCATGGGAAAGGTCTCCCCGCGCCAGGCGATCGAACGGGAAAGGTACATCAGGCCGCCGCATTCGGCGTAGGTCGGCAGGCCGGCGCGGATGCGCCGGGTGATGTCGGCGCGCAGCGTCGCGTTGGCTGCGAGCCGGGCCGTGTGCGTCTCGGGAAATCCGCCGCCGATCATCAGCGCGTCGGCTTCCGGCATCGCGGCGGCCGTCATGGTGTCGAAGAAGACGAGCCGGGCGCCCGCGCGTTCCAGCGCGGCGAGATCGTCGGGATAATAGAAGCCGAAGGCCGCGTCGCGCGCGACCGCGATGCGCAGGTCGGGCGCGGACGCCGCGCTTGTCGTCGCCGCGCCGATCCACGGCGCCGCCGGCGCTTCGGCGGCGATCGCCGTCAGGCGGTCGAGATCGACGCCCCGCTCGACGCGCGCGCGGATGGCGGCGACGACGCGGTCGGCCGCCTCGGTCTCTTCCGGCGTCGTCAGCCCCAGATGGCGCTCGCCGACGACGACCTCGCGGTCGCGCTCGACCGCGCCGAGAACGGCGAGATCGGTGTAACGCTCGATCGCCTGGCGCAGCTTGGTTTCCTGGCGGGGCGAGGCGACCTTGTTGAGGATGACGCCGGCGAGCCGCGTCTCCGGGTCGAACGCCCGGTAGCCCAGCAGCAGGGGCGCGATCCCGCGCGTCATGCCCACCACGTCGACGACGAGCACCACCGGCGCGCCGAGCAGGCGGGCGAGCGCCGCGCTGGAATCGCCGCCCTCGGTGTCGAGACCGTCATGCAGGCCCTTGTTGCCCTCGATCAGCGCGATGTCGGCGCCGCCGAGATTGCCGGCGAAGGTCGCGCGGATCTCGTCCGCCTCCTGCGTATTGAAGTCGAGATTGAAGCAGGCCCGGCCGCTCGCGCGCGCCAGCCACATCGGGTCGATGTAGTCGGGCCCCTTCTTGAAGGTCTGGACGGCGCGGCCGCGCGCCCTCAGCGCCGCCGCGAGGCCGATCGTCGTCGTGGTCTTGCCCGACGACTTGTGCGCTGCCGACACGAACAGGCGGTCCATGACGCCACTTTCGTTGCGCCGCGCGGCGATTTCAATCCGTCGCCATGCGCGGCAGGAACGGCATCAGCGCCACGGCGACAAGCACGACGAGCATGGCGATCGCGACGCCGCCGACACCGAGCACGATCTCGGGCAGAGAGGGCGCGTAGGCCGCGACCATGCCGTCGTTGAACGGGCTCGATACGATCATGCCCGGAAGCAGCGTCAGCGGCAAAGCCTGCGCGCCGATGATCGTCACATACATATGCGCGACGCCGCCGACCAGGAACAAGAGCGAGGCCGCGATCAGGGCCGAACGGCCGCGCGCGCCCGGCCAGCCCGGCGCCAGAATCAGGAGCGGGGCGACATGGCCGACCAGGACCTGGCCGATCCAGAACACCGCGGTGTGAACGCCGCCGTCGCGCAGGATGAACAGCGCCGCGTCGTCGTAATTGTGCGAATAGAGCTTGGTCAGGAAGAACACCGCCGTCAGATGCAGGACGGTGAGCGAGAAGATGATCAGGAGGCCGCGAAACTTGCCGACCATCTCCTCGGGCAGCAGGTCCTGCCGCGTCAGATTCGACAGCACCGCGAGGATCGGCGTGGTGAACGCCAGGCCGTAGAGCAGCGACGCGGCGATGAACAGCGGCGCGAGGATCGCCGAATCGTAAAGCGCGCGCGCGGCGAGGAACCCGAAGATCGATCCGGTGCCGGTCGTCAGGATCAGACGCCAGACGAAGGCGAGCCCGCCCATCGCCTTTCCGGCCATAGGCCAGCGCGAGGCGGTGCGGTCCATCATCACGAACAGGTAGGCGGCGACGATGGCGAGGAAGCCGGTATAGAGATAGATGTTCCAGGCGAAGATCGATCTGAAATTGTACTTCGTCATCGCCACGATCAGCCGGTCGGGCCGGCCGAGATCGAGCACCAGCACCGCGAGCCCGCCGACCAGCAGCGCGATGGCGAGGATGGCCGAGAGCCGCGCGTAGGGCTTGTAGGCTGCGCGGTTGAACACCGAGGAAACCGAGGCGACGTTGAGCGCGCCGGAGGCGGCCACGATCAAGAACACGGCGAAGACGTGCGGCGTGCCCCAGACGATCTGGTTGGTCATGCCGGTGACGACATGGCCATTGTGCTCCATGTAGAAGGCGGCGCCGAGCGCGGCCGCGACAAGCGCGGCGGCAAGCGCGAGCAGCGCCCAGAACGCGGGGCCAACCGCCTCTATTCTCCGATAAGCGACCTTCGCCATGTTGTTCCCGCGCCGTCGGCGCGGCCTCGCCGGCTAGATGTTGCGGTAATACACGCCCGGCTCGCAGCCGAGGTCGGCGCGGATGCGGGTGGTGCGATAGGTCGCGACGCGCTTGGCGATCTCGCTTTGCGGGTCGTTGAGATCGCCGAACAGCATGGCCTCGCGGCCGGTCCCGCCGCAGGCCTCGACGCAGGCCGGCATGCGCCCGGCATCGACCCGATGCACGCACATCGTGCAGGCCTCCACCGTGCCCATGCCGCGCGGCGCGTGCGGCTTCTGGTCGCTCGCCGGCTCGTGCACGAAGGAGCGCGCCTTATAAGGGCACGCCATCATGCAATAGCGGCAGCCGATGCAGATGTGCTTGTCCACCAGCACGATGCCGTCGGCGCGCTTGAACGAGGCCCCGGTCGGGCAGACGTCAACGCAAGGCGGATGGGTGCAATGCTGGCACATCATCGGCAGCGACACCGAGGCGCCCGATTTCGGATCCTTGGCGTCGAGCTTGCGGATCCACTGCGGATCGGTCGCCGGATGGCCGGTGGATTTCCAGCCGTTCTCCGCCGAGCAGGCGCCGACGCAGGCGGTGCAGCCGTCGTCGCATTTGGAAACGTCGATCAGCAGGCCCCAACGCGCCTTCGACGAGGCGGGCTCGTTCGGCGCGCGCGCGGCCGCTTCGCCCGCGCCGAACACCTGCAACGTCACGCCCGGCGCCAGCGTGGTGACCGCGAGCGCGGTCGCCTGGCGAAGGAAACCGCGACGGGACGGATCGCCGTCCGTTTCGCGCCTCGGCTCGAAATGCGCCGCGTCGGTCATTGCTCTCGACTCCGCAGGAACTCGGCGAGCGCGGCGTGATCGGCGCCCTCGCCCGTTTGCGCGGCCTTCGCCGCCTCTCCCGGACGCGAGGCGTGGCAGGTGAAGCAGTCGATCGAGACCGCCGCGTAGGTGTGGCAGCTTCGGCAGAAATGCTCGTTGCTGTCGTAGCTCACCGCCTTGCCGTCCTTGCCGGCGACGGCGTGACAGGAAACGCAGCCGTTCAGGCTGAACGTCTTCGTCCGGATTCCCTCATGCATCGTCGCGTCGCGCTGGTGCATCAGCACGGCCATGTGGTTGCGGCGCATGAAAGCCGTGTCGGCGACGCACTGGTCGCCCTGGCCCTTCGGCGGTCGCGGCACCGGCACGCGGTCGACGGACGCGCCGTCGGCCGCGAGCGCGCTCGCCGCCATCAGCGACACCGCGGCCGGCGCGACAAGCGCCAGCCCAAGCATCGCGGCCAGAATCAAGCGCCGGATCATGGCTCGCTATTCCCCCATGCCCATCTTGATGTAGCCGGTCGGACAAACATCCATGCAGATGTGGCAGCCGACGCACTTGCTATAGTCGGTGTAGACGTAGCGGCCCATCGTCGCTTCCTTCTTCGGCACGCGCTTGACGGCCGTCTGCGGACAATAGATCACGCAATTGTCGCACTCGAAGCACAGGCCGCAGCTCATGCAGCGCTTGGCCTCGGCTTGCGTCTCCGCCTCGGTCAGCGCGACGAGGCGCTCCTCGGCGTTGCCGAGCACGTTGGTGGCGTCGATCGGCACCGTCTTGCGCTCGTTGCGCGGCGTGATCGGGAAATGGCCGAGGAACAGTTCGTCGGCGGCGACGACCTCGTTGCGCGCGCGGTCCTCGTAATTGTGGATAGCGCCCTTGCTGTCGCAGGTACCGCGCAGCGGCTCGGTGATCGGCGCGAATTGCGTGCCCGCCTCGATCATCTTGTTACGCAGGTTGAAATACTTGACGTCGACCTTCGGGCGACGGTCGACCTCGACGCCTTCGAGATAGCGGTCGATGCCGTCCGCGGCGATGCGGCCGTGGCCGATCGCGGTGGTGAGCAGGAACGGCTTGATGGCGTCGCCGCCGACGAACACGCCGGGTTCGGCCATCAGGCCGCCATCGACCTTGGCCGTGCCCTTGTCGTTCCTGTACTTCTCCATGCCGGCCCAATTGACCGACTGGCCGACGGCGGAGACGATCAGGTCGGCGGGAATGTCGTATTCGGAGCCTTCCTGCGGCACCATCTTCTTGTTGACCCAGTCGACGCGGATGACGCGCAGGGCCGTCGCCATGCCGTCCTCGTCCTTGATGATGGCGAGCGGCGCGACGCAGGACTGGATTTCGACGCCCTCCTGCACCACGGAGTCGATTTCGTGCTTGGACGCCGGCATCTCCTGGACGTGACGGCGATAGGCGATCAAGACCTCGGAGGAATGGCGCCAGAACTCGGCGCCGCCCTTGCGCCGGCCGGCGTCGCTCTCGCGCACGGCGACGACGACCTTGGCGTGATCGTGGGATTCGGCGTCGGCGTCGTAATAGCCGAGCCGGCGCGCGACCGCGGCGCAGTCCATCGCGGTGTCGCCGCCGCCGATGACGACGATGCGCTTGCCGGCGTGCTCCAGCCGGCCCTCGTTGTAGTCGCGCAGGAACGACAGGCCGTCGACGCAATTGGGCGCGTCCGAACCCGGCAGATCGAGCTTGTTGCCGGTCTGCGCGCCGATGCCGATGAAGACGGCGTCGAAATTGCGCTTGAGATCGGCGAAGCTCACGTCCTTGCCGACGCGCGTGTTGAGACGCACCTCGACGCCCATGTCGAGGATGCGCTGCACCTCGGCGTCGACAATCTCGCGCGGCGTGCGGTAGTACGGCAGGCCGAAGGCGAGCATGCCGCCGAGGTGATTGTTGGCCTCGAAGATGACGACCGAGTGGCCGCGCCGGCGAAGATGATAGGCGCAGGAGAACCCGGCCACGCCACCGCCGACCACGGCGACGCGCTTGCCGCTTTCCTTTTCCGGCGCCGGGAAGGTCAGTCCCTTCTCGATCGCCCAATTGCCGAGGTAATGCTCGACCGCGTTGATGCCGACATATTCCTCGACCTTGACGCGGTTGCAGCCGGTCTGGCACGGCGCCGGGCAGACGCGGCCCATGATGGCGGGGAACGGATTGGCGTCGGTGATGCGCCGCCACGCGTATTCCTGCCACGCCATCGGCTTGCCGTCGGCGCCGACCGGCGGCTTCTCGATGCCGCGCGCGATGTTGAGCCAGCCGCGAATGTCCTCGCCCGACGGGCAGGAGCCCTGGCAGGGCGGCGTGCGATGAATATAGGTCGGGCATTTGTAGGTGCGATCGGCCTGGAAGATTTTTTCCGACAGATCGTCCCAATCCCACATGGTCTCGCCGGACTTGTAGCGCCGGTACGTCTGCTTCTTGGGATCGACCACCTTATTCATCGTCGTTCTCCTTCCCCCTCGCGGACCGGAAGCCGGAGCTCCCGTGTCGCGCCCGTCGCTTATTCAGTCCCGTCGCCGCGGCCCAGAGATCGGCGGGCGATCTCCGTGGCGCGGCGCGATCGTCATTCCCCCATGCCCATCTGGATGTAGCCCGTCGGGCAGACATCCGCGCAGATGTGGCAGCCAATGCATTTCGAATAGTCGGTCGCGACGTAGCGGCCGACCGCGCGTTCCTTCTTCGGCAAGCGGAACACCGCCGTCTGCGGACAGAACACGACGCAATTGTCGCATTCGAAGCAGAGACCGCAGCTCATGCAGCGCTGGCCTTCCTTGCGCGCCTGCTGCTCGGTGATGTTGGAGATGCGCTCGCCGAAATCGCCGAGCACCTTGTCGGCGTCGACGTGACGTTCCACGCGCCGGTTGCGGACGACGTAGGGAAAGTGGCCCTTGAACAGGTCGTCGTGCGGAATGACCTGCGACGTGCCGCGATCCTCGTAATTGTGAACGGCGTAGCCGGCGTCCGAGGTGCCGCGCGCCTGGACGTGGCCGTAGGGCTCCGGCGACAGGCCGCGGTTCTGCAATTCGGCGAGCAGATCGAACTGGCGCACGTCGACCTTCGGCCGGCGGTCCTGCGGATTGCCGGCGAGGAAATGGTCGATGGTCTCGGCCGCGATGCGTCCATGGCCGATCGCGGTCGTCAGCAGATGCGGGCGGATGACGTCGCCGCCGGCGAAATGCTTGGTCGTGTTCTTGACCTTGTAGACCGAGTCGATGGCGATGCCGCCGCGTCCGTTGTCGAGCTTGCCGAGGCCGTGGGCGAGATCGGCCATCTGCCCGATCGCCGAGATGATCAGGTCGCATTCGATCTCGAATTCGGTGCCCGCGGTCGGAACCGGCGTCGCGCCGTTCATGGTGCATTCGCACATGCGCAGCGCCCGGGCGCGGCCGGCCTCGTCGGTGAGCACCTCGAGCGGCATGACGCCGCCGCGGATGATGATGCCCTCGCGCTTGGCGTCCTCGCGCTCGCGCTCGGCCGCCGTCATCTTCTCGATCGGGAACAGCGAGGTCAGCACCGCCTCGACGCCCTCGCGGCGCAGCGAGCCGGCGACGTCGTGGGCGGTGAAGCCCAGCGTCGCCATCGGCGTCTGGTCGTGCTCGTGCCGGGCGGTGATGGAGCCGAGCCGGCGCGCCACCGACGCCACGTCGACCGAAGTGTCGCCGCCGCCGACCACGACGATGCGCTTGGCGGTCGAAAGCACCCAGCCGCGATTGAAGGCGTCGAGAAATTCGACGCCGGTGATGCAGTTCTCGGCGTCGGCGCCGGGCACGGGCAGCGGCCGGCCGCGCTGGGCGCCGATCGCCCAGAACACGGCGTCGAACTCGGCTTCGATCTCGTCGAGGCCGACGCCGACCCCGACGGTCGTGTTCAGGCGCGCCTCGATGCCGCCGAGCGCGAGGATGCGGTCGATCTCGGCGTCGAGCATGGCGCGCGGCGTGCGATAGGGCGGAATGCCGAAGCGCATCATGCCGCCGAGCTTGTCGTGGGCTTCGAAGATGACCACGCGGTGGCCGCGGCGGCGAAGATAATGCGCCGCCGACAGGCCCGCCGGCCCGCCGCCGATCACCGCGACCTTGTTCTCGCCAAGCGCCGGCGCGGGCGGCAGCGCGATCCCCTGGTCGATCGCCCAGTCGCCGACATATTGCTCGACGGCGTTGATGCCGACGAAATCGTCGACCTCGTTGCGGTTGCAGCCGTCCTCGCATGGTGCCGGACAGACGCGGCCCATGGTGGCCGGGAACGGATTGGCCTCGACCATGCGCTCGAACGCGTAATGCTGCCAGGGCTGACCGGCCACCGGCGACTTGTCCATGCCGCGCGCGATCGCGAGCCAGCCGCGAATGTCGTGGCCGGACGGGCACGAGCCCTGGCACGGCGGCGTGCGATGCACGTAGGTCGGACATTTGTAGGAACGATCGGCCTGGAAGATCTTTTCCGACAGGTCGTCCCATTCCCACATGTTCTCGCCGGACTTGAAGCGGCGGAAAGTGTGCTTGGCGGGATTGGCGACTTCGGTCATGGGGGCTCTCCGGAAGCTTGGGCGCCGTCAGGCGCGCCCGTTTCGGTCTTTCCCCCTTCCAATTCCTCGGCCTGGCGCGAGCCCGTCAGCACGATGGCGTTCGACACCATCTGATGCACGCTGACGATACCGTCCATCTCGAAGCCGTATTGCGGCAGCACCTTGGAGAACTGCGCCTTGCAGATGGCGCAGATCGCGGCCATGTGCGTGACGCCGTGCTCGTCGGCGACGTCCTTGAGCGCGCGCATGCGCGGCTGGGCGCCCTTTGACCGCAAATCCATCAATTCGTCGGTGAGCAATCCGCCGCCGCCGCCGCAGCACAGCGTTCCCTCGCGGATCGTCTCCGGCGCCATGTCGAAATAATGATTGCAGCTCGCGCGCAGGATCGCGCGCGGAATCTCGAACTGGCCGCCCGGCGTGTCGCCCATGCGCGAGGCGCGCGCGACGTTGCAGGAATCGTGGAACGTCAGGCGGATGTGATCGTTCTTCGATTTGTCGAGCCGCAGCTTGCCCCGCTGGATCAGATCATGGGTGAACTCGCAGATGTGCTGCGGCACCGGATAGGCGCGGTCGAGGAAATCGAACGGTCCGGCCAGAGTGTCGAGGAAGTTGTAGGCGACGCGCCAGGCATGGCCGCATTCGCCGAACACGATGCGCTTGACCTTGAGGTCGCGCGCGGCCTTGCCGATGCGTCCGGCGATCTTCTCCATCGTCTCGTAGGAGCCGATGAACATGCCGAAATTGCCGGCCTCGGAGGCGTGCGAGGAGAGCGTCCATTTGACGCCGGCCTCGTGCATCACCTTGGCGTAGCCGATCAGGCCCTCCATGTGCGGCGAGGCGAAGAAGTCCGCGCTCGGCGTCACCAGCAGGATGTCGGCGCCTTCCTCGTCGAGCGGCAGGCGCACGCGCACGCCGGTCTCTTCCTCGATCTCGTCCTCGAGTCCTTCCAGCGTCGCCTTCAGCGCCTTGGGCGGCAGGCCGAGATTGTTGCCGACGCTATAGACCTTGCCGATGATCTCGTTGGTGTATTTCTGGCCCTTGCCGATGTGGTCGAGAATGTCGCGCGCGGCCATCGACAGTTCCGCGGTGTCGATGCCGTAGGGGCAATAGACCGAGCAGCGACGGCACTGCGAGCATTGGTGGAAATAGCTGTACCACTCGTCGAGCACCTTTTCGGTGAGATCCTCGGCGCCGACCAGCGAGGGAAAATACTTGCCCGCGAGCGTGAAGTAACGGCGGTAGACCTTGCGCAGCAGGTTCTGGCGCGCCACCGGCATGTTGTTGGGATCGCCGGTGCCGAGGAAATAGTGGCATTTGTCGGTGCAGGCCCCACAACGCACGCAGGCGTCGAGATAAACGCGCAGCGCCCGGTTCGTCTTCAGGAGCTCGCCGAGCCGGGCGATCGCCTTTTCCTTCCAGTTCTCGACCAGTTCGCCGGGAAAGCCGAGCGGCTGCTGGTGGGCGGGCGCGGCGACATAAGGTTTGCTTCCGGCCATCGCGCCGCAAGCGAACGCCGGCGCCTCGAGGGGATCGCCGATGGCGAGTTCCGCGAATGGTGCGGGCTTCTTGGCCATGCCGCGCTCCTATTCCGCCGGCTGCGCCGCGCCCTTGCGGCGCGGTACATAGCGCTGCTCGCGCGGATTGTCCGCCTGGTGGCGCGTCGGCGAGAAGAACACGCCGGGCGCGTGCAGCAACTTGGAGAAGGGAAAGACGATCATCAACGCGAGGACGAATGTCAGGTGCGCGAGCAGCGGCGGGTCGACCGGCAGCGGCCGCCAGTCGAATCGGACGAGGCCGAGGAAGAAGGCCTTCACCGCGACGATGTCGGTATGGGCGACGAACTTCATCATCAGGCCGCTCACGCCGATCAGGATGAGCAACAGCAGCATCAGATGGTCCGACGGCGAGGAGATGTAGCGCACGCGCGGAACCAGCAGGCGCCGCGCCCACAACGCGGCCAGCGCGGCGACCATGGCGAAACCGGCGTAGATGCCGAACGGCTGGGCCAGCGCCACCACCAGCCACACCGGCTCGGTGAAGTAGCGCACGTGACGCAGCAGCACGAGCGCGAGGGCGGCGTGAAACACCCAGCCGAACACCCAGATCCACTTGTTCGACTTGAACAGGCTTTCGAACACCACCACTTCGCGCAGCACGCGGAAGGCCGCGCCCGGCTTGGTCGTCGGCGCTGGGGTGGTCGCGATCTTCAGCGGCGCCGGGGTCGTCGCGTATTGATAGACGCGCAACGCCAGCCCGCCCACGAGAACGACCGTGGCCGCGTAGAACGCCAGCGCGAAGATCGCCGTAACCACATCACCCTCCCACGCGCGGGCCGCTTGGCGCGGCCCGTCGGTTTCGTTTTGTTCGCCGGCGGGGCCGCCGGCGCGGACGCCGCCCTAGATGCAGCCGGTCGGCTTCGGCAGACCGGCGATCTTGCAGGCCTGCTTCGCCGGGCCGTAGGGGAACAGCTCGTAGAGATACTTCTGGTCGCCCTTCTCCGCGCCGTACTTCTTCTTCATTTCCTTGACGAGGATGCGGACCGCCGGCGCGATCTGGTATTCGTCGTAATAGTCGCGCAGGAAGTTGACGACCTCCCAGTGCTCCGGCGTCATGTTGATGTTTTCGTTCTTGGCGATGATCTCGGCGAGTTCCTGCGTCCACTGCCCGATGTCGGTGAGATAGCCTTCCTCGTCGTGCTCGATCTGATGACCGTTGACCTGATATCCCGTCATGCTGTTTTCCTTCCTCTGAAGTTTTCGCGAGGGCCCCAGGGGCCGCCTAGAGCCAAGCCTGCGTACGATCGTGGCTCGTCACCAGATCGACAAAACCCGCGTAGTCGACGACCGTGATTCCATCGATGATCTGATCCGGCTTCATGCCGCGCGCGGCAAGGTCGGGACCGAGCACGCAGATCTTGGCCGATTTGAGCGCGCCGGCGACCATCGTGGCCGCGCTCGATCCCTTGCGCGCGCCGATGACGCCGTCCTCGATCATGAGCACGGTGTCGCCGGCGGCGACGTGATTGATGCAGCTCGCGAGCGTGGCGCGCTCGAACGGCGACTTGTTGACGGTGTGAAGCGTCGGCACGGCGGCAATTCCCTCGGGGTCTAGAAGCTGAGAACGACGTCTTGCGACGCCATGATGCGGGTCATCTCGGCGCGATCGACCAGGTTGATCGACGGCTTCTCGGCGTAGTCCTCGTCCTCGTCCTCCCACACGATCGGCATCAGATCGTCGACGGTGAGGCCGCGCTCGGCCAGCGACTCGCGCTCGACATAGAGACGGCGGACCTCGAAGTCGCCGAGCGCGCGATAGGTCTTGGAAAAGTTCTTGCAGCCAATGCCGGCGGTGTCCTGCCCCTCGATGAGCTGGTAGACGCCGTCATCGAGGAAGGCGAGACTCACATCCTGCTCGAACGCGGCGCCGATCAGCACGACCTCGAGCGACTCCAGCGCGTAGATCGTGCCGTAAGGCGCCTTGCGGTTGACGTAGAGAAACTTCTTTTTGACGTCGGCCATGATCGTTAGTCCCCGAACACGACGAGGCGGTCGGTCTCGATGCCGGCCTCGATCAACTGACCCAGGCCCGAGATGCGGAAACCGGGAGCGATATTGTCGCCGTCCTTGCCCTGGCGCTTGGCCTCGTTGGGATCGAGAATGCCGCGGCGCTGGGCGGCGGCGATGCACACGACCAGATCGAGCTTGTGCGCGGCGGCGAGCTCCGTCCACAGCTTCTGCAGGTTGCGGTCGTCCTGCGGCGGCACGGTGAAGCGCGTGCCGTTGTTGACGCCGTCATGATAGAAAAAGACCCGGAAAATCTGGTGGCCTTTTTCGATCGCCGCCTTGGTGAAACGATAGGCCGTATCCGACGCTTGATGCGTGTACGGCCCCTCGTTGACGACAATGCCCAGTTTCACGTGTCAGCCCCTCAACAAACACGGGTGGATCGGACGCGCTCAGAAGTGAACGTGCGCCGACATGTTCATGGTCTTGCGCGCGCCAGTCCACGTGTCGAGGTGGTGCTTGGTGAACGCGAAGCCGGTGAGTTCGAAGAAGCGCGGCCAGCCGATACGCTCGATCCATTCGCCCAGACGCTCCCAATCCTTGGCGTTGTCCTTGTAGGCGTAAAGGATCTTGCGCACGACGTCGGCGACTTCCGGCCAGCGCGGCGCGTTGTTCGGCAGGTTGGCGACGACGAGCTTGTGGAACGTCGGCTTGGAGCGCGCGTTGGAGTGCTTGCCGCCGACCCACACCGCGATCTTGGTGGAGTCCGCGCCGTTGATCTGCATCGGCGGGCACGGCGGATAGCAGGCGCCGCAGCACACGCACTTCTTCTCGTCGACCTCGAGCGAGGGCTTGCCGTCGACCAGGGCGGGACGGATCGCCGCCACCGGGCAGCGCGCCACCACCGCCGGACGCTCGCAGACCTTGGCGACGAGGTCGTGATTGATCCTGGGCGGCTTGGTGTATTGCACGTTGATCGAGATGTCGCCCTGGCCGCCGCAATTGATCTGGCAGCACGAGGTGGTGATGCGCACGCGGTTCGGCATCTCCTCCTTGACGAACTCGTCGTACATCATGTCCATCAGGCTCTTGACCACGCCGGAGGCGTCGGTGCCGGGAATGTCGCAATGCAGCCAGCCCTGCGTGTGCGAGATCATCGACACCGAATTGCCGGTGCCGCCGACGGGAAAGCCCGCGTCGTTGAGCGCCTTGATCAGCGCCGGCACCTTCTCGAACTTCGACACCATGAACTCCATGTTGGAGCGCGTGGTGAAGCGGACGTAACCCTCGCCCTGCTGGTCGGCGATGTCGCACAGCTTGCGGATGGTGAAGACGTCCATCTGGCGCTGGGTGCCGGCGCGAACGGTCCACACTTCCTCGCCGTTCTTGGCGACGTGATGCAGCACGCCCGGACGCGGCCGGTCGTGGTAATCCCAGTTGCCGTAGTTCTTCTTCATGACCGGATGCATCCACTGGAACGGATCCGGCGCGCCTGATTCGATCGGACGGCGCTGTTGCACGGCGGTGCTCATCGACAAAACCTCCCCAGCGTAACTGGACTTCGTTTGATCTTGACGCCGCGGCCGACGCGCCGGCCGCGGTTGGATTAGGCGCGACCGATCATTCGGCCGCTTCGGCCTTGCCGGCCTTGCGGGCGAAATATTTGTCCGCCTCGTCGGTGAAATCATCGGTGCGCACGTAGCTGGAGGTGCGCGGATGATTGACCATGTTCGGATCGGGCTCGATGCCGACCGCCTCGAGGAACGCCGGCAGACCGATGCGGTCGATGCATTCGCCGATGCGCTCGTGCTCGAGCGCGTTCTCGGCGAAGAAGTCGACGATACCGCGGGCGAACTCCACCAGCCGGTCGAAATCCTCGTCGCTCTCCAGCTTGAAGAACGGCACCATCATGGTGCCCATCAGGTCGCCGATCTTGAGCGCGCGCTTGCCGCCGATCAGGATCGAGACGCCCTTGTCGTCGCCCGGCGCCAGCGCCTTGTTCATGACGTTGATGCAATGCATGCAGCGCACGCACGACTTGTTGTCGACGTCGAGCGTGTCGTCGTCATTGAGGCTGAGCGCCCGCGTCGGACACATCGCGATGACGTGGTCGATCACGTATTTGCGGCCGGCCTTCTTGACGTAGGCCTTCACCTCGGCCTGGTCGACCTTCATGTCGTCGCGCCAGGTGCCGATCACCGCGAAGTCGGCGCGATGGATGGCGTTGACGCAATCATTGGGGCAGCCCGAGAACTTGAACTTGAACTTGTAGGGCAGCGCCGGCCGATGCATCTCGTCGAGGAACGAATTGATGATCGAGCGGTGCGCCTTGACCTCGTCGAAGCAGGACATCTCGCAGCGCGCGTGACCGACGCAGCTCATCGAGGTACGCATCGCCGGGCCCGCGCCGCCGAGATCGAAACCCATCTCGTTGAGCTCGTCGAACGCCTTCTGCGTCGCCGCGCTGGTGCAGCCCTGGAACATGATGTCGCCGGACTGGCCGTGGAACGCGATCAGGCCGGAACCGTGCTTCTCCCAGACATCGCAGAGCTTGCGCAGAATGTCGGTGTTGTAATGAAAGCCGGGCGGCGGCTGGACGCGCAGCGTGTGGAATTCCCTCGACGCCGGATATTTGTCCGCGACTTCCGAGAAGCGCGGAATGATGCCGCCACCATAGCCGACCACCGAGATCGCGCCGCCTTTCCAATAGCCCAGACGGTTGGTGTAGGAATGCTCGAGCTGGCCGAGCAGATCGTTCATCATCGCCGCGTAGGGCTTGTCCTTGGCGTCACGCAGGCGCTTGAGCCCGGTGACGAAGCTCGGCCACGGACCGGTTTCAAGTTCGTCGAGCAGCGGCGTGGCATGCCGCGCCGTCGCCGAACCCGACTGGCCGTCCTTGTTCTTCTCGTTCGACATCGCCGATCTCCTTTTTTCGGATCGAAGCCTGGCTTCAAACCAATCGTTTCCTCGTCGCGCCACGTATCCGTCGTTTCGGACCGAGCTTAAGATACGCTGACGCACTTCATTCAGACGCACTTCGCTCGGTTCGCGAGCGCGGGCCTCGTCGAGGCCCGATGGCGGCACCGCCTCGTTCCCACGCGGCGCTTGCGCATCCGCCTTGGCGAGACGATTTAGTTGCCATACATCGTCGCCGTAGTATCATCAATTCGAATATATGAATAGATGAAATTCGCGCGCAAGGCCCGATATCGCCAAATCAATTGGCATCGATCGCCTGTGTGCAATGCAACAAAATCAGATGAAGTCATTCCAATGATGCGCGTGGTTCCGCTGATCGGCAAGACTGTCGCTTATCAAGGCACAAAAAATTCGAGCACCTATCAAGGCTTGGATACCGACGGCGGCCGACGGCCGGCGAGGCGGCGTGAAGGATGGCGGCAATGAGCGCGATCGGCCCGACCGGAAATGGCACGAATGAATCGCAATTGGCGCGGGCTCTCGCGCTCCCGCCGCGCGGCGGCCCCTTCGCGCTCGACGACGGCGACAGCTATGCGGCCTGGCGCGATCACAAGCTTTCCCGCTACCCGACCGACGCGTCCGCGCTGGCTGTGGAAATCGCCGACCTCGGCCATCCGACCGCGTCGGAGCACGCCGCCATTCTCGCGCGCTGCCGCCTCGCGAACATGGCGGTCTATGCGAGCCTGCGGCTCGGGCGCGATCCTGTCGGCGCGCGGGCGGCGCTACGCGCGCTCGGCGTCGCCTTCGGCCTCGTCCACGCCGAGGACCATCGTTCCGCCGAGGCCGACGGCATCGTCGCCATCGAAATGGCGGACCAGGGCGGACGCGCGGGCTACATCCCCTATTCGAACCGTCCGATCGCATGGCACACCGACGGCTATTACAACTACCACGGCCCGGCGCGCTGCATTCAGGCGATGCTGCTGCATTGCGTGCGCGACGCGCCCGACGGCGGCGTCAACGCGCTGCTCGACCATGAGATCGCCTACATCCGCCTACGCGAGCGCGATCCGGCCTTCATCGCCGCGCTGATGCACCCCGATGCGATGACGATCCCGGCCAATGTCGAGCCCAACGGCCGCGTTCGCGCCGCCAATACCGGCCCGGTCTTCGCCGTGCATCCGGCGACCGGCGCCCTCATCATGCGCTACACCGCGCGCACGCGCTCCATCGCCTGGCGCGACGACGCGACCACCAGGGCGGCCGTCGCCTTCCTCGAACAGGTGCTCGCGAGCGACCCGCTGACCATCACCCACCGGCTGTCGCCCGGCGAAGGCGTCATCTGCAACAACGTGCTCCATACCCGCACCGGATTTTTACCGGCCACGACGGCGAAAAGCGGCCGGCTGCTCTATCGCATCCGCTATCATGACCGCATCGAGGACGGCGCGAGCCGACTCGCCCCGGCGGGCGCGGCCTGACCAACGCCCTCAAGGATCACGTCCGATGACCGAGCAGATGACCCATCTCAGCGAACTCATCATCGCCCATCCCGAATTCACCTCGTTCGCGGAATTGGAAAAGGCGGTCACCGCGGCGGCCCAGGCCGGCCAGATACATCTCTATTTCGACGTCAAGCCGGAATACCCGGACACGCCGAACAAATGGGAGGCGCGACTCGAAATGGCGTTCTGCTACGCGGAAAGGCCGGAGGCGTGAGCGAGCACACGCGAACCCCGATCGAAACTCTCGCCGCGCCTTACGGACGCGAGATCCGGCTCGACGAAATCGCCTACGAGACCGGCATGACCATGATGCGCGTGACCATCCGCGAGGGCGCGCGCTACACGATTCTCGAAATCGATCCCGCCACCGCGCGCCGCTGGGCGGAGGTGCTCGGCGCGTGGGCGAACAAGGTCTCGCCCGCCTGACGCCGCCTCGTTGACATCGCCGCGCGCACGGCCCCTCGCCGGCCGCGCGGCCCGAACAACCGGAGAATTGAGTTGAACGCGCTGCCGATCTTCGTCGACCTCGCCGACAAGCGCGTCTTGATCCATGGCGCCGGCACGTCGGCGGCGCGGCGCGCGGAACTGGCGTTGCGGGCGGGCGCGCGCGTCGAGCTGTTCGCCGCCGCGCTCGGCGACGACTTCCACGACATCGCCGGCCACGAGCGGCTCGCCCACGTCGCGCGCGAACCCGTCGCGGCGGATTTCGCCGGCTGCCGCCTCGCCTTCTGCGCCTCGGGCGACCTTGCCACCGACCGCCGCGTCGCCGACATGGCGCACGCGGCGAATGTGCTCGTCAATGTCGCCGACAATGCCGAGCTTTCCGATTTCATCATGCCCTCGATCGTCGATCGTTCGCCCCTGATGATCGCGATATCGACCGGCGGGGCCTCGCCGGTGTTCGCGCGCATCATCCGCGCCCGGCTCGAAAGCACCATCCCGGCCTCCTATGGCCGCCTCGTCGATTTCGTCGCGCGCTACCGCGACAGCATCAACCGCCGCGTGCGCGATTCGATCAGCCGGCGGCGCTTCTGGGAGCGCCTGCTGGAAGGGCCGATCGCCGACCGAGTCATCGACGGCAATGAGGCGGCGGCGACCGTGGAGATGGAGCGCGCGCTTGCCGAGACGCGATCGGACAAGGAGCCCGAGCCCGCGGGCGAAGTCTATCTCGTCGGGGCCGGCCCCGGCGATCCCGACCTGCTGACGTTCCGCGCGCAGCGCCTGATGCAGCGCGCCGACGTCGTGCTGCACGATCGCCTGATCGGCGAGGGACTGCTCAACCTGGTGCGGCGCGACGCCGAGCGCATCTATGTCGGCAAGCTGCCGCAGGATCACGCGCTGCCGCAGGATCAGATCGGCCTGCTGATGATCAAGCTCGCGCGCGAGGGCAAGCGCGTGTTGCGCCTCAAGGGCGGCGATCCCTTCATGTTCGGACGCGGCGGCGAGGAAATCGAGATGCTGGCCGACGCCGGCATTCCGTTTCAGGTGGTGCCCGCGGTCACGGCGGCCAACGGGTGCGCGGCTTACGCCGGCATTCCGCTCACCCACCGCGATCACGCGCAGGCCTGCGTGTTCGTCACCGGGCACGGTCGCGACGGCAAGATCGATATCGACTGGAACCTCCTGCTGCAGCCGCACCACACGGTGGCGATCTTCATGGGGCTAGGCCATCTCGCCACGCTCATGGCCGACTATATCGCGCGCGGCGGCGACCCCGGCCTGCCGGTCGCGGTGGTCGACAACGGCACGCGGCCGAACCAGCGCGTCGTCACCGGAACCCTGTCGGACATCGCCGCGCGCGTCGCGGAAGCCGGGCTCAAGGGCCCGGCGATGATCATCGTCGGTACCGTGGTAACTCTGCGCGAAAAGCTGCGGCCGGCGCCGACGGCTTGATCGGCAAGAACTCGGCCTTTCGGCGACCTCTCGCCTCGGCGCCGGGTGAAGCGCGCGGCGCGCACAACCGGACCGGAGAACACTTTCGTCGCCATTGCTCGAAAGTGTGGAATTTTTTTCTGCTTTTTTACGCGACTTTGATATTTCCATCTGTTACGTTGATCAAATTCCAATATGCCGCCAGCCCTCCGAACCCTGCAACGCAGCCGCATTCGCAGAGGTGCCGAAGTCAAAGACCGCAGCAGTGTTCATCAAACCGGGCGGCTGGCGTCGTTCAAACAGGGGGACGCGAATGGCTCACATTGTCGTACTTGGCGCCGGACTCGGCGGCGTCATCATGGCCTATGAGATGAAGGATCAGCTGCGTCCGGAAGACACGCTGACCGTCATCACCAAGGATCCGAAATATCATTTCGTCCCATCCAATCCGTGGGTGGCGGTTCATTGGCGCGAACGCGACGACGTCGAAGTCGACCTCGGTCCGACCTTCGCGCGGCGCGGCATCGGCTTCAAGCCGGTGGCGGCCAAGCGCCTGCACGCTGCCGAAAATCGGATCGAACTGGAAGACGGGTCGTCGGTTGCCTACGATTTCCTGATCATCGCCACCGGCCCGGAACTCGCCTTTGACGAGATCGAGGGTCTCGGCCCGAACGGCCATACGCAGTCGATCTGCCACGTCGATCACGCCGAACAAGCCGGCCGCGCGTTCGACGAGTTCTGCAAAAATCCGGGGCCGATCGTCGTCGGCGCCGTGCAGGGCGCGTCCTGCTTCGGGCCGGCCTATGAATTCACCTTCATCCTCGACACCGAACTGCGTCGCCGCAAGATTCGCGACAAGGTGCCGATGACGTTCGTTACCGCCGAGCCCTATGTCGGACATCTCGGCCTCGACGGCGTCGGCGACACCATGGGCATTCTCGAAAGCGAGATGCGCGAGCACCACATCAAGTGGATCACCAGCGCGCGCACCAAGAAAGCCGAGCCGGGCAAGCTCACGATCGAGGAGGTCAATGACGACGGCTCGGTCAAGGCGGCGCGCGAATTGCCGTTCGGCTTCGCGATGATGCTGCCGGCCTTCCGCGGCATCGCCGCCGTGCGCGACATCGAGGGGCTGACCAACCCGCGTGGCTTCATCGTGGTCGACAAGCACCAGCGCAATCCGAAATATCAAAACATCTTCTCGGTCGGCGTCTGCGTCGCGATCGCTCCCGTCGGGCCGACGCCGGTGCCTTGCGGCGTGCCGAAGACCGGGTTCATGATCGAATCGATGGTCACGGCGACCGCGCACAACATCGGCGCGATCCTGCGCGGCCGCGAGCCGGTCGAGCAGGCGACCTGGAACGCGGTGTGTCTGGCCGATTTCGGCGATTCGGGCGTCGCCTTCGTCGCCCAGCCGCAGATCCCGCCGCGCAACCTCAACTGGTCGTCGGATGGCAAGTGGGTGCATTACGCCAAGGTCGCGTTCGAGCGCTATTTCATACGCAAGATGCGCCGCGGCGAGAGCGAGCCATTCTATGAGACGGCCTTCCTCAACATGATGGGCATCGGCAAATTGAAGAAGACCCACACCTGAGGACGCATTCGTCGCCGGATGCCGGTCGGACCGCAAGTCCGGCCGGTTTCTCGTGCACCCCCGGCATGTCGCGAACCGCCGTTCGCAATGTGACAAGAAGGATCACGCTTGATGACGTCGCGCGCCCGGCCTGAATGGATCCGACGGATGTTTCCGTTCTTGTCGTGGCTGCCGCTGGTCACTCCCACCACGATCAAGGCGGACCTGCTCGCCGGATTGACCGGCGCCATCGTGGTCCTGCCGCAAAGCGTCGCCTTCGCCACCATCGCCGGCATGCCGCCGGAATACGGCCTTTACGCCGGCATGGTTCCGGCGATCGTGGCGGCGCTGTTCGGCTCGTCGTGGCATCTGGTTTCCGGGCCCACCACGGCCGCTTCAATCGTGCTGTTCTCCGCGCTGAGCGGCTTCGCTGAACCAGGTTCGGCGAAATACGTCGAACTCGCGCTGACCCTTGCCTTCATGGTCGGGCTGATCGAGTTGACGCTTGGATTGTTCAGGCTCGGAACGATCGTCAACTTCATTTCGCATTCGGTCGTGATCGGCTTTACCGCCGGCGCCGGCATGCTGATCGCGGTCAGCCAGTTTCGCAACTACCTGGGCATGGACATTCCGCGCGGTCTGAAATTCCACGAGGTGCTGTCATTCGTGGCGACGCATCCGTCGGACATCCATCTGCCGGTGACGATCGTGGCGACGCTCACGCTGGCGACCGGCATCCTGACGCGGCGGTTCTTTCCGCGCGTTCCCTACATGATCGTCGCGATCCTGGTCGGCGGTCTCGCGGCGTGGTTCTTCAACGCCGGCGGCGCGCAGATCGTGCCGACCATGGGCGCGCTGCCGGCCCATCTGCCGCCGCTGTCGGCGCCGAGCTTCGACCCGGAAGAGTGGCGCGAGCTGGCGCCGACCGCGCTCGCCGTCACCATGTTCGCGTTGACCGAAGCGCTGTCGATCTCCCGGGCGCTCGCGGTCAAGAGCGGCCAGCATATCGATCCGAGCCAGGAATTCATCGGCCAGGGCCTGTCGAACATCGCCGGCAGTTTCTTCTCCGGCTATGTCGCCACCGGCTCGTTCAACCGCTCCGGCGTGAACTACGACGCCGGCGCGCGCTCCCCGCTCGCGGCGCTGTTCGCCGGCGCCCTGCTGATGGTCGCGGTCATCTTCGTCGCCCCTTACGCGGACTATCTGCCGAACGCGGCGATGGCCGGCGTGCTGATGCTGGTGGCCTGGGGTCTGATCGACTGGCACCACATCATCGCGATCGTCCGCACCAGCAAGCAGGAGACCGCGGTGCTGGCGGTGACCTTCCTCGCCACGCTCACGCTGGACCTGGAGCTCGCCATCTTCGCCGGCATGATCCTGTCGCTCACATTGTATCTCAACCGGACCTCCAACCCGCGCCTGGTGCCGCGCGTGCCCGATCCGAAGTCGACGACGCGCAAGTTCACCGATCCCCGCCCGGATCTGCCCGAGTGTCCCCAGTTCCGGATGTTTCGCCTCGATGGGTCGCTATTCTTCGGCGCGGTCAGCAGCTTCACGGAGGCGATGCGCGACATCGAGGAACACGGGGCGAAGTGCAAATACGTCGCCATCGTCATGACCGGCGTCAATTTTGTCGATATCGGCGGCGCCGAGGCGCTGGCGGCGGCCGCCAAACGCCTGCGCGCGCGCGGCGGCGGCCTGTTTCTGATCCGGGTGAAGCCCGAGGTCATCAAGGTGCTGCAACGCGCCCAATATTTCGAGGAAATCGGTCCGAAGAATTTCTTCAACTCGAAAACCGAAGCTCTGCGGATGATTTACCGGAAGCTCGATTACGATATCTGCCGGTCCTGTGGCGGCAGGGTCTTCGTCGAATGCGCGCGCTTGGGCAAGCAGGAGCCACTCGACGAGGACGCCATCCTCGATTCCGACACCAATCCCGTCGACGACGACGCCTTGCCGTCGGGGGCGTGATCCGTCTCCGAGGGGTCGCCGGCCGAAACCTTCCTTCGATTGCATGCTTGCGCGCCGACCCGTTCGCGGCGCGGGGAAGGCCTCTCTTTGTTCGTTGAAAGCCTTGCATTAGTTGGCCCCCAAAACTATTCCTGACCACGGATTTGGGGGACGAGGCCTCGAGTCGGCGGGTTTTCGGGCAGGGGGGAAGTCATGCGGATCAACCGCGATCGCGTCGTCTTGGCGGTACTGTGGGGGATGCTCAGCATCGCCCTGTACGTGACGCTGTTCGTCTACGAGCGCGACATTCTCGTCCTGAGCGTCCAGCCGTGGTGGTCGGTCATCCTGCCGATCACGGTGGCGTTCGTGTTCTCGATCGTGCACGGAAATTTCACCAGCTATTTCTGGGATGCCCTGAACGTCAAACCCAAGGGGCATGCGACGACCGACAAGAAGAATTCCTAGACGAAACGGAAGGCGGACGCCCCAAGGCGGTGACGACGATGGATACGCTCTCCCAATTTATCACGCTTGATCTGTTCGAGGTCTTCGGCCTCTTCGTCGTCGGTTTCGTCGGCGGCATGGTGTCGGGCTTCATCGGCTCCGGCGGCGCTTTCGTGCTGACGCCGGCGATGATGACCATGGGCGCGCCCGGGATCGTCGCGGTCGCCTCGAACATGTGCCACAAGTTTCCCAAGGCCCTGGTGGGCGCGATGAAGCGCGCCCGCTACGGCCAGGTCGACGTCAAGCTCGGCATCATCATCGGCGTGTCGGCCGAGGTGGGGGTTCTGTACGGCGCCCATCTTCAGGAGAGCATCAAGACCGCGTTCGGCAACGCCGGCTCGAACCTCTATGTCAGCGCGGTGTTCGTCGTCGTGCTGGCGGTGGTCGGCAGTTATGTGCTGCTGGACGCGTTCAAGATCTATCGCAGCGGCACGATCGACGAGGAGGAAAAGCCCTCCCGGCTAGCGCTGTGGATCCGCTCCATCAACATTCCGGGCACGATGGTCTATTTCAAGAGCATCGACGCGAAGGTGTCCGTCCTCATCACCATTCCGATGGGATTGGCCACCGGCCTGCTCGCCGCGACGATCGCGGTCGGCGGATTCATCGGCGTGCCGTCGATGATCTATTTGCTCGGCGTGCCGAGCATGATGGCGACCGCCACGGAACTCGTGATCGCCTTCATCATGGGCCTCGGCGGCACGGTCAAATACGGGCTCGGCAATTTCGTCGACATCCGCCTCGCCATGATCATTCTCGCCGGCTCGCTGTTCGGCATCCAGATCGGCGCGATCGGCACCACCTACGTCAAGCCCCACGTCGTCAAGGTGGTGATGGGCGTCATCATGGTGCTGGTGCTGTTCAGCCGCCTGATCGTCATTCCGGTTTACCTCGGCGAACTTGAGATCATGGCGCCGCTCTCCACCCGGACCGTTTCGTTCCTGAAGGATCTCAGCTTCTGGATTCTGGTGCTGGCGCTGGTGGCGGGCGCGGGAATCATTTTCCGTGCGCTGCTCAAGGGCATGATGGCGGCGCGGACGCAAGTCGTCGCGCACGCGGCGGCGGCCGAACCGATTCCGCTGCGGCCGGGTCAGGACTACCGGAAGATCCTGCTTGCCACCGACGGCTCCGAATACAGCATCGGCGCGGTCCGCCATGCGATCGGCGTCGCCCGGCGAAACCAGGCCACCCTGCGCGCGGTCACCATGGTGTTCGCCAATCCGGAGGACGCGACGTTTTCGCCCGGCGCTGTCCACGAGGCGGAGCGCAAGGCGAAGAACATCGTCGAAGCCGTCCAGAAGACGGCGGTTGAGAACGGCGTCGACTGCGATTTCGTCGTCAGGGTCGGCAACGAGCCGTCGGATGCGATCGTCGCCGCGGCGGAGGAATTCGGCGCCGATCTCATCGTCCTCGCGCGCCGCGGCAAGCGGGGGCTTGCCCGCATGATGGTGGGCGAAGCAACACATCAGGTGATCGGCAAGGCCAAGTGCGTCGTCATGGTGGTGCCGCGCCTGGCCTGATCTGAATCTGCTCGGCGGCGCCCCGCGTCGCCGACATCGACCGGAATGAACGCGCGCGGGCGACCAAGGGGCGCGATCCGCGCAGGATCAAGATCCATGTTCGCGTACAAGACGCTCACGCGCATCTTTCCGTTCCTGAACTGGTTCCCGCTCACCGCCGCCATTCTGCGCAGCGACCTGATCGCCGGCATCACCGGCGCGCTGGTGCTGGTGCCCAAGGCGATGGCCTATGCCCAGCTTTCAGGCCTGCCGGTCTATTTCGGGCTCTACACCGCCTTCGTGCCGGCGATCCTCGGCGCGCTGTGGGGGTCCTCGCGCCAGCTCGCCACCGGCCCGGTCGCGATCATCTCGCTGATGACGGCGGCCGCGCTCACCCCGCTCGCGGTTCCGTTTTCGGAAGAATATATCGGGCTGGCGCTGCTTCTCACCTTGATGGTCGGCGTCATCCAGCTCGCTCTCGGCGCGCTTCAACTCGGCGCCATCGTCAATTTCGTCTCGCATCCTGTCATTCTCGGATTCATGAACGCGGCCGCGATCATCATCGCCGCTTCGCAGCTCGATCTGCTGCTCGGCATTCCCAAGGGCCGCAGCGAGTCCTTCATCAAGGACATCTGGGAGATGCTGCGCAACCTTCCCCAAACGCACGCGCCGACCCTGGCAATGTCGCTGTTCGCGCTTGCGCTGATGCTGGGGCTGAAGAAGATCGCGTTCCTGTCGAAGCCGAGCGTGCTGATCGCGGTCACCATCACGACGGTGGTCAGCGTCATGACCGGCTTCGCCCACAAGGAAACGGTGACGGCGGAGACATTCGCGAACGAGGCGATCCGCCACCGCATCGCGAACTATCTTGGCCTTCAATCAACGATCGAGACGCTGCGCGTCGACATCAACACCAAGACCGCCGATGCCCGCAAGCACGAGAAGAACCACGACCCGCACGGGGCGGCCGATCTGCGCTATCGCGCCGAACTCAACCGCCTGCAGGCGGACGCGCTCGAGCGCCAGAACCGGGAACGTTTCGCCTACCTCGCTTCCGAGGTGTTTGTTCGCGCCAAGCCCGCCAACGGCGGACAGCCCTTGCTCTTCATCGAAAGCGAGCTTCCCGAGGGCGTCGCCACCGACGGCAACCGATGGCATGTCAGGAAAGTCGAGATCGACAGGGTCGCGATCGCCAGCGGCGGCGATGTCGTCGGCGCGATCCCTTCCGGCCTGCCGTCATTCCGGATGCCGACATTGTCGCTTGACGCCGTTATGCAATTGCTGGCGGCGGCGCTGATCATCGCGCTGGTCGCTTTCATGGAATGCGTTTCGATGGCCAAGGCGCTCGCGGCGAAAACGCGTCAGCGGCTCGATCCCAATCAGGAACTCATCGGCCAGGGGCTGGCCAATGTCGGCGGCGCGTTCTTCCAGTCCTATCCGGCGACGGGGTCGTTCACCGGCTCGGTGATCAACCTGCAGGCCGGCGCGCAGACCGGCTTCGCCATGGTCTTCAACGGCCTGTTCGTCGCCGTCACGCTGCTGTTCCTGACGCCCTATCTGTTCCATCTGCCCAAGGCGACGCTGGGCGTCATCATCCTGCTCGCGGTGACGAGCCTGTTCACGCCCGCCGCGCTCAGGCACACCTGGAAGGCGAGCACGGCCGACGGCATCGTGGCGGCGGTGACATTCATCGTCACGCTGGTGATGGCGCCGCATCTCGACAAGGGAATCCTCGTCGGCGCGGCGGTCGCGCTGTCGCTCTATCTCTACCGCACCATGAAGCCGCGCGTCGCCCAGCTCGGGCGTTCCGCCGACGGAACCCTGCACGACGTGAAGGTCCACCCCGGGCTTCTCACCAGCGCGCACGTGGTCGTCATCCGCTTCGACGGCCAACTCTATTTCGCCAACGTCGCCTATTTCGAGGACTCGATCCTGGAAGCCGCGGCCGAACACCCGAAAGCCAAATACATTCTCATCGTCGGCGACGGCATCAACAATCTCGACGCCACCGGGGAGGAGACGATCAGCCATCTCGACGAGCAACTCAAGGAAAGCGGGGTGACGTTGATCTTTTCCGGGCTGAAAAAGCAGGTCACCGACGTGATGCGCAACACCGGCCTGTTCGAGCGGATCACCCCGGCGCGCATTTTCCCGACCGAGGACCACGCGCTCGCCGCGATCCATTGCTGGCTGGGCGATGAGGCCAAGGACGACCCCCTCCGCCCGGGGACGAAACCGCCGGCCTGACGCAAAGGTGAGGCGCTTTGGTCCGGCGGATCATTGACAGAACGGGGGTCTCTCGCGTATTCAAATTTTCGAGGATAAGAATGTAACCTGGGCCGTTTGCGTCCCGGCCCTGGAGGGAGGCTGAACATGGCTGGCGACGGCAATCAGAAATCCATGTCGATCATCGTCACGAAGGGCACGCTCGATTGGGCGTATCCCCCCTTCATTCTCGGCACCACGGCCGCGGCGATGGGCGTCAACGTCACGATGTTTTTCACCTTTTACGGGCTGCCGCTCCTTCTCAAGAAGCTCGACCTGCAGGTGTCCACGCTCGGCAATCCGGCCATGAAGATGCCGATGATGGGCATGCACATGGCCATGCCGAACATCGTCAGCGCCATTCCCTTCGTCGACAATGGCGTGACCGCCATGATGAAGAACCTCATCAAGAAGAAGGGCGTCGCCTCGATCGAGGAGCTGCGCGAGGCGGCCGTCGAAAGCGAGGTGAACCTGATCGCGTGCCAGATGACCATGGACCTGTTCGAGTACAAGGTCGAAGACATGATCCCGGGCATCAAGATCGGCGGCGCGGCCACCTATATGGAAGGCGCGCTGAAGTCGGACATCAATCTTTACATCTGATCGTATCCGGCCGACGCCGGACGATTTTCCAACGCCAATGAAGCATTGAACGGGAACTCATCATGACTACGCTGGTTGACGCCAAGGGACTGAACTGCCCGCTTCCGATCCTCCGCGCCAAGAAGGCGCTCAAGGACCTGAAGGTTGGGGATATGCTGGAAATCCACGCCACCGATCCCGGATCGGTCGCCGACTTCGCCTCCTTCTGCAACACGACCGGCAACCAGCTCGTCGAGTCGACGCAGGACGGCAACGTCTACCGTTTCCTGATCAAGCGGCAGGGCTGACCTAGTCGGGGCACGTCCCCGCGCCACGAAATCCCGCCGGCCCCGCGGAATTCCGCGTGGCCGGCGTTTGCGTTTCAGGCGCTTGCGTTTCAGGCGTTCGCGCGCACCTCGCCGCGCTGTTTGCGCGTCCGGCTCGTTCGCATGCTTTTTCAATGGCTTATGAAGCTGCCAGTCAGGCAGGCGAACTCATTCAGCAAAATCGGATGACAAATGGTAATTGCCGTTTGACTTCGTCTGCGTGATTTCGCATCTTCGTATCAATGAAGGTTGACGCAGCACGGCTCCAGGCATCGGCGGACCGCGCGAGCGAGTTCTTGAAATCGCTCGCGAACGGGCATCGCCTGATGATTCTCTGCCAGCTACTCGACGGCGAGCGCTCCGTCGGCGATCTCGCGCGTCTGCTCGGCGTGCGCGCCTCCATCGTCTCCCAACATCTCGCGCTTCTGCGCAAGGACGGGCTGGTCACCGCGCGCCGCGACGGCCAGACGCATTGGTATGCGATATCGAGCCAGCCCGCGCGGCGCGTGCTCGAATCCCTTTACGACAGCTTCTGCGAATGTGAGCCGCTCGAAAGCGAACCGGCCGCGCCGGAAACCGAAATCTACGCGACCGGCAAGTAGCGGGGCGACGGCGAGAGGCCGAGGCCCGTCAGGCGTAACGCTCCACCGACTTGATGCCGGCGATGCCGCCCGCGACGATCCCCGCGAAGGTGATGTAGGAGCCGAGCGCGAGGGTCGAGGCGCCCGTCACCGCCTGGCCGAGCGTGCAGCCGAGCGCGACGACCCCGCCGATCCCCATCAGCGTCGCGCCGAACAGGTTGCGCACCGTGTCGCCGACGCCGGAGAACGTCGTCCAGTTGAAGCGGCCCATCCACTTGGCCATGATGAAACCGCCGATCGCGGTTCCGAATACCGAGGTCACGCCGAAGTTCGGGATCGGCACGGCGGTATATCGCTGAACCCATTCGAGCAGGTCACCCGTCGGCCGCACGAAGGTCAGCGAAGTGGGCGGCAGGACGACGGCTGCGACTTCGTCATAGGCGAGCCCCGTCAGCGCCCAGCCGGCCGCCACGCAGCTGCCGAGCCCGAGCCCGGCGAAGATGTGGATCGGCGAGGTGCGGAAACTCCGGTCCTTGAAGCAATAGAACAGAACCGCGCCGACCACGACGATCGCGGCGATCATGGTGGCGCGCGAGGCCGGCAGGCCCGTCACGGAGGCGAGCATCGCGCCGAGGCCCTGATTGGCGATCTTGAAATTGCCGAGGCTGATCGACGTCGCGCCGGAAACGGCGGCGCGGATCGGCCCGAAGATGCCGCCGATCGTCGCATAGGCGGCGATGCCCATCACGATCAGCACGATGATAGAGCGCAGGTCGCCCGCGCCCGCGCGGATGAGATTGCGGCTGGCGCACCCGCCGGTGAACGCCATGCCGAAACCGAACAGCGCCCCGCCCACCGCCGAGCCGACGATGTCGAGACTGGTTCCGAGATACATCGACTTCGACAGATCGACCACGCCGAAGGCTTGCAGCAACTGGGCTCCCACCGTCGCCGTGGCCGTCGTCAGGAGCCATGCCCGCCACCTCCGCTTGTCGCCGAAGGTCAGCATGTCGGAGAGCGATCCCATGGTGCAGTAGTTGGTCCGGCCGAAGATCATGCCGAACACGATCCCGATCACCAGCCCGCCGATGGCGAGCGAGACCTGGGGGTTTTCCGAAAGCACCGCCCGCAAACTATCCATGTTGTGTGCCTCCCGACACGTCTATTGATTTTGTTATATCGATCTTGATCGAAATTGATAACGCCGTCAGCGGCGCGCCGCGAACCGAACGGGATCGCGGCGCGTTGCTATTCGTCCGCGCCGCCGTTGATCGACGGCGGAGGTCCGCGCTCAACCCTTGAGCGCGATCGACTCTTCGGCCTTCACCACCGTGCCGTCGTCGTCGACCCAACTGAAGGTGAACTTGCCGGCCTCGTCGATCCGCGTCCGGAACTCGATGAACGGATTGGCGGCCATGCCGGTTTCCATCTTGCAGGTAAACACCGGCTTGCCGTTGAACTCGGCCGTGAACTTGTTGATGATCTTGCGCGGGATCGTCTTGCCATCGGCTTCCTTGCGCTGCCCCGATTCCATCGGATGGGTGAACAGCGTCTTGACCTGGATGATCTCGCCTTTTTGCGCCTCTTTCGGCAGCCTGATGCGCGGTTTCTCGCTCATGTTCGTTCCTCCCTCAGCAGCCGCCGATCGTGACCTTGACTTGCTTCTTCTCGACGAAAGTCGCGCCGTCGTTCATCTTGGCGACGACGACGACGTTTTGCGTCGTCGCGAGCCGGATGCGCACGGCCGCTTCCGCCTTGCCGGCGAGCGGGGTGAAGAGCAGAGTCGCGATCAGCGCGTTGGGATTGCCTTCCGAAACGACGATCACCTCGGAGACATAGGAGGCGTCGGTCATCGGGCTGTCGACGGTGAAGGTCAACGGAACGCTGGAGCCGTTTTCGGCGACATCCGGCAGTTCCAGCTTGATCTTGCCCGCGCCCGGAGCCTTGCCGCCGGTGAAACCTTCAATGACCTGGGCGGCGTTGTTCGGCGCCTGAGCCCGCGCGAGACTGGGCACGACCGCCGTCGCGGCTATCGCCGCCCCGACCGCCAGCGCTTCCCGCCGATTGATGTATTGCATGGGATTCCTCCTTCCCTACCCGATCAATCGCGCCGTCGGGCGACGACGCGCTGAAGCGTTCGTATGCGGGGCTCGCGCCCGCATTCATTGGTCAAGAACAGTCCCCTTGCCCGCGACGTTTCCGTCGCCCGGTCACGGCGATCGCCCGACCGAAAAGGCCGAACCGGTGAGGAACGATCCCCCGTGCGCGGCCTTTTTCGCGACCGATCCGGCGCTGGCGGAACCGAGCCCCGCTCGGCGATCCCCCAACGTCAGCCGACAACGCGATGCATTGAGACGAATTCTCATATATTCGTGTTTTACAATATAAGAAAATATATGGGCCGGCAACGGGAAGCTCACGCCATGTATTTCGCCGAGGTGACGGAGCAAACCATATGCAAACGACTTGCATTTTGGCGCGCCATCATTCTCCTGCCGACCTCGAGGAGCGATCACGGCTTTCGCGGGCGCCTCAGGTGGCTTCCGCTTCCGTATTGTTTATCAGGTGCTTATTATGATTCCGGGAGGAAACGCGCCGCCATGATCGCCCGTACCGTCGCCGTCGCCTTCGCTCTGCTGCTCGTCGCGGCCGACTTGGCCAGCGCGGCGGAACTCCTGATGTTCACGCGCAAGGGATGCCCCTGGTGCGCGAAATTCGAGGCGGAAGTCGGCCGGATTTATCCCCAGACCGACGAAGGCCGCCTGGCGCCGCTGCGCCGGATCGACATCGACGCGCCCTCGCCCGCCGACCTCAAGGGCGTTCCAGCCGACCGCCTGACCCCGACCTTCGTCCTCGTCGACAAGGGCCGGGAGATCGGCCGCATCCGCGGCTATGCCGGTCAGGACTTCTTCTTCGGACAGCTCCAGCGGCTGATGCGGGAACTTCCGAGCGGCGACGGCACGCGCGGATAGACGCGAGCACATCCTTGATCCGGCGGACGCACCATCACGCGCCGGGCGCGTCGGCGTTGGGAAAAAAGAGCTGCTCGCCATTGACGCGGAAGGACGCGATGGCGGCCTGCCCTTCCGGCGACACCAGCCAGTCGATAAAGGCCCGCCCCTTCGCCGTCTTGACGTGGGGATGCTTCGACGGGTTGACGAGAATGACGCCGTATTGATTGAACAGTCGCTTGTCGCCTTCGACCGCGATCGACAGGTCGCCCTTGTTCTTGAACGCGATCCAGGTGGCGCGATCGGACAGCACATAGCCGCCCGACGCCGTCGCCGCGTTGAGCGCGGCGCCCATGCCCTGCCCGATGTCGCGATACCAGGGTCCCTTGGCGGCGGCGATGTCGATGCCGGCCTGCTTCCATAGCGCGAGCTCGGCGCTATGGGTGCCGGAACGGTCGCCGCGCGAGATGAACACGGCCGCCTTGTCGCGGATCGCGCGCAGGGCCGCGGCGATGTCCTTGCTCCCGCGCACGCCGGCCGGATCGTTCGCCGGACCGATCAGGACGAAATCATTGTACATCACCGGGTGGCGCTTGACCCCGAAGCCGTCGGCGACGAACGCTTCTTCCTGGGCGCGCGCGTGAACGAAGACGACATCGGCGTCGCCCCGCCGTCCGGTATCGAGCGCCTGGCCGGTGCCCTGCGCGATCACGCGCACCTCGATGCCAGACTTCGCCTTGAACAGCGGCAGGATGTGGCCGAAAAGCCCGGAATCCTGCGTCGACGTCGTCGAGGCGACGAGCAGGGTGTTGTCGTCGGCGCGCGCCGCGCCTCGGCTTTCCATGGCATCCGCGATCGCCAGACAGCCAAGCATCGCGGCGGCGGCGGCGAGACCAGAGCGGGCGAGCTTCATATCAACATTCCTTTCATGGCTTGCCGCTCACGCGGCTGTCGCGGTCGACGCACCGTCGCCTCAAGCCAGCAACTCGCCGACGACGAAGCGACGCGCCGCATCCGTGCGAGGGGCCTGAAAGAAGCTCTCGGCGGCGCCCGCCTCGATCATCCGGCCCCGATGCAAAAAGATGATGTCGCCGGCGAGCCGACGCGCCTGCGCGAGATCCTGGGTCGCGAGAATGATCTTGACGCCGCGCGCCGCCGTCGCGGCGATGAGATGCTCCACCATCTTGGTCGCGGCGGGATCGAGGTTGGCGGTCGGCTCGTCGAGCAGAAGCGTCGCCGGATCGCGCGCGAGCGCGCGCGCGATCGCGAGGCGCTGGCGTTCGCCGCCGGACAAACCGCGCGCCGGCCGCCGCGCCTTGTCGGCGAGCCCGACAAGCGCCAGGAGTTCGTCGACGCGCGCGGCCCGGCGCATGCGGGGAACGCCGGCAACGGCCGCCGCGAAGCGCAGATTGGCCGCCGCGCTCCGCATCATCATGACCGGATTCTGAAAAACGACGGCGGTGCGCTCCCGACCGGGCGCGTCGGCTTCGCCCCAGGAAATTCGTCCGCGCTCGGGAAAGATCAGGCCCGCGATCAGGCGCAGCACGGTCGACTTGCCCGCCCCGTTCGGTCCGAGCAGGACGGTCGGCGCGCCCGGCGATATCGCGAACGACACCGCGTCGAGAATCGGCGTCTCGCCGGCGCGAAAGTCGACCCGGTCGAACACGATCGCCTGATTTTCGGATGGCGCGCGCATGGCCTACATTCCGCCCCTGTTCTCCGCGACCCGCCGGATCGTCCAGGCGAGCGCGTTGACCAATGTGACGATCGCGATCAGCACGAGCCCGAGCCCGATCGCGAGGGGCAGGTCGCCCTTGGATGTTTCGAGCGCGATGGCGGTCGTCATGGTGCGGGTGAAGCCCTCGATATTGCCGCCCACGATCATGACCGCGCCGACCTCGGCGGCGGCGCGGCCGAATCCGGCGAGCACCGCCGTGACGAGACTAAAGCGCGCGTCGTAAATCAGCGCGGCGACGCGTCGGACCGGCCCGACATTCATCGCGGAAAATTCGTCGCGATAGTCGCGCCAGAGATCGTCGATCGTCTGCCGCGCCAGCGCGGCGATGATCGGCGCGACCAGGATGGCCTGCGCGATCACCATCGCCTTCGGCGTGAAAAGGAGACCGAACGAGCCGAGCGGACCGGCCCGGCTCAACATCAGATAGACGACGAGGCCGACGACCACGGGCGGCAGGCCCATCATCGCGTTGAGGATGACGATCACCGCCTCGCGGCCGGGAAAGCGGCTGAGCGCGATCAGCGTGCCGAGCGGAACACCAAAACCCGTCGCCAGCGCGACCGCGGCGAGCGTCACCCGCAGCGACACCGTGATCACGCCGTAGAGTTCGGGATCGCCCGCCAGAATGAGACCGAGCGCGGTCGCGCCATCATGCATGCGTGAAATATTCCGAAATTCCGTTCGCCGCGACGCGGGCAGCCGAATACCCTCGCGCCGCTCCGCGCTTTCGCGCAATCTGCCAGACCTTGCGTCGCGGCGCCATGCGGCGGATGCAGCCGCCCCTCTCGCGCATCGCGGACATGCGGCGCGGCATATCGCCCTTCCCCCGGACCCTGACCCGGCGTAAAGACAAGTGCTCTCGACCTCGTCTTGCCGTTAACTCCGGTCTTGCCGGATGGCTGGTCGCTTTTCCCGCATCTTGGCGTGTGCTTTGCCGTGTATGCTTTCCTATCCCTTCTCCGGCGCATGAGCCGGTCGCCATGACGCGCGCGGCCACCTTGCCGCGAACGGGCGGCCGCATTCTGATCGACCAGCTTCGGCTGCATGGCGCGAGCGTCATTTTCGGCGTTCCGGGCGAAAGCTATCTGGCCGCGCTTGACGCGCTCCACGACGCGCCGGAGATGCGCTTCATCGTCTGCCGTCACGAGGCCAGCGCCGCCCACATGGCCGAAGCCCATGGCAAGCTCACCGGCCGTCCCGGCATCTGCTTCGTCACGCGCGGTCCCGGCGCGGCGCATGCGAGCATCGGTTGCCATACCGCGTTTCAGGATTCGACGCCGATGATCCTGCTTGTCGGCCAGGTCGCTCGGGGAATGCGCGGGCGCGAGGCGTTCCAGGAGATCGACGTCGCGCGCATGTTCGACCCCTTGGTGAAATGGGCCGCCGAAGTCGACGACGCCGCGCGCCTTCCCGAATTCGTGTCGCGCGCGTTCGCGACCGCGATGTCGGGCCGCCCCGGACCCGTCGTGCTGTCGCTGCCCGAGGACATGCTGCGCGAGACCGCGTCGGTTCAGGATCCCGCGCCCGCGACGCCAGCCTATCCCGCGCCCGGCGAGCACGATC
Source organism: Xanthobacteraceae bacterium (assembly GCA_041918675.1). GTDB lineage: Bacteria > Pseudomonadota > Alphaproteobacteria > Rhizobiales > Xanthobacteraceae > SCUB01. The sequence goes on from JAYRVF010000013.1 coordinate 166,481, forward strand.
TCGCCACCTTCGCGGCGATGCTGCGCGAGGCCGAACGGCCGCTCCTGCTCGTCGGCGGCGGCACATGGTCGGCGCGCGCGGCCGACGACATCGCCGCCTTCGCCGCGGCCCATCATCTGCCGGTCGCCGCGTCATTCCGCTGTCAGGACTTCATCGACAATGAATCGCCGAATTATGTCGGCCATGTCGGGATAGGCGTCGACGGGCGCCTGGCGGATCGCGTGCGCCAATGCGATCTCCTCGTCGCCATCGGCGCGCGACTCGGCGAGGCGACGACCAGCGGCTACACGCTGCTCGTCCCGCCCCGGCCGGCGCGCAAGTTCGTTCACGTTTTTCCCGACCCGGCGGAGCTCGGGCGCGTCTATCAACCCGATCTTCCGATCGCGGCGAGAAGCGACGCCTTTCTTGCCGCGGCGCGCGACCTGCCGCCGATCGCCGATCCGCCCTGGCGGGACTGGCTCGCGGCCGCGCGCGCGGACTATCTCGCCTCGCTCGTTCCGCCCGCCTGCGCCGACGCCGTCGACCTCGGCCGTGTCGTGCGCGCCGCGCGCGATATCCTGCCGGAGGACGCCATCGTCGCCAACGGGGCCGGCAATTTCGCCGCGTGGCTGCACCGCTATTTCCGCTACCGCCGCTATCGTGGACAGGTCGCGCCGACCAACGGCGCCATGGGTTACGGCGTGCCGGCCGCGATCGCCTCGTCGATCGCCGCGCCGGCGCGGCGCGTGGTCGCCTTCTGCGGCGACGGCGACTTCATGATGTGCGCGCAGGAATTGGCCACCGCGCGTCAGTACCGACTGCCCGTGGTCCTGATCGTGGTCAACAACGGCGTTTTCGGCACCATTCGCATGCACCAGGAGCGCGCCTATCCGGGGCGGGTCATCGCGACCGACCTCGTCAATCCGGATTTTGCCGCGCTGGCGGCGGCCCATGGCCTGTTCGCCCGCAAGGTGACGACGACGGAGGCCTTCGCCCCGGCGCTCACCGAAGCGCTTGGCTGCGGCGAACCGGCGCTCATCGAGGTGATCACCAATCCCGACACGCTGCTGCCCGGCGTGACCGTCGCCGGTTTGCGCGCGCTGTCGCGATCGTGAAGCGCGCGGACGGCGCGGAAAATGAATTCACCGCGTCGCGGCGATATGATTAGATTCGAGAGGACCCGGTTCGAGAGAACCGGAATTTGGAAATGAGGAGCCGTTCAATGCGCCGGATACATGCCTTGCTTCTAGCCCTCGCGACGAGCGTCGCGGGCGTGAGCGCCCTGCCGACGGCGAGCCACGCCGATCCCTACCGCTGGTGCGCGATCTATGGTCTTTTCGAAGGCAGCGCCGAGAATTGCTATTTCATGACCATCGAGCAGTGCCGGGCGGCGGTCAGCGGGGTCGGCGGTTTCTGCCGTCCCAATCTGTTCTATGACGGACGGCCCGAGGGCAGCGGCGTCCAATACGAGCGCAAGAAGAAGCGCCGCTAGAGCAAATCCGGCGAAAGTGGATAACACCTTCGCGACCGGGATTTGCGCAAGGCCTTGAATATGGAGCATTCCATTACGGCGAGACGCATCGGTCTCGCCGAAAGACCATTTGAGGGCCGCACGGCGCGATGCGCGCGCCGCTTCATCTCGCGAGCCGCGGGCGCCGATCGCCGGATGGCGAATTCGGAAATTCGCGATCCGTATCAGGCGCCCTGCTTGGCCGCCGTCGCCGAGCGCTCTCCCAGCATGCGGTAGAGCTGACGCTCGCTTACGCCCATCAGCCGCGCGATCTCGGCGCGGCTGTAACGGCCGGCGCTGAGCAGGCGATCGAGATGAATCGTCGAAATCTCGTCCAGCGTCGGGACATGGTCGAAGGAGATGACGTAGTCGTCCCGGACCGGCCCGGAGCGCCGCAACGAGCCGATATGGCCGACGCGGATTTCCGATTCGGCGCCCGACAACAGCGCGGCGCGCTCGACGATATTGCGCAATTCGCGGATGTTGCCCGGCCAGTGGTAGCTCAACAGCGCGTCGAGCGCGGCGGCCGACATGTGCTTGCGCGCGCCGCGCGCGAATTCGCGGCTGCGCAGGAAATGCTCGGCGAGCGCCGGGATGTCGTCGAGCCGCTCGCGCAGCGGCGGCACCTTGAGCACGAAGGCCGACAGCCGATAATAAAGGTCCGCCCGGAACGTGCCCTCGCGGCACATCGTTTCAAGATCGCGATTGGTCGCCGCGACGAAACGCACGTTCGCGGTCAAATCCTTGGTGCCGCCGACGCGGCGGAAATGCCCGGTCTCGATCACGCGCAGGAGCTTGGCCTGGACCGAGAGCGACATTTCCCCGATTTCGTCGAGGAACACCGTTCCGCCGGCGCCGACCTCGACGAGGCCTTCCTTGCGCCGATCCGCGCCGGTGAACGAACCGCGCTCGTGACCGAACAGTTCGGATTCGAACAGGTTCTGCTGCAGCGTCGAGCAGTTGACGGCGATGAAATTGCCGCTGGCGCGTTCGGACGCCTTGTGCACGGCGGCGGCGACGAGTTCCTTGCCGACGCCGGACTCGCCGATGATGAGCACCGTCGTGCCGCTCGGTCCGACGACGCCGATCATTCGGCGCAATTCCGCCATCGGCGCCGAGCCGCCGACGAGCTCGCGCGCGGTGCCGGACTTGGACTGGCGTTGCAGCAGCTCGAAATTCCGGCGCAGCGACGTGTTGGCCAGGCAACGCTTGATCGCGAGCTCCAGCACATCCGGATTGACCGGCTTGGCGAGATAATCGAAGGCGCCGTTCTTGACCGCGAATACCGCCTGGTCGATCGAGCCGTAGGCCGTCAGCACGATCACCGGACAAAATTCGGTGAGTTGCGCGAGCTTCTCGATGCCCTCGGCGTCGGGCAGCCGCATGTCCAGAAGCGCCACCGCCGGCTCGTATTTCTGCAACGCCGCCTCGACCTCGCTCCAGCGGTGGGCGCCGACGGTCTTGTAACCGCTGGCCTTGAGCTGCGCGCAAAGGAGCCGGTTCAAGGTTGGGTCATCGTCGACAACAAGGATTGTCATGGCATTTTGTGTGTTCGTCATTGATGAACCGCCGCTTCGACTTCTGTTATTGCATGATCGGGATCGGGAAAGAGCAGGTGGAAGGTCGTGCCCTTCCCTTCCCAGCTCTCGACAGTGATCTTGCCCTCGCGTTTGTTGACAAGGGCGGAGCAGATCGCGAGGCCGAGCCCACTGCCGGTGGTTCCGTCCTTGCGGCTGGTCCAGAAGGGAAGAAAGATCGACGCGATGTGCTCGGCCTTGATGCCGGTACCGGTATCGCTCACATCGATCTGGATCATGCGATCGTTGACACGGCGACCGATGATGTCGACATTGCCGCCCCGCGCCGGCATCGCGTGCAGCGCGTTCTGGACGAGGTTGAGCAGGATCATGGCGAGCTCTCCCTCACCCGCGATGATGCGCAGATCCGACGGCACGTCGACCTTCATCTTGACGTGGGCGAGCTCGGCCTCGTAGCGCAACAGCGCCGCGATGTCGGCGGCGACCTCGCCGACGTCGATCAGCACGCCGTGTTCGGTCGGCAGGCGGCTGAGCCGCATGATGCGTCCGGTCACGGTGATGCAACGGTCGATCTCGGTATCGGCGACGGAAAGATATTCCGACAGCTCGGTCTGGCGCTCGCCGCCGGCGGCGATGGCGCGCTTGATCGCGCGGATGCCGAGGCGGATGGAGGCGAGCGGGTTGTGAATCTCGTGGGCGATGCCCGCCGCGAGCTCGCCGATTTCGGAAAGGCGCTGTTCCTGCGAAATCTGCACGTTCTGCGACAGATCCCGGATCGATTCGACGACGAGGCGTCTCATGCCCGACCGGGTTTCGATCACGGCGGGAGCGGCGACCACTTCGGCGGCGATGCCCGCCTTGTCGCTGTGGCGCGTATGCACATGCGTGCATTTCACCGGCATGTCGGACGTCCGTAGCGCCTGCAACGGACAGATCACAAGCGTCGGCACGCAAGGCTCGGCGCGGTCGTGGCTGGAATAATAACACGGATGCGCCAGCACTTCCTTGAGCGACAGTCCGACCTGGGCGCAGAACGCCTTGTTGGCCGCGACCACCGAATAGTCCGGCGCGAGCACGCGGATGCCGTCGTGCACGCCGTCGATCACCGACTGCTGGAACGCCTGGTGCTCGCGCAGTTCCGAAATGGTGTCGTCGAGACGCGCCGCCATCAGGTGGACCGAGCGGCCGAGTTCGGCGATTTCGTCGGATCGGTTGTCGATCGCCGGACGCAGCTCGTGGCGCGCGGCGAAGTTTCCGCGCGAGAGATCCTTGCTCACCGAAGCGAACAGACGAACGGGAGCGAGAACGGAGCGGCGAAGCACGAACCAGGTCGCCGACAACGCCGCCACGATCACCAGGAAACCGGCCAGCGCCTGCGCCGAGGCGAGCGAGCGCGCCTGCTGGCGAATGCTGTCGGCGCGATAGTCGAGCATCAGATAGCCGTTGACCGGATGTTCATCCATCAAGCCGTGGCAGACCTGGCATGGCTCGCGGTTGGCGACCGCGTTGACCGCGCGAAGCACCTCGATGCCGTTGTCGTCGCGGACGAAATTCGTCGACGCCATCGGCTGGCCCTTGCCGACGCCGCAACCCTCGCACAACGCGCCCGGGTCGAGACTACGGCCGAGCTTGGCGGCGTCGGAGGAAAAGCGCACTTCGCCGTTCGGCGCCAGCACCAGCACCTGCATCACATTGGTGACCGCGCCCAGCCGCGACACGATTTCGCGCAGACCTTCGAGGTCGCGCTTGAGCATGGCGTTTTCCAGCGTGATCTGGAGCATGTTGCCGAGCTTGCCGGAGACCTCCTGCCGCTCGTTGAGGAGTTGCCTCTGGTAAAGGGCCAGGAACAAGCCAAGGAACACCAGGGACGAAAGCCCCAGCGCGACCGCCATCGTGGCAAGAACCTTGGCGCCCAACCGCGAAGTCATTCCCTGTCCCACCTCACATGACGTGGACCGGCGTCCTACGCCTCATGCGCGTCGTGTCCGCCCTCGGTCGATTTTCACATGATCGCGGCCGCGTCCATGACCCGTATCGATGACCGTGTCGATAATGGCGTCGATGATCGCGTCCAAAACCCGTGGTCCAAAATCTCCGTATCCAGGCGATCTGATAAAGCTTCTTATAATGATTTTTTCGCGCGCACGGTACACAATGATCCAGACTATCTCATCTTGAGCTAGTGATTTCGTGGCGTGCGGTTCCTCGCGGCGGTCTCGGAATTTCCGCGACGGGACCAGCGGCCGATGCGCGCGCGCCGAGCGACGACATCTTACGCGGTTTGGTCCGCCCCGCGATTCGGTGTCGGCTTTGTCCAACCCGATGAGAATTCGGTCGCCGCCCCACCGCCGGTCGCCGACGTGGGAACCGCCGGCTTCCATCGATTCCCGCGAGAACACCCGCCGTCGTCATGACATCTACCAGCCGGGGCCCGCTCCCTGAACGGGAACCGTGGCCGAATCGGCGCAAGTCAACGTCGCGTTTTCCGTGGGGGTGCCCACCCGCCCCTCGATCGACGCGGGCGACATGTCGCAACCGAGCGTCTCGCCGAGCAGTTGGGCGAGGTGATCGAGGTAGATCGCCGTGAGCAGGCCCACGCCCGCGTAGAACGACAGTCGGCAGCGCATCACGACGGTGCGCGCGAAGGCCCGCACCCAAACGAGGGGATGCTCGCGTAGAAACCGCGCGGCCGCGTCCAGCGCGCCGGTCGTGGCGGCGTCGCGAATGAGCGAGGCCAGGAACTCCAGTTCATGCACCAGATGATCGTCGGCGCGGCGACGCCAATCGGGCGCGCTCACGCCGTGGCGCTGATACCACGCCCGCACGGCGAACATCGCCTGCTGCCGTTCGAGTCCCTCGTCGTCCCGCCAGACCGATTCGTTCGGCGAGGCGCGATAATGGTGGGTCAAATAGATCGCGGCGAATTCCGCGGCGAGCTCGTCGAGCGTCGCGGTATCCACCGGATCGGGCATGTCCGCGAAGGCCTGGGCGAAGAGGCTGGCCGCCTCGTCGAACTCGACGCCGTCGAGCTTGAGTGAAAACCAGGCCGCGACTGGCGCCGACCGCAAGGCGCCGATCAGGTCGGCGTCGACCTCGCGATCCGCCAATCGCGCGAGAAGCATGAGATCGTCGGCCAAGGCCGCTCCCGCCCGCATCACATCCGCGGGCGAGGGCTGCGCCTCGATCCGGTCGGCCTCTTCCATTACTTCACCGCGCCCTTGCTGTGCGCGACGAAACGGATCGAGGGGTTGGTCAGTTCCGGATCGGCCATGTTCTTGACCTGCCGGACCAGCTTGTCGTTCGGTCCCCGCGCCTTGGTCTCGTAGCTGCCATCGGCGATCTTGTCGATCGGGCCGATGTCGAGGACGCGCATCATGCACGCCATGACGCAATAGGGTTTGCGGCCGGCGTCGATCTCATCCACGCACATGTTGCACTTGGCGACGACGTTCAGTTCGGGGATGAACTGCGGCGCGCCGAACGGGCACGACGCCTCGCAGCGCCGACAGCCGATGCAGAGCGTCGAGTCAATGTCGACGATGCCGTCCTTCTGCCGCTTGAACAGCGCGCCGGTCGGGCATGTCGGCAAGCACGCGGGCTCGGCGCAATGATTGCACGACATGTTGACCTTGTAGGCGAAGACCTCCGGGAAGGTTCCGCCCTCGATGTACTGGACGCGGCGGAACCGCGGCCCAGGCGCCAATCCGTTCTTGTCCTTGCATGCGATTTCGCAGGCGCGGCAGCCGATGCAATCCACGTTATTGTGGATGAAGCCGAACTGCACGTCCGGAACCACCGGCGTGTAGACCTCGCGCTTCCGGGCCTTCACTGCTGCTTTGATCTGATTTTTTTCGACCTTCGTGGCCATTTCCGTATCCTCGTCGTGTGCCGATGCTCAAGAAGGCCGCGATCAAAGATCGCGCCGGAAGACGCTGCTTCGCGCCGTGGCCAGTTCGTCCCAACCCGGCCGGTGAGCGAGCTTCGTCTTGCGGATGTTCACCAGGATCGTGTTGTAGGCGAACGCGCCGGCGGGGCTCGGTTCATCGAGTGTCAGGAAGTCCGGATTGCCGGAACGATCGATGCCGTTCTCGTCGATATCCATCCACGCGCCTTCGTGAAGCGCCGCCACGCCCGGCATGCACCGCTCGGTGACATAGGCCGGAACGACGCAGGTGCCGCGGTCGTTGAAGACCTCGACGGTGTCGCCCGTCTTGATGCCGAGCTTGGCCGCGTCGGAGGCGTTGATCGTGACCTCCTGGGCGTAGGTCTCGCGCAGCCAGCCGATGTTGTTGAAGATCGAATGGGTGCGCCAGCGCGGATGCGGCGTGACCAGATGGAACGGGAACTTCTGCGTCAACGGGCTGTTGAGCGACTCCCACGGCTCGATCCATTTCGGCACGGCCGGAATATGATAGCCGTATTGGGTCCGGGTGAAGTCCCGCGTCTGCGCCAGCACGGTGGAGAAGATCTCGATCCGTCCCGACGGCGTCTGGAAAGGCACGCCCTGCTCGACCTGCGCGCGGAACGCCACATGCGGCTTGTCGAGCTTGAACTTGTAGACGCCGCGCTTCTTGAACTCTTCCCACGACATCGTGACGTGCTGGTGATGCTGCACGTTGTGCCACCAAGCCTCGAGATAGGCCTCGTCGACCGGGTCATCGTTGGTGAAGTATTCGCGCGTCGCCCGGGGATTGTAGGCCTGGCCGAAGCCGAGCCGATAGGCGAGTTCGGTGAAGATCTGGAAGTCGGACTTCGATTCGCCGAGCGGCTGAATGACCTTGGGCCGGTGAATGTAATAGTGGCCCTTGTACCACGGCAACGCGACGTCGTGACGCTCGAAGTGCGTGGCGACGGGAAGCAGGAAATCCGCCCAGATGCCGGTCGGCGTGATGGTCGAATCCATGCACACCATCAGGCTCTCTTTGTCGCCATCGGCGTCGAGCTTGCGGATCGCCTTGATTTCCTTGTTGATGTTGGTGAGCTGGTTGAGCCAGTCCGAACCCTGCCAGAAGATGCCCCGAATATTGGGGATCACGCCGTCGAGCTGGTCCTGACGCGGCCACAGGCCGATCTCCTCGCGCTTGACGTTCGGATAATTGAGCACGCAATGGGCCCAGCGATCCGACTTGATCGCGGCGAACCAGACATTGGCGAACTGGTCGTAGGGGTAAGCGACGGCTTCCGAATGCCACGCCTTGCCGACGCCTTCGGCGCAGCCGCCGAGCTTGCCGATATTGCCGGTCATCGCCTGCAACGCGGCCGCCATGCGGTTATACTGCTCGCCATAGGCGTTGCGGCCCGGCGCCCACGACGCCTTCAGCGCCGCCGGCTTGGTGGTCGCGTACATGTGGGCGAGCTTGATGATATCCTCGGCCTTCACGCCGCAGATCGCGGCCGCCCATTCCGGGGTCTTGGCGACGCCGTCGGACACGCCGAAGATGTAGTCCTTGAAGCTCTCCTGGCCCCGCGCCCATTGCGGCATGGTGCCCGGATCCATGCCCTGCACGAAGCGGTTGATGAAGTCCTGGTCGTGCAGGTTGTTGGCGAAGATGTAGTGGGCCATGCCCGCCATCATCGCGGCGTCGGTGTTCGGGCGGATCGGGATCCACCACGCGTCATAGGTCGACGCGGAATCGGTGTATTGCGGATCGACCAGGACGAACTTGCAGCCACGCTGCTTGGCGAGCCGCATGTAGTAGAACGTGTTGCCGCCGTGGAAGGTGTAGGCGGGATTCCAGCCCCACATGATGATGAGCTTGGAATGCGCGAACGCGTCGTCCTCGTTGCCGTCCTCGATCGTGCCGAAGGTGATGCGCGATGAGAAGGTCGTGCCCTGATAGGAAGGAACCGACCAGGACGACGTGCGGCAGCCGAACATGCCGAGGAAGCGGCCGAGCAGCCCCTCGATCTGGTCGGACTTGTGCAGCACGCCGTAGGAAGCGCCGGCGTAGCTTTGGTCGACCAACGCGGTCGGCCCGTACTTCTGCTTCAGATACACCATCCGTTCGGCGATCTGCGTCAGAGCCTCGTCCCAGGAAACCCGTTTGAACTTGCCTTCGCCCCGCTTACCGACGCGGACCATCGGATAGAGCAGGCGCTCGGGCGAATAGAGGCGCGCGCGATAGGAGCGGCCGCGCAAGCAGGCGCGGATCTGAGGCTCTTCCTCGGTATCCTTGCCGAAAGCGCCGCCTTCCTGATAGCGGCCGTCATCGGTCGACAGGCGAACGATGACGTCGCCCTTCTTGTGCGCCACCAGCATGTGACGCGATCCGCAATTGTGCGCGCAGGAGGTGACGACGGTTTCAAGATCGTCATCGCGCGGATAGGGCTCGTAAGCGAAGGCCTTGGCCTGTTTGGTTCCGATCAGCGGAGCGCTGAGGCTCGCAACACCGACCGCGGCCGCCCCTTTCAGGACGCTGCGACGATCGACGTCGACGCGGCCGCAAAGGAGGGAAAGACTGCGCGTGGGCAACATGGCGTTCTCCAAAGGTCGTGATCGCCGGGAAGGAAGATCTGACGGTTTCATTTTGCGGCGGGAAGCTTGAAGCGCGCGTCGGCGGACGTCGGCCGATCCTTCGCCCAATCAGGCATATCGGTCGGCATGTCCGGCCACGGCGTGCGCGGATAGGGATAAGAGTTGCGATACCAGGCGCGACCACCATGGCACCCGTAGCAGGTGTCCGACGAACCCGCCTTCGCCGCGTCCTCGATCTCCTTGGTCTTGAGATAGGTCACCTGATGGCGCGCCGTGCGGAAGGTCTCGGCGTGACAGGACAGGCAGCCATTGGGCGCGTCCGCCGTTTCCAGATCGGCGCGCAGCTCGTGCCACTTGCCGGCGAGTCCCATGTTCTCGGCCGGGAATTGTCCGTGGCAGCGCAGACAGGTCTCGGAAGGATTGACCATCTTGCGCAGCGTGAACGGGGGATTGCCGTTGTTCCACGAGGTCACGACCGCGCCCTTGGCGTCGGTCGCGGTCACGTGCGGCGATTCCTCGCGCGGATCGTTGCCCTGGTGACAGAAATTGCAGGACAGGTTCATCACCTGCTTGGCGAACGGCGATTCGCGATGGCGCCAATGGAAATCCGATTGCGCGCCCGCGTAGGTGTCGAGCGTCTGGTACCAGGCAAGCGTGCTCGTCGTCTTGACACCCGCGAGCGACGCGTCACGCGGCTTCGCCGAGTTGATTTCGTTGTGACAGACCAGGCAGGCCTGATCGGAAGCCGCATCGATCGCGGGCTTGAAGTGGATCGGGTCCCAACGCGCGGCATCATAGTTATCTTTCGCATAGGCCGCGGCGCGGGCTTTGACAGCCTCGACGCTGACGATCGCCTTGACGTCTTGCGTCTCGGCGCCAGCCGATCGCACGCCAATCGCCGACATGATCGGCTCGACTTGGTTCGCGAAGGGCAATGCCCCCGCCACCATGGTGATGACGGCCAGCACGACGCCGCCGGCAACCGCTGAATTCCCTCGCATCTTTGCCTCGATCGGTATTTCGTTCGCAATTTTGGGGAAGGTGGCCGGGCGCCGAAGCGCCCGGCCTTTGAAGTGTCAGGTGCTTACTTCTTGCTGCCGGACATTCCCGACATGCCGCCCATGCCGGACATTCCCGACATGCCACCCATGCCGGACATTCCCGACATGCCGCCCATGCCGGACATTCCCGACATGCCACCCATGCCGGACATGCCGCCCATGCCGGACATTCCCGACATGCCACCCATGCCGGACATGCCGGACATGCCGCCCATGCCGCCCATGCCGGACATTCCCGACATGCCACCCATGCCGCCCATGCCGGACATGCCGCCCTGAGCCGACGTCCACTGCGTGCAGATCCACGGGCCGGAGCCGCCAGCCATGCCGGACATACCGGACATGCCGCCCATACCGGACATGCCGCTCATGCCGCCCATGCCGGACATGCCGCTCATGCCGCCCATGCCGGACATGCCGCTCATGCCGCCCATGCCGGACATGCCGCCCATACCGGACATGCCGCTCATGCCGCCCATACCGGACATGCCGCCCATGCCGGACATACCGGACATGCCGCCCATGCCGGACATGCCGCCCATGCCGGACATGCCGCCCATACCGGACATGCCGCCCATACC
>JAYRVF010000014.1:0-702500 GCA_041918675.1 Xanthobacteraceae bacterium
AGCGTGGGCAAAAAATTATGTCCCGGGAATTAGAGGCATCGCCATTACCGACACAGACATCATCGACGAATACACCGAGCGTACAAAAGATTGAGCATGATATTGCTGTTCGGGTTTTCCGAAGTCGCGATGGTGTCGACCCAACTGAAAAGGCTGCGGCTGCCATTGAGGAGCAGTTAGCAGACCTACGAACACAGAGAAAACAAGAGAGATTTTTCTGGTTTTGCGGGTGTGTATCGCTGTTATACGTGCTTGTTGCGAGTTTCGCGCCTGCCGTTGCGTCGATTCCTTTTCTTCTTTTCTGCCTCGTCGGGCTGATTGGGATGGCCAATTGGTGTGAAGTACCTTGGGTAGTAAGGCACCTGGAGAGGTGGTTTGATCGTGCGAGCCTTACCAAGAGTGGCGAGACAGAATGAAATATATGCTTGCTAATTAAATTTAGCTAGCACATATTTCAATTTATGAACAGGCTACCAGTACAAACTCGCGTCCAAATCCTCTCCATGCTTTGCGAGGGCTCGTCGATGCGGTCGATCTCGCGGGTATGCGACGTTTCCATCAACACTGTTTCTAAGCTGCTGGTTGATGCCGGGTTAGCCTGCGCGGCCTTCCATGAGGAAAAGGTCAGCGCGGTTAAGGCGAAACGCATTCAGGTCGATGAGATTTGGTCGTTCTGCTACTCGAAGCAGGCCAACGCGCCGGCCACGAAAAATCAGGTTGATGGCCGGGGCGATGTTTGGACATGGACCGCGATTGACGCCGACTCAAAGCTGATCGTGTCTTGGTTGGTCGGGGGTCGCGACCGGGAGACGGCTTTTGAGTTTATGGGCGACCTTAAGGATCGGCTGGCCGGTCGCGTCCAACTCACCAGCGACGGTCTGAGGGCCTATATCGAGGCCATTAACGGCAACTTTGGCGATGAAGTCGATTTCGCCCAACTGGTGAAAATCTACGGCCAGTCGCAGGAAGGCCAGCGCCGCTACAGTCCGCCGGTATGCACGGGCGCGATCAAGACGCCGTTGAACGGCTGCCCCGATCCGCAGCACATCAGCACCTCTTATGTCGAGCGGCAGAACCTTACCATGCGCATTGCGATGCGCCGGTTCACGCGGCTAACGAACGCCTTCTCCAAGAAGGTTGGAAACCATTGTCACGCGCTGGCGCTGTATTTCTTCTGGTACAACTGGACGCGCCAGCACAAAGCCCATCGCCTCACTCCGGCGATGGCCGCTGGCCTGACCGACAAGATCATGAGCATGACTGATCTGGTTGCGTTGATTGATGCGCTGGAAGATGAGAGCCGCCGCGCCAAGGTTCGCGCAAAATCGAAAGTCAATCCGCTCGGAAAGATTTCCTAGTCAAACTGAGACACTATCCGACGCTGTCAAGGAATTAAATCCTAGCGACGCTATCCACGCGCCCGCTTCCGCGCCGGTGATTTCCCCCGCGCCTTTTTGGGCACCTGGCCGGGCCATTTGACGATGTAGTCCTCAAGGTCCGCGGTCGAGATTTCGTCGCCCCGCGCGGCGATGCGGCCGACGACGCCGACGCCGGCCTCGCGCACCGTCGCCGGATCGCCCGAAACCAGCGGATGCCACCAGAAAAGGTCGCGGCCCTCGGCGATGAGGCGATAGGCGCATGTTGGCGGCAGCCAGTTGAGACCGCCCACATTGTCGGGCGTCAGGCGAACGCAGTCGGTGACCCGCTCCGACCGGTGGGCATAGTCCCGGCAGCCCCCGGCAACGTCGTCATAGAGTTCGCAGCAGACATTGGTGAAATAGATTTCGCCCGTGTCCTCGTCCTCGAGCTTCTCCAGGCAGCAGCGCCCGCAGCCGTCGCAAAGGCTCTCCCATTCGGCGGCCGACATCTCTCCCAAGCTTTTGCTTTTCCAAAACAAATCGACACCCCCGGGGATTCGGCGCCGCGCCCATGGGCACAGCCCAATCGCGCTTATCGCGCGCCACGGCGTCAGAGGGCAAGCGTGCCGCGCAGTCGCCGCCGAAACTGCCGGACGGGGCTCGGCCACCTCGCGATCAATCCTCCATTGGCGGCCACGGCCGCGTCGGCTAGAAGACGCCATCCGAATTCCTGGGGAAACGCCCGCCTGGGCCGCGACGGGCCGCCTTGGCTTTGCCGCATCCGGGACGCAAGACTGTCACCATCACGGCGGGGCATCGGACCAGCGCGACGTAATCTCAAGGGAATTCTGTGCGGAATCCTTTCTCCTACAATTGGGTCCGGCGCATCCGGCTGTTCCTGCTGGACCTCGACGCGCGCATCGATTCGTCCCTTTTCACCGCGGCCACCTGGCTGCGCGAACTCTACGAGCGCTACGCCGCCTTCATGGACCGGTTTCATGTCGGCCACTGGAAGCGCTGGGTGTTCATCGAGCCGATTTCGGAGGCCGCCACGCTCGGCGTCGGCGGCCTTGTCGTCCTGCTGGCGCTGGCGGTCCCCGCCTTCCGCGAAACCTCCGACGACGACTGGCTGAAGAAGTCCGACCTCGCGGTGACGTTCCTCGACCGCCACGGCAACAAGATCGGCTCGCGCGGCATCAAGCATGACGACGCGGTGCCGCTCGAGGATTTCCCCGATCAACTGGTGAAGGCCACGCTCGCCACCGAGGACCGGCGCTTCTACGAGCATTTCGGCATCGATGTCGCCGGAACCGCGCGCGCGATGCTGACCAACGCCCGCGCCGGCGGCGTCGTCCAGGGCGGCTCGTCGATCTCCCAGCAGCTCGCCAAGAACCTGTTCCTGTCGAACGAGCGCACCATCGAGCGCAAGGTCAAGGAAGCGTTCCTGGCCATCTGGCTGGAGGCGCGGCTTTCCAAGAACGAGATTCTCAAGCTCTATCTCGACCGCGCCTATATGGGCGGCGGCACCTTCGGCGTCGGCGGCGCGGCGCATTTCTATTTCAACAAGTCGGTGCGCGAGCTCAATCTCGCCGAGTCGGCGATGCTGGCGGGTCTGTTCAAGGCTCCCACCCGCTACGCCCCGCACATCAACCTGCCGGCCGCGCGCGCGCGCGCCAACGTCGTGCTCGACAACCTGGTCGAGGCCGGATTCATGACCGAGGGCCAGGTGTTCGGCGCCCGGCGCAACCCCGCAAACATCATCGACCGGCGCGACGAGAATTCGCCCAACTATTATCTCGACTGGGCGTTCGACGAAATGCGGCGGCTGGTCGAGACGTTGCCGAAGTCGGTGACCGAGCGTGTCTTCGTCGTGCGCACGGCCATCGACATGAACGTCCAGCGCGCCGCCGAAGCCGCGATGGAGGAACAGCTACGCCAGTTCGGCCGCGACTATCACGCCACGCAGGGCGCGCTCGTCGTCGCCGATCTCGACGGCGGCGTGCGCGCGATGGTCGGCGGCCGCGACTACGGCGCCAGCCAGTTCAACCGCGCCGTCGACGCGCTGCGCCAGCCCGGCTCCTCGTTCAAGCCCTATGTCTATGCCAGCGCGCTGATGAGCGGCCTCAAGCCGACGTCCATCGTCGTCGACGGACCGATCTGCCTGGGCAACTGGTGCCCGAAAAACTATTCCGGCGGTTACTCCGGATCGATGACGTTGACCATGGCGCTGACGCGGTCGATCAACACCATCGCGGTCAAGCTGTCGGTGATGATCGGCGCGGCCGACAAGGCGACCGGCGACTGGAACAAGGCCAAGGTCGGACGCGCCAAGATCGTCGCGCTCGCCCGCAAGATGGGCCTGCGCACGCCCCTGCCCGACACACCGTCGCTGCCGATCGGCGCCGACGAGGTCACGGTCCTCGACCACACCGTCGCCTACGCCACCTTCGCCAATCGCGGCCTCTCGGTCGCGCCGCATGCCGCGCTCGAAGTGCGCAACAGCGTCGGCGATCTGATCTGGCGGTTCGACCGCGACGGCAAGAAGCCGGTGCAGGCGATGCCGCCGCAGGTGGCCGCCGACATGGTCAACATGATGACGCAGGTGGTGGAGGCCGGCACCGCCCGGCGCGCCGCGCTCGACGGCATTCGCGCCGCCGGCAAGACCGGCACCACCAACGCCTATCGCGACGCCTGGTTCGTCGGTTACACCGGCAATTTCGTCTGCGGCGTCTGGTACGGCAATGACGACTACAGCCCGACCAATCGCATGACCGGCGGCTCGCTGCCGGCCAAGACCTGGCACGACGTGATGACCGTCGCCCATCAAGGCGCCGAGCTCAAGACCATACCGGGCATCGCGGCCTCGCCGGTTCGCCCGGCCGCGCCCGCCGTCGCGGCGCACCCGGCGGCGGCGCGGACCGCCGACGCGGCGCCCTCGACGCCCTCCGCGCTGTCGCGACGCGGCACGGACATCCTGATCCGCATCGAGCGTCAGCTCGATGACGCGGCCAAGCAGCTCAAGCAGGCCGCCGCGCCGGACGCGACCGGATTGGCGGCGACGCCGCCCGAGCCCGTCGCGGTCACGGCCGCGCCGCCGCCGCTGACTTCGCGCAAGAACTGAGCGAGCCCGAGGTCGAGGCCCATCGTGTTTCCCTCCATCGCCCCAAGCCGCGCCGCGGCGCAGAAACGAAACCCGTGCCCAGTCGGGGCGCGCGGCGTATGGTCGACGTCAACTCCTTAAGGGATTCTCGGTCTCGTGCGGCTGATCTTCGGAACCTTGCTGACACTCGCGATCGCGGCGGCGGTCGGCCTCGGCTTGACCTGGTTCACGGTCGCGAGCGGCATGGGCTTCGGCGCGATCACCATCGGCGCGTGGACGGCGCAGCCGAAGACCGGCACCTCCGACATCGATCCATACGCGCGCGCGGTCGTCGTGCGCAGCGGCCAGTTGCCGATCGGCACGGGCGATGGCGTCGCCTTCATCGCGCGAACCGACGAGAACGGACGGCCACTCGATGGGCGCTGCGACATTTCGGTGAGCGGCACGACACCGGCCGCGCGCTTCTGGACCCTGACGATCTACGACGAGGAAGGTCGCCTCATCGGCAACTCGGTCGGCCGCCACGGCTACACCAGCCAGGAAGTGGTACGGCAGGCCGACGGCCGTTTCGAGGTTCGCCTCGCGCCGCGCGCGCGCGCCGGCAATTGGCTGCCGACGGGCGGCATCGAGCGCTACGTCTTGATCATGCGCCTTCACGACACGCCGGTCGGCGTCGCCACGCGCACGCAGCGCGACGCGCCCATGCCAAGCGTGGTCACGGTGGGGTGCCCATGATTCGCTGGATCGCCATGCTCGCGGGCGGCGTCCTGTTCGGCGGGATCATCCATCTCGTCAGCGTGTTGGCGCTGCCGGCGATCGCGAGCAACGACGCCTATTCGCGCCTGACGCCGATCGCGCCGCTCAATACCGTCGTCACCCTGCCCGCGCCGACGCCGAACGACGCCGCGCTGCCTTTTCTCGATCCCGCCTTCGCGCTCGCGGTGTGCCGCTACAATCTCGCCGGCGGCCCGATCAAGCTCACGGTCCCGGTGAGCCAGGCCTACACGTCGGTCTCCTTCTACACGCGCAACGAGGTCGCCTATTACGCGATCAACGATCGCTCGGCCGGCCGGCGCGTGATCGAGCTCGATCTGATGACCGCCGAGCAGCGCGCGCAGTTGCCCGAGGAGGAGGACGTGACCTCCGCCGACCGGCTGATCATCGATTCTCCGACGATCACCGGCGTCATCCTGTTGAAGGCGCTCGCCGCCGAGCCCGGTTTGATGGCGCAAGCGCGCGCGACATTGTCGCGGGCAAGTTGCGCGCCTCAGCCGCCGACGGGCAAGACGAATTAGGCGGACGGCACCGACGCGTCGGCGTTCGTGGCCCGGCGCGCGTCGCGCGACCGCGGTGCAAGTCAATTAAGAAAACATTATCCATCACTCTCTACCTTTACGTGTGAAACTGATTCCTATTTACATTTTAGATTTGGGTTTGATCATGAAATTTAGTCGGCCCGGCGAAGTTCAGCGGCAGTTCAATCCAGAACCGCGAAACGATCATCACGCCTCGCTTGACGCCGGACCGGTGGTCGCCGCAGTCGCCGGACTGATCGCGCGAGATCCCACCATTTCGGTCGACAATATCCAGGAAGATGTCGCGCGGGCGCTACGTCTTGCCGCCGCCTCGCTGTCGGCCGCCGACACCCGCGCCCTCTCCCAGACCGTCGACTACTCCATCAACGCCAGCGAAACGATGGCGGCGACCGCCCGCATCACCGGAGAGATCCGTCACACCGACGCCAAGGCGCGTCTCATCGCCGGCGCGGTCGAGGAAATGACGTCCTCCGTCCAGCGGATTTCGAGCACCGCGCGCACCGTGGCCGCCTCGATGGCCGAGGCGGCGCGCGCGACATCGGCTTGCGCGCGGGCGACGCAGGAAACGGCCGACGCGAGCCGGAACATCGGCCAGGCATTCGCCCGCATGCACGAAGCCGCCGAGCAACTCGACGCCGCCGCCAGCCAGATCGCCTCTTTCGTCCAGACCATCGAGACGATCGCCAAGCAGACCAGCCTGCTCGCGCTCAACGCCACGATCGAGGCCGCGCGCGCCGGCGTCGCCGGGCGCGGCTTCGCGATCGTCGCATCCGAGGTCAAGGCGCTGTCCGGACAGACGCAAAAGGCGACCGACGATATTCGCGCCCGCATCGGTCGGCTCGAACATCACGTCCGCGAACTCCGCGATAATGTGAGCGAGGTCGGCGGTTTCGTCGAGCATGGCGGCGAGCACGCCGAAACCGCGCGTGGCCTGATCGACCGGCTCGACGGCATCGTGTCCGGCAACAGCGAACAGCTCGCCGAGATCGCGGCCGTTCTCGACCAACAGAGCGGCGCGGTTGAAAGAATCGCCTCGGGCGTGATGGCGATCACCCAGCACACGTCGACCGCCTCCGCCTTCGCCGATCAGGCCATCCAGGCCGTCAGCGCTTCCGAACAACTCATCAACGACCAATTCGCCGATCTGGAGCACCGCAATATTCCCGATTGCGTGCTCTATCGCGCCAAATCCGATCACCTGCTGTGGAAGAAGCGCCTGTCGGAGATGTTCGTCGGACTCAATTCGCTCAAGTCGAACGAGCTCGCCGACCATCATCACTGCCGCCTCGGCAAATGGTACGACGCCGTCACCGACGCCGGACTGCGCGGTCATCCCGCCTTCGCGCGGTTGCTTGGTCCGCACGAGGCAGTCCACCATCACGGCAAGGCGGCCGCCGACTTCCACGCGCGCGGCGATCGCGCCGGGGCCGCGCGCGAGCTCGACGAGATGGAAAAGGCCTCGGTGGAGGTTCTGCGCGGCCTCGACGAACTGCTGCGGCGGTAACCGAACGGACTCGCCTCAGCCTCGCGCCGCGACCGGACGGCCGCCGGCGGGCATCCGGCTGATGCGCCCGTCGCCCGCGCGCTGGACCAATTGATTGAGCACCTGCTCCGCCTCGACGGCCGTGGGATCGGGCGCCGTGATCACCAGCCGTTCGAGCGCCCAGCGGTAGGACGAGATGCGCTCCTCGATGCAATGCTGCACCCATTGGACGACAAGCGCGTTTTCACGCATCCGCGCGCGCGCGTTCTCCCGCTCGGCTTCCTTGAGCGCGGAGACGTAGGACAGGCTCGTGCCGCGTTTGGAATCGAGATCGAGCACGCGGGCCGCGGTCGAGAAGAAGGGTTCGAGCCGCGTGATGTCGTCGCGCATATCCTCGATCAGGCGGCCGTAGCGCGAGGCCTGCGAGCGATGGGCCTCGTCGAGAAGCTTGCGGCCATAGGCGGTGCGGTCGAACGGCGGACGCTGGCGCCAGGGCGCGAGATAGGTCTTGTAGTCGCCGAACACGCCGGCCCATTCCGGCCGCGCGCGCGGCGGCTCGATGAAGGGATAGGCGAGATCGCGCAATTGCCGCTCGCTGTCGGTGAGGCGGAACGTCGACGACGGCTCGCCGATGCTCCCGGTGGCTTCCTTGCCGATCCAGCTATGCATCTCGTCGTTTCGGAACAGCGAGCGGGTGCGGCCGAAATCGCCGGAGGCGCAGCCCGCGATCAACGGGGCGAGCACGATCAGCCCGAGCGCGGCGAGCGGACCGATCGGCCTCGTTGTTCGGCTTGGGGGCAATGGATGTGGCATCGGATCGCCGGTTCAGGAGCGCGCGCGTCGGCGACGGCGGCGACCGGGGGCGGCCCCGGTTTCCGGCCCTCTTCCACCTCCGGCGTCCTCGGCGTGGCGCTCGATGCGGATCACGGGCAGGATGATGATGCTCGCGCCGGTTGGCGAGGGGTCATGCTCCGCGCGCGCGCGACGTGCGCCCGCGTTTTCCGGAAACCGAATGACCGTACCCATGCGTAGCCCCTTCTCGCGCCGGTGCTGGCGACCGGCCAAATCGGCACGGGTGCGATTAAGAACCTCGCAAGGTTAACGCTCTGTTAAAGGCCGGCCGCTAGGATTGACGCATTCTCGCGACTTCGCGGTCATCGACGGCGTCAGAGCAAATGACGGCATCAACGGTTTTCCCATCCTTCGGCGGCTTGTTCGATCTCGCCAAGCGTGACGGCGTGGACGTTCGGCCGACGCTCCTGCGCGTCCTGACCGATCTTTATGTGCAGACGCCCACCCATTCCGCCGATGAAGAACGCCAGTTCGTCGAACTCGCGCTCCGCCTGATCGACAAGGTCGACGACGCGACGCGCGCGGCGGTCCGCGCCCGCCTGTCGATCTATGCCCGCGCGCCACTGCCGGTGATGCAGGCGCTGGCGAGGCGCTCCGGCGAGCCGCATCCGGCGACGGCCGGGCAGCCGTCGGATACCGGCGCGAAGACCGGCGGCGCGCACGCTCCCGCCGCCGCGCGTTCCGAGGCGGCCGCGACGAACACCACCAACACGGCCAGCGCCGCGCGCAAGCGCGAGTCGGACCGGCCGGCTGGATCGGGCTTCACCGAGCTCTTCCTGCGCGGCAACGCGTTCGACCGCGTTCAAATGCTGCGCAACCTGAACTATTCGACGCTGACGCCGGCCCCACGCCTCGACGAGGAAAAGGCCGAGGCGACCACGGCGATGCTCGAGGAGGCCGCCCTCTCCGCCGACCGTCGCGGATTCGCCGACGAACTCGCCGACGGTCTCGGCATCGCCCGGGAGTTGGCCCAACGCATCGCCGAAGACGCCAGCGGCGAGTCGCTGCTTTGCGCCGGGCGCATGCTGCGCATGCCGATCGAAATCTTCGAACGCATCCTGCTGCTGCTCAATCCGGTGATCGGCACGTCGGTGGAGCGCGTGTTCGCGCTGTCGCGGATGTACGGGGACGTGAGCGAACGCGTCGCGCTCATCATGCTCGCGGCGTGGCGTGGCCAGTCGATGCTCACTCCGCGCGCGGAAGCGCCGGCGACCGCGCCGCGCCAGGCCGCGACGCCGCGCCATCGTCCGGTTCTTTACGACGACGAAACCCGTCAAGCCCGCCCGGGACCCGCCGCGCCGGCACGGCCCGCCGCGCCCGCGACCCAACCGGGATTCGGCCAGCGCAATTCCGGCCGGAGCTAGACCGAAGCCTGTTTGCCGCCTTCCCTGCTCGCCAGCGTGAGGAAGTGGCGGCCGCCGCGGTCCTCGACCTCGATGACCCACACATCGGGATCGAACCGTATTTCGCGCGTCAGGCGCTCCTCGACCCTCGCGTCCGCCTGAACGGCGTCGAACACGGGCAGGAACGCGCGCTCATCGGGATGGTCCGTCGCATAGGCCGATTGCGGCGCCGGCGCGAACAGTTGCGCCGTGCCGTCGAGCAGCGCGATTTTGACGAAAATGGCGCCGGCCTCCTCGGCGCCACGCCGGCGCAGGGTCGCGAAGGCGCCCTCGCCGTTGCACCGGCGCAAATAGGCCGAAACCCAGATGGCGGATTTCAATCGCATTCGACGAGCTTACGAAAGCGCGCGCATGGCGCATAGGGCAAAGCCGATGCCGCGCCGTCCGGCACGCGCGAAAGATCAGTCGAACACGCGCCCGGTGATCGCGCTCAATTCGCGCAGCATGCGGGCCGAGATCTTGCCGGTCACCGGCATCATGCGCTCGCGCTCGAATTTCTCGATCGCGGCCTGCGTGTCGGGGCCGGCGACGCCGGTCGGCTTGATCTGTCCGTAGCCGAACTCCGACAAGGCGCGCTGGACCGTCGCGACCCGCTGCGTCGCCGCGATGCGTTCGGCGATCGGATCGTCACGCGAGACATTTTCACGTTGAACCGCCGCAGCCACGGGTTTGGCGGCGGGCGCGGACCGTGTCGCCGGCGCCGTCGTCATCACCGGTTTGGCCGGTTCCTGATCCCTGGAATCGGCCGCCGCCGGCCGCGGCCGGGGCATCGGTTTGGCGGCTTCCTGAACGGCGGCGACCGCCGCCTTCGGTTCCGTCGCCGTGCCGAACCAGGGCGCGGGATGGCGCGCCGATTGCAGGAACAGCGCGTTGACCAGAATGGCGCCGGCGACGCAGGAGGCCATCGCGAAGATCGCGACATTGCCGCGATGATGCCAGCAAAAGGCGAGCGCGACTTTCAGCCGGCTTCCCGACTTCGCTTCGCCGGCGAGCTTGGTCCCGCGCGCCGATTTGGACCCGCGCGCGGAGCCGGACTCGCGGGCGAACGAGGGCTCGCGGGCGGAATGGCGGAAATCCCCGCCGCCGAATGCGATGGCGCTAGGCAATTTTTCTTACCCCCGATTGCGTCGCGTCCGCGCGCGGCGGACTGAAATTCGTGACATTGGTGCCACCGCTCCCGAGCGCCGGCACGAATTCCAGCGGCAGCAGCACCGTCACCTTGGTGCCCTCGCCGAGCCGGCTGTCGAACCGGATCTCGCCGCTGTGCAGCCCCACCAGCCCCTTCACGATCGAGAGCCCGAGCCCCGTGCCCTCGTGACGGCGATCATAGGTGCGGCCGGCCTGGAAGAACGCCTCGCCCAGCTTGCGCAAATCCTCGTCGTCGATGCCGATGCCGGTATCCTCGACCGACAGCATGAGGTTCGCGCCCTGCGACGCCATCGCGATATTCACCTTGCCGCCGCGGTTGGAGAACTTGATCGCGTTGGCAAGGAGATTGATCAGGATTTGCTTGAACGCGCGCTTGTCGCCGGTGATCGCGAGCGGGCCTTCGGGCACGTTCATGACCAGGTCGACGCCGGTCTCGCGCGCGCGCAGCGCCATCAGATCGCAGCAACTGGCGACCACCTCGCGCGGATCGAACGGACGCGGATCGAGTTCGAAGGTGCCGCTCTCGATCTTCGACATGTTCAGAATGTCGTTGACCACCGAAAGCAGATGCAGGCCGGATTCGTGGATCAAGCCGGCGTATTCCCGGCGCTTGTCGTCGCTCAGCGAAAGCTCCCGCTCCTGCGCGATCATCTCGGAAAAGCCGATGATGGCGTTCAACGGCGTGCGCAATTCGTGGCTCATGGTGGCGAGAAAGCGAACCTTGGCGGCGTTGGCCCGCTCGGCGTCGG
Organism: Xanthobacteraceae bacterium; assembly: GCA_041918675.1. GTDB lineage: Bacteria > Pseudomonadota > Alphaproteobacteria > Rhizobiales > Xanthobacteraceae > SCUB01. Next base: position 11,411 of record JAYRVF010000014.1, read on the forward strand.
CGCGCGCTTCGCCGAGCGCGAGTTGCTGACGAATCCGTTCGGTCACGTCACGCGTCACCGCCACCACTTCGCGGCCATCGCCCGCCCGCTCGCCATCCTGGTCGAGCGGCCGGCAGCGCATTTCCACCCAGATGAATTCAGGCGCTCCGCCTTGACGCGCCGACGTCCGATGCGTCCCGAGCCCCTCGCCCGCGAATCGCGCTTGCGAACCGCCCCGACGCAGGCGGAATTCAACGCCGTGCTCCTCGCCGTCGCGCGCCGCGCCGGACAGCGCCGTCAGGAAGGCGGGCCGGTCGGCGATATGAACGCGCTCGAACAAGCCATGCCCCATCAGCGAAGCAGCGGGCGTCGCCAGCAAGGCCTCCGCCGCCGGAGAAATGAACAGCACCTCGCCATTGCGGCCGTGGCGCGAAATCACGTCGCTCATGTGCCGCGCCAACAGCTGGTAGCGATTTCCCTCCGCGTCGATACGGCTGAAATAGGTTCGCGCCAGGTGTTCGGCGCCGAACGCCAGGCACGCGCCGTAGAGCGCGGCGGAAATGGCGGCGACCGCCATGAACAGACTCTGTTCCGCGGCGCCGAGTTCCGAACGCGGCAGCAGGTCCATCGCGCCGAGCAGCCACAGGCCGAGCGCCGCGCCGAGCGCGAGCGCGGTCGCCACGCCGATGACGCGACGCGACGCCGACAGCGACGCCTCGAACGGAACCAGCACCAGCCAGATCGCCGCGAAGGATTCGACGCCGCCGCTCTTGGCGGCGACGGTGGCGACGAGCGCCGTCAGCGTCAGCGATGACAACATCTGCGCGCGCTCGTAGTTGCCGGTGCGCGAGAGGTAATAGGCAAGCACGACCTGCGTCATCAGCCAGGCGAACAGCAGCAACTCGAGCGCGCCGGGCGCGCCGTTCCAGGCGAGATAGACGGGGAAGATCGCGAGCGCGATGAAGCTGCCGATGAAGCGGGGAACGATGAACGCGCGATGGCGCGCCTTCGTCATGGCATCGACGCGCGCCGACGGATGCGGCAACGCATCGACAAATTGGCTGATCATCGTCGACAATGACACTTGATTTCACGCGCCGGATCGCTTGCCGGCACGCCCCCGTTATCGCGCGGATCGTGGCAGAGCGAACTTAAGCGAACGCTAAGGCATCGCGGCGCGACGCATCCGCGCGGCCTCGCAACCGGCGAATGGCCCGCCCACGCCGCGCTTTCCTGATCGGAAGGTAAACCGCGAGTTTCCGCGCGGCGCCCGATTATGGTTGCGATTTGGTTGACGGCGCGCGCGGAAACCGCGCCATCGACCCATGACGGCGCGATTCGCTCTCGCCATCGGCGGCGATGATGGAAAATTTACTTCAACCGCGATCGTTCGAATTTGACGAAACTTGCGCCCATCGCGCAAACCGGACCTTCATCGCCGAATGCTAGCTTCGCGCCTGGATCGCGATATGCGCCGTGGCCACAAGAGCCCGCGCACCGGGTAGCGATGGGGAGCGTTCAACGATGTTCTTTCTTCTGCGGATTGGATTCTGGCTGGGGCTTGTGCTCGTCCTGCTGCCGGCCGACAAGCCTGCCGATGGCGGCAAGGACGTTCACGTCGACGCCGGTCAGGCGATCTCGGCGGCGAGCGCGGCCGTTTCCGACATGAGCCAGTTCTGCGAACGTCAACCGGCCGCCTGCGCGGTCGGCGGACAAGCGGCCACGCTGATCGGCCAGCGCGCGCAGTCCGGCGCGCGCAAGCTCTATAACTTCATCACCGAGAAGAAGGGCGATCACACCGGTTCGATCGGCGGCGACGACGGCATCGAGCTTCCCGAGGCCACCGACACGCTGTTGCCCTCCGACATCCAGATCGACTGGCGCGGCCCCATGCACGCGCTCGACATGACCGCGCCGGCGACGACGGTCCCCGGGCGCGAGGCGGAGCGCGCCTCCGAACGCGGCTAGCGCGACCGGCGCCCGGTCGGGCGCATCTTTCCCGCGCACGGGTGGCGCCGATCGAGGCTTCCGCGACGGCGCGTTCTCCTATATGCCTTCCGCCGTCACGGATGGGGAGGCATTTCGCGCGATGACGATCGATGAAATTCGCGAGAATTTCGACGTCCTGGATGATTGGGACGATCGCTATCGCTACGTCATCGAGCTCGGGCGCACGCTGACGCCCTTGCCCGAGGACGAGCGCACCGCCGTCAACAAGGTTCAGGGCTGCGTCAGCCAGGTTTGGCTGTCGACAAGAACGACGCAAGGCGCGGACGGCCCGGTGCTCGAATTCGTCGGCGACAGCGACGCCCATATCGTGCGCGGCCTGATCGCCATCCTGCTCTCGCTCGTCTCCGGCAAGACCGCGCGCGAAATTCTCGCCACCGACGCGCTCACAGTGTTCGACGAGCTCGGCTTTCGCGAGCATCTCACGCCGCAGCGCTCGAACGGCCTGCGCGCGATGATCGAGCGCGTACGCGCCGACGCGCGGGCCGCGTTGGCGCCGGCTTAAGACGGGGTTCGGTTCGTTTCGGCGTCCGACGCGGAGCCTGTCCCGCCCGTCCCGTTGATGCAAGCCCCGCGCTCCATGCCGCGTTCACTCGGCCGGGCGCGCCACGTCGTCGGCGAGCCATGTCCTCGTTTTCGCATTTGGCGCTCCGCTGATCTCGCGACGCAGACCGTAATGGCGCGCCAGGCGGTCCAGCCCCAATTGCAGCACGATCTTGGCCGAGCGCGCCGGCCATCCGCGCGCGTGTTCGGCGTCCTCCAGCCCACGCAGAAAACAGCACACGTCGACGAGCAGGCCCGCGAATTCGGGGCCGACCGCGTCCAGCGCGCGGCGCAGCCGCTGGCGCGCGGCGATGACGAGGTCGGACATTTCGCCGCCGCCGCGCCGACCGTCGCCGCCGCGCGCGACCGGCCCCTCCCAGCTCGAAGTGACGCGCGGCGTCAGATTCCCGAGCGTGAAGTCCGCGCGCAGGCGCTCGCCGGCGGCGAACTGATGCGCGTCGATGAGCGGGCGGCCGTCCCGTCCCTTGCGACGGGCGAGCCAGCCAAGCGGGCTCTCCCCGTCATCGACCGTCGCGCGGACGGTCTCGCCGCCGACCGCGATGTCGCGCGTCGCGATCGCCATGTGCTGCGCGCGATGGGCGCCAACGCCCTCGGAACGCGGATGATGGGCGCGCGCCCATCGCGCCCGCCCGACCGCTGTCGGCACAAGACGCCCGCAAGGGTCGCGCGCGGCCAGGTCCTCCGCGATCAGCGCGTCCGCCAGGCTCGTCGGCGGATCGGCGACCGCACCGTGGGCGACCAGCGCGCCGAGCAGGCGCCGGGCGGCGGGTTTCCGGCCGTCGACCGTCGCGCGGCTCATCGGCGGCACTCCGAGCTGCAGCACGCCCGCGCGGATTCGCGTACATAGGTTTCGAGCGAAGCCACCAGCGCGTCGAAATCGATGTCGTCGCGCTGGTCCTCGATGCGCCGGCAGGCGTGCCCCGCCGTGGTGCGGTCACGCCCGAACACACGGCCGACCGCGGCCAGGCTCGCCGCGCAGGCCACATGCGCGAGATACATCGCGAGCTGGCGCGATCGCGCGGTTCGCGGCGAGCGGCGCGTCGGTGCGTCGATCTCGGAGGCGGGCAAGCCGAAGGCGGCCGCCGAACAGCGTTTCGCGGAGCATCCGGGCGCGGATGGCGCGCCGCTTGCGTCGATCGGACAGGGCGTGACGCGCGAAGGGAGATCAAGCATCGGGCGGTCCTCGTTATAGGAATTAATACCCATATCCTAAAAGAGGTCCACCACCCCGGGGATAACCCTAGGTTGTGCATGCTTATTACGTAGTTTCAATTACTTAGGTAGGTCCGGCGAAAACAGCCGACACGTCCGCTGCCCAATGCGGCTCTTTCAGGCAGGCACCGGAACCACTCCCGCCTATCGCCCGCACATGAGGCGATGCGGTGTCCGGCCTTCAAGCAGAACGAGAAATCAGCGCCGGCGGCGCTGCTGCCCAAGTCCCATCTGCCGCGCCAGACGCGAGCGGGCGGCGGCGTAATTCGGCGCGACCATCGGATAGTCCGAGGGCAACGACCACTTCTCGCGGTATTGGTCCGGCGTCATGTTGTATTGGCTGCGCAGATGCCGCTTGAGCGATTTGAACTTCTTCCCGTCCTCGAGACAGATCAAGTATTCGGGATGAATGGACTTCTTCACCGGCACCGCGGGTTTGGGTGCTTCCGGAATCGTGGTCGAGTGACCGCCGGCAACGCGCAACAGCGCGGTATGAACCTGGCTCAGCAGGGCCGGCAGATCGGACGCGGGCACGGAATTATTGCTGACATAAGCGGAAACAATCCCCGCCGCCAACTCGATGAAAAGCTTGTTCGAATGGTCGCTCATCGTGAATAGACCTTTCAGAAAAAAGTTTCTATGAAATCACCGCAACAATATCAAACAGACTTGCTTCTCAATTCTTGCCGCTGATTTGCGAATACAAACGCCAACCTTGCGCGAATTTGGACTAGCTCGCCGCAACTCGCGCACATCGGAATTCCACTCAGGGAATATCGTTTATTTGAAATACTTTTCTCAAGAAAAACTTTGTATACAAAATGACGTTTTTGCGCGGCAGCGCGCGGTACTTGGCTATGGGACGCGTTTCCCGGACAACTCTCTCCGGTGCTTATTTACCGGCACCTGCCCACTCGTGCCTCACGCGTTCGTGTCATCGGGGTATGCCCCGCGCACGACAACCAAGCCGGCTCACCCGCGCCCTTCAAGGTGAGCGCGAAGCTCGTTGATCGACGCGAATCGTACCGGGCCGTTCGATAGTTCGGCCTCGATCGAGCCGTCGGAGAAAAGCGTGTAGGCCATGCCGTCGACGATTCCGGATTTGATGATCGTCACGTTCGGTCGTGACGATGTGTCCGGTTGCGGCGCGCGCTCCGCGCTTGCGCGATCTTCCATCTCGTGCGGCGCCGACGAACGGCCTCGGCGCGGGGAGGTCGAATCCTGGCGCGCCGGCCAAAGCGAATCGAACAGATGCCCCGAGGGCTCGCCGGACGCCGGCTGATCCTTTCGTCGCGCGCGCGGCGCGTCCACCTCCTCGCGCGGCGTTCCGCGCGGGGCGGCGAGGAAGTCCGAAAGTCCCTCCGTCTCAAGCTGCGGAGGCGGCGAGACGGGCGGCAGGGGCATGTCGCGATGGCGGGGCCGCGAGGCCGGCTCGCGCGCCATCTCGGCGACGATCGCGGGCTCCGCGCCGGCCAGCCCGGCGGAGATGTCGGGACCGGGAGTTTCCCGCAGCAACGGCGGCATGTCGCGATCCTCGAGCAGCGCGCCGATGCGGCGGAGCTCCGTCACCACGGCCGATAGGCCGATCAGGATGAGGCCGCCGGAAAGCAGCATCGTTCCAGAGACAATCGCCGTGCTGCCGACGCTGAAATCCTTGTTCGGGACGCCGAAGGCGATCGCCATCAGTCCGGCGGCGGCAAAGATGATGCCGACGATCAAAGCAATGCGCGCCATCGAAACCTCGCCTTCCCAGCCGACCGTGCCGGTCTTCCATTTCCACGCGGCGGCGCGCCGCGCGGAGGAAACCCGCTCGCGCCACACGCGCCGGTATTCCGGACACCCACCCGCTCCACCCGCCGACAAAGCCGACGAGGCCGGCTTGGTCGAACGCGGCGCCCGCAAGCTTGCGGCCACCACCTCGGGTCTACTCGGTGGAAATCCCCCCGACTTTCGCGCGACGCATTATACGCCCTTCATATTGATAGGTTTTTCTGAAGATTCTGGCAATGCGCCAGCGCGATGATTGGCGTGGAGAACGTCGCCGTCCGCCATCTCCTCCCCCGGGCGTTGCAGGCGGCTTTGCGCCCAGGGCGGGCCAGTTGCAATTTGATCCGAATATTCAACATGCTATCTTGCAGCTTCGAATTCGCCATCGAAGTGAGGTTTTTTGACATGGCCGCCATTCTGCAATCGCTCGGACGCACGATCGTCGCCGGAATCGTCCTTCTCATTCTGATCATCGTGGTCGTTGGGCTTGGAACGGGCCAGTCGATCAAGTTCGGCCATGCGTGGGGCGCCTTCTTCCTGCGCTACCTCCACATTCTCAGCGGCGTGATGTGGATCGGCCTGCTGTGGTATCTCAATTTCGTGCAGATCCCGACCGTGCCGAAGATCGAGCCGGCCGAGCATCGCGCCGCCGTCACGAAATTCATCGCGCCGAAGGTTCTGTTCTGGTTCCGCTACGGGGCGCTCGCGACCGTCATCACGGGCCTCCTGCTTGCCTGGGCGAACGGCTATCTCCTCCAGTCGCTGATGCTCGAAAAGTCGGTGGTCGCCATCGGCATCGGCATGTGGCTGGCGCTGATCATGGCGTTCAACGTCTGGTTCATCATTTGGCCCATGCAGAAGAAGGCGCTGGGGATCGTCGAGGCGACCGCGGACGAGAAGGCCAAGGCCGGGCGCATCGCGATGCTGACCTCGCGCACCAACACCCTTCTGTCGATCCCCATGCTCTATTGCATGGCGGCCCAGAGCCACGGCGGCTTCTGACGGCGCGGACGGCCGCGCGGCCGCCCCTCGAGACACCCGGCCGCGACCACCGTCGCGGCCGGATTTTTTTGAGAGCTCCGAAAATGGGACCGCGCCACGTCTAAGGGACGCGCCATCCGGCGGCGCGGTCCGTCGCAACAGTGGCCTTTCGCGCCCGACGCGGCCACGGCCTTGCCCCACTCTTGCCGCGCCGCTCCATTTGACAGAAGCGGGGTTGATGGACATGCCTGCTGGAACGGCGGCGGACGGCGCGCGGCCAGGCTTCGCGCAAGCCTCACGGATGGATCAAGGCTGATCGGCCTCATGACGCTCAAGGTCACGCAAACCCCGCGCGCGAACCGACCCGCGATCGATCGCGCGTGCGATCTCCTCGCGCTCGCCGTGCTCGCGGCCGTCGCGGCGATCGCGCTCGCGAGCTTTCGCGATTACGGCCTCGGCTGGGACGACTTCACGCATTCCGAGTTCGCCGATCTCGTCATCGCGATGTATTCCTCCGGCTTCCGCGACACCAGGGCGCTGACCTTCGTCAACCTGCACATGTATGGCAGCGGCTTCGACGTGCTCGCCGCGCTGGTGCACAAGGTCCTCCCGTTCGGGCTGTTCGAGACGCGACGTCTCGCGGGCGCGGCGGTCGGGCTGATCGGGCTCGCCGCCGCGTGGCGCGCCGGCCGGCGTGTCGGCGGACCGGTCGCGGGCTTGGCGGGGCTCGCGCTGCTTGCGACATGCCCGGTGTTCTACGGCCATATGTTCATGAATCCGAAGGACGCGCCCTTCGCCGTGGCGATGATCGTGCTCGTGCTCGCGCTGGTGCGGCTGGCCGACGAATACCCCGCGCCGACATCACGCACGCTCGCCTTCTTCGGCGTAAGCATCGGCCTCGCCATCGGCACGCGGGTGCTTGGCGGCATCGGCGCGATCTATGCGCTCGCCGGTCTCGTTCCCCTGCTCACGGCCGACATCCAGGCGACCGGCGCGCGCGAGGCGTTCCGGCGGCTCGGGCGGCTCCTGGCGTGGCTGTCGCCGTCGTTCCTGCTCGGCTATCTGGTGATGGGCCTGCTGTGGCCATGGTCGGTGCTCTCGCCGCTCAATCCGTTCCGCGCGCTCGTCTATTTTTCCAAATTCTTCGAAAAGCCGTGGAAGGAATTGTTCGATGGCGCGCTGATCGCGGTCCCCGACATGCCGTGGACCTATCTGCCGACGCTGTTCGCGTTCAAGCTTCCCGAGATCTTCAGCGTGCTCGTCTGCGTCGGCGTCGTCCTCGCCGTCGTCGAGCAGGCACGCGCCGGCGTTCCCGCGCGGCGCCGAGCCGCGATGCTGATCGTGCTGTTCGCCGCGTTCTTTCCGCTACTGCTGGCGATGATCACGCACCCGGCGCTCTATAACGGCGTGCGCCATTTCATCTTCGTCGTGCCGCCGATGGCGGTGCTGGGCGGAGTCGCGTTCGCCTGGCTGTTCGACCGCCTGAACGCGCGCGCGCGCGCGGCCGCGCTGGTATTGGCCCTCATGGGGCTCGCCGGGCTCATCCTGCCGGTCGAACAGATGATCCGGCTTCATCCCTATCAATACACCTATTTCAATCACGCCGCCGGAACCGTGCGCGCGGCCGATAACCGCTTCATGCTCGATTATTGGGGCCTGTCGCTGAAGCAGGCGTCGGAGGCGCTGCGCGCGAAAATCGCCGAGCGCGGCGAGACGCCGCCGTCGGGCGGCAAATGGAAGGTCGCGGTGTGCGGACCGCAGCGCCCGGCCGAGGTCGCGCTCGGGCCGGATTTCGCCATCGGTTGGGAAAGCCTGGGCGCCGATTTCGCCATGCTGATCGACGAATTCTACTGCCGCCGGCTCGACGCGCCGGTCATCGCCGAAATCGAGCGCGGCGGCGTGGTGTTCGCCCGCGTGCACGACCTTCGCGGACGCGACGTGCCGACGCTCCTGTCAATTCCGGCGCCGTGACGAAGGGCTCACGCGGCGAGCGCGGCGAGAATGCGCGCCCATGAGCGCGTACCCTTGAGGAAGCTGGTCACGTCGTATTTCTCGTTCGGCGAATGCACGCGGTCGTCGTCGAGACCGAACCCCACCAGCAGCGTGTCGAGGCCGAGCGTCCGCTTGAAGTCGGCGACCACCGGGATCGACGCGCCCGATCCGATCAGGATCGCCTCGCGGCCCCATTCCTCGGTGAGCGCCTGGCGCGTCACCTTGAGCTGCTTCATCGACCAATCGAGCGCGATGCCGGGCGCGCCGGTATGGCTGATGAATTCGGCGTCGCAATCCGGCGGCAAACGCGAGCGGACGAAGGCGCGGAAGGCGTCGCGGATCGCGTCGGGGTTCTGCGCGCCGACGAGGCGGAAGGAAACTTTCGCCGACGCCTCGGCCGGGATGACGGTCTTCGAGCCTTCCCCGGTATAGCCGCCGACGATGCCGTTGATGTCGCAGGTCGGGCGCGAGGAAATCTGCTCGATGAGCATGCGCTCGGCCTCGCCCGCGGGCGCGGAAAGCCCCACCGGCTTGAGGAAGGATTCCGGCGTGAAGTCGAGCGCGGCCCATTGGCGACGGACATCCTCCGGCAGTTCGCCGACGCCGTCGTAAAAGCCCGGGATGGTGACGCGCCCGCGGTCGTCGTGAATGGCGCCGAGAACGCGCGTGAGCACGCGGATCGGATTTTGCGCCGCGCCGCCATAAAGGCCCGAATGCAGGTCGCGGTGCGCCGCGCGCAAACGCACCTCCTCGTAGACGAGGCCGCGCAGCGACGTCGTGATCGCCGGCGTCTGCGCGTCCCACATATTGGTGTCGCACACCAGCGCGACGTCGGCGGAAAGTTCCTCGCGATTGGCGGCAAGGAACGGCCCGAGATTCTTGGAGCCGACTTCTTCCTCTCCCTCGACGAGGATGGTGACGCCGGTGGGAAGCGCGCCGGCGACCTTGATCCAGGCGCGGCACGCCTCGACGAAGGTCATGACCTGGCCCTTGTCGTCCGCCGCGCCGCGCGCGACGATGACGCGGCGCCCATCGGGCAGAACCCGCAGCGTCGGCTCGAACGGCGGCTCGTCCCATAATTCGACCGGATCGACCGGCTGCACGTCGTAATGGCCGTAGAACAGCACGCGCGATCCGTCGCCGGGCGTGCGGGCGAGAACGGCCGGATGCCCGCCGGTCGGACGCACATGCGTCTCGAACCCGATCGATGCAAGATCGCGCGCCAGATGCGCGGCGGCCGCCTCGCATTCGCCGGCGAATACCGGGTCGGCCGAGATCGACTTGAAGCGCAGAAGCGCGAACAGCCGCTCCAGGCTCGCGTCGAAATCGGCGTCGATCTGGTCGAGAACCGCGGCAAGCCGCGCATTGCTAGTCATGGGTGTCTTCCTTCGACGGCGCCGTGGGACCGGCGCGCTCAGCGGCGCAGAATTCCGCCGAGCACGCTGCGCGCGATGGCCCGCCCGACCGATCCGCCCAGCGATCCACCGACCGACTTGCCGATCGAGGCGGCAGCTCCGCCAATCACCTTGCCGGCGACCGAGCGGGTCACCTCCCGCGCGATGACCTGGCCGGTCGACAGCCGCTTGCCGCGTGGACGGTTGGTGCCGAAGATCGTGCCGACGGCGTTGCCGATATCATCGAGCAGGCCGCCGCCCTCCTCGTCTCCATCCGCCTTGCCGCCCTCCGTCTTGCCGCCGTCCTTGGTGGCGGCGGCTTCCTCGCCGACGCGCTTCTGCAGTTTCTCGTAGGCCGACTCGCGATCGATCGCCTCGTCATACTTGCCCTTGATCGGACTCCTGGACGTGATCGCCTTGCGCTCGTCCGGCGTGATCGGGCCGATGCGCGCGCTCGGCGGACGGATCAGGACGCGCTCGACCATTGTCGGCGTGCCGTTGCCTTCGAGGAACGACACCAGCGCCTCGCCCTTGCCGAGTTCGGTGATGACCTTCGAGGTGTCGAGCTTGGGGTTCGGCCTGAAGGTTTCCGCCGCCGCGTTGACGGCCTTCTGGTCGCGCGGCGTGAAGGCGCGCAGGGCGTGCTGCACGCGGTTGCCGAGCTGGGCGAGCACCTTGTCGGGCACGTCGAGCGGGTTCTGGGTCACGAAATAGACGCCGACCCCCTTGGAACGGATCAGCCGCACCACCTGCTCGATCTTCTCCAGCAACGCCTTGGGCGCGTCGTTGAACAGCAAATGCGCCTCGTCGAAGAAGAAGACGAGCTTGGGCTTGGGCGGATCGCCGACCTCGGGAAGCTCCTCGAACAGTTCCGACAGCAGCCACAGCAGGAACGTCGCGTAAAGCCGCGGATTTTCCATCAGCTTGTCGGCTGCAAGAATATTGATGATGCCGCGACCGTCGCGGTCGGTCTTCATCAGGTCCTTCAGTTCGAGCGCCGGCTCGCCGAAGAACTTGGCGCCGCCCTGGTTCTCCAGGACGAGTAGCTGGCGCTGCATGGTGCCGACGGTCTGCTTGGAGACATTGCCGTATTGCGTGGTCAACTCGTCGGCGTGCTCGGCGACGAAGGCCAGAATCGCGCGCAGGTCCTTCATGTCGAGCAGCAACAGCCCCTGCTCGTCGGCGATGCGGAAGGCAATGTTGAGCACGCCCTCCTGGACGTCGTTGAGGTCCATCATGCGCGAGAGCAGCAGCGGCCCCATCTCCGAGATCGTCGCGCGAACGGGATGGCCCTGCTCGCCGAACACGTCCCAGAACACGGTCGAGAACTGATCAGGAGCGAATTCGATGCCGACATCCTTGGCGCGTTTGAGAAGAAAATCCTTGGCCTCGCCCACTTCGGAAATGCCCGACAGATCGCCCTTGATGTCGGCGGCGAAGACCGGCACGCCGGCGTTGGCGAAGCCTTCGGCGAGCACCTGCAGCGTCACCGTCTTGCCGGTTCCGGTCGCGCCGGTCACGAGTCCGTGCCGGTTCGCGAGCCCCAGCGTCAAGAACGCGGAAGCGTCGCCCTTGCCGACGAAAATGAGGCCTTCGCCGCCGGTTTTCGCTGGAGCTTCGGCCTTCGAGGCCTCCTTCGGCGCCGACTTGGCGTCCTTCGACGGTGCCTTGGCGTCCTTCGGAGCCGGGTTGTCGCTCTTCTTGTTGGCCGCCTTCGGGCGTGGCGTTCGCTGCTGCATGAGTTGATCCTATTTCATCACGTGAATATCGCGATCGGGCGTTCCTTGGTCGAGCCTTCGTTGGTCGAACGTACCGCTCCGCGTGCGAAATGCCGTGTCACCCAACGCGACGACGCGCCGGCATCGGCGGTGTGATTGGCCTTCGCGCCCTGAAACGCAAGCGATTGGGTGGACGCCACTCGACATTTCGACAATTCGCCCGGTTCGCCTTTGCAATCTTGCAACAGTCGACGACGTAATGCATTCGAATTGGTCGGATCGAGCGACACAATTGTTGCGTTTCATCCCGGTGGCGATAGAACGTCCTTCATGGTCATGCCGAAGACGCCGAAAAAAGCGAGCGAATTAACGCCGATAAGAAGAATATTGTAACGCATAACGACAATACGCAATAAGGGCAGGTCGGAAGTCATGGAAGAACTGATCGATCGGCTGGTCGCCAATGTCGGGATCGACAAGGCCACCGCCGAAAAAGCCATTGGCATCATTCTCGCTTTCCTGCGGGCGGAAGGCCCCGCCGACAAGGTTCAGGCGATCATCGACGGCCTTCCGGGCGCGGAGGACGCCATCAAGGCGGGCGAAGCCGTCAGCGGCGGCCTCGGCGGATTGATGGGCGGCGGGATCATGGCGGTCGGCGCCAAACTGATGTCGGCTGGACTCGGCATGGGCCAAATCTCATCCGTCTCCCGCGAAATCCTCGATCACGCGCGGGGAAAGATCGGCTCGGACGCAGTCGATGAAATCGTCGCCGGCATTCCCGGCCTGAGCCAGTTCGTTTGATCGCCCAACCTTCCCATCTCGCCATGACCTACCCGATTGCGCAGATCGAAGGGCTTGGGCCCGAGGCCGCCCGGCAGTTGAAATCCATCGGCATCCGTACGACCGAAAAGCTGCTCGAGGCGGCGAGCAGCGCCAAGGGCCGCAAGGGCATCGCCGCCCGGACAGGCTTGAACGAAAGCGACCTTCTCGCCTGGGCCAATATCGCCGATTGCATGCGCGTCAAGGGCTTGGGCAAGGCCAAGGCCGAATTGCTGCGCGCGGCCGGCGTCAGCACGTTGCGGGAGCTCGCCCAGCGCAATCCCGCGCGCCTGGCCGCGGCGATGGAGGCCGCCAACGCCGACCGCAAACGGATGGGCATCCGCCCGTCGGGAGAGTCGGTTGCCAAACTGATCGCGCGGGCCAAAAAACTGCCAATCAAGATTTCCTACTGATCGCCTCGCTTCCGTCGCCTCGCTTCCGTCGCCTCGCTTTCGTCGCCTCGCTGCGCTCGCCACGTTTCTCAATCCCTCGCCGATCGCCCCTGTTCCGTCGTCGGCGACGTTCCCCGCCAACGCGCTCGCCCCAGTCCGCCCTCCCTGACGCGCCGTTCCGGTTGCGCGGCGAAAAATGCCGGCGGACCGCCCTCTCCCGCATCCGACGCCGTTCCCGACGACCGGCTCAAACTTGACTTCGCCCGAGGGACTGCGCAAAGCAGGCCGCGATGGCATCAGCGCGTCGTCTTGAAACTCTCGGCTCCGGCCGCACCGGTTCGGGGCATCTTGGCCCCGACGATAGGGGGAGCGCGCCCGAACGCGCCGCCGCGCTCATCGCGGATGCCCGCGCGCGCGTCTGGCCGGCCATTCCGCTCGTCATGGGCATCGTCAACGTCACGCCGGATTCCTTTTCCGACGGCGGCGAATGGCTGGCGCCCGACCGCGCCATCGCTCACGCCCGCGACCTGGTCGCGGCGGGCGCGTCCATCATCGATGTCGGCGCGGAATCGACACGTCCCTATGGCGGCGCCAAGCCGGTTTCGGCCGACGAGGAACGCGCGCGCCTGGCGCCGGTGCTGCGCGCGATTGCCGCGCTTGGCGCGCCCGTTTCGATCGACACCATGAAGGCCGAAATCGCCGCCTGGGCGCTCGACGAGGGCGCGGCCATCGTCAACGACGTCTGGGGATTGCAACGCGATCCCGACATGGCCCGCCTCGTCGCCGCGCGCGGCGTGCCGGTGGTGGTCATGCACAACCGCGAGTCCGCGGACCCCGCGATCGACATCATGGCCGACATCGGGGCGTTCTTCGCCCGCACGCTCGACATCGCGGCCGCGGCCGGCATCGCGCGCGAGCGGCTGATCCTCGATCCCGGCATCGGCTTCGGCAAGACCGCCGATCAGAGCCTGACCGTGCTCGCGCGCCTTCGCGAATTGCGCGCGCTTGACCTGCCGATCCTCGTCGGCGCCTCGCGCAAGCGCTTTATCGACGCGGTTTCGCCGGCAAGTCCGCGCGAGCGCATCGGCGGATCGATCGCCGCGCATCTGGCCGCCGCGCGCGCGGGCGCGACGATCCTGCGCGCGCACGATGTCGCCGAGACACTGCAAGCCCTCCGCATCCATTCGGCCATCGAGACCCATTCATGAGCGATTTCATCTTCGTCCGCGGTATCGTCGTGCACGCCCATCACGGCGTGATGGCGCATGAATCAGAAGTCGGCCAGCGGTTCGTGATCGACCTCGAACTGGTGACCGACCTCGCCGGCGCCTCGCGCAGCGACCGCCTGTCGGACACCGTGTCCTATTCCGCGATCGTCGAAACCGCGACCGCGGCCTTCGCCGATGAGAACTACCGCCTGCTCGAACGCGCCGCGGGCGCCGTCGCCGACGCCGTGCTCGACCGTTTCGATCGCGTCTCCTCGGTGCGGGTGACAGTGCACAAGCCGCACGCGCCGATCGCCGCGATCTTCGAGGACGTCGGCGTCTCGCTCGTGCGCGCGCGCCATGGCTAGAGCCGCGATCGCGCTCGGCGGCAATGTCGGCGACGTCGCCGCGACTTTCGAGCGCGCCATCTCCGAGCTGTGCCGCGACGCGCCGGCGCGATTGCTCGCCCGTTCGGCCAATTTCTCGACGCCGCCCTGGGGCGTGGAGGCGCAGCCGCCCTTTCTCAACGCCTGCATCCTGGTCGAAACGCGGACCCCGCCGCGCGAGTTGCTCGCCCGCATGCATGGGATCGAGCGCGCGCACGGCCGCGACCGAAGCCGGGAGACGCGGTGGGGCCCGCGTGCCCTCGACCTCGACCTTCTTACCTATGACGATCTCGAAATCGTCGCCCCCGATCTGACTCTGCCGCATCCGCGCCTGACCGAGCGCGGCTTCGTCCTCGCGCCGCTCGCCGAAATCGCGCCGGAAATGATTGTCCGCGGCCGCGCGGTCGCCGATCACCTCGCCCGGGTTCCATTGACTGGGATCAAACGTCTTGGGAGCCCAAATCCGCCCTGATCCGCTCACGTCAATGAGAACAAAGGGAGCATTGGCACACCCGGCGCGCCATGGCATTTTCCGGCGCGTCGCCCCTTCCCGATCGCCCAAGACCCGCATGACCAGTTCCGACCTGCCGCTCGCCTCCGAGTTTCCCGCCGCGAACCGCCGCGACTGGCTCCGGCTCGTCGACGGCGTGCTCAAGGGCGCCGATTTCGACAAGAAGCTCGTCGCGCGCACCTATGACGGCCTGCGCGTCGAGCCGATCTACGAGCGCGCCGCCGGCGCGGCGATCGTCGCCGGACGCGCGGGGGGAGAACCCTGGCTGATCGTCCAGCGCGTCGATCACCCCGATCCCGCGATCGCCAACGGGCAGATTCTCGACGACCTCGAAAACGGCGCGCGCGGCGTCTGCCTGGTGTTCGCCGGCGGCTTCGGCGCGCACGGCTTCGGCCTTTCCGAAATTTCGGCGGAGACCATCGCACGCGCGCTCGACGGCGTGGTGCTAGACGCCGACGTGCATATCGAGTTGACGCCCATTCCCGGCGCCAAGGACGCCGGCGAGGCGTTCGCCGACCTGGTCGCGGCGCGCAAGGTCGATCCATCGCGCGTCGACGCGCATTTCAATTATCAGCCGCTCGGCATGATCGTCGCGCGCGGCACCGCGCCGGGCACCTGGGACGAGCTCGCGCCGTCGATGGTCGAGCGCGTCGCCGCGCTCAAGACGCGCGGCTTCAAGGGTCCCTTCGTGCTCGCCGACGGCAGGCCGGCGCACGATGCCGGCGGCTCCGAAGCGCAGGAACTCGCCTTCGCGCTGTCGAGCGCGCTCGCCTATCTGCGCTCGTTCGAGGCCGCGGGCTGGCCACTCGACGAGGCGCGCGCGGCGATCTCATTCAGCCTCGCGGCGGACGCGGACCAGTTCCTGACCATGGCCAAGTTTCGCGCCATCCGTAAATTGTGGGCGCGCGTGGAGGAGGCCTGCGGGCTCGCGCCGCGCGCCGCCTTCGTCAACGCGCAGACCGCTTGGCGCATGCTGACGCAGCGCGATCCTTATGTGAACATGCTGCGCGCGACGATGGCGGTGTTCGCCGCCGGCCTCGGCGGCGCCGACGCCATCTCGGTGCTGCCGCACACGCTCGCCTTCGAACCGCCCGACGCGATGGCGCGGCGCGTGGCGCGCAACACGCAGCTGGTCCTCATCGAAGAATCCAACCTTGCGCGCGTCGCCGATCCGGCGGCCGGCTCCGGCGGCATCGAGGATCTGACGGCCAAGCTGTGCGCGTCGGCCTGGGCGCTGTTTCAGGAGATCGAGACCGCCGGCGGCATCTGGCCGGCGCTCGCCAGCGGTCTTTTCCAACGCAAGGTCGCCGACACGCGCGCCGCGCGCATGGCCAATATCGCGCGCCGCAGGGACGCGCTCACGGGCTTGAGCGAATTTCCCGACATCGCCGAGGCGCCGTTGCCGGCGCAGACCGACCGCCTGATCGGCGCCGCGCATTTCGGCGCGATCAAGGCCAAGATCGAACCGCTGCCGGCGATGCGGCTGGCCGAGCCGTTCGAGAAACTGCGCGACAAATCGGATCGCCGCCTCAAGCAGAAGGGCGCGCGGCCGCTGGTGTTCCTCGCCGCGCTCGGCGCGCCGGCCGATTTCACCGCACGCGCGACCTTCGCCAAGAATTTCTTCGAGGCCGGCGGGATCGCGGCGATCCAGCACGACGGCGCCGATCGTCGGGCGCTGGCGGACGCGTTCAAGGCCTCGGGCGCGGCGCTCGCCTGCCTGTGCTCCTCGGACGAGACCTACGCGCGCGAGGCCGTCGCCGCGGCCGGCGCGCTCAAAGCCGCCGGCGCGGCGCATGTCTATGTCGCCGGCCGGCCCGGCGCGCTCGAACAGGCGCTTGGCGAGGCGGGCGTCGGCACCTTCATCTACGCCGGCTGCGACGCGCTCGCGACGCTGCGGGCCGCCCATGATATGCTCAATCCTTGAACGCGGGTCCCTATCCGGCCGATGGCGAGAACAGCATGAGCCGCATTCCTGATTTCACCGGCATCGCCTTCGCCGACGCCGCGACGCCGGCGGCGACGCGCGAGCCCGCGCCGTGGCTCACGCCCGAGGGCATCGCGGTGAAGGCCGCCTATGGCGAGCGCGACCTCGCCGGCATCGATTTTCTCGACACCTGGCCCGGCATCGCGCCCTACCCGCGCGGCCCCTACCCGACGATGTATGTCAACCAGCCGTGGACGATCCGCCAATATGCGGGCTTCTCGACGGCGGAGGATTCCAACGCCTTCTATCGCCGCAATCTTGCCGCCGGGCAGAAGGGCCTGTCGGTCGCCTTCGATCTCGCCACTCATCGCGGCTACGATTCCGATCATCCGCGCGTGGCCGGCGATGTCGGCATGGCGGGCGTGGCGATCGATTCCATCCACGACATGCGCGTGTTGTTCGACGGCATCCCGCTCGGCGAGATGAGCGTGTCGATGACGATGAACGGCGCGGTGCTGCCGGTGCTGGCGCTCTACGTCGTCACCGCCGAGGAACAGGGCGTTCCGCCGGAGAAACTCTCCGGCACGATCCAGAACGACATCCTCAAGGAATTCATGGTGCGCAACACCTATATCTATCCGCCGGCTCCCTCGATGCGCATCATCTCCGACATCTTCGCCTTCACCTCGCGCAAGATGCCGAAATACAATTCGATCTCCATTTCCGGCTACCACATGCAGGAAGCCGGCGCGACGCAGGATCTCGAACTCGCCTATACGCTGGCCGACGGCGTCGAATATGTCCGCGCCGGGCTCAAGGCCGGCCTCGACATCGACCGCTTCGCGCCGCGACTGTCGTTCTTTTGGGCGATCGGCATGAACTTCTTCATGGAAGTGGCCAAGATGCGCGCCGCGCGGCTGCTGTGGGCGAAGCTCATCAAGCCGTTCGAGCCGAAGGACGCCCGCTCGCTGTCGCTGCGCACGCATTGCCAGACTTCCGGCTGGTCGCTCACCGCGCAGGACGTGTTCAACAACGTCATGCGCACGGCGATCGAGGCGATGGCGGCGACCCAGGGCCACACCCAATCGCTGCATACCAACGCGCTCGACGAGGCGCTCGCCTTGCCGACCGATTTTTCCGCGCGCATCGCCCGCAACACGCAGCTCTTCCTGCAACAGGAGAGCGGCACCACGCGCGTCGTCGATCCCTGGGGCGGCTCCTATTACGTCGAACGCCTCACCTACGAGCTCGCGAAAAAGGCCTGGGCGCATATCCAGGAAGTCGAGGAACTGGGCGGCATGGCCAAGGCGATCGAGGCCGGCGTGCCGAAGCTGCGCATCGAGGAAGCCTCCGCCCGGACCCAGGCGCGCATCGACGCCGGCCAGCAGTCCGTCATCGGCGTCAACAAATATCGCCTCGCCAACGAGCCCGCCATCGACGTGCTCAAGGTCGACAATTCCGCCGTGCGGCGCACGCAGATCGACAAGCTCAAGCGCCTGCGCGCCGAGCGCGATCCCGCCGCCGTCGACCAAGCGCTCGCCGCGCTGACGCGGTCGGCCGGCGACGGCAACGGCAATCTGCTCGCGCTCGCCATCGACGCGGCGCGCGCCAAGGCGACCGTCGGCGAGATTTCGGACGCGATGGAAAAGGTGTATGGCCGTCACGTGGCGTCGATCAAGGTCATCACCGGCGTCTACAAGCGGGAGGCCGCCGGCATGTCCGACAAGATCGAACGCATCCAGCGCGGTGTCGCCGCGTTCGAGGACGCGGAAGGACGCCGACCGCGCATTCTCGTCGCCAAGATCGGGCAGGACGGGCACGATCGCGGCCAGAAGGTGATCGCCTCGGCCTTTGCCGATCTCGGCTTCGACGTCGACATCGGCCCGATGTTCGCGACCCCCGACGAAGCCGCGCGGCAGGCGATCGAAAACGACGTGCACATCATCGGCGTCTCCTCGCTCGCCGCCGGCCATCTGACGCTGGTGCCGCAACTCAAGGCCGCCCTCAAGAATCAGGGACGCGACGACATCATGATCATCGTCGGCGGCGTGGTGCCGCCGCAGGATTACGACGCGCTGATCAAGGCCGGCGCCGAGGCGATCTTTCCGCCCGGCACCGTAATCGCGGACGCGGCCGAACAGCTCATCGCCAAGCTCGGCAAGCGGCTCGGCCATGCCGGCGCGGCGGCGGAGTAGGCCCGTGACCCTGTCCCGCGTCGCGCGTGGCGCGCTGGCCATTCTCTTGCTTGGCCTGCTTTCGGCCTGCATGACATCGAAGCGGCCGCTGTTCGACGCCGCCACCGGCGTCGCCGCGCTCGGCGAAGGCGGCACCTACGGCTCGTTCGAACGCCAGGATGACGGCTCATTCAAGCGCGACGCCACCATCATCGTGAAGCGGCGCGGCACCCTCTACGATTTCGTCAACGAGGAAAAGGCGACCACCCCGATCTCGCTGCATCCGTTGCGCGCGGGCGAATTCGTCGGCCAGGCGACCAGCGCCAAGGGCGAATTCGCCTATGTCGTCTTCCGCGTGGTGGGCGACGACATCTTCGTTCACGTGCCCGACTGCGACAAGCAGGACAAGGCGCGCATCGTCACGCTCGGCGCGCGCCTCGAGCGGCTGGAATGCAAGCTCGACGGCGTCGCCGACGCCAAGGCGTTCTTCGAAGCGCTCGACCTTGGCACGCCGGGCGCCAAGCTGACGCGGGAAAAATGATTCAACGCGGCGACGAGCTTGCCGATCGCGTTCGCGCCGGAGATCGCGCCGCGCTCGCCCGCGCCATCACGCTGGTGGAAAGCCGCCGCGCCGACCATCAGCGCGCCGCCCGCGACCTGGTGCAGCGTCTGCTTCCGTTCACCGGCCAAGCGACGCGCGTCGGCATCACCGGCGCGCCGGGCGTCGGCAAGTCGACCACCATCGACGCGCTCGGCATGCACCTCATCGGCCTCGGCCACAAGGTCGCCGTGCTCGCCGTCGATCCGTCCTCGACGCGCTCGGGCGGTTCGATCCTCGGCGACAAGACGCGCATGGCGCGCCTGTCGTCGGCGCCGGACGCCTTCATCCGCCCCTCGCCCGCGGCCGGCACGCTCGGCGGCGTGGCCGCCAAGACGCGCGAGGCGATGCTGCTCTGCGAGGCCGCCGGCTTCGACGTGGTGCTGGTCGAGACCGTCGGCATCGGCCAGTCGGAAACCGCCGTCTGCGACATGGTCGATTTCTTCCTCGCGCTGATGCTGCCCGGCGGCGGCGACGAATTGCAGGGCATCAAGAAGGGTCTCGTCGAGCTCGCCGACATGATCGCGATCAACAAGGCCGACGGCGACGGGCTTGCCCGCGCGCGCGCGACCGCGGCCGACTACCGCGCCGCGCTGTCAATCCTCGCGCCGCGCTCGGCGAGTTGGCGGCCGCCTGTGGCGACCTATTCCGCGCTCACCGGCGAGGGCGTCGCCGACCTATGGCAACGCGCCCGCGATCACCGCGCGGCGCTGACCGCCTCGGGCGAGCTCGCGCGGCGGCGCGCCGAGCAGCAGGTCAAATGGATGTGGTCGATGCTCGAAGAGCGCCTGTTCGCGCGACTGCGCGCCGAACCCGGCAATCGCGCGAGGGTGCGGGAAGTCGAGGCGGCCGTTTCCGGAGGAACGATGACGCCGGCGCTCGGCGCCGACGCCCTCGCCGCCTTGCTCGAACGCTAAAGCATGACGCCGAAACGCGCGAGGCGATTTTCGGACAGCTTCATGCTCCAAGCTATTTGGATCGATCACCATCATGATGTCGGATCGATTCGATCCAATATCATCGTGATCTAGGATGGAACAGCCCCCGTGTCGCGGCCACGCATCCTTCTCACCGGCTTCGGAGCGTTCCCCGGCGCGCCGTTCAATCCGACGCGGGCGCTGGTCGCGCGCCTGGCGCGAACGCGCCGGCCGGCGCTCGCCGACGTGACCATCGTCCACCACGTGTTCGAGGTCGCCTACGCCGCCGTCGATCGCGACCTGCCGATGCTGATCCGGCGCCACCGGCCCGACGCGATCCTGATGTTCGGTTTGGCGACGCGGACGCCTTTCCTGCGCGTGGAGACGCGCGCGCGCGACACCGTCACCGGACTATGGCCGGATGCCGCCGGCATGCGCGGCGGCGGCCGCCGCATCGTCGAGGGCGGTCCGGCGACGCTTTCGTTCGGCGCACATGTCGGACGCCTGTGGCGCGCGGCGCTGGCGGCCGGCGCCGACGCAAGGCTTTCGCGCGACGCCGGGCGCTACCTCTGCAACTATCTTTCCTTCCGCGCGCTCGTCGCCGCGCGCGCGGCGGACGGACCGCGTCTCGTCGCCTTCATTCATGTTCCGCCGGTGACGCGAACGGGATTGCATCGCGCCGCGCGCGGGCGCACGGTGACGATGCGCGAACTTCAACGCGCCGGCGACGCGCTGGTGATGGCGGTCGTCGGCGAGACGCGCCGCCGACTGTTGGCCGGGCCCGGAGGACGTGACGATCATGCGCGATCCCGTTGACCGCCGCGATTTTCTCCGCGCCGGGGCGCTCGCCGCCGTCGGATGCGGCGCAAGCCTCGCCGCCACGAGCTCGACCGGCGGCCACGCCGCGCCGCTCATGGCGACGCTCGGCCGCGACGCCGCGCATTACGGCGTCACGCCCGGCGGTCCGGACGACCAGACCCGGGCGCTGCAACGCGCCATCAACGAGACCGCGCGCGAGCGCGTGCCGCTCGCGCTGCCGCCCGGCGTCTATCGCACGTCGATGCTCACGCTGCCGGACGGCGCGCGGCTTGTCGGCGTGCGCGGCGCGACGCGGCTCGTTCTTTCCGGCGGTCCCTCGCTCATCGCGGCGAGCCGCTGCGAGGGCGTGAGCCTCACCGGACTTGCCATCGACGGCGCCGGCGCGAGCCTGCCCGAACGGCGCGGACTCGTGCATATCGAGCACGGCCGCGCCATCGCCATCCGCGACTGCGACATCCTCGCCAGCGGCCGCTGCGGCGTGTGGATCGAGGACGTCGCCGGCGATATCGGCGATTGCGCCTTCACCGACATCGCCGCGACCGCGATCGTGTGCTTCGACGCCGCCGGCCTGACGATCGCGCGCAACACCATCCGCCGCGCCGGCGACAACGGCATCGAGGTGCTGCGCCACCAGCGCGGCGACGACGGCACGCTGATCGTCGACAACCGCGTCGAGAACATCGCCAACCGGTCCGGCGGTTCGGGACAATACGGCAACGCCATCAACGTCTTCCGCGGCGGCAACGTCATCGTGCGCGGCAATCGCATCCGCGACTGCGCCTATTCGGCGGTGCGCGGCAACTCGGCCTCCAACATCCAGATTGTCGGCAACACCGTCACCGCCGCGCGCGAGGTCGCGCTCTACGCCGAGTTCGCCTTCGAGGGCGCGGTGATCGCCAACAATCTGGTCGAGGGCGCGGCGACCGGCGTCTCGGTCGCCAACTTCAACGAGGGCGGACGCATCGCCACGGTTTCCGGCAATATTATCCGCGACCTCTATCCGAAATCGCCGGCCGGCACGCCGCCCGACAACGACGCCGGCGTCGGCATCTATGTCGAGGCGGACACCGCCGTCACCGGCAACGTGATCGAGAACGCGCCGGGCTTCGGCGTCATCGCCGGATGGGGCAAATATCTCCGCGACGTCGCGATCACCGGCAATGTCGTGCGCAAGGCTTTTGTCGGCATTGGCGTCTCGGTCGCGCCCGAGGCGGGCACGGCCCTGGTCGCCGGCAACATCATCGCCGAATGCCCGCGCGGCGCGATCGTCGGGCTCGATCACGCCCGGCCGGTGACGCCGGATCTCTCGATGCCGGGCGCGGCAAAATTCCCGCAAATTGCGATCGGGGCCAACCAGGTCAGGTGAGATTTCGCCCGGCCGGCGATGCATCCGGTCGCCGTCCGTGATAGTCTGCGCACCCCTGTTTGGCCGGAGAGCCGCCTTCGTCTCATGCGCGACACGCGTTCCCTCCTCGACCGCATTCCGTTTCCGCCGATCAGCCGCCGGCGCCTCGAGACATTGCAGGTCAATCTCGGCTATCGCTGCAACCAGTCCTGCACGCATTGCCATGTCGCCGCCGGGCCGAACCGGCGCGAGGAGATGGACGAGGCGAGCGTAGCCGCCGTCATCGCCTTCCTGCGCGCGCGGCGCGCGTCGACGCTCGACCTCACCGGCGGCGCGCCGGAGCTTCACCCGCGCTTTCGCGATTTGGTGCGCGCGGCGCGCGCGGCGGGCGTCGACGTCATCGACCGCTGCAATCTCACCATCCTTCTGGAAGACGGCCAGGAAGACCTCGCCGGATTTCTCGCCGCCAACGGCGTCACCGTCACCGCGTCGATGCCTTGCTATCTCCAGGACAATGTCGACCGCCAGCGCGGCAAGGGCGTTTACGCGCGCTCGATCGCGGGGCTCCAGCGCCTCAATGCGCTCGGCTACGGCCGCGCCGGCGGCGGGCTCACGCTCAACCTGGTCTACAATCCCGGCGGGCCGTCGCTGCCGCCGCCGCAAGAGACGCTCGAACACGACTACCGGCGCGAACTCGGCGAGCGCCACGGCATCGTCTTCAACCGGCTGTTCACGCTCGCCAACATGCCGATCCAGCGCTTCGGCGCCTCGCTCATCGCCAAGGGCGCGTTCGACGACTATCTCGCCATGCTGCGCGAGAACCATAGCGACGCCAATCTCGACGGCGTGATGTGTCGCACGACCCTGTCGGTCGACTATCGCGGTCTCGTCTATGATTGCGACTTCAATCAGATGCTCGATCTGCCGATCATGCGCGAGGGCGCTCCCCTGCGCGTCACGGCGCTCGCGGCGGAGGACGGCGAAGGCGGCGCGATCCGCGTCGGCGGCCATTGCTACGGCTGCACCGCCGGCCGGGGATCGAGCTGCACCGGCGCGCTCGCCCAGGCCGCCGAATGAATCTCGCGATCATCATGCCGGTGCTGAACGAGGCCGACGCGATCGCCTGCGCGCTCGACGCGCTCGCGCCCGCGCGCGCGGCCGGCGTCGAGATCATCGTCGTCGACGGCGGCAGCCGCGACCGCACGGCGGAAATCGCGGCACGTCACGGCGCGCGGGTGATCGAGGCCAGGCGCGGACGCGCCACGCAGATGAACGCCGGCGCGGCGGCGACACGGGCCGAAACGCTCGTCTTCCTGCACGCCGACACGCGCCTGCCCGACGGCGCGATCGAGATGGTGCGCGCGGCGGTCGGTGGCGATGGCGGCGCGAACCGTGACGTGGGCGGCGGCGACTGGGGTCGCTTCGATGTCCGCATCGCGGGCGCCGGCGTGACGCTCGCGCTCGTCGCGACGCTGATGAACCTGCGCTCGCGGCTGAGCGGCATCGCGACCGGCGATCAGACGATGTTCATGACCCGCGCGGCGTTCACGGCCGTCGGCGGTTTTCCCGAGATCGCGCTGATGGAGGACGTGGAGATGTCCCGCCGGCTGCGGCGGTTGTCGCGCCCGCGGTGCCTGCGCGCGCGCGTGACAACCTCGGGACGGCGATGGGAGAAGAACGGCGTGCCGCGCACCATCGCGCTGATGTGGCGGCTGCGGCTCGCCTATTGGCTGGGCGCCGATCCGGACGCGCTCGCGCGGCGTTACGGCTATGTCCCCGGAAAGAACTGAGCCCACGCGCGTCGCGATTCTGGCGAAGGCGCCGATCGCCGGATACGCCAAGACGCGCCTCGAACCCGCGCTCGGCGCGGACGGCGCGGCGGGCCTTCAGCGCCTCATGATCGAAGCGACAATCGCGATCGCGCTCGCCGCCGGGCTCGGGCCGATCACGATCTGGGCCGCGCCCGACGCCGCGCATGAAGTGTTCACCCGGCATGCCTCCCCGCGCGTCACGCTGGCGCGCCAGCCCGACGGCGATCTCGGCATACGCATGCTCGCCGCTTTCGCCACCAGCGAGGAGCCGACCCTCGTCATCGGCACCGATTGCCCGGCGCTGACGCCGGCGCATCTTGTCGAGGCGGCCGCCGCGCTCGCGGGCGGACGCGACGCCGCGCTCATCCCCGCCCGCGACGGCGGCTATGTCCTGATCGGGCTCGCCCGGCCGCGGCCGGCGCTGTTCCACGACATGTCCTGGGGCACGGTTGAGGTGGCCGCCGAAACGCGGCGGCGTATGGCGGTGCTGGCGCTCGAATGGAAGGAGTGGCCAGCGCTCGCCGACATCGACCGACCCGAGGATCTCGACAGCCTGCGCGGGGACGCCCGCTTCGCCGCGCTCGTCAGCCGCCGCCGCGGCGGGTGAAATCGAGCGAGAATCTTTGCAGCGATTGCAGCGCGCGCGAGGGCGCGTCCTCGTCCGGCTCCAGTAAGTCCGCGTCGAAATCGGGTCCATCCGCGTCGATATCGAGCGCGGCGGCGGCGGCGCGCCCTCGCCCGGACTCGATCTGGCGGCAGACCGAGTCGAGTTGCTGCCAGGCGGAGACGGCCGCCATGGATTCGCGCATCAGGTCGCGAAATTCGGCCGCGTCGTAGTAGCGCTTCCAGCGGCCGCTCTCATACATGTCGATGAGATTGGCCACCTGCCGCTCCGTGAGGTCGCGCCAGCGGGCGATGATTTCATGATCGCGCGATTGCTCTGCGGATGTGGACATCGGCCGGAATCAACCCCGGGGCGAATCAATTGGAATGACCAGAATCACCTCTACGCGAAGGATTCGCCGCCTGCCAAATGGTTTCTCGCCGCGCCATTTCCGATCGATCGATCGCGCGGATTCATTCTCGCAAGAAAGGCCTTTCGGCAATGGCTCAAAAAGCCAAGACCCGTCCGGGGGGACATCCGGACGGGTCAGACGCGGCGCTGGCGCGACCGGCTATTTCCGACCGCTGGAGACACCCGCGTGGTGAGAGGTTGGCTCCCCCCACATCAGGTTGGTCGCCACGCCGCGGCTTCCGGTTCACGCCGCGAACGACATGTCCTTGTGCGAATTTTCGATTCGATCAGCGCGGTTGCGATCCGGTCGAGACCGCCGACACGGGCAGGCCGCCGACCGCGGCGACGGCCGCGGCCGCGTCGACACGGCCCGCGCCGAACTGCTCGTCGCGCCCCTTCGGCCCGAGATCCTGGGCGGTCGCCATCAGGCGGTCGCGCATGACCGCCGGCGTGATCCGGGGATCGCGCTGGATCATCAGCGCCGCGACGCCGCTCACATAGGCCGCCGCGAAGGACGTGCCCGTGGTGATCTGATATTTGCCGCCGGGCGACGGCAACAACACATCGACGCCGGGCGCGGCGACCGCGATGTATCCGCCGCGATTGGCGCCGTCGAACAGCGCGTCGGAGGCATCCGTCGCGGTGACGGCGATCACCTCGCGATAGGCCGCGGGAAACAGCGGCGGCGATTTCGGACCGGCATTGCCGGCGGCCGCGACGAGCACGATGCCGCGCGAGTCGGCCGCGGTCACGGCGCGCTGAAGCAGCGGATCGTGCGGACCGGCAAAGCTCATATTGATGACGCGCGCGCCGCGCCCGGCGGCGTAATCGAGGCTCTTGAGAATCGAGAAGGTCGAGCTTTCAGCCCCGCTCTCGGCGACGCCGAAGGCGCGGACCGCCAGAATGCGGGCGGCGGGCGCGCTGCCGATTATCCGGGCGTGGGCCGCGATCGCTCCGGCGATGCCGGTGCCGTGCGCGTGCGGACCCTCGCGGCTCGACAGCGCGTCGAAGGATTCAGCGACCGTCGCGGCAAGCTCGGGGTGCCCGCCGTCGATCCCGGAATCGATCACGGCGACGGTCACATCCCTGCCGGTCGCGGCGGTATGCGCCTCCGAAAGCCTGAGCTTGACCGGGGGATATTGCGGATTGCCGCCGGCCGAGGTCCGCGCGGCCTGGGCCTGTTGCAGATGAAAGCGGAAATTGGGCTGCGCGAACTGGACGTCGCCGCCGACCTCGATGCCGTCGACGGTGACCGGCACCGACTTTCCCTTCGCCACGCGGAAGCGCACGAGGCTTGCCCCGATCAGCGGCAGGTTCCGTGTCTCCAGCCGCGTCAACGCGTAGCGGCGCGCGGTCTGGTTGATGCTCTCCTCGCTTGGATTGTCGGTGAAGAGGATCAGCACCTCGTTCGGGATATAGGGCGTCTTGGGGCCGCCCTTGGCCACGCGTCCGCCCTTGCCGGACCCGCCGGGGCCGGGATCGACCGGGTCGTTATCGAGCTTCTTGATGAGCCTCGGCCGGCGCGGTACGACCGGTTCGCCGGACGGCTCGTTGATGTTCGGCGAATAGTGAATTCGCGGCCCGACATTGACCATCGGGCGGCGCGCGAAATCGCCGTAGCCGGCGCGCAGATTGTTGAACTGCGCCGAGGCGTCGACGCCCGTCGCGGCGCAGACCGCGCCGCTCAACAGCGCCAAGACGGCCAAACGGACGGCGCGCCGACGGATGCCGTGCCACGAAGTGATCGCCATCGCCATCTCCCATGGCTGAGCGCGGTTATGTCCCGCGCGAAAATCCGATCAGACCGCCCCCCGACGGCGCATGTTCCGATTATTCGGCGGCGGCGACAAGGCCGACGACCGCTTCGCGCTCGATCCGGGCGACCAGCCGGTCGAGGTCGGCCTTGGCCGTGACCGCCTCGCCGACGCGCAGGCGGAACATTCCGGCCTTGGGTCCGTCGACGATCGCGGCGCGATAGGCCTGCAGGAACGCGGCGATATCGGCGGCGCGCGCGTCGGGCTTGAAGGCGACGAGAAGCTCGGCACCGGCGGCCTTTGCCGCGCGCGGCGCCGACGCCGTCTGATATTGCGGGGCGACTTCCTGCTTGAGCAGGACCGTGCCGATGATCCCGGCTTGGGCGAGCAGAAGAATGGCGGCCGCGGTCGCCGAATAAGCGAGCGCGCGGGGCGAGAACGAGGCGAACATGCCGCCCAGGCGCGACATCAGCGCGAGCCGGACGGCGGGACGCCGCGCCGGCTCGGCATCGATCGCCGCGAACAGCTTGTCCATCGCGCGGATCGACGGCGCGCCCAGGCTCTCATTGAGATGAATGGCCTCGGCGAGTTCCTCGCGCACGGCGGCGTATTGGCGCGCCAGCGCCGGATCGCGGGCGAGCGCCTCCTCGACGCGCTTGGCATCGCGCGCGCCGAGCGTGCCGGCCGCGTGCCAGGGCAGCAGGGCCTCGACCCCCACCGGTTCGCCTTCCAGAATATGATTGCCCGACGTCGTCATGGCCATCCTCGCTCCACGCCGGCCGCCTTGAGCAGCTCGGCGAGTTTCTTGCGCGCGTAGAACATACGCGTCTTCACCGTGTTCTCCGGGATGCCGATGATCTCCGCCACCTCTTCCACGGACTTCTCGTGGTAGTAGACGAGATCGATGACTTCCCGATGCTCGGACGAAAGCGCCGTCATGCATTTGCGCAGGATTTCGCCCGTATCCTTTTTCTGCACCGCCACTTCCGGATCGTCGGACGCATCCTCGATCGAAGCGGCGGTCTCCTCGTCCAATTCGGCCTCGCTCCGGCGCCGCATGGCCGACAGCGCCTTGAAGCGCGTGATCGCCAGAAGCCACGTCGTCGCCGCCGAACGGCCCTCGAACTTGCCCGCCTGACGCCATACGTCGAGAAACACATCACTGATGAGATCCTCGGCGACGGCCTCATTACGCACGAGCCGCAACGCGAACCTGTACACCCGCACGTGATGCCGCGCGTACAGCACCTGCATGGCCAGCCGGTCGCCACCCGCGATCCGAGCGATGAGTACTTCGTCCGGGGCGGACTGCGTGGCGTTCACCGGTCAACTCACAAGGTTGGTCGCCACGAGCCGGGATCCGGTTCACGTCGACATGAAAATCCGTTCATCGGCTCCGCGCGGCGCGATCGGCACGGAAGAGGACAGGCGCGCCCGCGCTCCGTTTCGGGTTCGGACCCGGAACGCCGAACCGAAGTCCGGATCGCGTCATCGCCCCTCTTTTTTTGAACCGCCCCGGCGAAGAAGCAAGAGCATCGACGGTGGATTACGGTATTTAATTACCTGCAAACGCCGATTTCGGGCTGCTTGGTTTCGTCCGACTTAGCCCATCGCACAGCCCAAGGTCGAAACGCTGCCAGCTAGTCGCCTTCTCGTTGGCCTACGGCCGAAATCGTAACGCCGCCTCAACCATATGCTTCGATGAAGATGCAAAAAAACATCAGCGATACAAAAACGAAAACCTTTACCGGTATCTAGCTGTGGATTGATCCGCATCTCGGCGT
This sequence comes from Xanthobacteraceae bacterium, assembly GCA_041918675.1. Taxonomy (GTDB): domain Bacteria; phylum Pseudomonadota; class Alphaproteobacteria; order Rhizobiales; family Xanthobacteraceae; genus SCUB01. Next base: position 40,479 of record JAYRVF010000014.1, read on the forward strand.
CAACATGAGCCACGGCCTTCATTTCTCAGAAGCGTCCCTCCGCGCAGACGGCGCGCGCGGCAAGGCCGCCGATTCGAAAACCCTTCCCCGCGTCCATCTCTCCGGGAAGGGCGCCGTATGATCGAAACCAGCCTTTGGCTCGCAAGCTACGGCATGGTGGACTCACCGCCGAGCGGCCACGAAGCCGAACGCGTGCGCCGCGCGCACCGCGCCACGATGCGTCGCCGGACGCTCCTTTTCGTCATCGTCAGTGTCACCATCGATGCACTCATCCTTGCCGCCTACGCCATGATCGGCTCGGTGGCGATGGTGGCGCCGTTCATCTATTTGGCCGCCGCCTTCACGCCCACGCTGATCTTCTTCCTGATCTCCGAATCGGGCCTTAGCGAGCGCAACGATGATCACTTCCTCACCTCGTGGCAGGTGTTGACGGCGTCGGCGGTCGAACTTGGGTTGCTCCATTTCTTTCCCGAGGTCGGCATCCTGTTTCTCATGGTCATGTTCGTCGCCTTTGGCTTCGGCGCTCTCCGGCTGAAGGCGTCACAGGCGATTCCGGTGTTCGCCGTCACCATGTTGGCGTTCGCGGTCGCGGCGTATTTCCACCCGATCCCCTTCATCATTCCGAGCGCGACGCCCGAGGAGCGCGTGGTGACGCTGGCCGCGTTCATGCTGACGCTCGGACGCTGCGTGATCGTCGGACTGTATGGCGGCACCCTGCGCCTGCGTCTTTATCATCGCGGCGTGCAACTGCGCGACGCCCTCTCCCGCATCGAAATGCTCGCCGAGATCGATCCGCTGACGGGCCTGGCCAACCGGCGCACGATCACCAAATACCTCAACGACGAAATCCACCGCGCCGTGCGCAGCAAGTCGTCGGCCAGCATCGCGCTCCTCGACATCGACATGTTCAAGAACATCAACGACGAGTTCGGTCATCCGGCCGGCGACGAGGTGTTGCGCGCATTCGGCATCAATATCTTCGCCAATATCCGCACCATCGACAAATTCGGTCGCATTGGCGGCGAGGAATTCCTGATGGTCCTGCCGGACACCTCGACGGAAGCCGCGGCCGCGTTGCTCAACCGCTTGCGCGGCCTCATCCGCGCGCTCGATTGGAGCAGCATCAGCCCGAACCTCGACGTCACGTTCTCGGCCGGCGTCGTCGAAGTCTACTCCGGCGACACGGTCGACACCGTTCTGGCGCGCGCCGACGCCGCGCTCTATTCGGCCAAGCATACCGGCCGCAACCGGGTCGTGACCGGCAAGCCACGTTCGACCAAGCAGGAAGACGACACCCCCTCTCCCTCTCTCGCCCCCTCGGTGTAGACATGTTCAGCTGGCTCCGAAAAAGCTCATCCGATGCCGCTCGGGCGTCTGGCCCGGAAAGCAAGAGCCTGCTCGACGACCTCGAGGAAACGCTCGCCAACGGTTCGGTCGCGCGACGGGTCGAGGCGCTGCAGCGCGTCACCGACCTTTTCGTCACCCGCGCGCCGGAATATTCCGAGGAACTCGTCGCGATCTTCGACGACGTCTACGACTACCTGACGCGCGAGATCGAGACGTCCGCCAAGGTTATCCTGGCGCGGCGCCTGGCGCCGGTTTCCAACGCGCCGCCGAAGACGATCCGCCGTCTGGCGTTCGACGAGTCGATCCTGGTCGCCGGCCCGGTGCTGACGCTGTCGCCGCGCCTGAGCGACGACGACCTGGTCGACAACGTGCGCACGCGCGGCCGCGAGCATATGCTGGCGATTTCGCGCCGCGCCACGCTCAGCCCCGTGGTCACCGACGCCCTGGTCGAGCACGGCGACAACGATGTCGTGCATTCGACCGTGTCCAATCCAGGCGCGCAATTCTCCGAGATGGGCTTTAACCGTCTCGTCGAGCGCGCCGACGGCAACGAGCGGCTGACCACCTCCATCTGCCGCCGCGACGATATTCCCCGCCAGCATTACCTCGCGCTGCTCGCCAAGGCCTCGAACGAGGTGCGGTCGCGGCTGGAGGCGATCAACCCCAACGCCGCGCGCGACGTCGCCAACGCCGTCGAGCAGGCGACCGCCGCGCAACAGGCCGCCTCCGCCGCCGCCTCCATCGCCGCGATCGACGCGCATCAGCGGGTCGAGATTCTGCATCGCAAGGGCGAGCTCGACGAACGGCAGCTCCTCGAATTCATCGACGCCGGCGAATTCGAGGCGGTCTCCGCCTCGCTCGCGCGCATGATCGACCTTCCCGCCGAGATCACCGAAAAGATGCTGATCGAGCAGCGCTCGGAGGGGATTTTCGTCATCGCCAAGTCGCTCGGTCTGTCGTGGCCGACGGTGTCGGCGCTGCTGCGCATGCGCGCCGGCCTCAACGGCACGGACACCAACGACACGGCCCTAAGCAAGGCGATCTACGAGCGGCTGCGGCTGCCGACGGCGCAGCAGGCGCTGCGCTTCTATCGCATGCGCAACGGCTCGCCGATCAACTTTCCCGCCGAGACGAACTGACGCGCCGTCGGACGTCGCGCGCCTCGCCGCGAGCAGGGCGGGCGCGGCGGCACCGCGCGCGCTCGCGTCATCAGAAGCGCAAAACCCGCCGGCCGGCCAGCGCGCCGATTCCCGCGACGAGCGCGATAGCCAGCGTGTACCAGGTCGCCACGAACAGCGGTGAATCGTCGGTGCAATGCGTCGCATAGAGCGTCGCCGAAAGCGCGGCCGCCAGTACCCCCGCGACGGCGCCGGCAAGTCCGGGCGCGGTCGTCGCGCCATGCCGCAAGCCGAGCAGCGCCGCCGCCAGCAAGGGCAGCGCCAGCACGGGGATCGCGACGAGGCAGACCCGCGCGTTCGTTCCCACCAGCCGCGCCGTCCAGGCGGTCGTTCCCCCGCGCCACCAGACGAGATCGGCCACGATGCCGAGCGCCAGTAGCGCCACGGGAGCGGCGAGAAGAAGAAGGAAAGGCCCGGCCTTCATTTCCGGCCGCGACAGTCGCAGCGCCGCGACCCCGGCCGCGGCCATCAGCGTCAGCGTCACGACGAATTTGAGATCGAAGAACGGATTGGCCCATGCCGAGGCGAAGTCGACGCGCGGGCCGAGCGCCACCCCGAACAGCGCCAGCGAAATCACCAAGGCGATCGCGAGCCCGATGCCGAGCACCCGCCCGACCGGCGGCGCAAGCGAGCGCTGGTCGGCCGCGAGCAGGGCGATGAGATCGTCGGTTTTCATCCCTCGTCCTCCCGCAGCTTGCCCGACAGCGCCGCCAGGCCGCGATGCAGCGCCACCCGCACGGCGCCCTCGCTGATCGCCAGTTTCGCGGCGGTGTCCTTGATCGAGGTGCTTTCCACCGCGATCGCGCGCAGCACGTCGCGCTGGCGTCGCGGCAATTCGTCGAGATGGGCGTCGACCTCGCGCGCCGGCACGGTTTCCGGTTCGGGCTCGGCGCGCAGCACGTCGATGAAGTCGTCGACCGGCACGTGAACGCCGCGTCCGCGACGGCGCAGCGCGTCGATGATCTTGTTGCGCGTGATCGCGAACACCCACGGCCCGAACGGGGCGTCCTGCCGCCAGGTGTGGCGTTTCAGGTGAACGGCGAGCAGAACGTCCTGCACGATATCCTCCGCGTCGTCCGGCGATTTTCCGGCGCGCGACAATCCGCGTCGGGCGGTCGCGCGCAGGACGGGCGTCAACAAGGTCAGCAGACGGCTATAGGCCGCCGTATCTCCGCCATTGGCCGCGCGCATCAGTCGCGCCCATTCGCGTTCACGCTCGACCACGCGGTCTCCTTAACTGAGGTCAATACGGTCCCGGGAACCCGATTGTTACATCGTCCGGACGAACTGTCACAGATTCGTGAGCCCCGTAACAATCCCGGCGGCCCGGCGAAATTGGTCATGCTGACGCCGGCGGCGCCGGACCGAAGCGAATTCAGCCAACTCCGCAACACGCACAAGGATTCATGCTCATGATCTCCAAGTCCACCTCCGTCATCGCCGGTTCCCTCGCCGCGGCCATCACGCTCGCCGCGGGCGCCGCCGTCGCCCAGGACAAGCCCGCCATGGACACCTCCAATATGGAGAAGTGCTACGGCGTCGCCATGAAGGGCAAGAACGATTGCGCCGCCGGGCCGGGCACCACCTGCGCCGGCACCTCCAAGGTCGACTACCAGGGCAACGCCTGGAAGTTCGTCGCCAAGGGCACCTGCGGCACGATGAAGACGCCGAAGGGCATGGGCTCGCTGCAGCCGATCAAGTCGTAAGCCGGATCGTTTCGGCCCGGCCTTCTCGGGCGGCCCGCCTCAACCTGATGGAACGCGCGGCAACGCGCGTTCCCTCTCCCCGAAAGCTCCCAAAATCCCGCCCCATAAGGCGCGCGTTTGATCCCGGATCATCGATCATGACCCAATTGCCATCACGAGCCGGTGTCGGCTTCAAACCCCAGCACTTCGCCGAAATCCTCGCCGATCCGGGAGCGCCCGCCTTTTTCGAGATTCACGCTGAGAACTACATGGGCGCCGGCGGCCCGCCGCATGCCCAACTTACCGCCTTGCGCGAACGCTTCGCGCTGTCGATCCACGGCGTCGGCCTATCCATCGGCGCGCCGGGGCCGCTCGACCGCGCCCACCTCGCCCGCCTGCGCCAACTTTGCGACCGCTATCAGCCGGAAAGCTTTTCCGAGCATCTGGCCTGGTCGTCCCATGGCGGGGCCTTCCTCAACGACCTCCTGCCGCTGCCCTATACCGAGGAGACGCTCGCGCGCGTCGCCAGCCATATCGCGGAGACGCAGGACGCGCTCGGCCGCGTCATGCTCATTGAAAATCCCGCGACCTATGTGCGCTTCGCCTCCTCGACCATTCCGGAGACCGAATTTCTCGCCGAAATCGTCCGACGCACCGGCTGCGGGCTGCTGCTCGACGTCAACAACGTCCATGTCTGCGCCGTCAACCACGGCTTCGACGCGGACGACTACCTCGACAGCTTTCCGATCGCGCATGCGCGCGAAATTCATCTGGCCGGCCACGATCAGGACGCCAGCCCCGGCGAGCCGCTGCTGATCGACGCGCATGGCTCCACCGTGGCCGATCCGGTCTGGCGGCTCTACGAACGGGCGATCGCCCGCCTTGGCCCCGTCGCGACGTTGATCGAGTGGGACAACAACGTTCCCGAATGGCCGGTCCTGCGCGCCGAGGCGGACCGCGCCGACGCCCTCATCGCGCGCCTTCGCGCGAAAGCGGCCTGACCCGATCCATGGAGAGCCCGATGACTCCGGCATTGCCACCGACGATGACGCAAGCGACGCCCACCCCGCCATCCGCGCTTCAGGACGAATTCGCCCGCGCATTGCTCGATCCCGAACGCGAGGTTCCCGCCGACATGAGCGCGCGCGACGGCGACATCGACCGCCGCTTCGCCGTCTATCGCAACAATGTCGTCACCGGACTGATCGACGCCCTGCGCGCGGGATTTCCCGCCGTCGAGCGCATCGTCGGCGAGGAATTCTTCGTCGCGATGGCGCATGTCTATGTCCGCGCGCGACCGCCGCGCGCGCCGATGATGTTCCTGTTCGGCGACGATTTCGGCGATTTCATCGCCACCTTCCCGCCGGCGGCCGAAATCCCCTACCTCGCCGACATCGCCCGCGTCGAGACCGCGCGCCTGAGCGCTTTCCATGCCGCCGATGAAGCCCCGCTCGAAGCGGCCGCGCTCGCCGGTCAAGCGCCCGGGGCGCTTTTCGAACTCCGCGTCACCACGCATCCGAGCCTTCACGTCGTGCGCTCCGCCTACCCGATCGCGACGATCTGGGCCATGAACGCCGGCATCACCGAGCCCGCGCCGATCGAGGATTGGACCGGCGAGGACGTCGCGGTCGCCCGGCCTTACGCCGACGTGACGATCCAGCGCCTGCGTCCCGGGGCGGCGATCCTGCTCGATCTGCTCGGCGACGCGGGGGGCGGCACCTCCCTCACGCTCGGCGCGGCGATCGCGCGCGTCGCGGCGCAGTTCCCCGAATTCGATCCAGTCGCCGTCCTCGCCGATATTCTCGGCGCAGGCCTTCTGACCGGATCGCCCCGCTCCTCTCGCTCCGACCCGGAGGCCCCATGACCATCCTCGGCACCACCCAGGCCCATCCGGTCGCGGCGCCCACGCGTCTCGTCCGCTCGATCATCGCGCTGATGGAGCGCGTTCCCCACGCGATCATCGGGCTTGCCGCGCGCGTCTTTCCCGCCGCCGTGTTCTGGCAGTCCGGCCAGACCAAGGTCGACGGCTGGCGCGTCACCGAAAGCGCCATCGCGCTGTTTCGCGAGGAATACGCGCTGCCGCTCCTCAATCCGACGCTCGGGGCGCATCTGGCGGCCTTCGCCGAACATTTCTTTCCGTTGCTTCTGGTCGTCGGACTGGCCAGCCGTTTCGCCGCGCTCGCGCTGCTCGGCATGACGGCGATCATCGAGATCTTCGTCTATCCCGACGCCTGGCCGACGCATGGCGTCTGGGCGGCCTGCTTCCTGATGACCATCGCGCGCGGGCCCGGCGCGATCTCGCTCGACGCGCTGATCGCGCGGCGCTTCGCCGCCCAAGGCTAGCGGGCCGCCGAAGGCGCGCTCGCGGCGCCCCGAAAGTTGACGGAAAATTCCGCTTTTTCGCCGTCTTGACGACACGGCGCGCGCCTTTGCTCCGCCCCTCGAAGCCACGACGAGGGGACAACGACGATGCGCGATCGAATTCTTGTGGCGCTGACGGTCGTCACGATCGGAACTTTCGCGGGCATGCCGGCGACGGCCTGCGAATTGGGATCCGGCGAGCCCTGCGCCGCGGAGACCGGGCAGGCCCCGGGGGTTCAGAAAACGGACGCCGCGGGCGCGCCGATGCGTCTCGCGGAACGGCCCCGCGCCCGCGCCACGCGCTATCGCTATGTCGGCGGACGATCGGTCCACGCGCGCGCGCGGGAGAGCTTCCGCCGCGCCCGCGCGCAGGTGATCGACAAGGCGCCGCCGTCGAAGGAGAACTTCCCCGTGCGGTTGTTCGACGCGGCGGCCGAAAAGCCCGCCGGCGACGCGCCGCGAGCCGGCTCGGCACAAGCCGCGCCAATTCAGGCCGCGCCGACAGTCTTGCAGGTACCGGCCAGCGCCTTCCCGGCGATGTCGTCGATGCCGGCCGTCGCCTATCCCGTATTCGATTTCACCCAGGCTCCGGCGCGAACTTCCGCCCAAACGCCCGCGCAAGCTCCCACGCAAGCGCCCGCCGCGACGCAAGTCCTGACGGCGGCCGAGTTCAATGAACTCGATCGCGCCGCAAGCCCGGCGGCCGGCGCGACCCCGGTCGCCGCCGGGTCGGAGATCCCGCCGTCATCGGAGGATTCGACTTTCGCGTTCCTTGCCCGTTTCACCGAACGACTGGTCGAGCCGTCGGGTGATCAGGGCGCGACCGCCATCGGGCGCATGTTCGTCGGTTTCGCCGTTCTCCTGGCCGTGGCCTCGGCGCTCCGCCTGATCTTCGCGTAACGCGCGAACCGGCCCGCGCCCCCGGGGCGCCGGCGTTGCGTCCCCCTTGCACCCTCATGGCCGAGCGGGCAGATTGACGGCGCCCGCGGGCCTTTCCCCGCGGCACCAAAATTCGCCGTTCCTTCCTTTCCCATCAGCGCGGGGCCGCCATGACCGACAACCAGGACATCATCGTTGAACGCAAGGGCGCCGTCGGCATCGTCCGCCTCAACCGGCCGAAAATGCTCAACGCGCTGTCGTTCGGCGTGCTGCTCCTGATCGCCGAGGCGATCGACGAATTGGACGGCGACGAATCGGTCGGATGCATCATCGTCACCGGCAGCGAGAAGGCCTTCGCCGCCGGCGCCGACATCAAGGAGATGCAGCCGAAAAGCTATGTCGACATGGTCAAGGCCGACTTCATGACGCACGCGCGCGGCGACCGCGTCTTCACCTGCCGCAAGCCGACGATCGCGGCGGTGGCGGGCTTCGCGCTCGGCGGCGGCTGCGAGCTGGCGATGATGTGCGATTTCATCATCGCCGCCGACACCGCGAAATTCGGCCAGCCCGAAATCACGCTTGGAACCATTCCCGGCCTCGGCGGAACGCAGCGCCTGATCCGCTCGGTCGGCAAGTCCAAGGCGATGGACCTCTGCCTCACCGGCCGCATGATGGACGCGGCGGAAGCCGAACGCTGCGGCCTCGTCGCCCGCGTCGTGCCGGCCGACAAATTGATGGACGAGGCGCTCGCCGCCGCGAACAAGATCGCCGCGATGTCGCTGATCGCGACCATGGCGGTGAAGGAGGCGATCAACCGCGCCGAGGAGATGCCGCTCGCCGAAGGCCTGCTGTTCGAGCGCGCGCGCTTTCAGGGCACCTTCGCCACCGACGACCGCAAGGAAGGCATGGCCGCCTTCGTCGAGAAGCGCGCGCCGAAATTCACCAACCGCTAGAGCGGATCCCGCTGAAGTTGGAACCGGCTTCACGTCCGGCCGCGCGCCGGCGATTTGAATCGGCGAGCGCCATTTCCGGACGTGCGGGTCCGCCTCGCCCGATCGCGCGCTAGCGCTGGATCGGCATTTTGCGACCCTCATTGTCGATCGCGACGAATGTGAAGCAACCTTCGGTCACCAAGATCGCGTGCGTCTGCGCGCGCCGCATGACCCACGCCTCGATCCGCACCGCGACCGAGGTCGTGCCGATGCGGATGAGGTCGGTATAGACCGATACGACATCTCCGACGAACACCGGCTTACGGAAGGTCATGGTGTCGATCGCCACCGTCGAGACCCGATGGCCGGCGACCTTCGAGGCGAAGATGCCGCCGGCGAGGTCCATCTGGCTCAGCAACCAGCCGCCGAAAATGTCGCCGTTCTCGTTGGTGTCGGCCGGCATCGCCATGGTGCGCAAGGAGAGGTCGCCGCGCGGAGTGGCGGAAGGCTCGGACTTGGATCCGGTCGAAGGCGTGGATCGGGTCATGCGGGATTTGCCTCGTGAAATCGCCTGATCATGGCGTCGTACCTGCCCCAGGCCGATTCGTCAGGACCCATGAGTTACGCAAAAAACGCATACCTCGATTCGGCGATATTCTGCCACTGAGGCGGACCCTTGATTCAAATCATGGTCCAAAGGCATTTTGGAGCTGACATTTTCATATATGCAAATATAAGAATGTTCGAAATTGGTGAATTGGGGACGGGAGCACGGATCATGGCGAGGTATCTAGCACCGCTCGCGATCGCAATCCTCGGATCGCTTGTTATTTCGGCTCCGACACACGCCGAATACACGAATTTCAAGCTCAATACGACCGCGGACCACACGAAATTCAAGGAATTGCAGAAGCCTTTTGCGACCGGCCCCGACGTGACGGCAGCGTGTTTGAGCTGCCACACGGAAGCGGCCAAGCAGGTCCACCGCACCAAACATTGGAAATGGGAGTTCCTGAACCCCGAATCGAAGCAGCTCCTCGGCAAGAAAAACGTTCTCAACAATTTCTGCATCTCGATCCCGTCCAATTACCCCTACTGTACGAGCTGTCACATCGGCTACGGCTGGACCGACGCCAGCTATGACTTCACCGTCGAGAACAACGTCGACTGCCTCTCCTGCCACGACACCACCGGCGCCTATAAGAAGTACCCGGGCTTCGCCGGTCACCCGCTCTACAAGGACACCGAGATCCCGCCGGGCTCCGGCAAGATCACCAAGGCGCCCGACCTGTCCAAGATCGCGCAGAAGGTCGGCAAGACGAGCCGCGACACCTGCGGGGCCTGCCATTTCAACGGCGGCGGCGGCGACGGGGTCAAGCACGGCGACATGGATTCCTCGCTCGCGGCTCCGGACAAGGCGCTCGACGTCCACATGGACGCCTCCGGCCTCGATTTCACCTGCGGCACTTGCCACAAGGGCTCGGCCCATGACGTCGCGGGCAGCCGCTACACGCCGGTCGCCATGCCCAAGGGCGGCGCGATGATGCGCGGCAAGGAAGAGGCCAAGAGCCCGACGACCTGCGTGGCCTGCCACGGCAACACCCCGCACAAGAGCGAGGCGCGCCTCAACCTGCACGCCGAAAAGATCGCGTGCCAGACCTGCCACATCCCGAAGATCGCGCGCGGCGGCGTCGCCACCAAGATCACCTGGGACTGGTCGACCGCCGGCAAGCTCAAGGACGGCAAGCCCCAGATCATCAAGGATGAGAAGGGCCACATCATCTACGACTCGCGCAAAGGCGACTTCAGGCTCGCCGAGAACATCGCGCCGGAATATGTCTGGTTCAACGGCGAGGTGAAATACACGCTGCTCGGCGACAAGGTGTCGAAGGACAATGAGCCCGTCGGCATCAATCGCCTCGGCGGCGGACCCAACGACGGCAAGTCGCTGATCTGGCCGGTCAAGGTGTTCCGCGGCTCGCAGCCCTTCGATCCGGTCAACCAGACGCTGATCACGCCGCACACCGCCGGCACCGACGAGGCGGCCTATTGGTCGAATTTCGGCTGGGACAAGGCGATCGAGGTCGGCATGAAGACCTCGAACACGCCCTTCTCCGGCAAGTACGACTTCATCAAGACCGAGATGTCATGGCCGATCACGCACATGGTCGCGCCGAAGACCGAGGCGCTGGCCTGCGTCGAATGCCATGTCCGCGAGGGCGGACGGCTGGCCAAGATCAGCGGCGTCTACATGCCCGGGCGCGACCGCTGGGCGTTGCTCGACATGCTGATGGGATGGCTCGCCGCGCTCACGCTCGCCGGCGTGATCGGCCACGGCGCGCTGCGTTTCGTGATGTCGCGCAAATCGGCGAAGGCGTGAGGGGGGATGTCATGAGCGAACGAATTTACGTCTTCAAGCGCTTCGAGCGGTTCTGGCACTGGAGCCAGGCCGGCCTCATCATCTTCCTGATGCTGACGGGGTTCGAGGTCCACGGCGTCTACAAGCTGTTCGGCTTCGCCAAGGCGGTCGATTTGCACACCACGGCGGCCTGGTGCCTGGTCGGGCTCTGGGTGTTCGCGATCTTCTGGCACTTCACCACCGGGGAATGGAAGCAGTACATCCCCACGCTGGAGAAGATCGGCGCCATGGCCGACTATTACAGCCGCGGCATTTTCGTCAACGCGCCGCATCCCTTCCGCCAGACCACGCTGCGCAAGCACAATCCGCTGCAGCGCATCTCCTATCTCGCCATCCTGCTCGTCGTCAGCCCGCTGATCTGGGTCACCGGCTGGCTCTATCTGTTCCACGGCGAATGGGGAAAGTGGGGCCTTTCCGGCCTCGAGCTGAAATGGGTCGCGCTCGGCCACACCCTCGGCGCGTTCATCATGCTCGTCTTCCTCATCGCCCATCTCTATCTCGCGACCGCCGGCCATACCGTGACCTCGCACCTCAAGGCGATGATCACCGGCTGGGAGGAAGTGGATTGATCGATCGGCGCGGCATTTCGGCCGGGCCCGTCCAACTCAGGAGACCAACATGAACCGCATCGTTGCCACCGCGCTCACCCTCGCCGCCGTGATCGGCGTCTCGTCGGCGGCGTCCGCCTATGACGGCGACTGGAAGCGCGGCCGCGTCTATTATCGCGGCGTCTGCACGCCCTGCCACATGGCGGCGAAGCCGGAAGGCATCGCGCCGAACCAGTACACCAAGGCGGAATGGACCGCCTATCTCCAGGCCGACAAGCACCAGGGCGGCAAGGAGACGGTGAAGCAGTTCATCTCGCAGCAGTTCCGCGCGTCCATCAAGGCCGGCAACAAGGTCGCCGAGAAGTTCGGCGCGGTGTCGGACGCCGATCTGTTCGAGGACGTGAAGGCCTTCGTCATCAACGGCGCCAAGGACGGCGACGCGCCCGCAACCTGCAACTAAGACGACCCCGCAACCGACGCGATCCGCGCGTCGCGCGGTCGCGCCAACCAAAGCGAACGGCCATGAGCAGACCGGCAAACTGGATCGGCGGATTCGCCGAGGACTACAAGCGCGTCTTCGTCGAGGAATGGTCGCCGACATTCGGCGTCGTCCTTCTCGTCATCGCCATTCTGGCGCTGATGGCGAACGGATTGTTCTGGGGCATTTTCGGCGGCCTCAAATTGTGGGGCGACTGGTTCAACCAGTCGATCGGCCTCGGCCGCGTGCTCGGCCTGCCGGCCGAGCTCGACAGCCCGCTGATGCACCAGATGTCGCTGATGAACATGCTGCTCGTCGTCGGCGCCTTCGTCGCCGCGCTGATGTCGGGCAAGTTCACCGTCAACCGGCCGCCGAAGCTCGAATTCATCTGGGCCGCGTTCGGCGGCTCGTTGATGGGAACCGGCGCCGCGCTCGCCGGCGGCTGCACCACCGGCGGCTTCTTCACGCCGGTGCTGCATTCCTCGCCGGCCGGTTGGGCGATGTGGGCCGGCCTCGTCGTCGGCGCGCTGATCGGGCTCAAGGCGCTGCTGTGGACGCTCGACAACATCGAATGGGGCATGACGGCCCCGCCGGTCCGGTCGATGCCGCCGGCGCTGATTCGGCTGTTTCCCTTCATCGGACTTGCGATCGCGGTCGCGGTGCTGGTCTGGGCGGCGCGATGGTACGGCTCGGACAACCAGCGCCTCGCCGCGCGCGCGGTCATCATCGTCGCCGGATTCGCCATGGGCTTCGTCATGCATCGCTCGCGCATCTGCTTCGCCCGCGCCTTCCGCGAGCCGTTCATGACCGGCGAAGGCACCATGACCAAGGCGATCATGGTCGGCATTCTGATCGGCGTGCCGATGGCCGCGCTGCTGTTCAAGGCCAAGACGATCGATCCCTATATCGCCATCCCTCCGGTGTTCTGGATCGGCTCGCTCGTCGGCGGCGTCATCTTCGGCGTCGGCATGATCTTCGCGGGCGGCTGCGCCTCGGGCGCGCTCTGGCGCATGGGCGAAGGTCATCTCAAGCTGTGGGTGGCGACGTTCTTCTTCGCCTGGAGCGGCTCGATCGCCTATGCCGTGCTCAAGAAGACCGGCCTGACCGTGTCGGAGGACAATCTCGACGACCCGTTCAACGGACTGATGACAAAGCTCGGCGTGCAGACCTTCCTGCCGAATTCGCTCGGCGGCTGGGGCGCGGCCTTCGCCGTCGCGGCGATCCTGCTTCTCCTTTGGTACGCCTTCGTGCGCTACAACGAATCGACGGAGAAATTCACCGTTCTCTAGCAAACTTTGGCGGGAGCTCGCTGGCGCGCCAAGGCGTCGGCGGCGCGCCGATCGCCGCCCGGGGATGTTTTTGGTCCCTCCCGCGCGGCTCCGTGCTAGCATTCGCGTCGCGTGAATCGGGATGTTGTCCGGGATTTGGCGGGAAATGCCTGACAAGGGCGCGGCGCTCTCCCAATTGAAAATCAGCCGTGTCGGTATCGACACGGGCCGCGAGAACGTCGCCGTGATGTCGCGGCGTTCGCGGGCGTTCCGCCCGGAGGTCTTTCGCGGCTTCAGCCGCGTTTCCGTGCGCGCGGGCGAGAAGTCGCTGCTCGCGACGCTGCTGATCACCGACGACGACAGCCTCGTCGGCGCGGGCGAATTGGGGCTCGCCGAGCCCGCCTTTCGCCGCCTGGCGTTGCCGCCCGGCAGCATGGTCACCGTCGCCCCCGCGACGCCGCCCGGCAGTCTCGAGGCGGTGCGGGCCAAGATTCTCGGCCGCACGTTGAGCGCCGGCGAGATCGAGGCGATCGTCGACGACCTCGCCCATTACCGCTACTCGGACATGGAGATCGCCGCGTTCCTGATCGGCTCGGCGAGCTTTCTGACCAGCGACGAATTGTTGGCGCTGACCGGCGCGATGGCCCGCGCCGGCACGCAACTGTCGTGGAACGGCAAGCTCGTCGTCGACAAGCATTGCATCGGCGGCATTCCCGGCAACCGCACCTCGATGATCGTGGTGCCGATCGTCGCCGCGCATGGGCTGATGATACCGAAGACCTCCTCGCGCGCCATCACGTCGCCGGCCGGAACGGCCGACACCATGGAGGTGCTTTCCCGCGTCGATCTCGGCGTCGAGGAAATGAAGGAGGTGGTGACGGCCTGCAACGGCTGTCTGGTCTGGGGCGGCCACGTCAATCTGTCGCCGGCCGACGACGTTCTCATCTCGGTCGAGCGTCCGCTCAGCCTCGACACGCGCGAGCAGATGGTCGCCTCGATCCTGTCGAAGAAGATGGCGGCGGGATCGACGCATCTGCTCATCGACATCCCGGTCGGCCCCACCGCCAAGGTCGCCAACGCGAGCGAGGCGATGCGCCTGCGCAAGCTGTTCGAATTCGTCGGCGACCGCAACGCCATCTCCGTCGAGGTGCTGATCACCGACGGCCACCAGCCGATCGGGCACGGCATCGGCCCGGTGCTCGAGGCCCGCGACGTGATGGACGTGCTCGCCAACGCGCCGCGCGCGCCGGTCGATCTGCGCGAGAAGTCGCTGCGGCTCGCGGCGCACCTGCTCGAATACGATCCGGCGATGCGCGGCGGCACCGGCTACGCGCGGGCGCGCGAACTCCTCGACAGCGGCGCCGCGCTCAAGCAGATGCACCGCATCATCGACGCGCAGGGACCGACGAGCTGCAACACCGGTCTCGGGCCGCTGACCGCCGACATCCGCGCGCCGCGCGACGGCGTCGTCGCCGCGATCGACTGCTATCGCTTCAACCGTCTCGCCCGTATCGCCGGCGCGCCGATCGACAAGGGCGCGGGCGTCGATCTGTTCAAGAAGATCGGCGATCGCGTCGAACAGGGCGAGCCGCTCTACCGCATTCACGCCGTCGCGGAATCCGAGTTCGACATGGCGGTGACGGCCGCGACGGCGGACTCCGGCTACGAGATCGACGGCAAGGCGGCGCCCGCCGCGGCCACGTCATGAACGACGTCTCGCTGCAATCCTTCGCCGCCGACCGCGCGCAGGCGGCCGCGATCGCCGCGCGCCTCGGTCTTGCCCGCGACGACATCGACGTCCACGCGTTTCCGGACGGCGAGTTGCGCGTGACGGTCGCGCCGGCGGGCGCGACGACGATCGTCCATGCCTCGCTCGACCGGCCGAACGACAAGCTGATCGCGCTGCTGTTCGCCGCCGAAGCCTTGCGCCGCGGCGGCGCGCGGCGGCTGGTGCTGGTCGCGCCCTATCTCTGCTATATGCGCCAGGACATGGCCTTTCGCGCCGGCGAGGCGATCAGCCAGCGCGCGATCGGCGCGCTGATCGCGTCGCGATTCGACCGCCTCGTCACGGTCGATCCGCATCTTCATCGCGCCCGCGACCTCGGCGAGGTATTCGGCGGCATCGAAACCGATCACCTCTCCGCGATGCCGGTGATGGCGGCCAAGCTGCGGGCCGAAGGCGTCGATCCGCGCGCGATCATCGCCGGCCCCGATCAGGAATCGGCGCCATGGGTTCGCCAGCTCGCCGATCCGCTCGGCCTTCCCTTCATCGTCGCGCGCAAGACGCGGTCCGGCGACCGCAGCGTCGCCGTCGAATTCGCGGATCTGTCGGGGCTGAAGGATCGCCCCGTCATTCTCGTCGACGATCTCGTTTCCTCGGGCGGCACGCTGATCGCCTGCGCCATGGCGCTCGCGCGGGGCGGCGTGCGATCGATCGACGTTCTCGTCACCCACGCCTTGTTTCCCGAAAGCGCGATGGCCGATTTCGCCGCGGCCGGCATTCGCTCGGTCCGCTCCACCACCAGCGTGCCCCACCCCACCAACGCGATCGCGCTCGATGAACTCATCGCCGCCGCGCTCGCGCGCGAGGTCGCCTCCCATCCCGAAGTCCGGAGCCAGCCATGCCCGTCACGCTGAAATTCTGCGGGGCCGCCCACACCGTCACCGGGTCGAGCTATCTGTTCGAGACCGACCGGGCGCGCGTTCTGGTCGATTGCGGCCTGTTTCATGGATCGAAGACGCTGAAGGAACTCAATTACGGCCCGTTTCCGTTTCGCGCCGCCGATATCGACGCGGTGCTGCTGACGCACGCCCATATCGATCACTCCGGCCTCATCCCGAAACTGACCCGCGCGGGCTTTGCCGGCCCGGTCCACGCGACGCGCGGTACGATCGACCTGTGCACCTTCATGCTGCCCGACTCCGGCAGCATCCAGGAGTCGGAGGTGGCGAGCCTCAACCGCCGCAACGCCGCGCGCGGCCGGGCCGAGGTCACGCCGATCTACACGCAGGCGGACGCGGTCGCGTCGCTGTCGGCGTTTCGTCCGGTCGAGTATCGAAGCTGGTTCGAGGCGGCCCCGGGCGTCCGCGCGCGCTACTGGAACGCCGGGCACCTGCTCGGCTCCGCCTCGATCGAGCTTGAATTCGACCAAGGCCGCGCCGGCAAGAACGGCAAGGACGCGCCGCTGCGCGTGCTGATGTCGGGCGATCTCGGGCCGGACGCCAAGCTGCTGCAACCCGATCCCGAGGCGCCGGCCGATCTCGACTACGTCGTGTGCGAGTCGACCTATGGCGATGTCGATCGACCGGCGAGCACGCCGTCCTCGCGCCGGGCGAAATTGAGCGCCGAGGTGCGCGAGGCTTTCGCCGGCCGCGGCGCGCTCGTCATCCCGGCCTTCGCGGTCGAGCGCACGCAGGAACTCATCGCCGATCTCGTCGGCCTGATGGAAACGGGCGAAATTCCGCCCGCGCCGATCTTTCTCGATTCCCCGCTCGCCATCCGCGCGACCGAGGTCTTTCGCGCGCACGCGGCCGAGGCCGGCAACGGCTTGAGCGACGAGGTCGACCTCGCGCGCCTGCTGTCCTCGCGGCATCTGCGCTTCACCGAAACGGTCGACGAAAGCAAGGCGATCGCCAAGCTTTCCGGCTTTCACATCATCATCGCGGCGAGCGGCATGTGCGAGGCCGGCCGCATTCGCCACCACCTCAAGCGTTGGCTGTGGCAGAAGAGCGCGACCGTCCTGCTCGTCGGCTATCAGGCGCAGGGCACGCTCGGCCGATTCCTCGTCGACGGCGCGCGCGTGGTCCGGATCCAGGGCGAGGAAGTCAGGGTCGCCGCGCGCATCCGCCAGATCGACGACTATTCAGGCCACGCCGACGGACCGGAAGTCGCGCGCTGGATCGCGGCGCGGCGGCCGATCAAGCGCGGGCTCTTTCTCGTCCATGGCGAGGAACCGCGGATGCAGGGCCTCGCCGCGCGCATCGCCGACCGCGTGATCGAGCCGGCGAAGATCTTCCAGCCGCTCATCGACGACGGCTACGACCTGTCCACTCCCGCGCCGACGCCGCGCGACGCGGGCAAGCGCCGCCGGCTCGCGCCGGAAAGCGTCACGCGCCTCGATTGGCACAACGACATGTCGAAGCTTCTCATCGACATCAACGAGGCGATGGAGAAAGCGGCCGACGACCGCGCCCGCGGCGTGGTCATCCGGCGTCTGCGGCGCGCGCTGGAGGCGGTGGAGTAGCGCGCGGCGAAGGCGCGCGTCACTTCTTCTCGGCGGAGGCGGCGAACCACTTGTCGTAGAGTCGTTGGAAGCCGCCGTCCTCGCGCAGGCCAAGCAGCGCGACGTCGACCTGCTTGCGCAACGGGCTGCCGGCGGGGAAGGCGATGCCGTAATCCTCCTTGCGGAAGGCCGGTCCCACCACCTGCGTCTGCCCCTTGCCCTCATGCGAGGCGTAATAGAGCAGCACCGGCGCGTCGAACACGACCGCGTCGACGCGCCGTTCCGCCAGCGCGCTCGATGCGTCCTCGAAACGCGCGACTTCCAGGACATCGGCGCGCTGCTCGCGCAGCCAGGCCGCCGCCGTCGAGCCCCGCGTGGTCGCGACCCGCTTGCCGGGGAGATCGTCGGGACCGTTGATCGAGCCCTGAATGCGCTGCACCGTCAGCGTCGCGGTCAGTTGCGCCGTGTAGAAGGCGACGAAGACGACGCCGGTGAACATCCACAGCACCGCGAGGATTCGGGCGATCCAGTGCCGCGGCATGGAATCGGCCTGCGTCGCCAGCGTCGAGGCGGCCCAATACATCGCGTAAAAGATGCCGGGGAAATAGTTGGTCGTCGGGATCATGCCGTTGGGGTGACGACGCTCCAGCAGGAAGACGAGATGCGCCGGAACGATAATGAACAACAGCCCGATGCCGAGCCAGACCAGGATCGCCGGCGAGAACAGCAGCCGCAAGAGATCGGTCAGCGGATTCGATTCAGCCTCGCCCTGGCCGCGCACGAGAATATGCAGCCCGGCGTTGAGCATCGGCTGGGAGAAATCGACCACCTTGTGGCGCTCCGAGGTGATCGAGATCGCCGAGATGCCGAGATCGGCCGATCCGTCGGTGACCTGGGCGAGAAGCGCGCGCACGTCGGGATTGACCTGATAGGACGTGCGCAGCTTGAGCCGGCTGGCGATCTCGTTCCACAGGTCGATGCTGAAGCCGGTGAGTTCGCCGTTGGTCTCGATTACCATCGGCGGCAGCACGCGCGTCGCGACCCGGACCGTCTGGCCGTCCTGCGCCGGCGCGATGCCCGCCGCCGCGCAAAGCATCGCCAGCGCGACAATCGGTACGCTCGCCGCGCGCCTCACCCGCGCCCAGCCCAACCCGCGCCAACCCGGTCGCATGCGCCCCTCCCCGTTGAAGCTTCGCTTCGACGCGATTCCGTCGCCGCACGATCCGATCCGGCGCGAACGGGGTCAAGCCCGATATGAAAACAGCCGCGTCGATGGCGCGGCTGTTTCGGCGATTTCATGTCGGAAAACCGTCACATCGCGGCGGCCGACGCCGGTGCGCTCAGTTCGCCGCGAAGCAATAGAACAGCCCGTCGCCGCCGGTCGAGCGCAGATCGGCGGGCGAACATCCGCCTTCGGGGCCGCGCGAGGGATGCGACGTGTTCCACGACTTCATCGGCGGCGAGTCGTTGATACCGATGCGGTCGTGATGTCCGACCATCGCCGCGCCCTGCGTCGAGCTCGTCCAGTTCTTGCACGTGCGGTCGTCGCCGGCCGGAAACGCGGTGCCGTCGGCCTGCGAACCGGTGAGGATGTCGTGCCTGTTCGGCGCGTCGCCGCGACCGGAAATGACATCGCCTTTTTCCGACAGCGCGGTCTGCTTGGAAAGGTTGTTCTCGCCGTGAAGCTCGGCCACGTCCTTGGCGACGACGGCGCCCTTGGCGTTGACCCACGGCCCCTTGCCGACACGGTCGCGGGCGTTGATCGCGGGCTTGCCGTCGGCCGGCTGCGTCGACAGATAGGCGCGCCAGACCTTCCCTCCGGCGCCGACGCTGGCCGCCAGCGTCTGGCAATGCTTGTCGGCACCCTCGATGCCGCCGAGATCGCCGCCCTTGCCGGGACCCGCGCTGGTGACGAAGAAGCTCATATTGGCCTGCTGGGCGACGGCGATGCCGGCCATGGCGGGCAAGAGCGAGGCCGCGAGTGTGAGAGCGAGAGCTTTGGACATCCAATTCCTCCAGATGAATACCGACGTTCACCGTACTCCGGCGACGGCCGCCGCCGAGCGGTCCTCCGTCCGGTTACAACAACACCACAAGAGCCATGAAAATTCCCCGGGGCAAATCACGCTTTCGCGCGACGTGTCCCCATCTCAAGCCAGCACACGCGCGAAGGAAAGGAAACGCCGTGGCACGGCGGCTATTCGGATCGTGCGACCTTTCGGCGCACCGGCGCGCGCGGCGGCGGCCGGTCCTGGATCCAGCGGATCGCCGAGGCCGGCCATCGCACGGCAAGTTTCGAATTAGGCCGTCGCTCGCGCGATCAGCCGATATCCTTCGGCACGGGTGATTCGGGGCGAGCCTTCTGCGCGCCGTCGACGAGCGCGGTCAGACCCACCGCGATCAGCACGACCGCGACGAACCAGGTGACCACCTCGGTCACCACGGTCGCCGGCGGTGGCGGCACCGCAGTCAGGCATTCCTGCAGCGCCCGCACGGCGGACACGGCCAAGCCAAGCAGAATTCCCAGAGTGATCGACGCGGCGCCGGTCGCCGCCATCAGCGAGGCGCCAAGGACGGGAATACCCGACGCAAGTCCCGCGGCCGTGACCGCCAAGGCCATCGCGCCAGCGCTGGCGGTTACCGCGCGCATCTTGCCCAGCGCGTCCGCATATTGCGCCGCGCAAGCCGTTGAACTGCACGCGGACGACGCCAACGCATCGGCCGCGTTATCGATCGCCCAAAACGCGACACCGAAGGATGCCGCGGCACCGAAGTAGACCGCGACCGCGCCAAGCGATCCAATAATCGTGAGATTGGCGGCAACGGCGGTGGCAACCAGACCCGCGCCAATCAGAAGTGCCGCATCGACCCCGAGGAACCAATTGAAAATAGATGAAAAGTCGCACATCGCTCGATCATCCTTTGCTGGGTCGACACCCCGATCCTACGAGGCGCCAACCGCCAATCACCTTGGCAAGTATCATCCACGGCGGCGGCGCATACGAAGTTCCCGCCGCTGATCGAGACGGTAGCCCTCGGATCGTGGCGCGCGAAATCAACCTTTCGCGCGCGGACTTCGCGGGCGCGAAGATATCGGCCGTCACCGCGACCGCGAACGAAAAAAGGGCCGCGCGACCCGCAGCCCTCTTCCCTTTTCTTCGCTATCCGAAAATGACGTGATCAGGTCTGCTGGATCGCCGACAACAGCCAGCGGCCGCCGCCGTCGCGGCGGAAAGTCCACACTTCCGTCGCCTCGGTCGGTTCCTCGCCGCCTTCCACGATGCGTCCCGAGGCGCGGTCGCGCGTCACGTCGGTCAGCGCGAAGCGCATGGCGACGGTGGCGTAGTCGGTCGCGCCCTCGCGCCAGGCTTCGGCAAGATCGCCCTGCAGGAGCTTGACGTCCGTCACCTTGTTGACGACGCCGCGGCTGGCATTGGCGGTCAGGTCCTCGGAGAAGTACGACACCATTTCCGGCGTCGCGAGCGTTCGCAGCGCGCTGATGTCCTCGTTCGACCAGGCCGTCTGGATTTCGCCAAGCAGGCGCTCGAAGTCCTGATAGTCGCCTTCGGTGACGGCAAGCGCCGCCGCCGAACCCGTCGCCGAACCCATGCCGAGACCGAGGCCCGAGGGTTCATGCCCCTGCATGTCGCGGGCGCTCATGCCTTGCGCGGGACCGGCAAAGGCCGGCGCGTTGCGGCGCTGCCACCAGTTCATGATCAGGCGCGCCACGATGACGATGAGGACGATCTGGAGAATGAGGCCGAGGATCGAGCCGAAGCCGCCGAGGCCGCCCATCAGCCCGTGTCCGAACAGAAGTCCGAACAGGCCGGCGCCGAGGAAGCCCGCCGCGAGCCCGCCGAGAATTCCGGGCCGGCTGAACAGGCCGCCGAACATGCCCCCGCGCGCGCCCTGATTGGCAACCGCCGCGCTCGACGACGGAGTTCCCGGCTGCGTGATCGTGCGTTGCATCGGCTGGGCCGCGTTTGGCGCGGTGCGGGTCGCGGGCGGCGCGGAATAGGTGCGCGAGCCGCGCGAGCCGGAACTTGAGCCGCCGCCGATGCGCGCGTCGGCCGATGAGATGACGAGGGCCGCCGGCACGGCGAGCGCCAACGCCACCGCGAGAATCCTGACATACGAACCCAGGTTGCTGAACCGCATTTTCCAACCCCTTGTTTTCCCCGGCTGGGGAAGATCGCCGCATAAGTGGCTATCGGCGGACAAAATGAAAGACCGTGGCGCGGGGAGCCCCTGCGGCGCGGCGTCGCGGCGCGTGGAGCATTTGCAATGCGCCGCGCGAGCGTCGCGACGACGTGGAAATGGACCGGATTTGGAGAATTGAGCAAATCCCCGCCGCGAAAGTGGTTTCCGCTTCTTTGCGGGAATTGCCCGCGCCTTTCTCAATTCGGCTTGGCGAGCGTTTCCTTCACCGTCGCGACGAGCTGGCTGAGCGTGAAAGGCTTGGGCAGGAAGGCGAATTGCTGGCCCTCCGGCAAGCTGCGGGCGAAGGCGTCCTCGGCATAGCCGGATACGAAAATAATCCTAAGATGCGGATTGCGCGACCGCATCTCCCGCAGCATGGTCGGGCCGTCCATTTCGGGCATGACCACGTCGGAGACAACGAGGTCGACCTCACCGTCGCGCGCTTCAAGGGCGGTCAGCGCGTCGACGCCGTTGGCGGCTTCGAGCACCGTATAGCCGCGCGACTTCAGCCCGCGCGCGTTGAGCGAACGCAGCCCGTCCTCATCCTCGACCAGAAGAATGGTGCCGACGCCGGTGAGATCGGCCGGGCGCGCGGGCGCGGCGGCGGGCGCCTCCTCCGTCGAGGCGTCGCTCGCGCCAGCTTCGGGCACGTGGCGCGGCAGGAAGATGGAGAAAGTCGTGCCCTTCCCCACTTCCGAATCGATATAGACGAAGCCGCCGGTCTGCTTGACGATGCCATAGACGGTCGAAAGGCCGAGCCCGGTGCCCTTGCCGACCTCCTTGGTCGAGAAGAACGGCTCGAACACTTTGTCGATGATGTCGGGCGGAATGCCGGTGCCGGTGTCGCCGACCTCGACCAGCACATAATCGGCCGCCGGCATTCCCTTGCGGTTTGCCGCCGCCTTGTCGCCCGCCGGCATGTTGAGCGTGCGCACCGTCAACCGGCCGCCCTCCTGCATGGCGTCGCGCGCGTTGACCGCGAGATTGACGATCACCTGCTCGAATTGCGACTGGTCGACCTTGACCGGCCACAGGTCGCGGCCGTGGACGACATCGAGCTTGACCTTCTCCCCGATCAGCCGCTGCAGCAGCAACGTCAGGTCCGACAGGGTGTCGCCGAGATCGAGCACCTGCGGGCGCAGCGTCTGTCGTCGCGAGAACGCCAGCAGATGACGCACCAGGCTCGCCGCGCGATTGGTGTTCTGCCTGATCTGCATGATGTCCTGGAACGACGTGTCGGTCGGCTTATGCGCGGCGAGCAGGAAGTCCGTCGCCATCATGATGGCGGAAAGCACGTTGTTGAAATCATGGGCGATGCCGCCGGCGAGCTGGCCGACGGCCTGCATCTTCTGCGACTGGGTGAACTGATGCTCGAGCGTTCGCTTCTCGGTGGTCTCGAGGAGATAGACGATCGCGGCCTCGGTGTCGCGGTCCTGCTCGACGGGCGCGACGACGAACTGACCCCAGCGCTCGGCCGGGCCCGCGAGCGCGGCCTCCATCGGCGTGATGTCGGCCTGTCCGTCGGCGGCGCGGCGCAGCACCGCCTCGAATTCGCGCCGGTCCTGCGCGCCGACGGCGGCAAGGATCGAGCGTTGCGGATCGGCGGCGATGCCGAGGCTTTGCATCAATTTGGCGAAGCGCGCGTTGTCGCGCACGACGCGGCCGTCCTTGTCGACCGTGGCGATCGCCATCGGCGCGTTGTTGAAGAAACGGGTGAAACGCACCTCGGCGGCGCGCTGCGGATCGGCGCCGGCGTCGCGCGCGCGATTGAGCACCACCGTCCGCGATGGGCCGGCGAGGCCATCGGCGCCGTACGCGACCTTGTGATAGAGCCGCGCCGGAATGGTCTTGCCGGTGCGCATCTTCAGATCGACGTCGAGCACCTCGGTGCGGACCTCGCCCGGCAGCGGCGCGTGCGCCGCGAGCAACGCCGCCCCGTCGCCGGAGACGATGTCGGAGAGCTTCAGGTCGCCCGTGCCGATCTGCGCGATGTCGTGATCGAGCCAGTTGGCGAGCGTGACGTTGAGATAGGCGATGGTTCCGTCGGCGTTGGCCGAGAAGAATCCGGCCGGCGCGTGATCGAGATAGTCGATCGCCAGCCGCAATTCCTGAAAGACGTTTTCCTGGCGCACGCGGTCGCGGGTGATGTCGGAGATGATCCAGACCGCGAGCTTGGCGTCGGCGCGCGAGGTTCCGAGCGGACGCACGCGCATGCGCAGCCAGCGCGCCTCGCCATTGTCGGCGACGCGCACCTCCTCGACCAGGCGCTTGCCCTCGCGCGCGGCCTTGAGCAGGCGAAAGACGGATTCGGAAACGTCGGGATCGCCGATGAAGGCGCGTTCGGCGGGACGCACGTCGTGCGGTCCGGTCGCGCCGGTCATCGCCAGATAGGCGGCGTTGGCGTAGACGACGTGGCCGTGGGCGTCGGTGACGACGGTGCCGTCCGGGGCGTTGTCGGCGAGCGGCCGGGTGATCGGATCATCCCCGGCGCGGTCGGCGACGCGCAACATGCCCGCGGCCAGCGCCAACAGCGCGAACAGGCCGACCATCGACAGAAGCACCAGAAGCGCCATGATATAAGGCTGCGCCTGCGTCCGGCCGAGCAGCATCAGCACGGCGGCGACGCCGACCACCGCGAGCGCCATCACCACCACCAGCGTGATGCTTCCGCCGCGCCGCGTCGCCGAACCGCGATCCACCGCCGGGTGTCCTGGCCATTCGTTGGAATCGGTCGTCATCTGCTCAGGAACTCCCGTGGGAGCCGGCGCCCGCGGCCCTGGGACCGGCCCCCGTCGCCGAATGCCGCGCCTCTCTCACTGCCTGAATCGGCCCCGGCGGCGCAAGGCCTTCCCGCCCCTCGCGCCGGACCAAGGCGATCGCTGCCGTCGATCGCGCGGCGCCTCCCCGGCATGCGACGCGGGACCGGATCACGCCGCATCCCACTCAAATCGCGCCAAGCCCGACGCGAATAGCGCGCGCAAATCGGTCAATTTGACGGTTTCGCGGCCGATCGATCCGCCATGACCGAACGTCAGGCATGGCCCGACCGCCCCATTCCGCGCTTGAGCCGCATCACATAGCCGATGATTTCGGCGACAGCCTTGTAATGCTCGACCGGAATTTCCTCGTCGATCTTGACGGTGGCGTGGAGGCCACGCGCCAGCGGCGGATTTTCGATCACCGGCACGCGGTTGTCCTCGGCCACGGAACGGATTTTCAGCGCGATGGCGTCGACGCCCTTGGCGACGCAGATCGGCGCGGGCATGCCGGGCTCGTAGCGCAGGGCGACGGCGAAGTGCGTCGGGTTGGTGATGACGACCGAGGCCGTCGGCACCGCCGCCATCATGCGCTTGCGCATGCGCGCCTGGCGGATCTGGCGCATCCTGCCCTTCACATGGGGATCGCCCTCGGTTTGCTTGAACTCCTCCTTCATCTCGCGCAGCGACATCTTCTGCCGCTCGAACCATTGCCGGTACTGAAAGAAGTAGTCGCCGACCGCGACCGCCGCGAGAATGGCGACCACCGTTCCCATCAGGTCGAGCGAGAGTTCGCGCGTCATCGCCAGAATGGCGCTCGGATCGATCCGCACCAGCGCATCGAGCCGTCCGCGCTGCGGCCAGAGGATCGCCACCATCACCGCGCCGAGCAGCGCGATCTTGATCAGTCCCTTGATGAAATTGGCGACCGCCTGCTTCGAGAACAGGCGCTTGAAGCCGCTCGCGGGCGAAATCTTGCTGAGCTTGGGCTTGAGCGCCTCGATCGACCAGACCAGGCGGTGCTGCACCATGTTGCCGGCGATCGCCGCCACCGTCAGGATCAGAACCGGGATGCCGAGCGCGGCGATCAGCGCGTATTCGATTCCGCCGAGCAGCGCGGCAAGCCCCGGCCCGTCGGCGCGAACGAGGTGGACATTGGCGATCAGCGCGCCGAGCGAGTCGCGCAGGCGGCCGCCGATATCGCCGGAAAAGGTCGACATCACCAGCGTCGCCGCCGCGATCACGAACCAGGTGTTGACCTCCTGGCTCTTGACGACGTCGCCGCGTTCGTTGGCTTCATCGAGACGTTTTTGTGTCGGGTCTTCTGATTTCTCGGTGTCGTCGAGTTCTTCGGACATTCCGCTTCCCCATCAGACCCGTGGCGCCAGATCGCGCATGACGCCGCCGAAATAGTCGAGGAATGTTCCCATCATCGTCGCGATGACGACGAGCAGAATGAAGAAGCCGGCCAGGATCGACAACGGCATGCCGACGAAGAAGACCTGCATCTGCGGCATCAGCCGCGCCAAGATGCCAAGACCGAGATTGAACACCAGCCCGAACACCAGGAACGGCGCGGAAAGCTGGATGCCGATCTTGAACGCGGTTGCGAAGGCGCGCGTCGCCAGCGCCGCGACGTCGCCGCTGGCCATGATCTCGCCGGGGCGGAACAGCGCGTAGCTCTCGTTGAGCGCGGCAAGCACGAGGTGATGCATGTCGGTCGCGAAGATCAGCGTCAGGCCGAGCAGCGTGAGGAAGTTGCCAATCAGAATTCCTTGCTGGCCCTGCGTCGGATCGACGGCGGTGACGAAGCCGAGGCCGAGCTGCTGGGCGACCACCGACCCGGCCACGTGAAGCGCCGCGATGGTGATCCGCGCGGTCGCGCCGAGCACGATGCCGATGGCGATCTCCTGGACCATCAGCGTCGCGACCGGCGCGAGTGAACTCAAATCGACCTGAAAGCCGCCGCGGTGCAGCGGCGTCAGGATCAGCGTCAGCGCCAGCGCGAAGGCCAGCCGCACGCGCACCGCGATATTGGCCTCGCCCAGCGCCGGCATCAGCATCACCATCGCGCCGATGCGCGCGAACACGAGCATGAAGGAGACGGCGAGCGCGGGAAGAAGCGAAATGTCGATGCGCATGCGTTGGTACCAGTGACCGCCGTTCCGATTCGCCGCGTCGCCCGGCGCCTCACCACGCCCCTCGCGCCGGTGCCCTCGCTCCGGTGCCCTCGCGGGCCGTGGCTGGATCGCGACGATCTCGGATCGAATCGATCCAAGATCATTGTGATCGATTCCACCGGGTTAGAGCATGATGTCGTCCGAAAGCCGTTTCGCGCTTTACGGCATCTTGCTCTAGCCGCCCGAGATTCTCGCGGTCAGGCGCAGCATGTGGCTAAAAAGCGCGTCCGCCATGAACGGCAGCGCCAGCAGCATCGCCAGGAATATCGAGAGAATCTTCGGCACGAACACCAGCGTCGTTTCCTGAATCTGCGTCAGCGCCTGCACCAGGGAAATCGCCACGCCGACCACCAGGCCGACGAGCATCAAGGGACTCGACACCAGGATCAACGTCCAGATCGCGTCGCGCGCGATATCGAGCACCTCGCCACCGGTCATCCCGTCCGCTCCCGAATTCCGCCGCCGCGCTCAGATCGGCATCCGCATGATTTCTTCATAGGCCTGGATGACGCGGTCGCGCACCGACACCAGGGTTTCGACCGCGACCTCGGTCTCGGCGACCGCGGTGACGACGTCGACCACATTGGCCTTGCCGGAGGCGAGCGCCATGCCCTGCGCGTCGGCCTTGCGTCCGGCGTCCATCGTGGCGCCGAGCGCGTCCTTGAGCAGCGAGCCGAAGGAGGTCGCGCCCGTTTCGCCGCCCTGCGCGGCGGGCCGCGCGCCGCCCGCCTGGTCGGCCAGCCGCGCGAGCTTGGCATAGGCGTCGGATGCGATCGAGGGAGTGGCCATGGTTCAAGCTCCCGGTTCAAGCCTTGAGAATGTCGAGCGTGCGCTGGATCATGCGGCGGGTGGCGCCGATCACATTGAGGTTGGCCTCGTAGGATCGCTGCGCCTCGCGCATGTCGGTCATTTCCACCAGCGTGTTGACGTTCGGATATTTGACATTGCCGTTGGCGTCGGCGGCCGGATGCCCCGGCTCATACCTGACGCGGAAATTCGAATTGTCGGGCTGGACGCGGCCGAGCGAGATGACGCGGGCCTCCAGCGAGCGGTCGAGTTCGGAGCTGAAGGTCGGCACCTTGCGCCGATAGGGATCGCCGCCGGCGGTCTTCGCCGTCGAATCCGCGTTGGCGATATTCTCGGAGATCACCCGCATGCGGCCGGCCTGGGCGCGCAGGCCCGACGCCGCGATGCTCATCGACTTGAGAAAATCCATCGTCCGGGCTCCCTTCCGTGGCGATCGCGCGGGCCCGCCGCGCTAGCGCTTGCCGATCGCGGTCTTGAGCAGGCCGAGGCTGCGGCTGTAGAGCGTCGTCGCGGCCTGGTAGTCCATCTGGTTGGCGGCGACCTTCATCATCTCCTCCTCCAGGTTGACCGCGTTTCCCGTGGGGCGCACCTCGTAGCCGGCCTTGCGGCTGGCGCCGAAATTGGTGGCGCCGGCCGAAACGGAAAGATGGCCGGGGTCGGTGCGGGCGAGCGTCACGCGCGGCGCGGCGCCCGGATTGGACATGGCCGTCGCCGCCGGCTGAAACCGCGGCGGCTCGAGATCGCGCGGCCGGAAACTCGGCGTGTCGGCGTTGGCGACATTTTCGGAGAGGACGCGCTGGCGCTCCTGGTGCCACTGCATGCGCGTGCGCAGCGCGGACAGGAGCGAGATATCCGTGATCGCCATGGACGCCCTCCAAGATACCACGCGCCCGGCGTACCGGCCGGCTGGCCGACGGCGCGTCACACGGCAAAACTTGCCCTGCGTATGGTTAACAACCGGTTAAGACGCGGGGCGGCGCAATTTCGCCATCAATTCCGCATTAACCAACCAAATCGTTGATATGAAATCGGAAGCATTCGATTTGGCGATCGTTTGTTAAGGCATTATTAATATCTGTCGCGGCAAATACTGCCGTGCTCGCTTAACCAATTCCGCTCGACAGGACCGGCCGATTCAGTTGAGCATCGCCTCACGCGCCCCACGAATTGGCGAGGGAACGAGGGGCGGGATTGGGGCAAGCGGGGAAGAAACGGGTATGATTGGTTCGGCCTCGGAACGCCTCCGCGATGGCTGCGCGGAGAGAACAACGTCCGAGGGCACAACGCCTGATGGCATCGTCGGCGGCGAGGGCCGAAAGCGATGAGCGCGGAGGGCGGTGTCCGAAGACGATAGCCGGTTCGACCGGGACCAGCCGACGGGGACGTTGAGATGTTTTCGAATACATTCGTGAACGTGATCTTCGCGATCGTGATCGTGCTCGGTCTGATCGCGGCGGCGGCCTGGGCGGTGCGACGCTTCGCGTCCGACCGTCTCGGCGGTCATGGGCATCGCGGCCGCATGCCCCGCCTCGCCGTCATCGACGCCGCGCCGGTCGACAATCGGCGCAAGCTCGTGCTGATCCGGCGCGACAATATCGAGCATCTGATCATGATCGGCGGGCCGAGCGACATCGTCATCGAGCCCAACATCGTTCGCGTTCAACCGATGCCGCGCGAGCAGGCCCCGCGCCCGCCGGCCGGCTTCGAGACCGGGCATGGCGCGGGCCACGCGCCGCCGGAACAGCCGACCTGGCACGACCTCGACGCGGTCGCCGCCCAGATGCATGACGAGCCCGGGCTCGTGCCCGAGCCGCCGCCGCGCCACGCGCGCCCGGCCGACGAAGGCGCGCGTCGCGGCCCCCCGCTCCCTCCTCATGGCGGACCGCCGCCGCACGCCGAGCGCCGCCCGCCGCCACGCCGGCCGGAGCCGATGACCGAATTCGCGCCCGAACCGGTGCGCGAGCCGATCCGCGAACCCGCCCGCGAGACGATGCGCGAACCCGCCCGCGAGACGATGCGCGAACCCGCGCGCGAACCACGGCCCGAACCGCGTCCCGGCGCGATCGGCCGGATGTTCCGTTCCGCCGCGCCCGCGTCGACCCCGGCCGAAAGCCCGCCGAAGCCCGCGCCCCGCGCCGCGCCGCGCGAGCAGGCCGCGCCCTCGCCCGATCAGAACCTCGCCGAAATGGCGCATCGGCTGGAAGCCGCGCTGCGCCGCTCCAGCGCGGAACTCGGCGCGGACAAGGCCGAATCCCGAGGCGCCGCCGCCGCGCAGGCCGATCGCGCCCCGCCCGTCGCCCCCGAGCAGACCGCTCCGCGCCCGGCGCCCGCCCGCCCGGCCCCGCCGGCCAGCGCGCCGAAATCCGAGTTCGAGTCACTTGAAGAAGAGATGGCAAGCCTGCTGGGACGATCAAAGAACCCGACGTGACACCGACCGCTCATCGGCGCATTCAAACGACCCTGGCCGCCCTCGCCTTCTCGGCGGTCCTCGTCGCGCCGGCGCTGGCGCAGGACATCAGCATCAACCTCGGCGGAGCCGGCGGCGGCGGCGTCACCGAACGCGCGATCCAGCTCATCGCGCTTCTAACCGTCCTGTCGCTCGCCCCCTCGATCCTCGTGATGATGACGTCGTTCACGCGCATCGTCGTGGTGCTGTCGCTGCTGCGCACCGCGCTCGGCACGGCGACGGCGCCGCCCAACGCCGTGATCATCGCGCTGGCGCTGTTCCTGACCGCATTCGTCATGGGCCCGGCGCTGCAACGCTCCTATGACGACGGCGTGCGGCCGCTGATCGCCAATCAGATCAGCGTCGAGCAGGCGCTGGAACGGGGCGCGGCGCCGCTGCGCGCCTTCATGCAGAAGAACGTGCGCGAAAAGGATCTCAAGCTGTTCATGGACATGTCGGGCGAGGCACCGCCGGCGACGCCCGAACAGATGTCGCTGCGCATCCTCGTTCCCGCCTTCATGATTTCCGAGCTCAAGCGCGCCTTCGAGATCGGCTTCCTGTTGTTCCTGCCGTTCCTGATCATCGACCTGGTCGTCGCTTCGTTGCTGATGTCGATGGGCATGATGATGCTGCCGCCGGTGGTGGTGTCGCTGCCGTTCAAACTGATTTTTTTCGTGCTGGTGGACGGCTGGACGCTGGTGGCGGGCAGCCTGGTGCAGAGCTACGGCGGCTGAAACCACGCGACCGCGCGATCGATCCCCCCGTCACATGTTCCGCTTCTTTTTCCCGCGTCTTCGGTCACGCCTCACGGGCGCAACTGACGCAGGCCCGGAATCGGCGGCAACGACCCCGTCGAGGTCGGATCGGACTTGGTCGCAGGCGGGAGCGGCGCGCGCGCCGTCGCGTCGGGGAAACGCTCCTTCATCGCCCGCAGGAAACCTTCGAGCGTGTCGACGCTGGCGGCGAGCTTGGCGATCTGGGCGAATTCGGCGCTGGTCGCCGCCACCGCCTTGGTGGCGAGATCGAACGCGGCGCGGTCGGCCTCGCCCGTCATCTTCGGCGCGTATTTTTCCCGCAGCCGCTCGATGCCGATCACGTCCTCGGCGAGCGCGTAACCGATGCCGGCGCGCAGGATGTCGGATTTTTCCAGCGCCGTCAGCGGCTGGAAATCGCGCCAGCGCTCGCCATACATCAATTCGATCTGCTCGGCTGAATCGCGCCAGCGCTTCGACGCCCAGTAGATGTCCGAACGCAGGCGGATCGCCTCGCGGCCGCCGACATTGGCGACGATATCGAGCGCGAGATCATGCCGGCCAAGATCGCTCTGCGCGCGCGCCTCCAGCAGCAGGCGCTGCTGGCGCAATTCGCCGGCGAGCTCGACGATGCGGCTGGCGCGCAACGCCGCGATGGCGCGTTCGGGCTTGCGATTCATCAGATAGAACATCGCCAGGCGGCCGGCGACCTGCGCGCGCGCGGCGCCTTCGAGGCGATGGTCGATCTGGTATTGCAGCAGCTCGCAGGCCTGGTCGAGCAGGTCGACGGCGGCGAGGCGATCGGCCAGCCGCCGCACCATTTCATCGCCGCGCCGGCCGATCGGCGTCAGCTCGCGGAACTCGTAGAACATCGCCAGCGTTTCCACCGGCGGCAGGTCGTCGCCCTTGTCGCCGAGAAAGACCTCGCCGAACCACTTGGTCGCGTCATCCTGCATCTCGCGCGCGAAAGCGGAATTGGGAGCGATCCTCGTCGCCGTCTTCACCGCGACGAGCGCGTCGCGATATTTGCCTTCGTTGGCGTAAAGCCGAGACAGATGCCGCAGCGTTTCGACCTCGAGCATGTCGCCGCGCCAGGTGACGGCGATCGTCTCCAGCGCCTCGAGCGCCTCGGCCGATTTGATTTCGTCGCGCCGCAGCCTCAGCACGACGTCGCGCAACCTGCCCTCCACCTCCGCCGCGCGATTGCCGGACTTCATTGCCTCGCCATATTCGACCAAGGCGTCCGCGTCGCGGCCGAGCGCCTCGGCGAGGCGACCGCGCAACACCGCGAGCGCCGCCTTGCCACCGCCGACGCTGCCGACGACCTCGATCTCGTTGAGCCGATTGGCGGCGCTGGCGTAGTCGTTCACCTCGAGCGCGGCGCGCAGCGAATCCGTGACCGCCACGCGCTGCAATTCGAGCGGCAGCGCGGAAATCGAGAACTCGACATTCTTGAACTTCTCGCGCGCCTCGGCCCATTTGCCTTGCCGCGCGGCGGCGATCGCCTTCCACAGGTGGGAATCGAAATTGCCGCCGACGACCGGATGCGCGAAATCCTTGAGCCCCTCGGCGACATAGCCGGACAGGATATTGGCGATCCCCCGCAGGACCAGCACGCTCGCGTCCTCCGAGCCCGCCTTGAGCTCGGCGACGGCGATGTCGAGCACCGCTTTCGCCTCGTGGTTGAGTTCGCGCGCGAGATAGAACCGCGCCAGATCGAGGCGGGCCGCCGGCCGCGATTGCTCCGGGGCCTCGGCGACCTGCCGCTGCAGTTCCTGAAGGTGGTCGATGAAATTGGCGGCGCGGTTGCGTTTCCACACATCGTTGTCAAGCACCGGACGCATCGGCGCCGCCGCCCGTTCCGGCGCCATTTCGGCGGCCGACAGGGTCAAGCCGCCCGGCCGCCCGATCGACACCTTGTCGGGGGCAAGCTCAACGCCGATGTCGTCCGACAACGGATCGACCACAATGCCGTGAATCGTCTCCGGCAGCCTGAACTCGACGAATTTCTGTCCCCTGATGAAGCCGCGCGTGGGCGCGGACGCCGTCACCACGATCAGCACGTTGCCGGCGTCGGGATCGACCAGGCGATGCTGGCTCGCCGGCTGTTCGAACGGGATCATCACGCTGGCGCGCGCCATGTCGGCGATGTTGCGCGTCACGCTCAATTGCTGCGAGGGGGCCTGGATGGTTTCGCCCAAGGCCAGCGTCCAGGTGTTGCCCGCAAGCGAGAGGCCGGCAAGGCGCGGACGCTCGAGCTGGATGCGCACGGCCGTGGCGTTGTCGAGCGCAAGCTGCGAGGCGCCGCGCGCCCGCGCTTGCGGCGAGGCGATGACGGCGTCGAGATTGATCGTCGCCTTGGCGTCGAACACGAGCCACACCGAGTCGGCGCGCAGGAAGGCCGCCGCCGCTGTCGGCGCGGAGAACGGAAACGAGATCTTCAGGCCGCCCGATTCCTCGCGCACCTCGGCGATCACGGTCGGCGCCGTCGCGGCGCGCGGCGCTTGGCCGGCGGCTTCGGCGGCAGGTTTCTCTCCGCTTCGCTTGGCGGCGCCCGGGTCCGATGTCCTTGCCTGATCCCGATGGGAATCCTTGGCTTGCTCCTTGGCTGGCTCGGCCGACTTCGCGGCGGGCCGGTCTCCCGCCGTTTCCTTGGCAAGCTCTTTCGCGGTTTCTTTCGCCGGTTCCCTGGTCGTTTCCTTCGCTGTTTCCTTCGCTGATTCCTTGGCGGGTTCGTCGACCTGATCCTTGGCGGTGTCCTTGGGCGCATCCTTGGACGGAACCTTGGCCTCTTCGGCCGCCATCTCCTTCGGCTTGGTTCCGGTCGGCGCATCGGGCCGCGGGTCGGCGGGCACGCTGGCGGGTTTGGCGGCCCACGCGGGCGGGGGCGCCGCGCGTTCCAACTGATCGAGCGGAAGCGGCGGGGGCGCGACCGCGGCCGGAACGCTGGCCGCGATGCGCGATTCGACTTCCCGATCGCGATTGGCCGACGGCGGCGGGGTCGGCGCGGCGGCGGTCTCGGCCTTGGCCGGCGCGGCCGATGACGGCTTCTTCACGGGAGGAGCCGCCGGCGCCGGCGCGGCCGCCTCTTCCGCCGCGCGCGAGGGAGACTGCCGCGATTTCATCAGCCGCAATTCGTCGTTCGGAAGCATGCGCGACAGTTCCGCGCCGCGATCGGCGCCCTGCACGCCGACGTCGACGATGAGGTTCTTCTCCTCGCGGAAGCTGTGGACATTGACCTCGCCGATCAGACCGATCTCGACCGTGGTCTTTTCCGGCTCGTTGCGCTGCTCGATTGAGGCGATGTTGGAGGGCGCGACGACCTTGGCGTCGGCGAGATCGAAATTCAGCGCCGCGTTGAACACCAAGGCGAGCTTGTCGCGCCCGAGATCGGACGACACGCCGACGCCGTCGGGCAGCTCGAAGACGTAGCGCACGAAGGTCGGCATCGTCGAGGCGCGCACCCGGATCGGCGCCTCCTTGCGCGCCTCTTCCTGCTTGCGCTGGCGCAGCATCTTCTCGGCGTTGCGCGCCCGTTCGGCGAGTTCCTGGACGACTTCGGTCGGCAGGCCCGGCGGCGGGCCGCTCCAGTTTTCCGGCAGCAGGTCGACGAACAGCCGTTCGCCCGCGCTCATGGCGTTGACCTTCACCTTGCGCGACAGCGCCAGGCGCAGCGCCGTGCCATCCGGATCCTTGCGCGCGGAGGAAACATAATCGGGAAGCTGATCGGGCAGCCGGGTGACGGGAACGTCCACCGGCCGCTTGAAGCGGATGATCAGAATGCTGCCAGCCGTGCGGACGTCGGATTCGACGTCCTCCTTCAGATGCACGACAAGGCGGGCGAAATTATCTTCCTTGGTAAGGCTGGCGGTACCCTTGACCGCGTCGGCGCGCGCGGGCCCGCCGGCCATCGCGGCGGCGAAAGCGGCGAACAGCACCGTCAAGCCAAGCGCGCGGGCGCGCCGCGCCCACGCGCGATCGCTTCCCGTCCGGGCGATTCCAGCCACGCCTCGCCTGTCTGGTGAGCTCAGCATCGCACCAATCCCGTCGCGATCAACTCAATGCGCGGATCATTCGACACGGTCGCGCGAACCGTCGATCCCGCACGGAGGTCGCGAACCCGACCCTAGAGTCCCGCGTTTAAGGATTTGTTAATCGCGTTGCCGGTTCCGACGGTTTGCCCTCGATCTTGGGAAGATTGCTCGCGGAATCGAACTTTTCGCCGGCCGCGCGCTTGGCGATCTCGACGGTGAGGCGCTCGGCCGCCTCCGCCGACATCTGGGCGAGAATGTCGGACATGCGACGCGGATTCATTTGCGTCGCGAGTTCCAGCAGCACCGCCATGTCGAGCCGGTCGAAAACCCTCGCCGCCTCCTTGGGCTTCATGCTTTCGTACATCGAGACCAGGCCCTTCAGCCGCGCGGCCTCGCCCTGCTCCTTGCGCTCGTTGGCGGCGTTGATCTTCTGCTCGACCGCCTTGAGCTCCTCGACCCGCGCGTCGATCCGCTTTTCCGAGGCCTTGAGCAGGTTCTCGCGGATTTCGAGCTCGCGGGCGCGGCTGTCGAGTTCCTGCCGGCGCGATTGCAGCCGTTCGAGAATGGCGCGCTCGGAGGCGGGCACCGGCCGATGCGGATCGGGCACGACGACGGTGCCGTCGATCGGCTTGGCCGCATCGACGGGCTTGGCCGTCTCCGCCGGCTTGGCGGCGGGCTTGTCGCCTTCTTCCTTCGGCTTGTCGGCGGCGACCGACCCGGTGATGTCGCCGGCCTCGACCGGCCGTCGCCCCGGAACCGGAAAGTTGAGAACTTCCTGCGCCCACGAGATCTTGGCCTCGGCGAGCGGATTGCGCTCGCCGGGCTGGATGATGAAGCCGCCATCCAGGAGCAAGCCCGTCACCTTGAGCGCGACGAGGCACAGCGCCGCGAACATGATGACGGGAACGACCCGGATGTCGTGCCGACGCTTCATGCGGCGACGCCGTTCACCCGCCGGCTGGTCCGCTCGGCGAAGGCGCGCGCGGCCGCGGCGAGGTCACGCGCGCTGGCGGGACGCTCGGCCTCCGGCTCCTTGATCGGGCGGGCGGCGAGCACGATGCGCGACAGCCGCGTCAGCACTTCCTCGCCCGAGGCGATCTGGATGGCGATGCGCTGCGTCACCTGTTCGGCCGTGGTCAAGCGCCCGCCGAGGCCCTCGTCGCAGGCGTGCACGGTGCGCTTGAGATCGGCGATCGCGCGCTCGGCGATCTCGGTCGCGGTGATGAGTTCGGAGATCGTCGCCTTGAGCGAATGCTCGTCGGAGCGCAGCCGTTGCAGGCGCCGATTGAGCAGCGTGCAATAGCCGATGGTGATCAGCAGCAACACCGCGACGAAGCTTTCGATCACGAATCCAAGAACGTGACTCATTGTGCCTCCATGAGCTTGCTCGTATCATCCGCCTTTTCGAACATGGCGTAGGTGGTGCGCGGTTTGCGCAATTGCTTGATGACGCGGATGGCGACGCGGTCGCCGACCCGGCCCATCCGCCCCTCGGTCAACGTCACGTCGCCGCAACGGATGGCGACGAGCGCGTCGGGCCGCACGTCGAGCGGCAGGGTGTCGCCGACCTCGAGCCGCATCAGATCGCGCAACGGGATTTCGGCCTCGTACAACACCGCGTCGACGGCGATCTGCGCCTGGCCGATCTCGGTCGCCAGATGCCCCTCCCAGATCGGATCGCGGCCGAATTTCTCGCCCATGAACATCTGCAACAGCACGTTGCGGATGGGCTCGATCGTCGCGTAGGGCAGCAGCAGCTCGATGATGCCGCCGCGGTCCTCCATGTCGACGCGCAGGCGCACCAGGATGGCGGCATTGGCGGGCCGCGTGATCGCGGCGAAACGCGGATTGGTTTCCAGCCGGTCGATGGAGAACTTGACCGGCGAGAGCGGCTTGAACGCCTGTTCGGCGTCGGCGAGCACGACCTCGACCAGGCGCTTGACCAGATTGGTCTCGATCGTGGTGTAGGGGCGTCCCTCGGCGCGGACCGTGGTCTGGCCGCGGCGGCCGCCGAGCAGCACGTCGATGATCGAATAGATCAGGTTGGAATCGACGGTGAACAGTCCGAAATTGTCCCACTCCTCCGCCTTGAATACCGACAGCACCGCCGGCAGCGGGATCGAGTTGAGATAGTCGCCGAAGCGAACCGAGGTGATGCGGTCGAGCGAGACCTCGACATTGTCGGAAGTGAAATTGCGCAGCGACGTCGTCATCAGCCGCACCAGGCGGTCGAAGACGATTTCGAGCATCGGCAGGCGCTCGTAGGACACCATCGCCGAGTCGATGATGGCGCGGATGCCGGAATTGTCGTCGAGGTTGACCTCGGCCAGGCTGAAGCCGAGCAGATTGTCGATCTCGTCCTGCGTCAGCACGCGCTCGGCGCCGCCCTTGGAGGTCGACAGCGAGCGGCTGCCATCGTCGACCATGGCCGCCCATTGTTCGGCCATGGATTCGGAAAGCTCGTTCTCGGCCGCCTCCTTGGCCGCGGCCTCGGGGTCTTCCGATTCGAGCGCGGCGCCCCATTCGGCGGCCAATGCGTCCTGGTCGATGTCGGTCTGCGTCATGAATGCGGTTCCCCCGGCCCCGCCGCGCTACTGGATGACGATTTCCTTGAACAGGACGGCGTTGACGTTGTTCGGCGCGACGGCGAGGTTGACGCGGCGCGTCAGCTCTTCCTTGAGGCGGAACATGCCGGCCGAACCGTTGAGGTCGGCGGGACGCAATTCACGCAAATAGGTCTGGAAGGTGTCCATCACCCTCGGCATCACCGGCTTGATCTTGTCGACCAGCGGCTGCTCCTTCACCTCCAGCACGATCTTGACCTTGAGATATTGGACGCGCTCGCCCGGCGTCTGCTGCAGGTTCACCAGCACTTCCGGCAGGTCCATGAAGACCGGTGGCTTGGCCGCCGGCTCGGTGACCACGGTCTCGTGCGTGCTCTTCTTGAAAAGGAACAGGTAGCCGCCCGCGCCTCCGCCGATGACGATCACCAGCGCGGCGCCGACGATGATCATCTGCTTGCGCGAGAGCTTGAGCCAACTCTTCGACGGCGGCGCGCCTTCGCCCTGTTCGCCGTCCGGGGCCGCCGTCTGTTCCGTGTCCGCCATCGTGCCATCCGGTGATTTGGAAGGACGAAGCCGCCAGCCCGGCCGTGACGCGAAACAACGCCGCTGGCGCATCGCGCCTCATGTACGGCGACGCTATTCCCGCAATGGTTAACGGAACCTTTCCCGAGCGCCTCAACTGGGAAAAATTTGCCGGCCCAACATGGTCAACAAGATCTTATTGCCCAGCCGGACACAGCGTCCCCCTTCGTTATCCCATTGAAATTGAACAAATTCTCCAT
The DNA here is from genome assembly GCA_041918675.1 of Xanthobacteraceae bacterium. GTDB lineage: Bacteria > Pseudomonadota > Alphaproteobacteria > Rhizobiales > Xanthobacteraceae > SCUB01. Next base: position 78,318 of record JAYRVF010000014.1, read on the forward strand.
CTGGCACGCCATTCGCTTGAATGACGGCGAACGGCGGTTTGGGAGAACCGCTCGGTTCACACGAAGCAGCGGCCGCCTTGGGAGGGCGCGTCACGGCTTCCGAGACCAGGGGAGAAGGCCCGATGGAGAACACGCTTCTCATCGGATTGTCGCGACAGGTCGCGCTCGAGCGCCAGCTCGACGTCATCGCCAACAATGTCGCGAACATGAACACGACCGGCTTCAAGGCCGACAGGTCGCTGTTCGAGGAATTCCTCATGCCGGTCGCGCGGGCCGAGAATTTCGGCGGCCGCGACCAGGTGCTCAGCTATGTGCAGGACCGCGCCACCTGGCACGACCTGACGCAGGGCAACATCGAGCAGACCGGCAACGCGCTCGACGTCGCCGTCGAGGCAAACGCATTTCTCGTCGTGCAGACGGCGGCCGGCGAACGCTACAGCCGCAACGGCGCGCTGCAGATCAACGCCCAGGGACAGCTCGTCACCAACGAGGGCAACGCGGTTCTCGGCGACAACGGCCCGATCGTGTTCCAGCCGGGCGATCAGAACATCAACATCGCCCGCGACGGCACCGTGACCGTGCGCGAGGGATCCAATACCAAGGTCGACTCACAGCGCGGCAAGATCCGCCTCGTCACCTTCGATCAACCGCAGCGCCTGACCAAGCAGGGCTCCAGCCTGTTCGCCGCCCCCGCCGATCTGGCGCCGCAGGCGGCCACCAACGCGACCGGCGGACTGCGCCAGGGCTTCGTCGAGAAGTCCAACGTCGGCTCGGTCGCCGAAATGAGCCGGCTGATCGAGGTGACGCGGACCTACACCCAGATCGCGACGCTGATTCAGCAACAGAGCGACATCCGTCGCTCGTCGATCGAGAAACTCGCGGAAGTTCCGGCGTAACGACAGGATCGGGAGAGACCAGCGATGCGCGCGCTCCATACCGCGGCCACCGGAATGATGGCCCAGGAACTCAACGTCCAGGTCATCGCCAACAATATCGCCAACATGCGCACGACCGCCTACAAGCGTCAGCGCGCCGAGTTCCAGGATCTCCTCTACGAGCAGGTCCGCCGCGTCGGCACCCAGTCCTCCGACCAGGGCACGATCCTGCCGGTCGGCGTCGAGATCGGCTCGGGCGTCAAGACGGTGGCGACGTCGCGCGTCATGGGCCAAGGCAATCTTTCGCCGACGCAGAAGGACCTCGACGTCGCCATTCGCGGCGAGGGCTTCTTCCGCATCCAGCTCCCCGACGGGCGCACCGCCTATACCCGCGACGGCTCGTTCGAGATGGACGCGCAAGGCCGCCTCGTCACCGCGCAGGGCTACCTGCTCCAGCCCAACATCACCATTCCGCAGAACTCCACCGGCGTCACCATCAACGCGCAAGGTCAGGTCGCGGCGACGCCGGCCGGGTCGACGACGCCGACCCAGCTCGGCCAGATCGAGCTCTCCGTGTTCATCAACAAGACCGGCCTGCAGGCGATCGGCGACAACCTCTTTCTCGAAACGCCGGCCTCCGGCACGCCGCAGAACGGCACCGCCGGCTCGACCGGCTTCGGCGACTTGCTGCAGTCCCATCTCGAACAAGCCAATGTCGAGGCGGTGTCGGAGATATCCGACCTGATCGCGGCCCAGCGCGCCTACGAAATGAACGCCAAGGTCATCAGCGCCACCGATCAGATGCTGTCGTCGACGGCCAACATGTTCCGCTAAGGGAGTTCGCGATGATGTTCCGCGCCCTGATCGCCACCGCCGCCCTCGCCGTCTCGCTCGGCGCGGCAAGGGCCGAGCGAGATGCCGACGTGCCGCCCACCCCGCTCCTGAAATCGAGCGTGACGGTGACCAGCGACGTCGTGCGCATCGGCGATTTCGTCGACAACGCGGGCCAGTCCGCCGGCATCGCCGTGTTCCGCGCGCCCGATCCCGGCACCACCGGCCTGGTGCCGACGGAACGGATTCTCGACGCGCTGCGCGCCCACCACGTCATCGGCGTCGAGACCCGCGATCTCGCCGAGGTCGCGGTGACTCGGGTCGCCCGTCTCGTCGCGGTCAAGGAGATCGAGGAACGCGTGGCGCGGGCGCTGGCGCGGCAGAACGGACTGGGCAACGCCGCCGATCTGGCGCTGACCTTCGACCGCGACCCGCGCGCGCTGCAGCTCGACGCGTCCAACCAGAACGAGATGCGCCAGATCTACGCGAGCTACAATCCCCGCACCGCGCGGTTCGACGCCGCCTTCGAGATCGCCCGCGATGCCGGCAACGCGCCGCTGCGGCTGCGCTTCACCGGCACGGTGATCGAGACGGTCGAGGCCGCGATCCTGACCCGCGCGGTCGAGCGCGGTGAGGTCATCAAGGCTTCCGATGTCGTGACGCGGCGCATCGCCAAGGCGGAGGCCGGCGTCGAGCCCGCGGGCCGCGACCGCGCCGTCGGCATGGCGGCACGGCGCGCGCTGCGCGCCAACCAACCGCTGCGCGCGGCCGACCTCGCGCGGCCGGATTTCGTCACCCGCGACCAGAACGTCTCCATCGTCTACGAAATGCCGGGCATCTTCCTGACCACGCGCGGCAAGGCGCTGGAGTCCGGCGCCGAGGGCGATCTCGTCAACGTGCTCAATCCGCAATCCAAGCGCACGGTCCAGGGCGTCGTCACCGGTCCCGGACAGATCACCGTCAGCACCATCGAACCCGTCGCCCCGCGCGTCGTCGCGGCCCAGACGATCACCCCGGATGAAACTGCGGCGCCGAGCCGCAAGGCCGAGTAAGCGTCATGCAGCACACTTCCCGTCCCCATTTTCGCCGCGCCGTCACCTTGAGCGCGCTCGCGCTCGGCCTCGTCGCCGGCGGCTGCTCCTCGATCGATCGGCTCAAGCTGCTCGGCGAAACGCCGCCGCTGTCGTCGATCGACAATCCGACCTCGCAGCCGGGCTACAAGCCGGTGCAGATGCCGATGCCGTCGCCGCAGGCGGCGAGCTACAATCCCAATTCGCTGTGGCGCAACGGCAGCCGCGCCTTCTTCAAGGACCAGCGCGCGCGCCAGATCGGCGACATTCTCACCGTCACCGTCAACATCACCGACAAGGCGACGTTCGACAACGAGACCAAGCGCAGCCGCTCGAACAAGGAGGACTCCGGCGTCACCGACTTCCTGTTCAAGAGCAAGGTGCCGGCCTCGGTCGGCCTGCCGGGACGCCTGCTAACCGCCGACTCGACCGCCTCCAGCGACGGCATCGGCAAGATCGACCGCAAGGAAGCGCTGCAGACCAACGTCGCCGCCGTGGTGACGCAGGTGCTGCCCAACGGCAACCTCGTCGTCGAGGGCAAGCAGGAGGTGCGCGTCAATTTCGAAATCCGCGAGCTGGTCGTCGCCGGCATCGTGCGGCCGGAGGACATCCAGAGCGACAACACCATCGACTCCACCAAGATCGCGCAGGCACGCATCGCCTATGGCGGCCGCGGCCAGCTCACCGACGTGCAGCAGCCGCGCTACGGCCAACAGGTGCTCGACGTGCTGCTGCCGTTCTAGGCCGTGATCCCGAAAAGCGCGAACCGGTCATCGGATCGGATCATGCGCGGAAAATAGACGAGGAGAATTTCCTTCCGGCGCGAATGGCATAAACGCCAAGCGCGCGAGAGCTCCCACACCGTCTCGTTCGCGCGGCGAAGCGGTGAACCACGCGGCCTCCGGCGTCTCCCCCGCCGGAGGCCGTTGGTGTTTGTGGCGCGGGCGTTCCTGCGTTAATAGTTGTCGGTTCGGGAAAGGATTCTTCCGTGGCATCGCGGCTGGACTGGAACGATATTCGCGCCCGCGCGGCGAAATTCGCGGATGACTGGAAAAACGCGAATTACGAGCGCGGCGAAACGCAAACCTTTTATAATGAGTTTTTTCAGCTTTTCGGCGTCACGCGGCGCCGGCTGGCGAGTTTCGAGCATGGCGTCAAATTGCCCGCCAACAAGCGCGGCTATCTCGACCTGTTCTGGAAGGGCAAGCTGCTCGTCGAGCAGAAATCGAAAGGGCGGGACCTCAAGCCGGCGCGGAAACAGGCGCTCGCCTATTTCGACGGCCTCAGGGAAGAGGACCTCCCCCGCTACATCCTGCTGTCCGACTTCCAGACCTTCGAGCTTTACGACCTCGATATCGACCCCGACGCGCCGCTCTACTTCCGCCTCGACCAGTTGCCGGACCACGTGCAGGCGTTCGGCTTCATCGTCGGACAGGAAAAGCGCGTCTTCCGGGACCAGGACCCGGCGAATATCGCCGCGTCCGAGCTCATGGGCGCACTGCACGATGCGCTGGAAGAGGCCGGCTACACCGGACACGCGCTGGAGCGCTTCCTCGTGCGGCTGTTGTTCTGTCTGTTCGCCGACGACACCGGCATCTTCCAGCCGGTCGGCATCTGCGAGGAATACGTCGCCAACACGCGCGAGGATGGCGCCGACCTCGGCGCGGCGCTCGCCAATCTCTTCCAGGTGCTCAACACACCGGAAGACAAGCGACTGAAGACGCTCAGCGCCGAACTCAACCAGTTCCCCTACATCAATGGCGACCTGTTCGCCGAGACGCTGCCGCTTCCGGCCTTCGACCGCGCCATGCGCGAGAAGCTGCTTTACGCCTGCGGCTTCAAGTGGGAAGCGATTTCGCCGGCGATCTTCGGCTCGCTGTTCCAGTCGGTGATGAACAAGGAGGAGCGGCGCAAGAAGGGCGCGCATTACACCTCGGAAAAGAACATTCTCAAGGTGATCGAGCCCTTGTTCATGGACGATCTGCGCGCGGAATTTTCCGCGATCAAGGCGCTCAAGCGCGGTCGCGACAAGGCGCTGGAGGAATTTCACGCCAAGCTCGCCCGCCTGACTTTTTTCGATCCGGCTTGCGGCTGCGGCAACTTCCTGGTCATCGCCTATCGCGAATTGCGCGATCTCGAAATCGACCTGCTGAAGGAACTGCACCCGACGGAGCAGCGCGTCACCGACATCGGACTCTACACCAAGATCAACGTCGATCAGTTCTACGGCATCGAGATCGAGGAATTCCCGGCGCGCATCGCGGAGGTCGCGATGTGGATGACCGACCACATCATGAACGTGCGGCTGTCCGCCGCCTTCGGCCAGAGCTATGTCCGTATTCCGCTGAAGACCTCGCCCAATATCCGCAACGCCGACGCGCTGGAGATCGACTGGGCCGAGGTGCTGCCGCCGGAGAAATGTTCATTCGTGTTCGGCAATCCGCCGTTCGGCGGCGCGAAGTTCCAGAGCGATCATCAGCGCGCGCAGGTGCGCCGTATCGCCGGGCTCGGCGGCTCGGGCGGGACGCTGGATTATGTCTGCGCTTGGTTCCTCAAGGCGGGCGACTACGCGCGGCGCGGCCACGACGTTCCCTCTCCCCTCAAGGGGGAGGGAAGCGGGCCGACCGCGCCACGCATCGCCTTCGTCGCCACCAATTCGATCACGCAGGGCGAGCAGGTCGCGCAACTGTGGCCGCTCTTGTTCGAGCGCTACAATCTGGAAATCGCCTTCGCCCACCGCACGTTCGAATGGTTGAGCGACGCGCGCGGGCGCGCTCATGTCCATTGCGTCATCCTCGGGCTGACGCGGCGCGAGGACGAGCCGAAGGAGAAGCGGCTGTTTTCCTATCCCGACATCGGAGGCGATCCGGTCGAAAGCCGCCACGCGGCGCTGTCTCCCTATCTGTTCGACGCTTCGGGATTGCAGAACCGGCATCTGGTGGTGGAGGAGATCAACCAGCCGCTTGCTACGGACAAACGGCCAATTATTGGCTCGAAGCCGATCGACGGCGGTTACTATATTTTCACGGAAGAAGAAAAAGCGGAGTTCCTTGCGGCCGAGCCGAGCGCGAAATTGTTTCTACATCCATTCATGGGCGCCGACGACTTCTTGAATGGCGAATGTCGATACATCTTGGCGCTGCAAGGCGCGCCACCGGAAAAACTGCGTACCTTGCCAAGAGTGCTTGAGCGAATTGAGAAAGTACGCCGTTATCGGTTAGGAAAGATTCCGGCCAAACGCGCCGCTGAGAAGTCAGACGCAAGAGTGAAGACGCGCGGCGAGGGAACCATTGAGTTAGCAAACTTTCCAACAAAATTTCACGTAACAGTCATACCGACAACTCCATATTTGGTCTTTCCGCGACACACCTCCGAGAGACGAGATTATGCGCCGTTTGGTTGGCTTCAACCACCAACAATTCCCGGTGATTCGTCACTGATTCTCCTCGATGCCGATCTCTGGGACTTCGCCCTCATCACCTCGCGCATGCACATGGCCTGGCTGCGCTTCATCGGCGGACGGCTGAAAAGCGATTACCGCTACTCCATCGGCATGGTCTACAACCCCTTCCCCTGGCCAGCCGCGCCGGACGCGAAGTCGCGCGAGAAAATCCGCGCGCTGGCGCAAGGTGTGCTCGACGCGCGCGCGGCGCATTCCGGCGCGACGCTCGCCGACCTCTACGATCCCGACACCATGCCGCCGGATCTGCGAAAAGCGCACAGGGCGCTCGACGAGGCCGTCGACAAGCTCTACCGCGCGCAGCCCTTCGCTTCCGACCGCGAGCGCGTCGAGCATCTGTTCACGCTTTATGAAAAGCTCACCGTGCCCATGCTCGCGGCCGCCACGACCAAGACGAAGAAACCGCGCGGCAAGAAGGCAACGTGAGGCGACATGAATTTCGGCGATTTCATCATCTACGTGGATGAAAGCGGCGATCATACGCTCGAGGCAATTGATCCGGATTATCCCGTGTTCGTTCTCGCCTTTTGCATTTTCCGCAAGGACCGGTACGTTTCAACGGTGGTTCCAGCGGTCCAGAATTTCAAGTTCCTGCATTTCGGCCACGATATTGTCGTCCTGCATGAGCGCGAGATTCGCAAGCAACGGCCACCCTTTGTCTTTCTCCAGAACCAAGCGAAGCGCGCCATCTTCATGGATGGACTCAATCGCCTGATCGAGGAGGCCGATTTCACCATCGTTGCCGCCGTCATCGACAAATCGCGGCTTGCGAACGTCTACGGCCGGCCGGAAAACCCGTATGACCTCGCTCTCTGCTTCTGCATGGAGCGCGCCTTCGCGTTCCTGAACGAGCATGACCAGCGGGATCGAATGACGCACATCGTTGTCGAGCGGCGCGGAAGGCGGGAAGACGACGAACTCGAATTGGCCTTCCGGCGCGTTCGAGATGGCGACAACAGGTGGGGGGCGATGCCCGGCTTCGAAATGATATTCGTCGACAAGAAGGCGAATTCGTCAGGGCTTCAAATCGCCGACCTCACTGCGCGCCCGATCGGGCGCCACGCCATAAATCCGGATCAGCCAAACCGGGCTTGGGAAATCATTGAATCGAAGCTGCGGCGTAGCCCCGCGGGCAACGTGAACGGGTGGGGGCTGAAAATCTTCCCCTGAAAAAGCGAAAGGCCCCGGTTGATACCGGAGCCACCCGCCGACCGGGAACAACCCCCAGTCCGCTGCAAAAGAAAATAATCTGAAATGCAAGAAAGTCAATGCGGGGCGTAGCCCGATCCGTTCGGCAACACCCACGCGCGCTATTCGTCCCGGAACACCTTCTCGCGCTTCTCGTGGCGCTCCTGCGCCTCGATCGAGAGCGTGGCGATCGGGCGCGCCTCCAGCCGCTTGAGCGAGATCGGTTCGCCCGTCTCCTCGCAATAGCCGTAGCTGCCGTCCTCGATCCGCTCCAGCGCGGCGTCGATCTTGGCGATCAGCTTGCGCTGGCGGTCGCGCGCGCGCAGCTCGATCGCCCGGTCGGTCTCCGAGGAGGCGCGGTCGGCGAGATCGGAGTGGTTCTGGTTGTCGTCCTGAAGCTGCTGCAGCGTCGTGCGCGATTCCTTGAGAATGTCTTCCTTCCAGGCCGCGAGCTTGTTGCGGAAATATTCGCGCTGCCGCTCGTTCATGAACGGCTCTTTCTCGGACGGCCGGTAGGGTTTCGTCTTTTCCGTCGCCATCATTCGCATTTCCATCCCTCGGTCCGGGCAGGCTCCCGGTTGGGCGGTGCTTATATAGACACGGCGTGTGACATACAATATTGCCCCCGCCGCCGGAGGGCCGGCGGGGAGCGATTATCCGTGTTCGGGACGGGAATTGTGGCGCGCGCCAGGGCAGCCGGGTCTCAGGGACCGCCCACCTTGGCGAGTTCGACCTCGACGCGCAGCTCGATCTCGGCGAGCACCTGATCAAGCCCCGGATCGCCCGAGGCATGTTTCAGGTCGGCGGCCGCCGAGCGCAGGCGCTGCACCGTGCCCTGGTCGAGCGATCCCGACAGAAGGCCGATCTTGAGGTCGTCGAGCACGTCGAGCGCGCCGCGCCCCTTGGCGACCGCGCGCTTGCGCCGCTCGGTCGGATCCTCGACGCCCTGCAAGGCCAGCAGCGCGTCGATGCCGCCGACGCCGTTCGGCGCCCGCACCGGTCGCGCTTCGCTCGCCGCGCCCATGTCGGGCAGGCTGAATTGGGTGGAGCCGCCGCGCCGGGCCGATGTCGCGGGTCCGGTCGGGGCCGTCGCATTGGGTCCGTAGATGCGCATCGATCCGTCGCCTCCGGGCCGGTCAAGTAAATCGCGGCGTCCGCCGCGCGTTCCCCGGCAGCTCTATCCCGCCGGGACTTAACGCCAGCTTCGTCGAAAACCTCGCTTTTTATGGTTAACGGCGCGTTAACGAGGCGGCAAGACTTGCCGCCTCCGGCAAGAACGCCCGCGCCGCGCGCCCGCGCCCGGCCGCCGCCCCCGCGATTTGTCCCGTATTTTCAGCAATTTGGAACGAGGGCGGCGCTGGCACGCCATTCGCATCGATCAATGCGCGGACGCTCCGTCTTGGGAGAGAGGGAAGCGGCCGACGACGACCTCAGCGGGGAGCAGAGGATGACTACGATCTTTCGGACCGTCCTGATCGCGGTCGCGGGTCTGGCGCTGTTTTCGGCGACGGCCGGCGCGACCTCGCGCATCAAGGACCTCGCCAATATCGAGGGCGTGCGCCAGAACCAGCTCATCGGTTACGGCCTCGTCGTCGGCCTCAACGGCACCGGCGACACGCTCAACAACATCCCCTTCACCAAGCAGTCGCTGCAGGCGATGCTGGAGCGCATGGGCGTCAACATCCGCGGCGCCAACATCCGCACCGGCAACGTCGCCGCGGTGATGGTCACGGCGAACCTGCCCCCCTTCGGCACGCAGGGCACGCGCATCGACGTGACCGTGTCCGCGCTCGGCGACGCCAAGAACCTCCAGGGCGGCACGCTGCTCGTCACCCCCCTGCTCGGCGCCGACGGCAACGTCTACGCGGTCGCGCAGGGCTCGCTCGCCATCGGCGGCTTCGCGGCCGAGGGCGAGGCGGCCAAGATCACGCGCGGCGTGCCGACCGTCGGCCGCATCGCCAATGGCGCGATCATCGAACGCGAGATCGACTTCGCCCTCAATCGCATGCCGCAGGTGCGCCTCGCCCTGCGCAACGCCGATTTCACCACCGCCAAGCGCATCGCCGCGGCCGTCAACGATTTCCTCGGCGGCAAGACCGCCGAACCGATCGATCCCTCGACCGTGTCGCTGACGATCCCGCAGGAATTTCGCGGCAACGTCGTCGCGCTGCTGACCGAGATCGAGCAGTTGCAGGTCGATCCCGACCTCGCCGCCAAGATCATCATCGACGAACGCTCCGGCATCATCGTGATGGGACGCGACGTGCGCGTGGCGACCGTCGCGGTGGCGCAGGGCAATCTCACCGTCACGATTTCCGAATCGCCACAGGTGAGCCAGCCCGCCCCGCTCTCGCGCGGCCGCACCACCGTCGTGCCGCGCAGCCGCGTCGGCGTGCAGGAGGACGGCAAGAAGCTCGCCGTGGTCAAGGACGGCGTTTCGTTGCAGCAGCTCGTCGACGGGCTCAACGCGCTCGGCATCGGCCCGCGCGATCTCATCTCGATCCTGCAGGCGATCAAGGCCGCCGGCGCCATCCAGGCCGATATCGAGGTGATGTGATGGCCACGTCCACCTCGCCCGCGATCCCCACTTTCGGCAACCGGCCCGACTATGCCCTGATGCAAGCGCTGACCAAGGTCTCGCCGCAGGCGCAAGACAAGGCCAGGGCCAACGCCCAGGAGTTCGAGGCCGTCTTCCTCAATTCGATGTTCCAGCAGATGTTCACGGGGCTCAAGGGCGACGGCCCGATGGGCAGTTCGCCGGGCACCGGCGCGTGGCGCTCCATGCTCGTCGACGAATATTCCAAGTCGTTCGCCAAGGCCGGCGGTGTCGGTATTTCCAATGACGTCTTTCGCACTTTGATCATGCAACAGGCCGCCCGCGCCGGCTGAATTTGGAGAACGAGATCATGAACACCTCCCGTCACCCGGCCGACGCCCCCGCCATTCCGAGCCCCGCCATCGCCACGCCCGCGGCCGCGAGCGCCTTCGCCGGGCATCTCGTCGACGTGATGAACGAACTGTTGCGGGTGGTCGAGAGCGAGACCGCGCTGGTGCGCGCCGGCGACGTGCGTAGCGCGATGCTGCTGGAAACGAAAAAGGCCGATCTGTCGCGCGCCTATCTCGCCGCCATCGGCCAGCTCAAGGTCAACCGCCGCTATCTCGAACAGGCCGAGCCCGAATTGCTGACGACCTTGCATCGCCACCACGACGTCTTTCGCGCGATGCTGCAAGTCAACCTGACGGTTCTGGCGACCGCGCACGCGGTTTCCGAAGGCATCATTCGCGGCGTCAACAGCGAGATGCAGCGCCGCGCGATGCCGCAGACCTACACCGCCGCGGGCCAGCGTTCGGCCGCATCGCCGCGTCACGCCGCGCCGCTCGCGGTCAGTCGCTCGCTATGACCGCACGGCGGACCACGGGTCCGACATCGGGTCCGTTGCTTCGATAAATCTTGAATCAAATAGCTCCTCCCGCTCAAGCCTTGCCTTAGCGTTTCGGTGCTAATCCAACCATCGCAGGTTGGAATGGACGCCGAAGCAAAAGGGGGCCACAGCGGCCATGAGCGCGGAATTTTCCATCAGGCAGGTGAACGCGCCGGCGTTTCGTGACGCCGCGATACCCGCCGCCGCGCGCGCCAGCACCCCGACCGATCTTCCCGCCGCGCAAAGCGTGACCGCGGCCGAGGAAACCGCCGCCGCCAGCAACAACGAGCGCGACCGCGCCGAAAACCTGGCTCGCCAGACAAGCTACGACCGCGCGGCCGCGTCGCTCGTGTTCCGCGTCGTCGACCAGCGCAGCAATCAGGTGGTTCGCCAGATCCCCGAGGAGCAGACGCTGAAGATGCGCTCCTACCGCCGCGCCCTGGACGGTCTCATCGCCGAACAGATCGCGCGGCGACGCATCAACCGCGAAGTCTGACGCGGGCACGCTCAACCGAACGAATAGCGACCCGGCCGCCGACGCGATCGTCGCGCGGCGCCACGTCGTTTGGTTGCAAAATTAGCACGCTCACAACCACCGCGCTCATGGCGCGAGCGCTCGCGCTACCGCCGGCGCCGCGCGCTCGATCGAGCGCAAGTTGAACCGATCATCCAAGCGTTTCTTAACCATGTTTCTTTAGGCGGCGTTTGCAGCCTGCATGGGATGAAAAACGACACGGTCGAGCACGGCCGTGAGTAACGCGTTGCGTAAAGTCCAACCAGAAAGGTTTGATCTATGTCCAATATCGTTCTTTCGGCAGGCGTCCGGCAGAACCTGCTCTCCCTGCAGAACACCGCCGACCTGATGGCGTCGACCCAGAACCGCCTTGCCACCGGCAAGAAGGTGAACTCGGCGCTTGATAATCCGGGCAGCTTCTTCACGTCGCAGTCCCTGCAGAACCGCGCCAGCGACCTCAACGACCTGCTCGACTCGATCGGCCAGGCTCAGAAGACGCTCGACGCGGCCGACCAGGGCATCTCGTCGTTGACGAAGCTGGTTCAGTCCGCCAAGTCGATCGCCAAGCAGGCCCGTCAGGCCAGCCTCGGCGATGTCACCTATGCCAACACGATCACCGGTACCGTTGGTTCGCTGACGACGGCCACCAGCCTCGGCAGCTCGGGCCTCAACCTTACCGACGGCAACACGCTGACGGTGTCGGATTCGAACGGCAACACCTCCACCTACACGGTCACCAACACCGAGACGGTGCAGGAAGTGCTTGACGGTCTGAACGCTTCGGCCAATGGCGGCTGGACGGCGGCGATCACGGGCGGCAAGCTCGAGATCACCTCGACCTCGGGCGCCGATGTGACGATTGCCGGTTCTTCCGGCGTTCTGACCGCGTTCGGCCTCACCGCCGGCACGCAGTCGGCGACGGCGACCGTCAACACCGCCAACTCGACCCGCACCAGCCTCGAGGCGGACTACACCGCCATCCTGTCCCAGATCGATCAGTTGGCGACCGATACGTCGTACAACGGCATCAATCTGCTCAATGGCGACAACCTCAAGGTCGTGTTCAACGAGTCTGGCTCCAGCTCGCTGACGATCTCGGGCGTCACCCTCGACTCGGCCGGCCTCGGCCTGACCGCGCCGACCTCTGGCGACTTCCAGATCAACTCGCGCGTCGACTCCCAGATCGCCGACCTCGACACCGCGCTGACCACCCTGCGCACGCAGGCCGCCAAGTTCGGTTCGAACCTGTCGACGGTGCAGACCCGCCAGGACTTCACCAAGAACCTGGTCAACACGCTGCAGACCGGCGCCGACAGCCTCGTGCTGGCGGACACCAACGAGGAAGGCGCCAACCTCCTCGCGCTGCAGACCCGTCAGCAGCTCTCGATCACGGCCCTGTCGCTGGCCAACCAGGCCAACCAGGCGGTGCTCAAGCTGTTCTGATCGTCTCGATCGGAGGAAACACGAACGGCGGGGCGAAAGCCCCGCCGTTTTCTTTTGACCGAAATTTCGCATTAACTCTTTATTAGCAACCTGTTTACCGAGAATTAGGGTTACTTATTCATTATCGGCTCGCTGTATTCCCAGGCAGCGCGACGCTGCTTCGACGAAGGATAATGAGCCATGAGTGATATCGTTCTTTCGGCAGGCGTCCGCCAGAATCTGCTTTCGCTGCAGAAGACAGCCGATCTGATGTCGACCACGCAGTACCGTCTCGCCACCGGCAAGAAGGTGAATTCCGCGCTCGACAATCCGACCAACTTCTTCACGTCGCAATCGCTGCAGTTCCGCGCGGGCGACCTCAACGATCTGCTCGATTCCATCGGTCAGGCGCAGAAGACGCTCGAGGCGGCCAATCAGGGCCTCACCTCGCTCACCAAGCTCGTCCAGTCCGCCAAATCGATCGCGACGCAGGCGCGCCAGGCTCCGCTTGGCTCGGTGTCCTTCGCCAATACGATCACCGGTTCGGTCGGCTCGCTCACGACCGCGACGAGCCTCGGCGCCAGCGGCCTGAACCTCACCAACGGCAACACCATCACGGTGTCGGATTCGAACGGCAACACCTCCACCTATACGGTCGACAACACCGAGACGGTGCAGGAAGTGCTCGACGGCTTGAACGCCTCGGCGAACGGCGGATGGACGGCGGCGATCACGGGCGGCAGCCTCGAAATCACCTCGACCACCGGCGCGACGCTGACCGTCGCCGGCAGCGCCGGCGTGCTGACGGCGTTCGGCGTGACCGCCGGATCGCAGACCGCCACCGCGACCGTCAACACGGCCAACACCACCCGCGCCAGCCTGGAGGCCGACTACAACAACATTCTCGCGCAGATCGACCAGCTCGCGAAGGATTCGTCCTATAACGGCATCAACCTGCTCAACGGCGACAATCTCAAGGTGATGTTCAATGAGAACGGCACCTCCTCGCTGACGATCGCCGGCGTGACGTTCGATTCGGCGGGCCTCGGCCTCAACGCGGCGGCGACCGACGACTTCCAGGTCAACGCGACGGTCGACTCCCACATCGCCGAGCTGAACACCGCGCTCGCCAATCTGCGCACCCAGTCCTCCTCGTTCGGCTCGACCGTGACGGTGATCCAGACGCGGCAGGACTTCACCAAGAACCTGATCAACACGCTGCAGACCGGCGCCGACAGCCTGGTGCTCGCCGACACCAACGAGGAAGGCGCGAACATGCTCGCGCTGCAGACGCGCCAGCAACTCTCGACCACGGCGTTGTCGCTCGCCAACCAGGCCAACCAGGCCGTGCTCAAGCTGTTCGGCTGATCGGCGCGCGCCATCCGTTCCGCGACATCGGCGGCGGGGTCCAAACGGGCTCCGCCGCTTTTCTTTACGTGGCATTAATCATGATCGGCAAGGATCGCGGAAGCCGGTCCTTCCACCCATCGCGCGAGGCCCCGACCATGCCCCTGAAAGTCGAATTGCGGCCCCACGAACGCATCATGATCGGGTCCTGCGTGATCACCAACACGGATCAGCGCGCCCGCCTGCTGATCGAGGGCGAGAAGACGTCGATCTTGCGAGAAAAGGACATTCTGACCGCCGCCACCGCCGACACGCCGTGCAAGCGCATCTATCTCACCATCCAACTCATGTACACCTCGCCGGACCCGGAGGCGCAGCACGATATCTATTTCAGCCTGCTGCGCGACGTCGTCGATGCCGCGCCCAGCGCCTGGCCAATTATCGAGATGATCAATAATCATATTTTAAAAGGCGAAATGTATAAGGCATTGCGGGAATGCCGTAAGTTGATCTCGTACGAACAGGAGTTGATCGAGCATGCACAGCGCGGTGAAGGCATACGGGAAAGTGGCGAAGGAGACCGCAAATCCGCGTGATCTCGAAGCGGATTTGCTGCTCAAGGCCGCCGCTCAGCTCCAGTCGATCAAGGAGAACTGGACGCGCGCGCCGGACGAGCTCGACAAGGCGCTGCTCTACAACCGGAAACTGTGGACCATCTTTCTTTCATCCGTCACCGACGCGACCAATCCGATGCCGGCCGACATCCGCCAGAACATCGCCAACCTCGGCATCTTCGTGCTCAAGCAGACGCTCGACGCGCAGAGCGCGCGCAAGCCCGAGCAGCTCAATTCGCTGATCAACATCAATCGCGAGGTCGCCCTGGGACTGCGCGGCGCCGCCTGAGCGACGCGCGTCCGCCGACGTTCAAACGGCCTCCCGATCGGGAGGCCGTTTTCGTTTTCGCGTCGCGGACCACGCGCGGTCGATTTGACACGCGGATTCCGCCACCCCGGAAGGCGCGCTAGAGATAATTGACCAGCGTGGTCTGGTAGAGGATCGACGTGGTCTGATAGGAGGCCTGCAGGCTCGTCTGCAACGCCAGCACCTTCGTCGCGATCTCGTCGTTGGAAACGCCCTCGATCTCGTCGAGCATGGTTTGCAGCATCGACTTGGTCTGGGTCTGCCGCTCCTTGGCCGCGTCCATCGCCGTCAGCGCGCCGGCGAGATCGGCCTGGATGTTCTGCAGCGTCTGCTTGCCGTCCTGGACCGACAGGTTCTGGGCGACGCGCTGGTTGAGCGCCGTCACCTGCCCGCTGGCGTTGGGATCGGACGGCGAGGTCGTCACCGCGGCGAAGACGGCGATGTTTTGAAGCTGCCAGCGGAACGCCTCCTCGTCGGCGCGCACGCCGTATTGCACCGTCATCGATTGATCGATGCGCGCGATCGCGGTCCCCCGCGCCGGATCGGTGCCGGTCTCGCCGCTGTACCAGCTCACGGTGTCGGCCGACGTGCCGGCGACCTGCGCCGTCGCGGTGTCGAAGGGCGGGCCGGCGACGCGTTGCGGCGGCGAGCCGAAGAAATCCGAGGATGCCGCGACCGCCGAGGCGGCCACCAGCGAGGTATTGGCGAGCTTGCCGATCGCGTCCGTCAGCGCGGCGTTGAGATTGGCCGCCGTCGCCGTGGTGTCGGCGCCGATCTGGAACGTCCCGTTCGTCGCCGAGGCCGACGCCTTCGCGGTCAATTCGATCGACTCGGTCGTGCCGTCCGGCATGTTGAAGGTGAAGCGGATCTTATCGCCGTCGGCGGGATTGGTGGCGCCGAGATCGACCGAGACCGACGCCGGCGACCCGGAAGGGCCGGTCACCGTCGCGCCCGTGAGCAGCGACGTCACGGCGCCGAGCTTCAGGCCGAAGGGCGAGCCGGCGGCGTCTTCGGTCAGCGACAGCGACGTCGCCGTCGGCGTGGCAAGCACGATCCGCCCGAGCCCGCTGGCGCCGAGGTCGGCCTGCTTGCGTTCGGCGATGACCTGTTTCAGTCCAGCCTGACCGCCGTTGCCGTCGAGAATCGCGTTGAGCGTTTCCACCGCCGGCGTGTCGGTCGCGCGGCCCGAAAACAGATAGCGATCGCCCGACCGGCTGTTGAGAAGCTGCAACATCTCGGCCAGCGACGTCATCGCGCTCTTCTGGCTGGTGCTCTGCCCGGTCTGATCGATCTGCGCCGGCGCGGTGGCAGCGGCGCCCCGCACCTCGCTGCCGATGTCGACCATTCGGCCGAGCGCAAGATCGGCGACGTTGATGCGCACGCCGACATTGGTGATGGTATCGGCGAAAGCGCTCAGGCTGGAAAGCTGCCGCCGCAGCCCGACGCCGAAGCCGCGATCGACGCCCATGCCGGCATAGGTGTTGGCCTTGCGCCCGGTGCCGAGCTGCTGCTGAAGCTGCTCAAGCTGCTGACGCATGTTGATCAGCGAGAAGCCGAGATAGGAGGTCCGATTGCCCACGCCATCAAGTGCCATCGCTCACCTCATGCCTGCAGCAACGCGTTGAACATTTCCTTGACCACGCTCATCACCCGCGCGTTCGCCGCGTAGGCGTTCTGCAACGCCAGCAGATGAGCCATTTCCTCGTCGATATTGATGCCGGCGGTGGAATCGAATTTCTGCTGCAGGGTGTTGAGGACGACGTCCTGGCCCTGCTTGAGCTGATCGGCGGCGCTCGCGGCTTCGCCCTGCGCGCTGATGAACTGCTGGGTGAAATCGCCGAGCGTGCCGCGAAACGGCGAGGCGGTCGTACCGACGCCGCTTTGCGGCGAGAAGTAGTACGCCCCCTCCATCAGCCGGTCGTAGAGATAATCCGGCCGCGTGGTGTCGCCCGAGGATGTCAGCGGCGAGGTCGAGTAGACGACGAGGCGCGTGGGGTCGCCGACCAGCGTGGTGTTGACGGTGATGCGGCCGGCGAACCCGGTCTGCTGCGCGCCGGAGGCGGTGATCGCGCCGGTGAACAGATTGCCGCCGTCGGTGAACAGCGGCAATTCCGCGCCACCGCCGGTCAGGGAGGATTCGGTCACCGTCGCCGACAGCGCGTTGATGTCGGAGAGTCCGGCCGCGCCGTCGTCGAGCACGCGCAGCGTCGAGCCAGCGGGATTGGAGAACTGGATATTGGCCGACGCGAACGCGGTGTTGAGCTGGCTCACCACCGAGGCCATGCCGCCGGAAAAATCGACGCCGATCACCTCGTCGCCGGGATCGGCCGTCGCCGTGTTCGCCAGCGGCAACACCGAGGGATCGTCGACGCGCACGATCGAGACGTTGTGCGTCGTTCCGGAAACCGTGTCCGTATAGCTCAGATGGACGATGTTGCCCGCCTTCAGCGCGGCAAGATCAACGTCGAAGCCGGTCTGCGCGCCAGCGGTCGCGGCGACGCCGTCCACCGCCTTGTCCGAGAGCGCGCTCGCCATCACGGCGGCGAGCTGGTCCACCTGCGCCTGCGCCCGCACCAGCGTCTTGTCGCGCAGCTCGACATAGGCGGCGAGCGTCCCCGAGCGCAGCGCGTTGGTCGCGATCAGATCGAGGCTGCCGCCATGGGGGTAGGTCAGCATGATCGAGCCGAGATTGCTCTGCGTCGGATCGCTGTTCCACTGGGTGTTGGCCGTCACCGTTCCCTGCGCGTTGAACGACAGCAGCGAGGCCTCCGCGCCGACAAGCTGCACGCCGGAATTGGTGAAGACGGTGATCTGGTTGGCGTCGTTGGTGACGACGCGAATATCCATCAGTTGCGCGAGTTGATCGACGCAGCGATCGCGCTGGTCGAGCAGGGCCGCCGTCGAGGCGTCGGTGCGGCCGACGCGCTGAAGCTGGTTATTGATGTCGGCGATCTGCGTCATCGCGTTGTTGGCGGTGTCGATCGCCGTGGCAATTCCCATTTCCGCGTCGTTGCGCAGGGTCTGAATGCCGCGCGTGGTGGCGTTGAGCTGTTGCGCCAGCGCCTGGGCGGTATTGATCACGTTGATGCGCGCCGACTGCGAGTCCGAACTCGTCGACAGCGCCTGCACGGCGCTGGTGAAGCTGCCGAACGCGCCGACGAGCGTGGCCTGCGCCCCGGGATCACCGTAGATCGCCTGCAACCGGCTGAGGAAATCGGCGCGCAGCCCGGCATAGCCGGCCCCCGAGATCTCCGTGCGCATCTGCCGCTGCACATAGATGTCGAGTTCGCGATTGACGCCGGCGATACGGACGCTGGCGCCGATGTCGCCGGCCGTGGTGGTGATCTGGTTGACCGACTTGCGCGTATAGCCGGGCGTTTCGGCGTTGGCGACGTTGGCCGCGACGAGCGCGAGCCCGACCTGGTTGGCGCGCAGGCCCGATAACGCGGTGGCGAGGGCTTGGCCGAGACTCATGACAATCCGCCCATCCTAACGGTGCCGGCGCCCGCGCCGGTCAGCGCAGCATGTTCAACAGGTCCTGAACCATCTGGTTGGACGTGGTGATGACGCGCGTGTTGGCCGAATAGGCCTGCTGAGTGACGATCAGCTTGGTGAATTCATCGGCGATGTCGGTGTTCGAGCCCTCGAGCGAGGCGCCGACGATGCGTCCGGAAGCGCCATAGATGGCCGGGCCGGATTCGTCGGTGATCTCGAACGCGCCGCCGTCGACGCGCTTGAGGAAGTTCGCGCCGTTGAAATTCGCCAGCGTGATTTCGGCGAGGTCGAGATTGCGGCCGTTGGAATAATTGCCGACGACGCGGCCGCGATCGTTGACCGACACCGATTGCAACTGGCCGGCCGGGAAGCCGTCCTGCTGAATCTGATTGACCTGGACGTTGCCGTTGGCGTCGGCGAACTGGGTCAGACCGCCCGAGCCGTGATTGAGCGTGATGGTGCCGAGCGCCACGCCGCCGACCGTCACGCCGGTGAGCGTGAGCGAGGGAATGGCGGGACTCATCTGGCCGTTGGCGCCGAACACGTAATCGGTGCCCGCGTTGACCCAGGCCACGCCGGTGCCGGTCGCGCTCGGATCGGTCTGATAGAACAGGTTCCAGGTGTCGCTATGGCCGGAGCCAAGCGAGGCGCTGTCCATCTTGGCCCAGCGGAATTGCAGGTTCACCGGCGCGCCGGAAACGTCATAGGCCGTCACCGCGCCGCCGCTGATCGATTCGTCGAGGAAAGTCTGAAGGTCGTTGGCCACCACCGTTCCGGTTCCCGAATTCGACGGATCGACGGAAAAGTCGGCGACGGTGAGAAGCTCCGATCCGGGCACCGACGTGTCGTGATTGGTGGTGAGCGGATAGCTCGCCAGGTTGGCGCGATATTCGATCTTGGTCGTCGCCTGCGCCGGCAGGAAGTCGTTCTGGAACTTGAGCACCTCGGGAACGCTGCCGGAGAGGTTGCCGGTCTTGGAGTCGACCGGAATGCCCATCAGGTAATAGCCGGCCCCGTTGACGAGATAGCCGCTCTTGTCGAGCTGGAAATCGCCGCGGCGCGTGTAGCGGTCAACGCCATCGAAGACGGGAAGATTGTCGCTGAACCCGCCCGGCTTCTGCACCGAGAAGAAGCCCTCGCCGTTGATGGCCATGAAGGTGGAAATCGACGCGGCCTGGATGTCGCCCTGCACCGTGTTGGTGGCGCGCGACATGGAGGTGACGCTGCCGGCGATCTGATGGCCCGGATTGGCGTCGGGGATCAGGTCGAGGAAGCTTGAATCGATGCGCTTGAACGCGGTGGTCTGCGAGTTCGCGATGTTGCCGGAGATGTTCTCCAGCGCGAAGGACTGCGCGCGCATGCCCGCGACAGAGGTAGTCAGTGCGCCAAAGATACCCATACGTCGTCTCCAACATCGATCCGGGCGGCCGACCGGAGATCGCCATGGCCGCAATCGAGGTTGAAGTGGCAAGCGCCGTGCCAGAGAATTTATATTTATTATTCAATGGCTTATAATTCATTTACCATAGGCCGGCCGGAGCGGAATTGCCTATCGCGGCAAATCTTGCCTCCGCCCGGCCCCGCCGTCTCCGCGATCGGCGAAGGCCTGCCTACGCCGCCGCCGGAATGAAATTCAGCGCCAGCCCGTTGATGCAGTAGCGCAGGCCCGTCGGCTCCGGGCCGTCGTCGAAGACGTGGCCGAGGTGGCCGCCGCAGCGGCGGCAGTGAACCTCGGTGCGCGCCATGAAGAGCGAGTTGTCCGCCATCGTCCCAACCGCGTTGTCGAGCGGCGCCGTGAAACTCGGCCAGCCGGTTCCGCTGTCGAATTTCGTCTCCGAGGAGAACAGCGGCCGCGCGCAGCCGGCGCAGGCGAAGGTACCCTTGCGCTTCTCGCGGTCGAGCGGACTGGTGCCGGCGCGCTCCGTGCCGTGCTCGCGCAGGATGCGGAATTGGGCGGGCGTGAGCAGCCGGCGCCATTCCGCGTCGGATTTCTCGATCTCGAATTTCGTGGCGCTCGCGGCGAGCGCGCCGTCCTTTCGCCCGACCCGGAAGAGCGCGAGGATCGAGGTGGATGCGGCAAGCAGATTGCGGCGGTCGATCATGGTCTGGTCCCCGTCCGGGTCGCGTGAATGTCTCACGGCCAAGATACGGCGCGCGCCCCGCCCGCGTTACGTGGCGCCGCGCGCGTCCGGCTCACGAATTCGCGAGCGCGGGATCGTCCCGGGAGCCCGTTCGCGTCTCCCGATCCATCGGCTGAAGGCGGCGCAAGCGATGCTCGCGATAGTGGAAACCGCTCAAGCGACCGGGATTTGCTCAAGGCGTTCGATCTGGAGCATTTCCGTGCCGGGCGTGGCGATCCCGCCTCGCCCGTAAATGCTTCAGGAGCGGTCGAGCGCGTTGGCGGCGGCGATGCGCGCCTCGCGTTCACGTTCCCTGATCCGCGCGCGCTCGCGAAACCGGGCAAGCGCTCCCTTGGCCGCCCGGCGGCCGCGCGCCGCTTCGACGATCGCCTGCCCGACGACGCGCCCGCCCCATCCGCCCGCCCAGACGAGTTCGAACGGCTCGAACAGCCGCCAGCGGTCGTCGCGCTCCATGATCCCGTCGGCGATCAGCTCGCCGGCCGCCGCCGTCATGGCGATGCCGCTGTCGCCGAAGCCGCTGGCAAGCCATAGGCCCGGCCGCAACTGTCCGATCTGAGGCATGCCGTGGATGGTCCGGCCGATCGCGCCGCTCCAGGAATGATCGATCGCGACCTTTCCAAGCTGCGGAAAAACCTTGCGAATGCGGCGCCTAGCCGCGCCGGCGAGCAGGGCGGGCGAAATGTCCCAGGTCGTGAGACGATGCGACCACATCAGCCGGTCGCCATCGACCACGCGGAAGCGCTCGACGCCGTCGTCCCCGGTCACCGCGCCCTGATAGGTCACCGCCGATTTGAGGTCGTCGCCGAGAGGCGCGGTGACGGCCACGTGGCGCCAGGCCGGCGCGAGCGTTTCGGTCAGCCGTCGCAGCAGAGTGCCGAGGTGGACGTTGCCGGCGAGCACGATATGCGAGGCGCGCAACCTGCCCGACGGCGCGAAGACGCGCTTGCGGATGCCGGTCGGGTCGATCTTAACCACGGGCGTATCGGCGAAGACGCGCACGCCGTAGCGTCCGATTTCGCTGGCGAGTCCGGCCGCGTAATTGGCCGCATGAATGCCGTAGGCGTGTGGCCAATGCAGCCCATGGAAAAAATGTCGTGATTTCAGTACGTCGCGGACCTGTTCGATCTGCCACCCCTCGACCGCTGTGTCGAATTCGCTCAGGACCTGCATGCGCTCGACCAGGGCATCGCCCGCTTCCTCGGTCGCGACCTGCAACGCGCCCGGCACGATGTCGACGCCTTGCATCGCGGTCGTGGCGATGATGTCGCGCACGTGGCGAGCGCCGGCGCCGGCGAGCGACCAGATTTCGCGGGCCTGATCGACGCCCACGCGCGCGACCAGCTCGCGCACATCCACGCCGCAGCCGGGAAAGACGATGCCGCAATTGCGGCTCGACGCGTTCCAGGCCGGCGTCCGCGCCTCGATGACCGCAACCTCGGCCCCGCGCCGCGCGGCCTCGCGCGCCACGCTCAAGCCGGCAAGTCCCGCGCCGACCACGCAAATATCGACGTCGAGGTCGAAGGCCAGGCGCGGCCATTGCGGCATGGGCTCAACCGGGCCGTGGTAGCCTTCAACGCGCTTTCCGCTTGTCTCGTTCGCCATCATGGGCCTACTTACGCAATCGAACCGTTTCCTGTCACCCGATTCATCCGGCATCTTCAGCATAATTCTGGCGGAATTTGCCGCGAACGCCGCGTACCATGCGCCGACTGATCCTCCTTCGCCACGCCAAGACCGAGAAGATGAGCCAGACCGGTCAGGACCGCGACCGCCGCCTCGACGAGCGCGGGCGCGACGACGCCGCCGTGCTCGGGCGCTACCTGATCGCGAACGACCTGCGGCCGGACCTGGCGCTGATCTCGCCAGCGGCGCGCGTGCGCGAAACCTGGGAGCGGATTTCGGCGGAAATGCCCGAGGCGCCGAAGACGCGGATCGTGCAGGAGCTTTACGGCGCCGATTCGGTGCAACTGCTCAACGTCATCCGCGCCGCCGACGGCGAACAGCCGGCGGTCATGATGGTCGTCGGCCACAATCCCGGCATCCATGAATTCGCCATCACCGCGATGCGCGGCGCGCGAGCGGGCGACCGTGCCGCGCTCGTCGACGCCATGCCGACCTGCGGCCTTGCCGTCCTTGATTTTCCGACCAACGACTGGGGCGAAATCGCGTTCCGGACCGCGCAACTCGAACGCTTCGTCAGCCCGCGCCTGTTGCGCGACGCGGCCGGCTGACCGCCGATCCCACGCCCGAGAGAGAGGTACGCATGTTCAAGAACATTCTCGTGCCGATCGATCTCGCCGACACCGACCTCGCCCAGCCCGCGCTCGAAACCGCCGCGGTGCTCGCCGGGGTTTCGAACGGCGCCGTCCGCCTCCTCAGCGTCGTGCCGATGACGCCGGCGATGCTCGCCGAATATGTGCCGGCCGATTTCGACGACCAGCAGCGCAAGACTTCCCAGGACGCGCTCGCCATCATCGCCGCGGAATCCGGCATCGATCCGGCGCGCGTGAGCGCGACCGTCCGGCGCGGCGGCATCTATCACGAGATCCTGGAGGAGGCGTCCGAGATGGGCGCCGACCTCATCGTCATGACGTCGCACCGTCCGGCGATGCGGACCTACTTCCTGGGCTCGAACGCCGGCCACGTCGTCCGCTACGCGACCTGCTCGGTGCTGGTGGTGCGCCATTAAGCGCGATCGGCGACGCGCCCCGCGCGATCAGGCCGGCGGCAGCACGCGCTCCGGCGGCGCGCCGGGCGCGAAATCAACCGGCTGATTGCGCCGCATGAAATTACCGAACGGCCATCCGAACAGCGCCCCCATCGCCAGAATGAACGCGGCGCCGGCGTAATTTTCCGTCGCGACCGCGCGCGCGAGCAACCCCACCAGCGCGACGGCAAGCGCGACGATCAGCACGCAGGCCACCACGTAGGATACCATCGGCAGGCCCGCGCGGAACCACGCCCCCGGATTTGCCGCCGCGACCCGTCGGTTCAGCTCGATGAGGAAGGCGCGATAGGCTTGCGATTGCGGGGCGACCACCGCGATGCCTTGCCAGGTGGTGGACATGATCGCGAGATTGTGCCCGCTGCCGTGGCGGATGTCGGCGCGGTACCGGTTCGCCTGCATGGTCAAGGGGCGATAGCTCATGCGGATCATGCCGATATCGCCATAGGCCCATGTCCCCTGCTGGCGTCCGACATTCCAGGCGAGCCCGGCCGGCGTCAGCGTGAAGCGACGCATCGCGCCGCTGATCGAAGGCTTGAAGGAATAATGGGGGTCGCCGGACGCCTCGTCGCTCACGTTCTTTTTCACTCCGGTATCGAGACCGCATGATCGGGACCGCGCGCGGCCGGTCCTTGCCTTGCGGGGGCATCATGTCGTAGCTCTGAACGCCGCGCCATGGTCGTTCCCAACCGGTAGCCGCCGTCCGCCGATGCCGCCAGCGAAATCCGATACGGGCTATTTTCCCCGCCACCTGATCCTGGCCGGCGCGCTGATCTGCGGCATGCTGCTGGCGCTCGCCATCCACATTCTCGGCCAGAGCGTCGGGCTGAGCCTCGCCGCGCTGTGGTCCGACGATCCGACCATCACCGCGGCGCTTGCCTGGTGGCTGATCGCGGTCGGCGCCTTCGCCGGCGGCTACGCCACCGCGCTTCTGATGAACGGGGCGGTGTCGGGCCAATTGCCGCGCCCGATGCGCCAGTTCCTCATTCTGATTCTGGTCGTGGTGCTCGCGGCGGCGGGCCAGGCGGCTTCCGCTCCGGGCAGCGCGCCGTCGGCCCTCGGCGTGGTGGCGGGCCTTGCCGCTCTGCTGCTAGGATCGCTGATGGCGTTTTGCGGAGCCTTTTTCGCGCTGCGCCGGGCCTGACGCGGAACGCACGGCTCTGGAGGTTCCCGGGCTTGAATCCGGGAGCCGAGACCGCGATCCGAGCCGGGGAATTCGCTGGATGCTACCCTGAGTTGAGCGCGAAAGTCGTTCGACGCGGTATTTCACGGGCCGCAATCGCGGCTTGATACGGGTCAAGGCAGCCGCCATCCTGCCGGGTGCAAGGAATTGTCATGTCCGCCAACCAGACCGTCCCGTTAGCGCTCGCCGAGCGGAATGTGCCGCGCTACACGTCCTATCCGACGGCCCCCTATTTCGGCCCGGCGGTGGACGCGAAGATCTACGCGCAGTGGCTTGAGGCACTGCCGGCGCGCGCGACCCTGTCGCTCTACCTGCACGTCCCCTATTGCACCAATATGTGCCTCTATTGCGGATGCCACACCAAGGCGGTGCGGCGCCGCGAGCCCGTCGAGAACTACGCCGATCACCTGCTCAAGGAGATCGATCTCGTCGGCAAGTTCCTCCATCGACGCCCCGTCACGCATATTCACTGGGGCGGCGGCACGCCCTCCATCCTCGGGGAGAAGCGGCTGCGGCAGGTGACGCAGGCGCTGCGCGCCCATCTCGATTTCTCCCGCATCGTCGAGCACGCCATCGAGCTCGATCCGCGCCGCATGACGGCGGAGTTCGCCCGCGCGCTGGCGCAGATGGGCGTCAACCGCGCGAGCCTCGGCGTTCAGGACTTCGCGCCGCATGTGCAGGAGGCGATCGGCAGGCCGCAGCCCTTCGAGCAGGTGGCCAAGACCGTCGAATGGCTGCGCGCGGCCGGAATCGACAAGATCAACATGGACCTGATGTACGGCCTGCCGCGCCAGAAGCTGGCCGACGTGCGCCAGAGCGCGCATCTGGCCGCGTCGCTCGCGCCGGCCCGGCTGGCGCTGTTCGGCTACGCGCATGTGCCCTGGTTCAAGACGCATCAGAAGGTGATCGACGAGGCGACGCTGCCGGGCGTCGCCGAACGCCTGGCGCAGGCCCAGGCCGCCGCACAGACGCTGGAGGCGGAAGGTTTCGTCGCCATCGGGCTCGATCATTTCGCCCGCCCCGACGATGAGCTCGCCGTCGCCCAGCGCGAGGGCCGGCTGCATCGCAATTTCCAGGGCTATACGACCGATTCAGCCGACGCGCTGATCGGCCTCGGCGCTTCGTCGATCGGACGCCTGCCGCAGGGCTACGCGCAGAACGCCGTCGACATGGGCGGCTATTCGCGCGCCGTCAACGCCGGCCGCCTGCCGATCGTGAAGGGGCTGGCGCTGTCGAAGGACGACCGCCTGCGCGCGCAAATCATCGAACGGCTGATGTGCGACCTGGCGGTCGACCTCGACCAGTTCGCGCGCACGGCCGACGCCGAAACGCGCTTCGCCGACGAGATCGCGCGCCTGGGCGAATTGCAGACCGCCGGCATTCTCAAGATCGATGGCCACCGCATCACGATTACGCCGGCCGGGCGGCCCTTCGTGCGGCTGGCCGCGGCCGCCTTCGACGCCTACCTGCCGCAGAACAAGTCCCGCCACTCGCTGGCGGTGTGAGCGGCATTCCGGTCCGTCACGCGACAGAAAAAGGGGAAGGCCGCGCGCGGCCTTCCCCCGATTCGTTCCGGCGGATCAGTAGATATCCTTCCGGGTATTATAGACGTTGAACTTGCCGGTCGGCGTGACCAGCCGCTTGTCGCGGATGACCGTCTTGAGTTGCAGCGTCTTGTCGTCGACCACCACGATCGCCGATTCCTGCGCCTTGGTGTTCCAGACCGAGAACCAGACCTCGGTGCCATCCTTGTTGAACTCGCCCTGCACCACGCGCCGCGGCCCGTCGGCGATGCCCGACCAATTCGCGATCGGCAGCACCTTGAACTTCGGCTTCTCCTCGCCGAGTTGCCTGATGTCGAACACCGCGATGGAGGCGGCGGTGTCGCCGTCGGGATTGAGGGGCGTGTCGATATAGAGGTTGGTCGATTTCGGATGGGTCTTGAGGAACAGCGAGCCGCCACCCTGGCCGTTGACCGTCTGAACGACCTTCCAGGCCTCGTTCTTACGTTTCTCGGGGTCGGTGCCGATGAAGGAGATCGTCTCGTCGCCGAGATGGCTGGTCGCCCACACCGGGCCGAATTTCGGATGGATGAAATTCGCGCCGCGGCCGGGATGCGGCGTCTTGCCCTTGGTGTCGATGACGCTCACGAGCCGGCTTTCCTTGGTATCGACCACCGCGACGCGGTCGCGGGCGTTGGCGGCGACGAGGAAGTAGCGGCCGGTGCGGTCGAAGCCGCCGTCATGAAGGAAGCGCTCGGCCCCGACCATGGTGAGCTTGAGGTTCTTCACGTCGCGGTAGTTGACCAGCAGGATCTGGCCGGTCTCCTTGACGTTGACGACGAACTCCGGGTTGTAGTGCGACGACACGATCGAGGCCACGCGCGGCTCGGGGTGATATTCCTGCGTGTCGTAGGTCATGCCGCGGGTGTTGACGATCTTCAGCGGTTCGAGCGTCGCCCCGTCCATGATGACGAATTGCGGCGGCCAATACGCGCCCGCGATCGCCAGCTTGTCCTCGAAGCCCTTGAACTTCGACGTTTCGACCGAGCGCGCCTCGCTGCCGATCTTGATCTCGGCGACAGTCTGCGGCGGGTCCATCCACAAATCGATCAGGTTGATCTTGGCGTCGCGGCCGATCGCGAAGAGATAGCGTCCCGAAGCCGACATGCGCGAGATGTGCACGGCGTAGCCGGTCGGAATGATGTGCTCGATCTTCTTGGTCACGCCGTCGATGAGCGCGATTTGTCCGGCGTCGCGCAGGGTGACGGAGAAGAGGTTGTCGATGTCGAGATTGTTGAGCTTCTTGGTCGGACGCTTGTCGACCGGGACGTGCACCTTCCACGTCGCCTTGATCTCGGGCATCGCGAATTCGGGCGGCTGCGGCGGCTCGTTGAGCAGATACTTCGCCATCAGCTCGATCTCCTCCGGCTTCAACTCGCCCGAGGTGCCCCAGTTCGGCATGCCGCCGGGCGAACCGTAGGTGATGAAGTTGAAGAGGTGATCGTAGCCGAGCTTGCGCGTGAGATCGGGCGTGAGCGGGCGGCCGGTGGCGCCCTTGCGCAGCACGCCGTGGCACCCGGCGCAGCGGTCGAAATAGATGCGGGTGGCGCGATCGAACTCCGCCTTGCTCAAGGTGGGCACGCCGGGCACCGTGCCGGGCTGTTCGAGCGGCTGATTGGCGAGAACGTCGTGGCTCGGTCGATAGGCGCCCTGCGGACCGGCGTCATGAGCCGGCGCCTGCGCCTGCTGCGCGCCCGCCGGCCAAGCGAGCACCGTCGCCAATGCGACGCCCGCGAACCAAGACGCAACGCATGATTTCGTTCGCCAAATACGAGATTTCATTTCCTCTCCCCTCATCGGTTCTTGTGATTTTTTCGAAACATTGCGAGGGGCGGAAGGTTAGGCGAAGGCTCGTCGCGGCGGAATAGGCGCGGCGCAAAAAAATGCGAAAATTCTTTTATCAACAATGGGATAGACAAATTCTAACGTGACAATAGTCAATTCGGATGACAAATCCCGTCCGCCGATCGAGGCTGCCCGCGCGGATTGTGCGATTGCACATTCGCTCGCGCTTCTCCACCTCGCCAAGACTCCGCGCCAAGGCAGCCCGCCTCGCGCCAAAACGCGGCCGCGCCCGCGCCGGACCGTCACGCCGGATGCGGGTTAACCGTCAACGCGCCAGGCGGCGCGGTTGCAAAAAAGCCTCTTTCCTGGGCTGCACAGATGCCAACACTTGGCGTATGAGAAAGCGGACATCCGGTCGCCGTCGCTTGCGAAGGTCATCGTCCGGTTGCGAGCGGCCGGGAGGGCCGATGAAGCGGTTTGTCGTGGTGTCTGGTCAGTGGTTCCGCCGCTGGGTCGGCTGGAAGCGGCTCGGCATCGCCGCGAGCGTGACCGTCATCGCCATCGCCGTCACGACCCTGCTGGCGACCCTGCGCAGCATCGATCCCGCGCTCGTGGTCTCCGCCCTGCGGGAGATCTCGCCGCCGCGTGTCGGCCTTGCCGCGCTATGCGTGCTCGGCGCCTTCGTGACGCTGACCTTCTACGACCTGTTCGCGCTGCGCACGATCAACAAGGGGCACGTGCCCTACCGCATCGCCGCGTTGTCGAGCTTCACCAGCTATTCGATCGGCCACAATATCGGCGCGACGGTGTTCACCGGCGGGGCCATCCGCTTCCGCATCTATTCCGACTGGAACCTCTCGCCGATCGACGTCGCCAAGATCTGCTTCATTTCGGGCCTCACGTTCTGGCTCGGCAACACCTTCGTGCTCGGCCTGGGGCTCGCCTATTATCCCGAGGCGGCCTCGGCGATCGACCTGCTGCCGGCCTCGATCAACCGGCTGATCGGCCTCGGCGGCCTGCTCGCGATCGCGCTCTATCTGGTCTGGCTCGCGATGGCGCCGCGCGAACTCGGGCAGAACGGATGGAAGGTCGTGTTGCCGTCGGCGCCGCTGACGCTGTTGCAGATCGTCATCGGCGTGATCGATCTCGGCTTCTGCGCGCTGGCGATGTACATCCTGATGCCGACCCAGCCCGCCATCGCGTTCCTGCCGCTCGCGGTCGCCTTCATCATCGCGACGTTGTTGGGATTCGCCAGCCACGCGCCGGGCAGCCTTGGCGTTTTCGACGCGGCGATGTTCGTGGCGTTGCCGCAATTCGACAAGGAGCCGCTGCTGGCGACATTGCTCGCCTTCCGCCTGCTCTATTTCGTCATCCCCTTCACGCTGGCGCTCACCACCATGGGGACGCGCGAATTGTGGCTCAACGTCGTGCTGCCGTGGCAGGAGCGCCGCAAGGCGATCGCGCTTGACGCCTGCGCGACGAACGCGGTGCGCCAGCCGGTCAAGTCGCGCAAGCCGACGACGTAACGCGCCGGGCGAATTCCGGCGGGCCGCGCCGGCCGATCCATATTTTCGCCCAATCCCCGCCGATGATGCGCCGCCGAATGGAACCGACGATGCGACGCCTCGCCTTGCACGCCCTCTTCTACGCCTTGCTTTCCGCGCTGGCGGCGACGCCCGCCGCGGCGCAGCCGACGAACGCGCAAGGTCTCTCGATTTCCTGGGAAGTGCAGAACCGCTTTCGCTTGTTCCGCGAGGCGCGCGATTTCGCCCTGCATGTCGAGGCGCTCAAGGGTCGCTCGATCGCCGAGTCCGAGCTCGTTCTGGCCGAACAGAGCGAGGGACGCGGCTGGTCGCGCAACATGATCGGCCGGCTGTGCATCGATCCGGCAGGACGGATCGCCGAGCCGTGCCAGCGCGACGGCATGAACGAGAGCTACCTCGCGCCCGTGGATCACCCGGTGATCGTCAGGCTGACCGGACCGGTCGATCCGGCCGCCACCTGCGCCTGGACGTTCAACGACGGCGACACTTCCACCGAGACCCGCATCGACTGCGCCCAGGGCGTCCGCCTGCGCGCGCGTTTCGGCCGGCCGACCGTCGCCGCGGTCGTGATCGCCAATGGCGACAACGAACCCCGGCGCCTCATCACCGAAATTCTGGTGCGCGACCTGCTCGTCGCCGGGCTTGGCGATTCCATCGGATCGGGCGAAGGCAATCCCGACCGCGCCGTCGAGCTCGCCGACACCGGCTTCTGCTTCCGCCATTTCCTGTCCTCGACCGCGCGGCAATTCTTCCGTCCGGGGCGGCTGGGCTACAAGGGCAGCAACGCCTGCGACAATCCGACGGAATCCCAGCAGGGCCGGCTGCTGGCGTGGCAGCGCCACGGCGCGCGATGGTTCAACGCCGCCTGTCATCGCTCGCTCTACAGCTATCAAACACGCGCCGCCATCGCGCTCGCGGCGCGCGATCCGCATATCGCGGTCACCTATTTGCCGCTCGCCTGCACCGGCGCGACCATCGCCGAGGGCATTCTCGGCGCGCAACAGGCCAGCGAATGCGTCGTCGGCCAGCGCGGCGTCAATTGCCAGGGCAGCGTCCCGCCGCAGCTCGCCTCCCTGCGCGAGGCGCTCAACACCGCGCGGGCGCGCTATCCCCAGCGCCAGATCGACCTCATCCTGTTGTCGATCGGCGCGAACGACATCGGCTTTTCCGGCCTGGTCGCCGACGTCATCGTCGAGGCGTCGACCGAGCGCGCGCTGTTCCGCCGCACCGGCGTCATCGGCTCGATCGAGGCGTCGCGCGAATATCTGCGCCGCGAGTTGCCGGCCGGATTCGCCGCGCTACGCGACGCGCTGAAGTCCTTCGTCGGCGACCTCGCGCGCGTCGTCTACGTCTCCTACGCCAACCCCGCGCTCGCGGGCGAGTCGGCCTGCCGGGCCGGGCGCGACGGTTTCGACGTGCATCCGGCGTTTCATGTCGCACAGGAGCGGCTCGACGGCGTCGTGCGCTTCGTTCAATCCGAATTCCTGCCGCGGCTGAAGGCGCTGGCGCGCTGCGAAGCCGGCGTGCTCTGCCGCGACGCGAACGCCGACCGCATGACGTTCGTCGACGATCATCAGCCGCGCTTCGCCGGTCATGGGTTCTGCGCGCGCGCCTCCACCGATCCCGACTTCGACAAGGAGTGCTTCTCCGAACGCGGCGAGAGTTTCCAGTCCGACCCGGTCGAGGGCGCGGTCAAGCCGCTCCTCTGCGATCGCCGCGCGGCGGAGTTCCGCGCCTACGCCCCGCGCGCGAGATGGATCCGCACCGCCAATGACAGCTATTTCGCGGCGATGACCTATCCGCAGGGCCTGCCGTCGACGATGCAAGCGTCCGACATTCACGACGCGACCTGGGGCGTACTCTCCGCCGTCTATGGCGGCGCGATCCACCCCACCGCGCAGGGCCACGCGGTGATGGCCGACGCCGCGTTTGCCGCGGCCGAAGCGATCCTCGCGCGATCGGCGCCCGTCCCGAGCGGTCCGGCGGCTCCGAGCAGGTGAGCGCGGCCCCGGCCCCTCGCCCCGCCGAGCTACGCGCGCGTCAGCTCAAGCCGAGCTTCTTCTGCAGGCTGGTCGAGGACGTCGTGTACTGGAACACCAGCCTCTGGTCGGGATAGACGTATTTATAGGCCTTCTGCGCCATCAGCGCGCCTTCGTGAAAGCCCGACAGGATGAGCTTGAGCTTGCCGGGATAGGCGCAGATGTCGCCGATGGCGAAGATCCCCGGCACGCTTGTCTCGAACGCCGCGGTATCGACCGGGATCAGGTTGTTTTCGAGCTTGAGGCCCCAATCCGCGATCGGCCCGAGTTTCATCGTCAGGCCGAAGAACGGCAGCATCGTGTCGCAGGGAACGCGCGAGCGCGCGCCGTCATTGTGCTTGATGGCGGCCGCGCGCAACACCCCGCTTTCGCCCTCGAGCCCCATCACCTGGCCGATCGCGAGATCGATCTTGCCGGCCGCGACCAGCGCGCGCATCCGCTCGACGCTGTGGGGGGCGCCGCGAAATTCGTCGCGGCGATGGACGAGCGTGACGCGCCGCGCGACGGGTTCAAGCCCGAGCGTCCAATCGAGCGCGGAATCCCCGCCGCCGACGATGAGGACATTCTTGTCGCGAAAATCCTCGATCCGGCGCACCGCGTAGAACACCGACTCGCCCTCATAGGCTTCGATGCCCGGCACCGGCGGGCGCTTGGGCTGGAACGATCCGCCGCCGGCGGCGATGACGACGACCTTCGCCTCGAAGCGCGCGCCGCGACTGGTGGTGACGTGAAACAGCGGATCGCCGACCTTCTCGATCGTCTCCACGATCTCGCCGAGATGGAAAGTCGGGCCGAACGGTTTGATCTGCTCCATCAGCCCGGCGACGAGCCCCTCGCCGGTCACCATCGTGGTGCCGGGGATGTCGTAGATCGGCTTTTCCGGATAGAGCTCGGCGCACTGGCCGCCGACCTTGTCGAGGATGTCGACGACATGGGCCTTCATGTCGAGAAGCCCGAGCTCGAACACGGCGAACAAGCCGCAGGGTCCCGCGCCGATGATAAGCACGTCGGTCTTGGTCAGGTTCGCCATCGGCCGTCCATCGCAAAGCGCGTCGCTGAAGGGATCGATCGGGAAATCGGCCCGCCGCCCGCGTCAATCGCGCGCGGGGACCGGCGGGCGGAATCCTTTGCCAATTCGCCGCGGCGGACGCAAGCCCGCCCCTCGGGCGCGCGCCGTCCGACAAGGCGCCGCGCGGACCCGCTCAGGCCTGTCGCTCCGGCGTCGTCACGACCAGGCCTTCAAGCTCTGGCTTGACCTTGATCTGGCACGACAGGCGCGAGTTCGGCCGCACGTCGTAGCCGAAATCAAGCATGTCCTCTTCCATCGCCGTCGGCGTGCCGGTCTTCTCCAGCCATTTGGCGTCGACATAGACGTGGCAGGTCGCGCAGGCGCAGGCGCCACCGCATTCGGCCTCGATGCCGGGCACGCCGTTGCGGATGGCGGCTTCCATGACCGTCGAGCCGGCCGGCGCGTCGACGACACGGGATTTGCCGGCGTGATCGATGAAGGTGATTTTGACCATGATGGCGGGCGAGCGGAAAAACGGGGTTGCGGCGGGCCAGTCCTATAGCGGCTTGCCGCCGGCATGGCCAGCGCCATGGCGTCGCGGGGGCGCGCCCCGATACCACAGATGGGATGCGCGGGCGGGCCGATCAAGCCGGCTGCGGAATGCCCTCGATCGCGGCGCGCGCTTCGGCGATCGCGCGGGAGAGTTCGGCGAAGGCGCGCTCGAAATCGCAGTCGTCGATCGCCGCCTGCTCCAGACAGATCGCGGCCTCGACCACGGCGAAGGCGCCGATGCCCTGCGCCGACCCCTTCACCGTATGCACGAGGCGGCGCAAATCGTCGTCGCGGCGCGCGATCCGCGGCAGAAGGTTCGCCGCCTGCTTGACGAACAGCGTCAGCACCTCGCGCTCGAGCTTGACGTCGCCCAGCGTCATGCGCGCCAGATGCGCCCGGTCGATCGGCTCGACGTGATCTGGAACGAGCGGAGGCGATGACATCTGATCACTCCCTGCGGTACGCGGCGCTGCCGGACGGCGTTAGCCAAGCACGGAATGGTTAATGCGCGGTGGATCTCGGCGTGACGGTCGCGCGCGCCGGAATTCCGCCATGTTTTTGCCCGGATTTACTCCGTCGATAACAGCGTTTTTCGCTATCGAAACAGTGGCGCGCGACGCCCTGTCATGCATTAACGATGATTAAAATGTTCTTAACGACGGCGGTTTCAATTGCGCGCGCAAGCCAATAGAATGTCTACGGAAACGCTGGCATAGGCCCGGCTTGAGATGGGGCGGAACGATCCGGTTTCGCGAGAAATGAGATCATGCATGACGCCGCCGGCCAGCCGCGGCGGATCTGTCGTCCATCATGTCGTTGAATTTCCGATTGTCTGAGTGAGGCGTAGCAGGACATGGCGAACACTCCCAAGAAGGTCGTCGACCCGACTGAAGCGGCGCTGAGCGCCATTCAGGAAGCCCTCAATATGGGCGAGCCGCCGGCGAGCGAGCGCTCTCCACCGCAGCCGCGCGGCAGACACGCCGAGCCCGCGCCCATTCCGCCGGCGCGCGCCGAGGAATTGCCGATCTATCCGGAAGAAACGCTCGCCCCGCGCGCGGCCAATGACGATCGCGAGACGATTGGCCAGATCTTGCAGGCCGTGCAGTCGAACCGGCCGGATCGCGGCACCTACCTGACGGCCACCGTGTTCACAGTGCTGTGGCTCATCTGCGCCGGGATCGTCGGTTACGCCTTCCTGCCCTCGCTGCAACTC
Source organism: Xanthobacteraceae bacterium (assembly GCA_041918675.1). Lineage (GTDB taxonomy): Bacteria > Pseudomonadota > Alphaproteobacteria > Rhizobiales > Xanthobacteraceae > SCUB01. The sequence goes on from JAYRVF010000014.1 coordinate 112,616, forward strand.
GTCGCCGCCGAAAGCGCCAGCGGCGTGCTGCTGGTGGCCGGGCTCGCCGCCATCCTGTTCGCGCCGATCATCCTGTTCTTCCTTTCCGCCAGCATCGCAAGGCGCAGCCAGGAAATGCGCCTGATCGCGCAATCCATGTCCCAGCTCGCGATCCGCTTCTCCGAGCCGGAGACCGTGGCCAGCGACGCGGTCGTGACCGTCGGCCAGGCCATCCGCCGCGAGGTCGCGGCGATGGGAGACGGCGTCGAGCGCGCGATCGCGCGGGCCGGCGAACTGGAATCGCTCGTCGCCAACGAAGTCGCCGCGCTCGAACGCGGCTTCGCCGACAACGAGGTTCGCATTCGCGCGCTGTTGCAGGACATCGCCCATCAGCGCGACAATCTCGTCGGCCAGGCCGAGCAGGTCCGCAATTCCATCGCCGGCGTGCAGGTCGACCTCAAGCAGGACATCGCCGTCATCAGCGACGCCATCGCCGCGCGCGTGGACGAGGTCACGCAGCGGATCACCCAGGAACTGACCGAGCGCGGCGACCATATCGTGCGCGCCCTCGGCAACAATTGCGAAAACCTGATCTTCGATCTCGACGAACGCGGCGCCAGCCTGTTGGAAAAGCTGCGCCAGAACGCCAACGAGACCTCGCGCGCGGTCTACGACGCCGCCGATCAGCTCAACTCCTCGCTCAATTTCAAGACCGGCAACGTTCACAGCGAATTCGCCGAGCTCGCCGATCGCATCGAGGACATGATGAACGAGCGCCTCGATCGCGTCACCGCCGGCTTCGGCGACAAGTCGGTGCAGATCGTCGACGACATTTCGACGCGCACCGAGCAGATCCACGATTCCGTCAAGGCGACCGGGGATTCGCTCCTGGTCGAGCTCGAACTGCGCGGCAACGACCTCGTCAGCAAGATCACCGACGCCGGCGTCAAGCTGGCCGAGCATGTCGTCGGCAGCGGAGAGAAGGCCAACATCACGCTTCAGACCACCATCGCCGATCTCGTCGGCAAGACCATCGGCAACGCCGAGGAAGTCCACGAGAAGCTGACGACGCAGATTCAGAGCTTCGAGGAACTCGTCAAGGATCGCGGCGGCGAACTCGCCGAACGGCTGACGCGCGACAGCACCATGCTCGGTTCGCTGATCACGCGCCACGTCGCCGAATTCGACCGCAGCGTGAAGACCTATGGCGGCGAGATCGTCGAGCGCATCGGCCAGCGCACCGGCGAGATCACCGAGACGCTCAAGACCTATGTCGCCGACCTCGACGGCAAGGTCGAGGATCTCGGCGCCCGGATCACCGGTACCATCGACGGCCAGCTCGGCCAGTTCTCGGCGACCATCGGCAAGAGCATCGAGTCGCTCGACGGCTCGCTCGGCGCCAACATCAAGACGTTCCACGACGGCATCGAGATCAGCCTGGCGTCGGCGAACGAGAAGTTCGACAGCCGCGCCCGGCTGCTCGATGAATCGCTCAAGGTCCATCTCGGCGGCATCTCCTCCGCCATCACCGACGGCAGCGCGCACGCCGTGGCCGCGCTCGATCGCCGCATCGCCGGCGCGACCGAGGTGATCAACCAGCAAACCGCGAACCTGACCGAAACGATCGCCGCCCGCTTCCAGGACGTGCGCGGCGCGTTCGAAAGTCACGCCGACGCGGTCGCCAAGGACGTCGCGCTGCGCGTCGGCCAGTTCGACGATCTGCTCAACAATCGGATCGACGCGACCACCGCCCGTCTTGAGAGCAGCAGCAGGCTGGCCGGCGACGCGCTGGTGGCGCGCGCCGACGAGGTCGCGCACGCGATTTCGACGCGGGCGGCCGACGCCGAACGCGCCCTGGCGACGAGCATCGGCGCGGCATCCGAAACCCTGCACACCGCGACCTACAACGCCCAGGCGCTTCTCAACGGCGTCTCCGCCGACATCGACGCCAAGCTGCGCGGCGTCTCCGCCGACATCGACGCCAAGCTGCGCGGCGTGTCGACGAGCCTGAGCGCGGAGATCGTGACCGCGGCCGACGCGGCCTCGGTCTCGCTCACCAACACCACCGGCACGATCGAGTCCCGCTTGCGCGCGATCACCGGCGACGTCAGCTCCGGCATCATCGCCGCTTCCGACATCATCGCCACGTCGCTGAAGAAGAACGCGAGCGAGACCGAACAGGAACTCACCGCGGCCGGCAGCCGCCTCAGCACCAGCTTGATCGCGAGGTCGACCGAGGCCGTCGACACGTTGCGCGATCATACCGCCGAGCTGTCCCATCTCATCGACGAGAAGCGCGGCCTGCTGGTCAACGCGCTCGAGGAAAAGCGCGGCCTGCTCGTCAACGCGCTCGACGAGAAGCGCGGCCAGATTCAGTCCGTGCTCGACAACAAGCACGGCGAACTGTCGTCGATCGTCGACAAGAAGCACGCGGAACTCGCGGCCATCGTCGACAACGTGCGCGGCGAATTGGCCGCCGTGCTCGACGACCGGCGCGGCAAGCTCGTGACCCTCCTCGACGACCGCCGCGGCCAGATCGTGTCGTCGCTCGACGGCAAGGGCGAGGAAATCGCCAATCACATCAACCGCTCGACCGAAAACTCGCTCGCCGCGATCGAAACGAAGGGCTTCACCTTCGTGCAGACGATGATGAGCAATTCGACCGAGCTGTCGCGCATCATCAACGTGGCGAGCGAAGTCGCCTCCGGCGCCGTCAACAAGTCGCTCAAGGACATGCAGGAGACCGCGCGCGCGGCCATCGAGCAGACCCGTCAGGCGACGTCGGCCTCGATCGGCGAACTGCAGGAGACCGGCAAGGCGCTGCGCGCCGACACGCTGACGATGTTCGAGCGCATGCGCGAGGGCAACATCCTGCTGCAGGAAGTGATCAACTCCGCGCACAAGAACCTCGGCGCGTTGGAGCATACGCTGGCCAATCGCACCTCCGAGCTGATGTCGATGCTGAAGAACCTCACCGAAGCCAACGGCGTGACCAGCGACAAGGTGGCCGAGCAACTGAGCCTGTTCAACGGCAAGACCACGGCCGCGCTGAGCGACCTGACCTCGCTTTCCAAGCATTTCGACACGCAGGGCCGCGCGCTGGCGGAAGCCGCCGCGCTGGTCGAGCAGAGCAACCGCTACGCGGCCGAGACCGTCAACGAGCGCAAGTCGACGCTGGAGCAACTGGTCAATACCATCGATCTGCGCACCGCCGATCTCGACCAGCGGCTGTCGCGCTTCGCCTCGCTGCTCGACGATTCGATGAAGGCGGCCGAGTCGCGAGCCCGCGAGATCGCGCGCATCGTCGCCGACGCCGCCACTTCCGGAACGGCGGCGATCGGCCAGCAGTTCGAGGCCGTGCGCTCGGCGGCGGAAGACGAGCGGCGCCTGACCACCGAAGCGATGCAGGAAGTCTACGAGCGCGGCACGCGCGACGCCGACGTGATGTTCCGTCAGGCCTCCGAGCGTTTCGCGGCGCTGGTTCAGAACATGAAGCAGATGACCGCCGAGATGCAGCACGAGCTTGAGTCGACGCGCTCCGAACTGCGCCGCGGCGTGCTCGAAATGCCGCAGGAGGCCGCCGAAAGCACCGCGCAGATGCGCCGCGTGATCGTCGACCAGATCGAGGCGCTGGCCGAGCTCAACCGCATCGTCGCCCGCCATGGCCGCGGCCTGGATGTCGCCGCCCCGCGCGCGGCGATGGAACGCGAAACCGTCGGCGCAGTCGCTGGCGCGCGGAGCGAGGCTCCCGCGCGTGGCGGACGCGGACGCGAAACCTCCAGCGCCTCGGCGCTGCCGCCGCCCGATCTCGGCGCGCCGTTGCCGACGAGCCGCCGCGCGGACGCGCCGCCGGTCAGCCCGCACGCCGTCGACGCCGACCGCGACGAATGGCTGACGGGCATGCTCAACCGCGCCGATGCCGCGCCGGCGGGCTACGACGCACCGCGCGGACGCGCCCCGGCACGACCGGCGTCGGGTCCGCTCGACTCGCTCACCCTCGACATCGCTCGCCTCGTCGACGCCGACATGGCCGCCGATATGTGGAGCCGCTATCAACGCGGCGAGCGCAAGGCGTTCACCAAGCGCCTCTACACGCCGAGCGGCCAGAAGACGTTCGACGAGATCGGCCGCAAATATCGCTCCGATCGCGGCTTCAAGCAGACCGTCGACCGTTATGTCACCGAATTCGAGCGCCTGCTCGACGACGTGGCCCGCGACGGACGCGGACCGGCCGAACTGCGCGGCCACCTGACGTCCGAAAGCGGCCTCGTCTACACGCTGCTCGCCCACGCCGTCGGCCGTCTGGGCTGACGCGGGTCGGCATTATCGATGCGACGCGGGCGGAGCGCCGACGTGCTCCGCCCGTTTTCATGCGCGCGGGGTCGCTGCCGCGCCGCGCCATGATGGCGCGCGCGGACGCGACAGCGCGATTGATCCGATGAAGAATTGATCCGATGAAGAGTGAAAGGCGACCGCCGGCGTGAAGCGGCCGCGCTAACGCCCGCCGGAAGACTTGCCGCCGAAGACCGACGAGCCGCCGAAGACGGACGAATTTCCGAAGATCAGGCGCTGCGGATTGCGATCGAAGTTGCGCACCGCGCGGTCGATGTCGACCAGGGTCTTCCGCCCGTCGGTGACCAGCGCCGCCGTGCGCTTGTCGAGGTTCTGGGCAAGCTCGCGGATCGAGCGTACAGCGGACTGCAGCTCGCCATTGCCGTCCTTGCCGCCGGTCAGCGTCTCGATCCCGGCCAGGATGGAGTCGATCCGCTCCGAATTCTTGGCAAGCGTCGCGGAGAAGGTTTCGAGGTTGCGCACGGTGTTGCGCAACGTTTCCCGGTTGTCGGAAATCATCCCGTCGATCTGGCGCAAGGTCGTCCGCGCGGCTTCGGTCACGTCCTGCAGCGCCATGGAATCGGCGCGCAAGGTGGGGAGCTGGCCGTCGACCGCCGTCACCGGCTTCGCGTCGACCGTCCCGCCGCGCAACGCCACCGAGGCGATGCCGGTCAAACCCTGGAAATCGAGGCCGACCCGGGTGTCCTCCCGGATCGGCGTGCTCCGTTCGATGGACACGAGGGCGGCGACCCGCTGCGGATCATCGAGGCCGACCGAGGCGACCTCTCCTACTCGAATACCGTTGAACATCACGGCCGAACCGGATCGCAGCCCGGACACCGGCCCCTCGAACAGAATGCGATAAACGATCCGGTCGCCCGTCGTGCTGACATGCTGAAACCAGAACACGAAGGCGAACGACCCGAGAAGCGCGGCCAGCGTGAACAACCCAATCAGAACGTAGTTCGCACGCGTTTCCATTTCCGGATGCTCCAATAGCCGTCAACCGGCCACTGCCCGAGCCCTCTTGCCATGGAAATAGGCCTGCACCCAAGGATGGCTGCACGCCAACATATCAGCCATGGGACCAACTACGATAACCTTGCCGTCCCCCAATACCGCGATACGGTCGCAGGCCGTATGCAGGCTGTCGAGGTCATGGGTTACCATAAACACGGTCAGCCCTAAAGTACGCTGAAGAGTCTTAACAAGGTCGTCAAAATCTCCGGCGCCGATAGGGTCAAGCCCCGACGTCGGCTCATCGAGGAACAGAATTTCCGGGTCGAGCGCCAACGCCCGCGCCAGCGCGACCCGCTTGATCATGCCTCCCGAGAGCTCGGCGGGCGACCTGGTGGCGACCTCCGGCTTCAGCCCGACCATCGACAGCTTGGCCACCGTGATCTCGTCCAGCAGCCGCTGCGACACGCTGAGGTTCTCCCGGATCGGGAACTGGATGTTCTGGGCCACCGTGAGCGAGGAGAACAGCGCGCCGTGCTGGAACAGAATGCCCCAGCGCCGCTCGATCGCCCGCCGCTCCTCCTCGCCGACGCGGTCGAGGTCGGTGCCGAAAACCTCGATATGCCCGCCCCGTTTGGGCAAAAGCCCGATGATCGTGCGCATCAACACCGATTTACCGGCGCCCGAAGCCCCGACGAAACCGAGGATCTCCCCGCGCATGACGTCGAGGTCAAGGCGATCGAGCACGATCTGGTCGCCGAACCCGACGGTCAGGTCCCGCACCGAAATCACGACGTCCTTGTCCATGGGCGCCAGCATCGCTCACATCCCGATCGAGGCGAAGAAGATCGCGAACAGGCCGTCGAACACGATGACGAAGAAGATCGCCTTGACCACCGATGAGGTCGTGTGGCGGCCGAGCGATTCCGCGCTTCCCCTTACGGAAAACCCCTCGACGCAGGAGACGATGCCGATCACCAGCGCCATGAACGGCGACTTGATCATGCCGACCTTGTACGTATCCAGCGAAATGGCGTCGCGCAGGCGCGCGAGAAAGATGTCCGGCTGCATGCCGCCATAAAGCCACGACACCAGGCCGCCGCCGTAGAGCGCGGCCATCGAGCCGATGAAGGTCAGCACCGGCAGCGCGATCAACAGCGCGAGCACGCGCGGCAGCACCAGCACCTCGACCGGATCGAACCCCATGGTGCGCAGCGCGTCGACCTCCTCGCGCATCTTCATCGAGCCGAGCTCGGCGGTGTAGGCGCTGCCCGAACGGCCGGCGACCATGATCGTGACGATCAGGACGCCGATCTCGCGCAGCACCAGGATACCGACCATGTCGACGACGTAGACATCGGCGCCGAACTTGCGGAAATGGAAAATGCCCTGCTGGGCGATGATGCAGCCGATCAGGAAGGTGATCAGCACGATGATCGGCACCGCGCGCCAGCCGACCTGCTCCAGGTGATGGACCATGGAGGTGAAGCGGAACCGCCCGGGGTGGCGGATGACCCGCAGCCCCGCCAGCACCACCGCGCCGGTCATGTTGGCGAGATCGATCATCATGTTGCCGAGGTTCGCGATGGAGCGGCCCATGGCGTCGAGGCTTCCGACGACGCCGCCGATGGTCGGCTCCTTGATCCTCGCGTCCGGGCCGATCTGATGGACCTCCTCGACGAGCCCGCGATAGTCCTCCGACAGGCCGACGAGGTCCGGCGCGGTTCCCTCGCGCGTCAGTCCTCGGCGCAGGCGCTCGATCAGCCAGGCGCCGAACGTATCGAGCTTGGAAATGTCGGTCACGTCGATCGCGGTGGGCGCGCCCGCGGCGCCGGACCGCTCGACCTTCGCGACCAGATGTTCAAGCACGGCGGCGTTCTGCGCGATCCACGGCCCCGCCATCTTGAGCACGGGCGCGCCGCCGCCGGTCAACTGCTCGAGCCTGGGATCGCCGCTCACGTTCCACCCCCGCCGTCGAACAACCGCGCGATCACGCCCGCCAGGCCCGTGATCCGCTTGCATTTACAGCCATACTTGGCGCACCCTCGCAACCCCATGGACCTCGCGCCAAAGCAATTTCCCGATGACTGTGGCTTCTGATCGATCACCGGTGGGTCGTGCTCTATCGGCGCGGATCGAGCATTGGCCCATCGCGGGCGCTTTCACCATCAGCCGCGGCAGCAAGACCGAGGCTGTCGTCGTCGTCGCCGAAATCGCGGACGGCGACAGCGTCGGACGCGGCGAATGCGTGCCCTATGCCCGCTACGGCGAAACCCCCGAATCGACGCTTACCGCGATCCTATCACTGCGCGACGCGGTTCGAGGCGGTCTCGATCGCGCCGGCCTCGGCGCGGCCCTGCCGGCGGGCGCGGCGCGCAACGCGGTCGACTGCGCCTTATGGGACATCGAGGCCAGGATCGCGGGACGCCGCGCCTGGGAACTCGCGGGACTTGCCGAGCCGCGTCCGCTCACCACGGCCTATACGATTTCGCTGGCGACGCCCGATGCGATGGCCGCGGCCGCCGTTCGCGCCGCCGGCCGGCCGCTCCTGAAGATTAAGCTCGGCGGCGAGGGCGACGCCGCGCGCCTTGCCGCCATCCGCGCCGCGGCGCCCGAGGCCGAACTCATCGTCGACGCCAATGAATCCTGGAACGAGGCAAATCTAGGCGCGCTGCTTGAGGCTTGCGCGCGGGCGGGCGTGACGATGGTCGAACAGCCCTTGCCGGCGGGACAGGATGGCGCGCTCGCGACGAAGCGGTGGCCGATCCCGATCTGCGCCGACGAGAGCGTTCACGACCGCGCCTCGCTGGCGGGACTGCGCGACCGCTACGACGCGATCAACATCAAGCTCGACAAGACCGGCGGACTGACCGAGGCGCTGGCGATGGCGGACGCCGCGCGCGAGCTCGGCCTCGACATCATGGTCGGCTGCATGGTCGCGACCTCGCTCGCGATGGCGCCGGCCATGCTGGTGGCGCAGCGCGCGCGCGTCGTCGACCTCGACGGGCCGCTGCTGCTGGCGCGCGACAGGCCCGGCGGACTGCGCTTCGAGGGCAGCCTGATCCATCCGCCGGCGGCCGGACTCTGGGGCTAAGGCAAATCCCGCGAATGTGGAAGCCGCTCTCGCCGTGAAACGCTCCGGGTCCGAACGCGGACACGCGCGCGACAGGCCCGCGACGCGCGCCTCAGACGGACGGCGACGCGGCGCGGTGCAGCGCGCGGCGCATCAGCAGGATGAAAATTCCGCCGGCCGTGGCGACGACCGCCATCAGCAGATACATCGCCGAGGGCGAGCTCGCATAGATGCGGCCCGAGGCGATCGAGGCGAGCGCGATCGAGGCGCCCGTCAAGGTGAAGAGATAGCCTTGCGCCGTCGCCGTCAGTCCCTGCGGCACCAGACGCGCCATCAGCCCCTGCGCCCCCAGATGGGTGGCCCCGAACGACACGCCATGCAGCAACTGCGCGACCCAGAGCACGGGCGCGGACGGCTCGCTCGCCATCAACCCCCAGCGGACGACCGCGCCGATGGCTCCGATCGCAAGCAGGCTCGCCGGCGCGACGCGCAGGCGCGGCGATAGCGCGAACAACACGATCTCGGCGACGACGCCGACCGACCACAGCGCGGAAATGGTCATCCCGCTCATGCCCTCGTCGCGCCAGCGCATCGAAGAGAAAGTGTAATAGCCGGCGTGGCTGCCCTGGATGAGCGCGACCCCGGCCAGCAGCATCACGAAGGCCGGCATGCGCAGGATCGTCGACGGCCGGGCGGCGCCGTGATGGGCGACGTCCGGATGCTGGATCGGCCCGAGCAGCAGGCTCGCGCCGAGGCCGAGCACGGCGAAAGCGGCAACGATCCAGACGAGATGGACCGGCGCGATCACGGCGCTGAGCCAGCCCGCCGTCAGCGATCCGGCGATGAAGGCGGCCGACCCCCATAGCCGGATCGGTCCATATTTGATGCCCGATTGCATCACGGCGCGCAGCGCGAACGCGTCGGTCAGCGGCAGCACCGGCGTCCAGGCGGCCGAGGTCAGCGCGAATGCGATCGCGATCGCGGCCGGACCCGACACCAGTCCCATGGCGATGAACCCGGCCGCGGTCATGAGCGAGGTGACCACGATCGCGCCGCGCAGCACATGGCGCTTGTCGGCGAGCCGCGTGACCAGGGGAACCGCGACGAGGCGCGCGAAGACCGGGATCGCCATCACCGTTCCGATGCCCGCCGGATCGAAGCCGGAAGCGTCGAGCCAGACCGGGAAGAACGGCAGATAGGCCCCGATGCAGGCGAAGATCGCGCCATAGAACAGGGCCAGCCGATTCGCGAATCGTTTCGGCGCGGCGGGGTTTTTCAACGGGAAGTCCATCAATTCAATTGCGCTGGCGGCCGGATCGTGGTGATCGTTGGGACGGGGTTGGGTGATTTGCGCGCCGCGTTGCCATTCGTTTCTCCGCCGCGCATCATTCCGTCACGCATCGTTCCGTCACGCGTTGATTCGTCACGCGTTGATTCGCCAACCGACCGAGCCATGGCCGACGATCCTTTCGCCCTTTCGCCGATAGAGGCACGACCGGCGCTTCCGACCGAAGCCGACTATCAGGCCATTTGCGAAGCTTTCGTCGAGACCTCGCGCGGCCGGTGGTTCCTGAATGAATACGCGCGCCGCAACCGCCACGCCGATACGCGTCAAGTGCTTGACGCGGTCGAACGGATCGAGGCGACGCTTGCCCGCCAGCAGATGGCGCGCGCGGCGCTCTCCGACGCCATGGTCGGTGGGATAGCCGATGCGGTCGCGCAAGCCAAGGCCCGCGCGCTCGCCGCGCTGCATGGCGCACCCGCGCCGGACGCGGCGCTCGCCGCGATCGGCGAGGCGGTCGACAGGATCGGCGACGTTTCGTGGACGCTGCGCGAATGCGGCGCGGACACGCGCATCTGCGATCTTCTCGACGCCAGCATCGCCGTCATCGCCGATGCCCGCGCGCATGTGCCGGCGACGACCGTCGATGCCGATGCCTTCGCGGCGATCTTCGACGAGCTGACCGCCCGCCTCGACGCGCTCGCGCGGGACGAGGCCCCGGTCGCGGCGCGAGCCGAGAGGCGCGAACCGGGCCCGGCCGCCGACGCGGCGCCGATCTCCGCCGGCGATCCATCGTCCGACGCGCGGGCCGCCGTCGCGGCCGAGCCGGAGGCGGTCGACCCCGGCCCGGCGATCGAAGCCGCTTCAATTCAAGCCGAGCCCGCTCCCGCCGCGATGCTTTCCGAAGCGGAGGTTGCCGAGACGGAGGATGCCGAGGCGATGGCGTTCGGCGCGGCGCGGTCCGACGCGATGCCTTCCGACGCGATGCCTTCCGAGGCGAAGTCTTCCGAGGCTATGCCTTCCGGCGAAGCATCTCCCGACGCGACGCTTCTCGACTCCGCGCTTCTTGATTCCGCGCTCCTTGACGCGGCGCCTCTTGACGAGATGCCCGAGACGCCGCGCGCGGTCGCGCCCGACGCCGTCGCCGAACCGGTGATGGATGTGGCGCGGGTCGCGACCGAGGCGGTGGACCGTTTCGCGGCGGCGGAACAACCCGATGCGGTTCCGCCAGCCCCCTCGCCGCGCTCGCTCGGAGCCGCGCTCATCAGGGGCGGCGTCATCGGCGATCACGCCCGGCCGGACCCGCTCGCGCCCTTGCGCAAGATGACCTACGCGGAAAAGATCGCGCTCTTTAGCTGATCGCCGAAAGCCGTTCATCGAACGCCGGTCGCCGAAGATCGATCCGCGATCGCGCCGGCCGGAAGTGGGCCGTCACGTCGCCGAGCGCGCCGTGAACGCCGCCTGCAGCGAGATCTCGCTCCATGCCGCCGCGCGCTCGCGAAATCCCTGGTAGGATTCGCCGATGCGCCGGGCGAGATCGCCGTGGCCGCCGATTTCGCCCACGATTTCGCCGGCCCGCGCGCGAGCCGCCGCGACCACCGCCCCCGGAAATTGCCGCAACTGGACCTTGTGCTGTTCGGTGAGCGCCTTCAGCGCCTCGATGTTCAGCCGCTCCATTTCATTCAGCGCGAAGGCCGCCTCCGCGGCGCAGGCATGCGCGATGATCGCCCGCGTCCGAGCGTCGAGACCGTCCCACAATTTGCGCGAGACGAGGCATTCGCCGGTGCCGTTCGGCTTGTTGAAGCCGGGCGCGTAATAGAAATGCGCGACGCGGTAGAGCCCGAGCGCGATGTCCGATCCCGGCCCGACGAATTCGGCGCCGTCGACGAGGCCCGATTGCAGGCTGGTGATGATCTCGCCCGGCGATGTCGTCAGCGGCGTCGCGCCGAGCCGGCGGTAGACTTCCCCGCCGAGCCCGAGCGAGCGCACCTTAAGTCCCTTGAGCGCGTCGAGACCGGTGATCTCGCCGCGAAACCATCCGCCCATGCACACGCCGGTATTGCCGGCCATGAACGGCTTGACGCCGAAGGGCGCGTAGAGCTCGTCCCACAAGGCCTGCCCGCCGCCGGCCTCGATCCACGCCGTATGCTCGGGCGGCGTCAGCCCGAACGGCACCGTGGTGAAGAAGGCGGAGGCCGGCTGCTTGCCCTGCCAGTAGAATGCCGCCGTGTGCCCGAATTCGGCGACGCCCGAGCCGACCGCGTCGAGCACTTCGAGCGCCGGCACCAATTCGCCGGCGGCATGTACGGTGATCTCGATCGCCCCGCCGGAAAGGGCGGCGATGCGCTCGGCGACGCGCTCGGCCGACATCCCCGGCCCCGGCAGACGCTTCGGCCATGACGTGACCATGCGCCAGCGCCGCGTCTCGGCGCGCGCGATCGCGGGCGCGGCGAGGCTCGCCGCGAGGGCGCCGCCAAGGGTCGCCGTCGTCGCGAGCGTCGCGCCGCCGATGAGATCGCGCCGGGTCGGATGGGTCATGGTCCTGCCTCGTCAGTTCGTCGTCGTTGCCTGATCGTGAAGATGGAAATGATGCAGCGGCCCATGGCCGTGACCGACGCCAAGGCGATCGGCGGCCGCGATCGCGCCGGTGACGTAGGCCTTGGCCGCGCGCGCGGCGGTTTCGAGGTCCCGGCCGAGCGCGAGCCCGGCCGCGATCGCCGCCGACAGCGTGCAGCCGGTGCCGTGGGTGTTGCGCGTGGCGACGCGCGGGGCGGCAAGGCGCGCCGTGCCGCGCGCGCTCACCAGAAAATCGACCGCCTCGGCCGAAGCGCCGTGCCCGCCCTTGATCAGCACCGCCTCGGCGCCGAGCGCCATCAGGCGCCTCGCCTGCTCCTCCATCGCCGCCTCGGTCGCGGCGACCGGCGCGTCGAGCAAGGCGGCCGCCTCCGGCAGATTGGGCGTGAGCACCATCGCGCGCGGCACCAGCAACCGGCGCACCAGATCGATCGCCCGAGGCGCGAGCAGGAGGTCGCCGGAGGTCGCGACCATGACCGGATCGACCACGATCCGCCGCGCGTGCCAGCGGTCCAGCCCCGCCGCGATCGCCTCGATGGTCTCGGGCCGCGACACCATGCCGATCTTGACCGCGCGCACGTCGAGATCGGAAAAGACCGCGTCGATCTGCGCCGTGACGAAGTCGGCGGGCACGTCGTGGATCGCCGTGACGCCGCGCGTGTTCTGCGCCGTCAGCGCGGCGATGACCGAGGCGCCGTAGACGCCGAGCGCGCCGAATGTCTTCAGGTCGGCCTGGATGCCCGCGCCGCCCGACGAATCCGAGCCGGCGATCGTCAGCGCGATGGGAATGCTCATGAACTTCTCCGCCGCAACGCCGCGTCGATCGCCTCGCGCAATTCCCGCGCCGCCGCGGTCGGATCGGGCGCGTGCGACAGCGCCGAGATCACGGCGACGCCGTCGACGCCGGCCTCGATCACGTCGCCGACGTTGCGCGCGTTGATGCCGGCGATCGCACCGATCGGGAAACGCGGCACGCGCGCGCGCACGGCCGCCACGATCTCGCGCAGTCCGGCGACGCCGACCGGAGGATCGGGATTGTCTTTCGACATCGTCGCGAACACGCCGCCGACGCAGACATAATCGAGCAGGTCGAGCGGCGCGGCCTTGGCCTGCGCCAGCGTCTTGATCGACTGGCCGATGCGCGCGAACGGACCGAGCAGCCGCCGCGCGTCGGCGGGCGTCATATCGTCCTGGCCGACGTGAACGCCCTCGGTTTCCGCCGCCAGCGCGATATCGACGCGGTCGTTGATGATGACGGGCACGCGGCCGCGCGCGACCGCGGCGACGCGTCGCGCCGCGCTCAGGAAGTCGCGCGTCGATCCGCGCTTGTGGCGAAGCTGAATGAGCGTCGCGCCGCCGGCGATCACCGCGTCGGCGAGCGCGTCGAGCTCGCGGCCGCCGGCCTGCTCCGGATCGATGAGGGCATAGAGCCGCAGGTCGATCTTCGCGCTCATGGCGACACCCGCGCCAGCGCGCGCACGTCGTCGGCGTTCAACCGATACAGGGCGTCGAGAATGGCGACCGCGAAGCCGCCCGGTCCCGCGCTAGTGCGCGCGGCGATCTCGCCGGCGACGCCGAACGCCACCAGCGCGCCGGCAGCCGCCAGGAACGGATCGGGCTCGATCGCGAGCGCGGCGGCCACCAGCGCCGATCCCGCGCAGCCCATCGCGGTGACCTTGTCCATCAGGGGATCTCCGTTGGCGAGCGACACATCGCGATCGGCGTCGGCGACCAGGTCGCGCGCGCCGGTGAGCGCGATGGTAGCGCGCAGCCGCTCGGCGAGACGCGAGGGATCGCCGCGTTCGTCCGCGCCCGCCGCCAGCGCCCCGAACTCCGCGTCATTGAGCCTGATCACGGCGGGCCCACGCGCCGCGAGCGCGCGCGCGAAGGAAAGCCGCGCCGGCGAGCGATCGACGAAGACCGGATCGAGCACGAATCGGCGGCCCGCCTCGTCGGCGGCGGCAAGCGCGACCTCGATGCCGGCGCGGCGCTCCTCGTCGAGCGTTCCGAGATTGACGAGCAGGGCATCGCAGCCCTTCACGAAGGCGCCGACCTCGCCGGGCGAGGTCGTCATCGACGGCACCGCGCCGGCGGCAAGCAGCACGTTGGCCGTGAAGGCCTGCGCCACGCTATTGGTAATGCAATGAATTCGCGGCGCGCGCGCGCGCAGCGCGCCGGCCAACGCGGCCGCGCGCTCCACAACCTCCGACGACGGCGCCGCTGGCCGCGCCTTCATCTCAAGCTCCCTCCGCCGGCGTGACCCGGATCAGGTTCGACGGGTTGGCGTTCGCCTCTCAGCCCCGCCCGCCGCGACGCGACGGCGGGGCACCCCAGTGAGATCGGCACATTTCACGGGCGGCGACCCGGCCAAACGCCGGCACCACGACCGACATCGGGCCCGCGTGGAATTCCGGAGCCGCCCGGACATGTGCTCTAGACCGTCGCGCGCGCCTGGGCAAGATCGCTTGCCATGGCCGCGCGATTTTGCTGGATTGGCAAGGTGGCGCGCAGCTCCGGAGACGACGATGGTTCCCTTTTTCGTGCAGATCAAATGCCATCCCGGCAAGACCTATGCCGTCGCCAACGCGCTGGCGGAGGCCGAGATCGCCTCGGAAATCTATTCGATCGCCGGCCATTACGATTTGCTCGTCAAGTTCTACGTCGAGAACGGCACCGACATCGGCCATTTCGTCAACGAAAAGGTGCAGTCGATTCCGGGCGTTCAGGACACCTATACGGTGATCACCTTCAAGGCTTTCTAGCCCGCGATTCCGGCGGCCCGTTGGCGGACCGCCGGCGCGGCCGATATTCTCCGCCTACCCCCGGATCAGATCGGCCCGGCGAGCCCGGCCTCCTCGCGCGCCCGCGCGAGGCGCAAACGCCGCTCCCGCCACATCACGAACAGGCCCGTCGCGATGACGATGGCGGCGCCGACCAGCACTTCGACCGTTGGAAACTCGCCGAAGAAAACGAAGCCGAGCGCGAGCGCCCACGGCATCAGCGTGTAGTCGAACGGCGCGATGAAGGAGGCGGGCGCGTAACGGATGCCCTCGGTGAGCAGGATCTGCCCCAGCGCGCCGCAAACGCCGATGCCGACGAGCATCAGCGCCTCCCATGGCGTCGGCATGCGCCAGCCGAACGGCAAGGTCGCCAGCCCCGCGAGCGCGACGATGATCGAGAGATAGATCATGATCGAAGAGGTCGACTCGGTCGTCGTCAGGCTGCGGATCTGCACCGTCGCCGCCGCGATGCAGACGGCGTTGCCGAACGCGCAGGCCGCCCCGATCAACGCCATCGACGTCGTCAGCGCGTCGGCCCGCGACAGATGCGGCGCCACCATCACCAGAACGCCGAGAAAGCCGATCACCACCGCCGCCCAGCGGTGAAAGCGGACGCGCTCCCCCAATACCAGCGCCGCCAGCGTCACCGTCATCAGCGGCGCCAGGAAGGTGATCGTGGTGGCGTCGACCAGCGGCAGGCGCGCGACCGCCGCGAACAGGAAGAACATGCCGAAGACGCTGGTCAGTCCGCGCCCGATATGGGCGCCGAGCCGCTCGGTGCGTAGCGCCGCCCTCAATTCGCCCCGCAGCGCGAACAACGCCAGCACCATCACCAGCGTGACGATGGCGCGGGCGAAGATCGACTGGCCGAGCGGAAAATCGGCGCCGAGGTGGCGCACCTGCGTCGACATCAGCGCGAACATCAGGGTCGACGCGATCTTGTTCGCGGCGGCGCGGAGATAATTCATCGCGGCCGCGTCAGAGCCGGTGGCGGCGCTGATGGTCGCGGATCGCCGACCAGACGCGATGCGGCGTCGCCGGCATGTCGATATGATCGATATGATATTCGCGCCACAACGCGTCGACGACCGCGTTCATCACCGCCGGCGCCGCGCCGATCGTGCCGGCCTCGCCCGCGCCCTTGACGCCGAGCGGATTGGTCTTGCACGGCACATTATGCGTCTCGAAGGCGAAGGACGGCGCGTCGGAGGCGCGCGGCAGCGCGTAGTCCATCAGCGAGCCGGAGATGAGCTGGCCATCGGCCGGATCGAACACGGTGTTCTCCATCAGCGCCTGCCCGATCCCCTGCACCGCGCCGCCGTGAATCTGGCCCGCCAGCATCAGCGGATTGAGGGTGACGCCGAAATCGTCGACGATGACGTAATTGACGATGCGCGTCGCGCCGGTGGCCGGATCGATCTCGACTTCGGCGATGTGGGTGCCGTTGGGATAGGTGCCGACCTGCGGCGCGAAGGATTCGGCCGCGCCGAGCAGGTCGGGATCGGCGCCGGGCAGGCGCGCGATCTCCGCGAAGGTCAGGCCGCGATCGGTGCCGGCGATCCTGATTCCGCCGGCGCCGAATTCGAGATCGCCGACGCCGGCCTCCAGCGCGTCGGCGGCGAGCTTCTTGAGCTTGTCGCCGAGCACGCGCGTGGAGCGCTCGACCGCGACGCCGCCGACCGGGATCGAGCTCGATCCGCCGGTGCCGACGCCGCTGGCGATGAGCGCGGTGTCGCCCTGGATGACGCGCACGTCGGCCGGATCGACGCCGAACTGCTCGGCGACGAGCTGCGCGTAGGCGGTCTGGTGCCCCTGCCCGGTCGATTGCGATCCGATCAGCACGGTGACGACGCCATCCTCGCCGAGGCGCACGGTCGCCGTCTCGGGCCCGAGCGCGCCGCAGATCTCGATATAGGTGGCGATGCCGATGCCGCGGATGAGCCCTTGCTTGCGCGCGGCCTTGGCGCGCGCGGGAAAGCCCTTCCAATCGATCATGTCCTGCGCGCGCCTGAGATGAACCGCGAACTCGCCGGTGTCGTAGACCTTGCCGGTCGCGGTGCGGTAAGGCATCGCTTGCGGGCGGATGAAATTGCGGCGGCGGATCACGTCCGGCCCGACGCCGATCTTGCGCGCGGCCGCGTCGACGAGACGCTCGATCGCGTAGGCGGCTTCCGGTCGTCCGGCGCCGCGATAGGCGTCGACCGGCACGGTGTTGGTGAAGACGCCGCGCACGCGGATATGGCAGGCGGGAATATCGTAGACGCCCGGCAGCATGCCCGCCCCGCCATAGGGGATGTAGGGGCCGAGCTGGGAGAGATAGGCGCCCATGTCGGCGATCAGATCGGCTTGCAGCGCGAGAAAGCGGCCGTCCGCGTCGAGCGCCATGCGCAGGGTAATGAAATTGTCGCGTCCCTGGCTGTCGCCGAGGAAATGATCGGCGCGATCGGCCGCCCATTTCACCGGGCGATCGAGACGCTTGGCCGCCACCGCCGCCAGCGCGTATTCACGGTAAGGAAAGAGCTTGGTGCCGAAGCCGCCGCCGACATCCGGCGTGATCACCCGCAGTTTTTCCTTTCCCACTTTCAGGATGGTGTCGCCGAGCACGGCGCGCAGGCGATGGCTGCCCTGGCTGCCGAGCGTCAGCGTCCAGCTATCGCCTTTGGCGTCGTATTCGCACACGACCGCGCGCGGCTCGATGTAATTGGTCACCAGGCGCTGGTTGACGAGGCGCACTTCCGCCACATGCGCCGCGCGCGCGAAGGCGGCCTCCGTCGCGTCCCGGTCGCCGAGCGTGGTGTCGAACACGAGATTGCCGGGATGGCTCGACCAGACTCGCGCCGCGCCCGGTTCGAGCGCCGCCAGCGCGCCGATCGCGACCGGCAGCGCGTCCCATTCGATGTCGACGGCCTCGATCGCGTCGCGCGCCTGGTTGATGGTATCGGCGACGATGAACGCGATCGCGTCGCCGACATGGCGCGCCTCGTCGCGAACGAGGATCGGGTAATGCGGCGGCTTGATGCTGCGGTCGGGCAGGTTGAACTGACACGGCAGCCCACCGAGATCGGCGACGTCGTCGGCGGTCAGGATCGCGCGCACGCCGGGAAGGCCGCGCGCGCGCGAGGCGTCGAGGCGGAACCGCGCATGCGCGTGCGGCGACCGCAGCACGAGCGCGTGCGCCTGGCCCGCCGGCGCGACGTCGCCGGTATAGCGCCCCGCGCCGCGGAGCAGCGCGTCGTCCTCCTTGCGCGTGACGCTCTGGCCCATGCCGAACTTCGTCGCCGTCATTCCATTCTCCTCAATTTCCGCCGGACCGCCCATTGTGGGCCCGGGCGCGCCCGGGCGCAAATCTCGGCGCCGGTCCGCCCGCGCCTCTCCGCGCCAACAGAACCCGCGTCACGGCCGGATCAGGCGCGCCAGCCAGCTCTTGCCGAACAAAGCGAGGACCGCGACGCCATAGACCACGGCGCCGACGCCGATCAGCACGACAAGCACGGTTTCCTCGCGCAAGATCGACATTCCGGCGAGGGCTTGCGCCGATCCGCGCGCGGCAAGCCACAGCGCGGCCGCCAGGACCGCGCCGGCGACGACGAATTTCACGCCATCCCGCCGCGCCGGCCGGTCGAAGCTCAGGTGGCCGGCGCGCGTGGCGAACCAGGTGACGAGGCCAAGATTCACCCACGCCCCCGCCGATGTCGCCAGCGCCAGGCCGATTTGCGCGAGCGGGCCGGCAAGCGCGATCTTGAGCGCGACGTTGACGGCCATGCCGATCAGCGCCGCCTTCATCGGCGTCGCGGTGTCCTGCCTTGCGTAGAACGGGGCGACGGCTCCGCGAATGAGCACGAACGGCACGAGCCCGATCGCGTAGGCCGCGAGCGTCGCGCCGGCGGCCGCGGCGTTGGCGCTGGTGAACGCGCCGCGCGCGAACATCGCCCGCATGATCTCGTTCGGCACGGCCAGGAACGCGGCGACGAAGGGAACGGAGAGAAGCAGCGTCAAGGCGAAGGCGCGCTTCTGCGCCGCGGCCGCGCCCTCGGTGTCGCCGTCGGCGAGCCGCTTCGACATCTCCGGCAACAGCACGGTGCCGACGGCGATGCCGATGACGCCGATCGGCAGTTGATTGAGTCGGTCGGCGTAATAGAGCGCCGACAGCGCGCCGACGGCGAGGAAGCTCGCGATGATGGTATCGGCGAAGAGCGCGACCTGCGTTCCCATCGAGCCCAGCGTCGCCGGCCCCAGCGCGCGGAAGAATTTGCGGATCTCCTCGTCGAGCCGCAGCCGCGCCAGGCCCGGCAGGATGCCGTGCCTGCCGGCGTCGGCGGCGAGCAGCAGGCATTCGAGCACGCCGGCGATGAGAACGCCCCAGGCCGCCGCGTGCCCCGCGGTCGGAAACAGCGCCACCAGCGCGAGCGCGGCGATCATCGACAGGTTGAGGAAGATCGGCGCGGCGGCGGCGCTGGCGAAACGTTGCAGCACGTTGAGCATGCCGCCATAGAGCGTGACCAGCGTGACCAGCAGCAGGTAGGGAAAGGTGACCCGCGTCAGCTCGATCGCGAGCTCCCCGCGCGCCGGATCGTCCGCGATGCCCGGCGCCAGCAGCGCGATCAGTCCCGGCATGAACAGCCACGCCGCCAGAAGCAGCGCGAGTTGCGCGGCTAGCAGCAAGGTGAAGATCCGCGCCGCGAACAGCGCCGCCGTCTCCTCGCTCCGCCCGCGCGCGCGCGCATAGGCCGGCACGAAGGCGGCGTTGAAGGCGCCCTCGGCGAAGATCGCGCGGAAATGATTGGGAAGGCGGAACGCCACGAAGAACGCGTCGGCGACGGGGCCGGCGCCAAGGATCGCGGCCAGCATCACGTCGCGGGCGAAGCCCGTCGCGCGCGAGAGCAGGGTGAAGCCGCCAACGGTGAAGATGCGCGCCAGCATTCGGCGTTTCTAGCCCATGCAAGCGGGCGGCAAAATGGCGAAAGTTACTTGCCCACCGCCCCGCGCACGACCCCGACGATCCGCGCCCGCGTCGGTTCGTCGAGATAGGCGTGCATCGGCAGGCTGACGACCTCGCCGGCCAGCCTGTCGCTGATCGGCAACCCGCCGTCGGCGACCGGATAATGGCGGTAGGCGGTCTGGCGGTGGAGCGGCTTGGGATAATAGATCGCCGTCGGCACTCCCTGGGCGCGCAACGCCTCGACGAAGGCCTCGCGCGCGCCGGCCGCCACGCGGATGGTGTATTGCGCCCACACCGAGGTGTTGCCCTCGGCCACGCGCGGCACGATCACCGCGTCGCCGAGGCCGTCGGCGTAGCTTCGCGCCACCGCGTCGCGGGCCGCGATCTCCTCGGGAAAGATCCCGAGCTTCTCGATCAGGATCGCCGCCTGGATGGTGTCGAGGCGCGCGGTCAGGCCGAGGCGGATGTTGTCGTATTTGTCGGCGCCCTGCCCATGCACGCGCACGCTGCGCAGGATGTCGGCGAACGCGTCGTCGTCGGTGAAGATCGCGCCGCCATCGCCGTAGCAGCCGAGCGGCTTGGCCGGGAAGAAGCTCGTCGCGGTGGCAAGGCCGAAGGTGCCGAGCCGGCGGCCCTTGTAGGTCGCCCCGAAGCTCTGGCAGGCGTCGTCGAGCACGAACAGCCCCTCGGCCTTCGCGACTTCCGCGACGGCGTCATGATCGGCGGGCTGCCCGAACAGATCGACCGGAATGATGGCTTTCAATTTCAGACCGAGGCGCTTGGCCGTCGCGACGCCCCGGCGCAGCGAGGCGATGTCGATGTTGAACGTGGCCTCGTCGATGTCGACGAAGACCGGCGTCGCGCCCGCCAGCGCCACGACCTCGGCTGTGGCGCAGAAGGTGAAGGACGGGCACAGCACCGCGTCGCCCGGACCGACGCCCCGCGCCATCAGCACCATCAGCATCGCGTCGGTGCCGCTGGCGCAGGCGATCACGTGCTTGGCGCCGGAAAAGGCCGCGAGTTTCGCTTCGAGCGCGCCGACCTCGGGGCCGTTGATGAACTGGCAATGGCCGAGAACGCGCGTCACGGCCGCGTCGACCGCGCCTCCCAGGCGCTTGCGCTGCGCGGCGACGTCGATGAAGGCGATGGGATTGGGGCGCGTTTGCTGGTTCATGGCGGACAACTTCGTTTCGTTTCACCTGTGAACGGGAGGGAGCGCGCCGGCGGACGCGCGCGGCTCCCAGGAATGCGGGAAATCCGGCGGAAGGGTCGCGCCCCTCACCCGGCGGCGCGGCGCGCCGCGGCGTCCGTCGCCGGCCGTCCCTGCGCCCGCGGATCCCACGCGGAGGTCGCGAGGCAATCCATGGCGATCTTCAGGCTCGCCACGCCCTCCTCGCCGGTGACCGCCGTCGCGCCGCCGGAGGCGATCGCGGCGACGAAGGACAGCAGCTCGGCGCGCAGCGGCTCCTCGTGGCCGACCGAAAGATGACGCATCGAATAGCTGCCGTCGGGCTGGAAGCCGAAGCACTCCGTCACCTGCCGCGTCAGCAGGTCGCCCATGACGTATTTGCCGCGCGTCGCCACCGTCACGTTGCGCGCCTTGAACGGCGTCAGCCAGTTGGTGTTGATGTGGGCGAGCACGCCCGAGGCGGTGCGGAACTGCAGCAGCGCGATGTCCTCGCGTTCGGCGACCGCGCTGGAGACCTGCGCCTGCACCTCGACGATGTCGGATTCGGTGAACCAGCGAATGAGATCGATGTCGTGAACCGCGAGATCGATGACCACGCCGACATTCGACATGCGCGGGGGAAACGGCCCGACGCGGGTGATGGCGATCGAGAGAATGTCCTCGCCCTGGATCGCCTGCTTGATGGTGGCGACCGCCGGGTTGAAGCGCTCGACATGGCCGACCATCAGCGTCACGCCCGCCTGGCGCGCG
Source organism: Xanthobacteraceae bacterium (assembly GCA_041918675.1). GTDB lineage: Bacteria > Pseudomonadota > Alphaproteobacteria > Rhizobiales > Xanthobacteraceae > SCUB01. Next base: position 134,471 of record JAYRVF010000014.1, read on the forward strand.
GCGGCGACGATCTCATGGCCCTCGTCGACCGTGGACGCGATCGGCTTTTCCACCATCACATGAATGCCGCGCGCGATGCAGCCGAGCGCGATTTCGTGATGCAGGTGCGTCGGCGCGGCGATGGTGACGGCGTCGACGCCGGCCGCGATCAGCTCCGCTTGCGTGGCGAAGACCGGACAGCCGACGATCCGCGCGGCGCGCGCGCGGTTGTCCGCGTCCGGATCGACGACGCCGACGAGGACGACGCCGGGAAGCATCGCCAGCACCCGCGCGTGGTTGAATCCCATGACGCCCGCGCCGATGACGCCGACGCGGAGCAACTGGCCCGAAGCGCCCGTTCCGGTTTCCATGTTCAATCTCGCAATATCAGTCCCGAAATCGAACGATCGCCGCGCGCGGGCGCCAAGACGGGCGCCATGCCGGGTCGTTCATCGGTATTCGCCGGTCAGACCGCCGGCCCCCCTAATTCGGCCGCACAGGTAACACGCCCGCGCCGCCAAGGCGACCGCGCCCGGAGCGCGGCCCATACACGTTTTGAATCAAACGATTACAGCCCTGGGGCGGGCCCGGCGCCGCGAAAGGCGCGACCTCACGCCCGCGCCCCGGCCGGCAAATCGAGGCCCAGCCCGGCGGCCAGCGTGTCCGCCCGGAACGCCTTGACGGCGTCGAGGGCCAAGTCGTCGCCCGTCTTGGTTCCGATCGCCGGCATCTTCTTGAGCACGTCGGCGGGCGCCGTAATGATGTGGCAGCCCATCTCCTCGGCCTCGATGACGTTGAAGACCTCGCGGGTGGACGCCCAAATGATCTCGATATTGGGCGTCTTGCGCGCGCGCGCGATGGCGTCGCGCATCAGCGGACGATAATCGAGGCCGAGATCGGCGAGCCGTCCGGCGAAGATGGAGACGCAGGCCGGCGCGCCGCCATCGAGCGCGGCGATGGCGCGGGCGGCCTGATCGGCGGTGAAGATCGTCGTCATATTGACCTTGATGCCCTCGCGCGAGAGCACGCGCACCGCGTCGAACAGGAATTCGCCGCGCGTCGTCATCACCGGAAGCTTGACGTGGACATTGGCGCCCCATCCCGCGATCAGCCGCGCCTGCGCGATCATTTCGGGGATGTCGTCGGAGAGGACCTCGAAGGAGATATGCCGGTCCGGGACCGCCGCGACGAGTTCGCGCGCGTAGCCGGCGTAATCGGACACGCCCGCCTTCTTGAGCAGCGACGGGTTGGTGGTAAAGCCGGCGATCCACGCGTTGCGCGCCATTTCGACGATCTGGGCCTTGTCGGCGCCGTCGGTGAACAATTTAACGCGCAAGGAAGCAAGCTGAGGCGCCATGGCGGGGCTCCGGTGAGGATCGAACCGCCATCCCATACGCGCGCCCCGGCGCTCTCGCAAGCCGCCGAAATCGCCCATTCGTCGCAATCGGCCGCGCGCGCCGACATCTCCGAATTCGTGAAGATGCGCCGCGGCCGCGTGGCGCGCCGGCCACGCCGGCGATCGCGCCGCGCCCATGGAAAACGACACGGCCCCCGCTATTGCCAGACCGCGCCGCAGGCCATACCAAGGCACCCGCGTGACGGCGGGTCGCCACGGGGCGCGCGCCGACGGGATTTCTCCACTTCGCGGGTCGCAATGCGCCGGTTCGTTCTTCTCGCCCTCAAGATCGTGGTAACCTTGGGGCTCCTGTTCCTGTCGCTGCGCGGCGTCGCCGTGTCCTCGATCCTGGAGCGAGCGGGCCAGATTTCCCTCCTCTGGCTCGCGCTCGGCATCGTCACGACCATCGTTCAATTCGTCCTGACCGGCCTGCGCTGGCGCATCATCTCGCGATTTTGCGACGTGCCGCTCGGCTTCGGCGAAGCCCAGCGCTACGTCTTCATCGGCGTCTTCTTCAGTCAGACGCTGCCGTCGTCGATCGGCGGCGACGCGGTGCGGCTTTGGCTGCTCGGCCGCAGCGGCGTGGGCTGGCGCGAGGCGACCTATTCGGTATTGGTCGACCGCGCCATCGGCATGCTCGGCATCGCCGCCGTGATCGTGCTCAGCCTGCCCTGGAGCCATGACCTCATCGGCGACCAGCGCGGCCGCCTCGCCTTGCTCGCCATCGACCTGATCGCGCTCGGGGCCGGCGTCGCGTTCCTGCTGTTCGGCCTGCTGAACTGGCCCTGGCTGCAACGCTGGTGGCCGACGCGGCATGTCCACGCCTGCGCCGTGATCACCAACCGCGTGCTGTTTCAGTGGCGCAGCGCCCTGCCGATCATCGTCCTATCGCTCGCCGTCCCGGTGTTTTCGACACTGATCGGATGGTGCGTGGTCAAATCGATCGCCGCGCCCGTCACCTTCGCGCAGACATTCCTGCTCATCCCGCCGATCATCCTGCTCACCATGCTGCCGATCTCGATCGCCGGCTGGGGCGTGCGCGAGGCGACGATGATGGTCGCCTTCGGCTATGCGGGGCTCGCGCCGGCCGACGGGCTGGTGATCTCGCTGCTCTACGGCGTGACGCAATTCGCGGTCGGCGCGCTCGGCGGGCTCATCTGGATCATGGGCCGGGAACGGATGCCGGCCGTCGACGACAACGCCGGCTCACGATAAGGACGCGCGCCTCACGCGCGCCCGGCGCCGCGCGCGATCAGCGCGGTGGTGCCGTGGCCGGCGAGCGTTTCGACGATGATGACCTCGCCGCCATCCGCCTCGACCGCGTCGCCGCCGACGACATCGCGGCGGGCATAGTCCCCGCCCTTGACCAGGACGTGCGGCCGCAGCCGCGTGATCAGTTCGAGCGGCGTGTCCTCGTCGAACAGCGTGACCAGATCGACGGCTTCGAGCGCGGCGAGCACCCGCGCGCGCGCGTGCTCGTCCTGCACCGGACGGCCCTCGCCCTTGAGCCGGCGAACCGAGGCGTCGCTGTTGAGGCCGACGACGAGACGGTCGCAGGCCGCCCGCGCGCGCGTGAGCACATGCACATGGCCGGGATGGAGCAGGTCGAAACAGCCATTGGTGAAGCCGATGCGCAGCCCCTGCCGGCGCCAGCGCCGGACGCGTTCGCCGAGTTCGCCGGGATCGGCGACGATCTTCTCCTCCGCGGCGAGCGCGGCATGCGGCAACATCTGGCCGCGCAATTCGGCGAGCGTGAGCGTCGCGGTGCCGCGCTTGCCGACGACCACGGCGGCGGCCGCGTTCGCCGCGCGCAAGGCGAGATCGCGCTCGGCGCCGGCCGCGAGCGCGACCGCGAAGGTCGCCGCCACGGTGTCGCCGGCGCCGGAAACGTCGCGCACCCTGACCGCGTAGGCCGGCAGGTGCAGCACCTTCTCGTCGCGGCAGACGAGGCTCATGCCGTTCTCGCTGCGCGTGACGAGAACCGCGTCGCAATCGGCCATCACCATGGCGTCGAACGCGGCCGTCTCGATTTCGGCCTCGGTGGCGGCGTGACGGCGCGTGGCCTCGGCGAGTTCCTTGCGGTTCGGCGTCAGCAGGGTCGTGCCGCGATAGATGGAAAAATCGCTGGATTTGGGATCGACCACGACCGGCTTTCCCGCCGCCTTGGCCGCCTCGATGACGTCGCGGATGACGCGGCCGGTAAGCACGCCCTTGGCGTAATCCGACAGGACGACGATGTCGGCGCGCGGGATCGCCGCGCGCGCCCGGTCGATGACCTCCTGCTCGGTGTCGGCGGCCAGCGGCAGCGCCACTTCCCAATCGGCGCGCAGGAGATGGGTCGAGAAATGCTCGGACACGAAACGGACCTTGCGCGTGGTCGGCCGGCTCGCATCGACGACGAGATGGGCCTCGATCAGGGGCTCGCGGCCGAGCGCGCCGATCAGCGTTTGGGCGGCCTCGTCGTTGCCGATGACGCCGACGAAGTGACAACGCGCGCCGAGCGCGGCGACGTTGCGCGCGACATTGCCGGCCCCTCCGATCACGATTTCGCTTCGGTTCACCGTCAGCACCGGCGCGGGCGCTTCCGGCGAGATGCGCGAGACCTCGCCATAGACGAAGTCGTCGAGCATGAGGTCGCCGACGCAGAGCACCGTCTGCTCGGCGATGCGGGCGGCGAAGCTGTCGAAGTCCTGCATGCGCGGGCCCCTAGCGGTAGCGGTCGGCGGCGGTGAGGTAGCGGGTCACATAGGCGGTGACCGCGTCTTCCAATGGCGTGAAGCCGCCATCATAGCCGGCCGCGCGCAATTTCGCCGGGTCGGCCTCGGTGAAGTATTGATAGGTGCCCCGGATTTCCTCGGGCATCGGGACGAATTCGATGTTCGGCTTCGTCCCCAGCGCCGCGTAGGCGGCGAGAATGAAATCGTGGAAGCTGCGCGCGCGCCCGGTGCCGACGTTGAACAGGCCGCTGACCGCTTGGTTCGCCATCAGCCATTGGACCACCCGCGCGCAATCCTCGACCCAGATGAAATCGCGCCGCTGGTCGCCGTCGGCGATGGCCTCGCGATGCGACTTGAACAACCGCACCGGCCGGCCGGCGCGGATGTCGTCGAACATCTTGGTCAGGACGCTCATCATCGCGCCCTTGTGGTATTCGTTGGGTCCGAACGCGTTGAAGAACTTCAGCCCCGCCCATTGCGGCGGCATGCGCTCGCCGCGCGCGAGGCGGGTGGCGACCGTCAGATCGAACTGGTGCTTGCTCCAGCCATAAAGGTTCATCGGCCGCAGGGCTCGCAGTTCGCCGACGCTCTGGAAATCGACGAAGCCCTGGGCGCCGTCGCCATAGGTCGCCGCCGACGAGGCGTAGATGAACGGCGTTCCCGTCGCGGCGCACCAATCGAGCAGGCGCACCGATTGGCGGAAATTGGTGTCGAAGACGAGATCGCCGTCGGTCGCGGTCGTCGCCGAAATGGCGCCCATGTGAATCACGGCTTCGAGCGCGCGACCTTGGAGCCACGAATGGAGCTCCGCCGGCGGAACGATGTCGGCGAGCCGGCGCTTGGCGAGGTTTCGCCATTTGCCGTCGTCACCGAGCGTGTCGCAGACGACGATGTCGGAACGGCCGGCGTCGTCGAGCGCGGCCACGATAATCGACCCGATAAATCCGGCCCCGCCGGTCACAAGCAGCATCGTCCCACTCCGATCAACGGCGGAAAGCTTTGCCCCAGACAACGACGGCAGGCAACTTGTGCCAAATCGGTAACCAGCGGGGGTGTTCCCTGGAAAAGCCCGAAAAGCGCGAGACCAGATACGAAACGCGAAGAGAGAGGCGCAATCGCACCAAGGGCGCCGATAACAGGCGCCGCGCCCGCGCTTCGGCCGACAGGGTGAACAACGCAAATTGACGCTGGACAGGGCCGATGCGGACGGCTAACCGCCGTTCTTACCGGACTGCGCCGCAACGGGCATGCGATAGATTGATTAAGAATGAATCAGCATTCAATTGATGGCGCATCGTCCACCAGCCCGGTGCCGGCTCCGGATACAAGCCCGATCCTCATCATTCCCTACATGTGGATCGGCGATTTTGTCCGTTGCCACACCGTCGTCAGCGTCATCAAGGCGCGCTGGCCGGACCGGCCGATCGATGTGCTGACGACGCGTCTCTGCGCGCCGCTTCTCGACTACATGCCGGGCGTGCGCAAGGGCATCGTCTGGGATCTCCCGCGCCGGCGGATCGCGTTCGGCGAGCATCGCCGGCTCGCCGATGTCCTGCGCGGGGAAAGCTACGGCACGGCGTTCGTCATGTCGCGCACGTGGAAGGCCGCGCTCGCCCCGGCGCTCGCCGGTATTCCCGATCGCGTCGGCTTTCTCGGCGAGATGCGGTTCGGACTGTTGACCGAGTGGCGGTGGGGCGAGCGCGAGCTGCCGCGCATGGTCGATCGGTGCAGTGCGCTTGCGCTGCCCAAGGACGCGCCCTTGCCGGCGGAGTGGCCGGTCCCCGAGATCGTCGTGCCCCGCGCGGAAATCGAGGCCTGGCGCGCGGCGAACGACATCGGCCCGGGCCCGGCGATCGCCCTCGCGCCGGGGTCGGTCGGCCCGGCCAAGCGCTGGACCGGCTATGGCGAGGCGGCGCGCCTGCTCGTCCAACAGGGCCTCGGCGTCTGGGTCGTCGGCGGCCCCGGCGAGAAGGAGGTCGCGGCCGAGCTCATGCGCGCGGGCGGCCCCGGCGTGCGTGATCTGACCGGCAATGATCTTCGCAACGGTATTCTCGCGCTGGCGGCAGCCGATGCCGCCGTGACCAACGATTCGGGGCTGCTGCACGTCGCCGCCGCGATCGGCACGCCCACGGTCGGCATTTTCGGACCGACCAGCGCCTATCATTGGGCCCCGCTCAATCCGCTCGCCGCCGTGATCGAGACGAGGACGGAGGTCGCCTGCCGCCCCTGCCACCGGCCGGTGTGCCGCGAGGGCCATCACCGCTGCATGACCGAGATCCCGCCGCAAGCGGTCGCGGAGGCGGCGGCGGAGGCGGCCCGGCGGGCCGGCGCACGACCGGGATAGGCCCCCGCCTTGCGCGGCGCGGCCATGCCCGGTACGACACCCCGATCCAAGGCGAGCCCGGCAATGGCGACAACCGACGACGACATCATCCGTGGGCATTTCGCCCGATCGCTCGACGCCCTGACGCGGGCGGCGGCCGACGCGGCGCTTGGCCGGACGGTGTCGGCGGTTGCCGGCGTCATCGTCGCGGCGATGCGCGCGGGCGGCAAGGTCATGATCGCCGGCAATGGCGGCAGCGCCGCCGACGCGCAGCACATCGCCGCCGAACTCGTCGGCCGCTATCGCGGCGATCGCCGCGCCTTCGCGGCCTTGGCGCTGACCACGGACACTTCCGCGCTCACCTCGATCGCAAACGATTACGGCTTCGAGCACGTCTTCGCCCGGCAGGTGCGCGGCCTGGGCCGGCCCGGCGACGTGCTGATCGCGATCTCGACCTCCGGCCGCTCGCCCAACATCATCGCCGCGATCGCCGCCGCGCGCGAGGCCGCGATGACCGTCGTCGGCTTCACCGGCGCTGGCGGCGGCGAGATGGCGGCGCTGTGCGATCACCTGCTCGCCGCGCCGAGCGCGGAGACCTCGATCATCCAGCAGCTTCACATCGTCGCCGCGCACGCGATCTGCGACGCGGTCGAACGCGCGCTCGGCGCCGACGCCGCTCCATGACGGCGCGCGCGGCCCCGCGCCCGGCGGCGTTTCTCGATCGCGACGGCGTCCTCAACCACGACGACAACTACATCGGCACGCCCGCGCGCATCCGCTGGATGCCCGGCGTCGCGGCCGCGATCCGCCGGCTCAACGAGGCCGGCTATCTGGTGCTCGTCATCTCGAACCAGTCGGGCATCGCCCGCGGCATGTTCACCGAGGTCGACGTGCGCGCGCTGCACGACTGGATGCGGGCCGAACTCGCCGAGCAAGGCGCGCGGATCGACGATTTCCGCTATTGCCCGCACCATCCGGAGGGCAAGATCGCCGCCTATCGCCGCGGCTGCGATTGCCGCAAACCCGGGCCCGGCATGATCCTCGACCTCATGCGCGCGTGGCCGGTGCGCCGCCAGGGCAGCTTCGTCATCGGCGACAAGGCGATCGACCTTGAGGCGGCGCGCGCCGCCGGCCTGCCCGGCTTTCAGTTCAACGGCGGCGATCTCGACGCGTTCGTGGCCGGCGTCATCGGCGACAGCATGCCGCGATAGACCTCGGCAATGCGCTCGGCCTCCGCCGCGAGGCTGAATTCGGCGACGACCTTCTCCCGTCCGCGCGCGCCCATCGCCTCGGCAAGGCGTGGGTCCTTCATCAGCGGTTCGAGCGCGGCGACGAGCGCCTCGACATCGCCCGGCGGAACGAGGATTCCGGTCCGGCCTTCCTCGACGGCGAGTTCGGCCGCCCCCGCCCGCGCGGCGACGAGCGCGGCTCCCGAGGCCATCGCCTCGATCAGCGTGAGCCCGAATCCCTCGTTGCGCGAGGTGAACGCGTAGATCGTCAGGCGTTGGTACCAGCGCGGCACCTCGTCGATCGGCAATTCGCCCAGAAAGCGGACGCGGTCCTCAAGGCCCGCCTCCGCGACTTGGGCCTTCAGCCGGCCCGCGAAGGCGGTCTGGTCGGGCGTCACCGCGCCGATGATGATCGCGGTGAAATCGGGATGGCGCGGCAGCAGGCGGAGCATCGCGGCGACGAAGACATCCGTGCCCTTCTGCGCGCGCACGCGCCCGAAGCAGCCGATCGCGTATTTGCCGGGCAAGCCCGCCTCGGCGAAGGCCGCGGCCCGGTCCGGCGGCGGGCTGAAGCGCTCCGCGTCGACGCCATGGGTGATGATCCTCGCCTCTCGGTCGAGGAAGGACGCCGACGCCGGGCCGGTGGCGATCACCGCGTCCATGCGCGCGATCAACCATTTCGTGAGCCAGGAATGCCGCCGCTGCGCCGCCGAGGTGAACAGGAGCAGCAACGGCCAGCCGAGCGCCCGGAGGATGAGCCCGACGATCATCTCGTTGTTGCGCCGGGCATGCCAGATCGCCGGCGCCGGCCGCCGCCACAGTCGCGACATCTCGGCGACCGACAATCGCCGGATGCCCGCCGGCGCGTCGGAACCGAACCATACCGCCCCCGCGAGCCTTCCGAGCTCCGGCGCGATCATCCGGTTGGTCGCCGTCACGCCGGTGAAGCGCCAATGCAGGTTCGGGATGATCACCCGCGGGTCGGCCAAGGGCGCGGAATTCATGATGCCGGTCGTGCCCCGTTGAAAATCGCAGCCCGTATACGAAACATTAACCATCCGCGCCAGACAAACGGTAGTGACGTCCCGGCCGCGTCGGCGGGGCGCCGATCGCGTTTGTCTTCATTGGATCGTTCCGCATGACGGTTCTGATCACCGGCGGCGCCGGCTATATCGGCAGCCACATGGTCCATGCGCTGGCTGACGCCGGCGAGCCGGTCGTGGTGATCGACAACCTGTCGACGGGCTTCTCGGCCGCCGTGCCGCGCGACGTGCCGCTGTTCATCGGCGACGCGGCCGACGAAAATCTCGTCGAGGGCGTCATCGCCGCGCACGATGTCGACGCCATCATTCACTTCGCCGGGTCGGTCGTCGTGCCGGATTCCCTGCGCGACCCGCTCGGCTACTATCGCAACAACACGATGACGACGCGCAACCTGTTGCAGGCGGCGGTGCGCGGCGGCGTCGGCCGGTTCATCTTCTCCTCCACCGCCGCGGTCTACGGCAATCCCGACCGCGCGCCGGTCGCCGAGGACGCGCCGGCCCGGCCGGTGTCGCCCTATGGCACCTCCAAACTGATGTCGGAGATCATGCTGCACGATGTCGGCGCCGCGCATGGCATGCGCTTCGTCGTGCTGCGCTATTTCAACGTCGCCGGCGCCGACCCCAGGGGCCGCGTCGGGCTCTCGACCCTCGGCGCCACCCACCTCGTCAAGGTGGCGGCGGAAGCGGCGACCGGGCGGCGCGCCAAGGTCGACATCCACGGCACCGACTACCCGACCCCCGACGGCACCTGCATCCGCGACTACATCCATGTCACCGATCTCGTCGAGGCCCATCGCGCCGCGCTCACGCATCTTCGCGGCGGCGGCGCGTCGGCGACGCTCAACTGCGGTTACGGGCGCGGCTATTCGGTGTTCGAGGTGATCGAGGCGATGCGCCGCGCCTCGGGACGCAATTTCGCGATCCAGAACTGCGACCGCCGGCCGGGCGATCCGGTCGCGGTCGTCGCCGATGTCCGCCGCATCCGAGCCGTTCTCGATTGGACGCCGCGCTTCGACAGCCTCGACACCATCGCGCGCCACGCCTTCGCCTGGGAGCGCAAGCTCGCGAAGGAACGCGCCGGCGACAGGACCTATTCCGCCACCGCCTGAGGCGCGTCGCGCGATCCGGGACGCCCCGGTCAGCCGCGCAGCAGCGGCTCGATGGCGAGCGCGACTTCGAACAGATCCTGGTCGTGATCGGTGCGCCCGATCAGCATCAACCCGCGGGGCAGGCCGGCGTCGAACGCCAGGGGCAGCGAGATCGCGCATTGGTCGAGGAAATTGACCGTCGCGGTGTTGCGCAGCAGAAGCGCGTTGATCCGGTTGAAGCCGTCGGCCGATCGCACCTCCGACATCAGCGGCGCGACGATCGGCGTCGTTGGCATGATCAGCGCGTCGAACTCGGCCGCGACATCGTTCATCAACTCGATCGCCGCCGCGCGCTCGCGCAGGTTGTCGACATAATCTGCCGCGGTCATCGTCTCGCCGCGCCTGATGCGCGCGGCGATGAATGGATCGATCCGGTCGCCGGCCCGCGCCAGACGCGCGCGGTGGATGGCGTAGGCCTCCGCCGGCACGATGCCGCCGCGCGCATTGACGCGGGTGACCGCGTCGAACGCGTCGCAGGTGACGTCGGTGAGCTTGACACCCGCGCGCGAGAGCGTCTTCAGCGCCGCCTCGAAAGCGCCGGCCACCGCCGCGTCGAGATCATCCAGCGGAAATCCCCGCGCCACGCCGATGCGCAGGCCATTGAGCGGGGCCGCCTCGACGCGCACGTCGTCGTGGCCGGCGAGCACCGCGTCGGCGGCGAAGCATTCGGCCACCGTCCGCGCCATCGGGCCGATGCTGTCGAGCGTGAAGGAGAGCGGAAACGCGCCGCCGGTCGGCACGCGATGCCGCGTCGGCTTGAAACCGACGAGCCCGCACAGCGCGGCGGGAATGCGCGTCGAGCCGCCGGTGTCGCTGCCGACGGCGATATCGCACATGCCGTCGACAACCGCGACCGCGCCGCCCGAGGTCGAACCGCCGGGAATGCGCGCGCGATCGGCGGGGTTGCCCGGCGTGCCGAAATGCGGATTGACGCCGACGCCGGAAAACGCGAACTCCGTCATGTTGGTCTTGGCGACGATCACCGCGCCGGCCGCGCAAAGGCGCTTGACCACCACCGCGTCGGCGCGGGCGGGATTGCCCTCCTCCTCCAGCAGTTTCGATCCGGCCCGCGTCACCTCGCCGGCGACATCGAACAAATCCTTGATGGTAACGATCGCGCCATCAAGCGGACCCAGCGCGACGCCCGTCCGCGCGCGCCTGTCGGCGGCGTCGGCCGCCGCGCGCGCGGCCTCTGCGTGAACGGTCAGGCACGCGCGCGCGCCCTCCCCGGCCGGATCGGCGATCCGGGCAAGCGCTTCTTCCAGACGATCCCGTGACGTGCCCATGGCTTGAATCCCGAATTTCTCGCGACAGCCTCCCGGCCTCGCTCCCCGCCGCGCGGCCCAACCGCGATACTTCACTTGCCGCGCAGGTTGCAAAAGCGCGAACGGCCGGTTGCAAACCAATGCTTGCCAACCAAGGAGATTTCTCCGAATCGAGCTGACCGGCCCGCCCCAAACTGGGCCCAGTCCCACCGGATTGCAAAGGCAACCTAGGATCTTGCGGCAAATCGACGATCGCCTGCCGGGGCGGCGGTGCGCGAACGCCAAGGCGATTTCGTGAAATGATCCGCGACACACGGTAACTACCACAAGATACCTTTTGTTGAGCAAAATTCTCGCGGCCGGCTTGCGCGTGCGATGCGTAAGCAGCGGAGCCGCCGCCCCGCGCGCCCTTCTTTCCGCGTCCGCGGGCATATTGAATTAACGCAATCCAATGGGGTATTTCGCCAGCGGCGCGTTGCCCGCGTTTCGCGGCCACGAATTATGAATTCGTTTACCCAAAGCACAGCTAACTAGCGGCGATTGCTTCGCTTCATCCGCCAAGGAATGCCGCATGAACAACGACCTGTCCGTCCGCCTTTCGTTCATCCGCATGGATGAACAGACACGCATGCTGATGCGTGAGATGCGGCCCATGATCGCCCAATGGCTCCCGGAGATTCTCAACGCGTTTTACGACGTCGTCCGCCGGTTCGATCAGACGGCGAAACTGTTCCGCGACGAGGCCCATATCCGCCACGCCAGACAGGCTCAGATCGATCACTGGGATCTCATCGCCCAGGCCGTCTTCGACGAGACCTACTTCGCCTCGGCGACCCGCATCGGCAAGGCGCATCAGCGAATCGGCCTCGAACCGCGCTGGTACATCGGCGCCTACTCCTTCCTGCTCAGTGAAATGCTCAAGAAGGTCGAGGACTCGGTTCCGGTCCCGCGCTTCGGCAAGGGCATCAAGATCGCGACCGAGAAGAAGGCGGCGATGCTCGAGGCCATCACCAAGGTCGCGTTGCTCGACATGGACGTCGCGATCTCCGTCTACCTCGAAGCCTCGCTGGTCGCGAAACGAGACAGCATCGCCAATGTCGGCCGCACCTTCCGCGGCATCATCGATTCAGTGTCGAGCGCCTCGGCCGAACTCGAGAACACCGCGCGCACGCTGAGCGGCTCGGCCGAGAACACCAGCCGCCTCGCCTCCGTCGTCACGTCGGCGTCCGAGGACGCCTCCGGCAACGTCCAGTCGGTCGCTTCGGCGACCGAGGAACTCGCCGCGTCGGTGCAGGAAATTTCGCGCCAGGTTCAGGAATCGAGCCGCGTCGCCGCGAGCGCCGTCGAACAGGCCGACCAGACCGACCTGCGCATCCACGCGCTGTCGCAGGCCGCGACGCGCATCGGCGACGTCATCAAGCTGATCACGGCGATCGCCGAGCAGACCAACCTTCTGGCGCTCAACGCCACGATCGAGGCGGCGCGCGCCGGCGAGGCCGGTCGCGGCTTCGCCGTCGTCGCCCAGGAAGTCAAGGCGCTCGCCGCGCAGACGGCCAAGGCCACCGACGAGATCGGCGGCCAGATCGCCGGCATGCAAACCGCGACCCAGGAAGCCGTGGCGTCGATCAAGGCGATCAGCTCCACGATCAGCCGCATCTCCGAGATCGCCGCCACGATCGCCTCGGCGGTCGAGGAACAGGGCGCCGCGACGCAGGAAATCGCCGCCAACATCCAGCGCGCCGCCTCCGGCACCTCGCAGGTCGCCGGCACCATCTCCGAGGTCAACGAGGGGGCCTGCGCCACCGGCGCGGCGTCCGAGCAATTGCTGTCGTCGGCCAAGGGACTCGCGGCGACGGCGGATAATCTGCGCCGGGAAACCGACGGCTTCCTGTCCACGCTCATCGCCGCCGCGTGATCGCCACCGCCTCACGACAACCGCCACGAAACGAAACAGCCCCGGAATTTCCGGGGCTGTTTGCTTTCCGCGGCGCGCCCGCGCGTCTAATAGCGGTAATGGTCCGGCTTATACGGGCCGTCCATCGCCACGCCGATATAGGTCGATTGCTTCTGGCTCATGCGCGTGAGCTTGGCGCCGATCTTGGCCAGATGCAGCCGCGCGACCTTTTCGTCGAGGTGCTTCGGCAGCGTGTACACCTTCTTCTCGTACGCGCCCGGATTGCCGAACAGCTCGATCTGCGCCAGCGTCTGGTTGGTGAACGAGGCCGACATGACGAAGCTCGGATGACCCATGGCGTTGCCGAGATTGACCAGGCGACCCTCCGACAACAGGATGACGCGCTTGCCGTCGGCGAATTCGATTTCGTCGACCTGCGGCTTGATGTTGTTCCATTTCAGGTTCTTCAGCGAGGCGACCTGAATCTCGGAATCGAAATGGCCGATGTTGCAGACGATGGCGCGGTCCTTCATCGCGCGCATGTGCTCGATGGTGATGACGTCGACATTGCCGGTGGCGGTGACGAAGATGTCGGCGCGCGAGGCGGCGTCCTCCATCGTGGCGACCTCGTAGCCTTCCATCGCCGCCTGCAGCGCGCAGATCGGGTCGATTTCCGACACCATCACGCGGCAACCGGCCTGGCGCAATGACGCGGCCGAGCCCTTGCCGACATCGCCATAGCCGCAGACCATGGCGATCTTGCCGGCCATCATCACGTCGGTGCCGCGGCGAATGCCGTCGACCAGCGACTCGCGGCAGCCGTAGAGATTGTCGAATTTCGACTTGGTCACCGAATCATTGACGTTGATCGCCGGCCACAGCAGCGTGCCCTTCTTCTGCATCTCGTAGAGGCGATGCACGCCGGTCGTGGTCTCCTCGGTGACGCCGCGGATCGCCTCCGCGTTGCGCTTGTACCAGCCCGGCTTGGCCTTGATCTGATCGCGGATCGCGGCGAACAGCACCTCCTCCTCCTCGTTGGAGGGGTGGGCGAGAAAGCCGGTGTCGCCGGCCTCGGCGCGCGCGCCGAGGTGGATCAGCGCCGTCGCGTCGCCGCCGTCGTCGAGGATCATGTTGGGCGTGCCGCCATCGGCCCAATCGAAGATGCGGTGCTGATATTGCCAATAGTCCTTCAGCGACTCGCCCTTGATGGCGAAAATCGGAATGCCGCGCTCCACCAGCGCCGCCGCGGCGTGGTCCTGCGTCGAATAGATGTTGCACGAGGCCCAGCGGATTTCGGCGCCGAGCGCCTCCAGCGTCTCGATCAGCACCGCGGTCTGGATCGTCATGTGCAACGATCCGGCGATGCGCGCGCCGCGCAGCGGCTGCAGCGAGTGGTACTCGTCCCGCGTCGCCATCAGGCCGGGCATCTCGGTCTCGGCGATGGCGATCTCCTTGCGGCCCCAGGCGGCGAGGGAGATGTCCTTGATCGCGTGATCGGGCGCGGACGAGCGGTTCTTTTTGGTGTTGGTCATTCCGGATTTCCCAATATTCAAGTGTTTCTTAGAGCGCGCTCTTGAGCGCGCCGACGAGATCGGTCTTTTCCCAGGAAAATCCGCCGTCGCCGTCGGGCGCGCGGCCGAAATGGCCGTAGGCCGACGTGCGCGCGTAGATCGGACGGTTGAGATCGAGATGGGTACGGATGCCGCGCGGCGTCAGATCCATGACCTCGCCGAGCACCTTCTCGATCTTGGCCTCGTCCACCTTGCCGGTGCCGTGGGTGTCGACATAGATCGACAGCGGCTTCGCCACGCCGATGGCGTAGGAAAGCTGGATCGTGCAGCGGCCGGCGACGCCGGCGGCGACGACGTTCTTCGCCAGATAGCGCGCCGCATAGGCCGCCGAGCGGTCGACCTTCGTCGGATCCTTGCCGGAGAAGGCGCCGCCGCCATGCGGGGCCGCGCCGCCATAGGTATCGACGATGATCTTGCGTCCGGTCAGGCCGCAATCGCCATCGGGGCCGCCGATGAAGAACGCGCCGGTCGGATTGACGTGCCAGATCGTGTCCTTGGTCACCCAACCTTGCGGCAGCGCCTTGAGCACATAAGGCTCGACGATGGCGCGCACCTGGTTCGAGGTCAGATCCTTGACGATGTGCTGGTGCGACACGACGATCTGGGTGACGCCGACCGGCTTGCCGTTCTCGTAGCGTACCGTCACCTGGCTCTTGGAGTCGGGGCCGAGCTTGGCGGCATCGCCCTTGCCGGTCTTGCGCGCCTGGGCGAGGTCGAACAGGATCTTGTGCGCGTAATAGATCGGCGCCGGCATCAATTCCGGCGTCTCGTCGCAGGCGTAACCGAACATGATGCCCTGGTCGCCCGCGCCCTCTTCCTTGTTGGTCGGCTGCTTGGCGTCGACGCCCTGGGCGATGTCGGCGGACTGGCCGTGCAGCAGCACCTCGATATTGGTATTGGCCCAGTGGAAGCCGTCCTGCTCGTAGCCGATGTCGCGGATCGCCTTGCGGACCAGGTCCTGAATCATCGCCACCGTCACGCTCGCGGGCGTGTTGGAATATTCACCGGCGATGATGACGCGCTGCGTCGTCGCCATTGTTTCGCAGGCGGCGCGCACCGCCCACGGATCGAGCTTGGCGGCGAGGCTCTCGCGATAGAACGCGTCGACGACTTCATCGGAAATGCGGTCGCAAACCTTGTCCGGATGTCCCTCGGAAACCGACTCGCTCGTGAACAGATAGGAGCTGCGCATCAATTCGATCCTTTCCGGCCAATCATCGCCCGCCCCCCGCGCGCGATGGCCCGGCCATCGTGAAATCCATCAACCCGGTCCGTCGCTCTTCGGCGCGCGGGCCGTCGCCTTTCCGGCGCGGGCTTGGCCGCGGTGCTTTTCCCTCGACGGCCGCAAGAGGCACCCTACCGCGCTGGGCGTCCTGCCCGTACCGGCGGGTCGTCAAGAAGCGTCCTGCGGAGATTTCCTCGGAACCGGATTCCGACGTCAAGCCCTGGAGCGCATGCGGAACGGCTGACTCGGCGCATGTGAATAAGGCTGGCCGTGGCGCAAGGCAATCAAATAAAAGGCGCCGGGCCGGTCGGCGCGCAAGTCCGCCGCGCCCATCGAAAATCATATGTGATTTCAGTTAATTGCCGGCCAAGGCCGCAGCGCGAGCACCGCGCCTCGGCGCGGCGCTCTGCCAATGGGCGCGCGGGCGCCGACGCCCGCCTCGGCCCGTTATTGACCCGGCCGGCGCCCGAACTTCCGCCAAGCGAAGGCGCGCTAGCTCCGGCCCCATACCTCGCCGGCGATGTCGACGCAGAGCTTGAGCTTGGCCCATTGCTCGTCCTCGGCCAGGACGTTGCCCTCCTCGGTCGAGGCGAAGCCGCATTGCGGCGACAGCGCGAGCTGATCGAGCGGAACGAACTGCGCCGCCTCCTCGATCCGCCGCATGACGTCGCCCTTGTTTTCCAGCGCGCCCATCTTCGAGGTGACGATGCCGGCGACGATCACCTTGTCGCCCTTCGGCACGAAGCGCAGCGGCTCGAATCCGCCGGCGCGGTCGGAATCATATTCGAGAAAATAGCCGTCGTAATTGATCTTGCCGAACAGCGTCTCGGCGACGGGCTCGTAGCCGCCCGACGAAATCCAGGTCGAGCGGAAATTGCCGCGGCACACATGCGTCGTGATCACCATGTCCGCCGGCCGCTCGGCGATCGCGTAGTTGATCACGCGCGCGTAGATTTCCTGCAGGCGGCTGATGTCCTCGCCGCGCGCCTTGGCCTTTTCCAGCTCCTCGGCCGAGCAGAGATAGGCCCACACCGTATCGTCGAACTGGAGGTAACGGCAGCCGGCGGCGTGGAAGGCGGCGACCGCCTTGCGATAGGTGCGCGCCAGATCCTCGAAGAACTCGTCGAGGTCGGGATAGACGCTGGCGCTGATCCCCTTGCGGCCGCCGCGGAAATGAAGAACCGACGGCGCGGGGATCGTCATCTTCGGCGTGACCCGGGCGTTGTCCTTCAGGAACTTGAAATGCGCCAGCATCGGGTGATCGGCGGGGAAATCGAGCTTGCCGATCACATGCACGCTCTCGCCCCGGGTCGTCACGCCCGCGAACTGGATGCCCTCGGTCCGGTAGAGCTCGCAGCCCGTCAGCTTGCTCAGAAAATCGAAATGCCACCAGGAGCGGCGGAATTCGCCGTCGGTCTCCAGCTTGAGGCCGATGTCCTCCTGCTTGCGCATGATCTTTTCGATCTCGACGTTCTCGAGCGCCGTCAATTGCTCGGCCGTGATCTCGCCCTTGGCGTGGCGGACGCGGGCCTCCTTCAGGCGCTGCGGGCGAAGCAGACTGCCGACATGGTCGGCGCGGAACGGGGGCCGCTTTCTTTGCATGTTCTTGTCTCCGGAGCGCGACGACGGCCGCGCGCGTTTTCTCGGGTTTCGTGGTCAAGTCCCGCTCTTGAGACTCGTTCCTGGATCCTGGAACGATTCCCGTTCACGGGCCCATGTTCAAGGGTAATCTTGTTCAAGGGTAATTTTCAGTGGGCCTTCATCGCGGCGGTGTCCGTCACGCCGAGATACCGGTCGAGGATGGCGGCGTCGGCCTGAAGCGCGGCGCTGTCGCCGTCATGGACCACCGCGCCGCGCTCGAGAATGACCGCGCGATCGGTCAACGCGAGGATTTTGCGGGCGTGCTGCTCGACGATGATGGCCGAGACGCCCTCGTCCTTGATGATGCGGCGGATCGCGGCGAGCAATTCGCCGACGATGATCGGGGCAAGCCCCTCGGTCGGCTCGTCGAGCAGAAGCAGGCGCGGATTGAGCGTCAGCGCGCGGCCGACCGCCAGCATCTGCTGCTCGCCGCCGGAGAGCTGGCTTCCGAGATTGCGCCGCCGCTCGGCCAGCCGCGGGAACATCTGATAGATCTTGGCGACCGACCATGGCCCCGGCCGCGCCACCGCCGTCATGTTTTCCTCGACCGTGAGCGAACGGAAGATGTTGCGCTCCTGCGGCACCCAGCCGATGCCGGCAATGGCGCGCTGATCGGGCTTGAGGCGGGTGATGTCGTTGCCGGCGAGCGTCACCCGGCCGCCGAACCATTTGGTCACGCCGACGATGGAATTGACCAGCGTGGTCTTGCCCATGCCGTTGCGGCCGAGCAGCGCCAGCGCCTTGCCCTCTTCCAGTCGCAACGACAGGTTGGCGAGCACCACCGCCTCGCCATAGCCCGCCCGCAGGCCCTCGATGGTCAGAAGCTCAGTCATGGTCGTCGAGCCCGCCGAGATAGACCGCCTTGACCCGCGGATCGTTGGCGACCTCGTCGCGCGTCCCTTCCGCGAACAGCGCGCCGTTGACGAGAACCGAAATGCGGTTGGCGAAGGAGAAGACCACGTCCATGTCGTGCTCGATCAGCAGCACCGACACGTCGCTCGGCAGGCGCGCGACCGCCGCCAGAATATCGTGGCGCTCGCTTTCCGGCACGCCGGCGGCCGGCTCGTCGAGCAGCAGGACGCGCGGCTTGGCGGCGATCGCGACGGCGATTTCGAGCAGGCGCTGGCGTCCATAGGGCAAGGTCGCGGTGCGCTCATGCATCACGTCGCCGAGGTTGAAATGATCGAGGTAATCGTGGATTTCCTCGTTGATCTGGGACCTGGTGCCGAGAATGCGCCACCAGTCGCCGCCATGGCCGAGCCGCTCGGAGACCGCCAGGCCGATCGTTTCCAGCGGCGACAGGTCGGCGTAGAGCTGGTTGATCTGGAAGGTGCGCGAGATGCCGCGCAGCACCCGCGCGTGCACCGGCAGGCCGGTGATGTCCTGGCCGTCGAGCAGGATCTTGCCCGCGGTCGGACGCAGCACTCCGGTCAGCAGATTGATGAGAGTGGTCTTGCCCGCGCCGTTCGGCCCAATCAGGGCGTGGCGGGCGCCGCGTTCAAGCTGAAGCGAGACGTTGTTCGTGGCGACGAGGCCGTCGAAACGCTTCTCCAGGCCGATCGTCTCAAGCGCGACCGTCATCGCGCGCCTCCCGCGGCGTCGCCGGCTTTCGGGTTGATGGTCGCCAGCGCCGCGCGGACGGCCTTCACGGCCCAACGGTTCATGCGCTCGCGCCCGATCAGGACGATGATCACGAGGATGAGTCCGATCCAGAACTGCCAGTATTGCGGCGTCAGGTTGGAGAGATAGTCCTGCAGCACCTTGAAGATCACCGCGCCGATGATGCCACCATAGAGATAACCGGTGCCGCCGATCAGGAGCACCAGCAACAGGTCGGCGGAACGATCGAACGCGAACACGTCGAGCGAGGCGAAGGCCGAGGTCTGCGTCAGCAGCGCGCCGGCGACGCCGGCATAGAACGCGGCGATGGTGTAGATCGCGACCAGCCGCCGTCCGACCGGGATGCCGACCGCGCCGGATCGCAACGGATTGTTCTTGATCGCGCGCAGCGACAAGCCGAACGGGGAATGCACGATGCGCCGCGCCACCAGGAACATGACGAACAGCACCGTCAGACAATAGATGTAACTGACCTTGCCGAAGATATCGAACTCGAACATGCCGAGCAGCGGCGCGATCGTCACCCCCTGCAGGCCGTCGGCGCCGCCGGTGATTTCGGCGAAGCGATTGGCGAGTTCGCGCAGCACCAGCGCGATGCCGAGCGTCACCATCAGCCGCGTGAGATCGGATCCGCGTATGACCAGGAACGAGGTGACGAAGCCGAGCGCCATCGCCGCGAGCCCGGCGGCGACCAGCGCGATCACCGGCTCGTTGATGATGCCGTGCTTGGCGAGCAGGCCGGCGACATAGGCGCCGAAGCCGAAATAGGCCGCGTGGCCGAGCGAGATGATGCCGGAATAACCGAGCAGGAGATCGAGCGACAGCGCGAACAGCGCCAGCCACGCGATTTCGGTGAGAATGAGATAGCGCCCCGGCAGCAGGAAGACGGTGGCGAGCGCGACCGCCCAGAAGACGAATTCAAGCGGATGCCACCGCGCCAGGCGTTCGAGATCGCGCCGGATTTCCTTGGTCGTTTCCATCATCGCGACCTCACCGCCCCATTCCGCGCGAGAACAAGCCGTGCGGACGCCACAACAGCATCACGATCATCATCGTGTAGATGACGAAGGCGCCGAGCGAGGGCACGTAATACTTGCCCGCGACGTCGGCGACGCCGAGGATCAACGAGGCGAAGAACGGCCCGGTGATGCTGGTCGTCCCGCCGACGGTGACGACGATCAGGATGTAAATGAGGAACTTCAACGGAAACGCCGGATCGAGCCCGAGCATTTCCGCGCCGAGCGCGCCGCCGAGGCCGGCGAGCCCCGAGCCGAAGGCGAAGGTCACCGCGAACACGCGGTTGACGTTGATGCCGAGACCGCGCGCCACGCGCGAATCGTCGACCGATCCGCGCAGCCGCGCGCCGAAGCGGGTGCCCGACAGGATGAGCTGCACGCCGATCGTGATGATGCCGCAAATGGCGATGATCAGCAGCCGGTACTTGCCCATGCCGACGCCGAACACGTTGATGCGGCCGCGCAGATATTCGGGAATGTCGATGAAGACCTGGGTCGATCCCATCACGTAGTCGACCGCCGTCACCGCCATGAACGTCAGCCCGATCGTGAACAGCACCTGATCGAGATGCGGGCGGTTGTAGAGCCGGCGGTAGAGCGTGGTCTCCAGCAACGCGCCGATCGCGGCGGAAAAGGCGAACGCCACCGGCAAGGCCGCGAAAAAGGGCAGGCCCCAGCGATTGACGGTGATGAAACAGATATAGCCGCCGGCCATGGCGAAGGCGCCGTGGGCCAGGTTGACGAAATTCATCAGCCCCATGGTCACGGCCAGTCCCGACGCCAGGACGAACAGCAACATGCCGTAGGCGATTCCGTCGAACAATATGGTCAGGATGGTCATGGGCCGCCGGTGCCCCAGTCCCTCGTTGGCGCCGCGCGCGACGCTTCAGGCGCGCGAACGCGTCCCCCCAAACGATCGGCCGCGCGGCGGCTTGCGTCGCGCGGCCCGTCGTCCTCGAACTACTTCTTGGTCTTGCCGGGATCCTTGACCGCTTCAAACGTCTGGAACTCGACGTTGTAGAGCTGGCCGTTCACCTTCTCGACCTTGCGGACGTATTCGTTGTGAACGACGTCGCGCGTCTCGGGGTCGATCGAAGTCGGCCCGCGCGGGCTTTCCCACTTCAGGCCCTTCATCGCCTCGACCAGCGCCTCGCCGTCGGCCTTGCCGCCGGTCTTCTTCAGCGCCTCGTAGAGGATGTGCATGCCGTCATAGCCCCCGACCGCCATGAAATTGGGACGGAAGTTGTTGGCTTTCTCGAACGCGGCGACGAAGTCCTTGTTGGTCTTGGAAGGATGCGCGGCCGAATAGTGGTGAATGGTCACCGTGCCGAGCACCTGATCGCCCATGTTGTTGAGCTGATCGTCGTCGGTCACGTCGCCGGGGCCGATCACCTTGATGCCGGCCTTGTCCAGCCCGCGCTCGATATATTGCTTCATGAACGTGGCGCCGTGACCGGACGGCACGAAGATGAAGATCGCGTCGGGAGAGACGTCGCGCGCGCGCTGCAGGAACGGCGCGAAATCGGGATTGGCGAGCGGCGCCTTGATCTCCTCGAGGATCTGTCCACCGGCCTCGGTGAAGTTCAGCTTGAAGAAGTTGAGCGCGTCGATGCCCGGCGCGTAGTCGGTGACGATGGCGACGACCTTCTTGATGCCGTTCTTGAACGCCCACTGCCCGACGATCGAGGACGACTGCGGCAGGGTGAAGCTGGTGCGCACGATGAAGGGCGAACGTTCGGTGATGATCGAGGTTCCGGCCGCCATGACGATGGCCGGGATCTTGGCCTGCGTCGCCAGCGGCGCGACCGCGAGCGCGGTCGGCGTGATGCCGAAGCCGGCGATGGCGTTGACCTTGTCGTTGACGATGAGTTCCTGCGCGATGCGCTTGGTGTTGTCGGGGATGGCGCCGTCATCCTTGAGGATGACCTCGATCTTCTTGCCCGCGACCTTGTCGCCGTTCTGCTCCATGTAGAGCTTGACCGCGGCGCTGATCTGCTTGCCGGTGGAAGCCTGCTGTCCCGTCATCGGCAGGATCAGTCCGAGCTTCACCGTGTCTTCCGACGCGGCCGGCGTCGGCAACGAAAGAAGAATGCCCAACGCCGCGACGCCGGCGCCCGCGCGCAGTACATGCCGCCAGGTTTTCATGACTTGAATCATTTTGATTTCCTCCGGGAATCCGTTTCGGTTCTTCTTGTATTTCAGCTTAAGTACCTTGAACCGAAACGCGGTGCAAACTGGATTTTTCGGCCACGCGGAATCTGCCGCACGGATGGGACGCGCGAGCGTTGCGCCGCAGCAATCGCCCGGCATTTTGTTGGCCAAGGGACGTATAATCAGCCACAAACCACCTGATCGGTCGTTCAGTCGGCCGCATGGCCGCGCGCGCGGCGGATAATTGCCGTCAACCTCCGAAGCGGCGGCCGTGATGGTGTTTTTTGCTTGTACCTTGTACTTTTTGATCTCTATCTCGTATTCAGGTCACGGCGGATCAGCGCTGCGGTCGGCCGGTCGGAGACGTGCGATGCGTGCGTTGATCCCGTCAGGTCGCGGACGCTTCCAAGTCGCGTCACATTGATCAGGATCATGGCCGATGATACCGGCGCTGGCTGATTAATGCGAATATTCAAAGAAAGGTGATTGCTCATGCACGGCGTCAAAATACCTCACGGAGCGTTCGTTTTTGTCGGCGACGGGCGCAAGGCGCTGTTCCTGCGCAACGAAGGCGACGAGAAATTCCCCAATCTGAAGACGGAGCGCGTGTTCCGGCTGGAAAATCCGCCGACCCACGAACAGGGCACCGACCGTCCGGGCCGCGCCTTCGCGAGCACGAATGATCGTCGCAGCGCCGTCGAACAGACCGACTGGCACGATTTCGAGGAGCACAAATTCGCGCGCGAGGTGGCCGCGGCCCTTGAACATCTCGTTCGCGAGCGCGCCGTGAAGAGCCTCGTCATCGCCGCTCCGCCGCGAACGCTCGCCGAGCTGCGCCATTGCTTCCACGACGACATCAAGAAGCGCATCATCGCGGAAATCGACAAGGACTTCACGCACCAGCCCGTCTACGAAATCGAGAAGCAGTTGACGGGGGCCTAAAGCAAATCCCGCGAAAGTGGGAACCGCTTTCGCGAACAGGATTTGCTCAAGGCGCGAGGCACGCGCGAGGCACGCGCGCCGCGCGGCCGAACGCGGGGGCGGGCGCCGATGACGTCCCCACGCGCCGTCCGCTATTTCTTGACCTGGATCGATTTGAGATAGGCGATAATGACGCCGACGTCGTTCGGCTCGAAGGTGAATTCCGGCATGTCGGGATGACCGGAGATGAGCCCTTCGGCGAGCGCCTCCTCGAGCGAGTCGATGGTGTAGCGCTGGCCAAGCGTGCGCAGCGGCGGCGCGAGATGGTGGGCGCTCGCGTCATTGGCGCCGATCGCATGGCAACGGCCGCAATTCTGTTGCAAAAGGGCGCGGCCGCGATCGAGTCTGGCCTGCGTGTCCTTCTTCGTCCGCGCCTCGCGCGCTTGCGCGCCGTCATTCATGGCCGCGGCCGTCAGCCCGACGGCCATGATCGCCACGGCGAACGCGCGCGCGAACTCTCCCGCCCTTCGCACGAATCCAAACTTCGTCATTCGTTTCACCGCCGCTCCCTACACTTGGCGTTCCTCTTCATGGCGTTCCTCCGGCGATCGATCCCCCGGATCGCACGCGCCCGGCCCCAACCACGCCGCTTCCGCGCCATCGGCCTCAACGCCCTCGGCGTCGGCGCGACCGCGCCCTCGCCATGCCGACTCGCTTCAATTCGATAAGCGTATCACGCCCCGCGCGGCCGGAATTGCCCAATTCGCGTCTGCGAATTCGCAACCGCGCCGCGCAACGCCCACGCGGACAATCGCGCCCGATGCCCGCCGTCACGGCAACAGCACCGCCGCGCCGGACAGGCGGCCGTGGCGCAGATCGTCGAGCGCCTCGTTGGCGCGATCGAGCGGGTAGCGGACGATCTCGGTGCGCACGCCGGCGCGCGCGGCGATGTCCATGAATTCCCGTCCGTCCTGGCGCGTGAGATTGGCGACCGACACGAGTTCGCGTTCGCCCCAAATGAGACCGTAGGGAAAGCTCGGAATATCGCTCATGTGAATGCCGCCGCAGACGACCCGCCCGCCCTTGCCCACGGCGGCGAGCGCGGCGGGCACCAGCGCGCCGACCGGCGCGAAGATGATCGCGGCGTCGAGCGGCTCCGGCGGCTTTTCGTCCGATCCGCCGGCCCAGACAGCGCCGAGCGAACGGGCGAAGGTTTGCGCCGCGATGTCGCCGGGCCGTGTCAGCGCGAAAACGTGCCTGCCCTGCCAGACAGCGACCTGCGCGACGATATGCGCGGCCGCGCCGAAACCGTAGATGCCGAGATTTCGTCCCTCGCCCGCGATCTTCAGCGAGCGCCACCCGATCAGGCCGGCGCAAAGAAGCGGCGCGGCGTGCGCGTCGTCGAAGCCGCTCCCGAGGGGAAAGCAGAAGGCCGCGTCGGCGACCACATGGCTCGCGAATCCGCCATCGCGCGTATAGCCGGTAAATCGCGGCGCATCGCACAGGTTTTCGCGCCCGTCGACGCAGTAGGCGCAATGCCCGCAGGCATGACCGAGCCAGGGGACGCCGACCCGCATGCCGAGCGCGAAACCGCTCACGCCCTCGCCGAGCGCTTCGACGCGGCCGACGATTTCGTGCCCCGGAACGATCGGCCCGTCACGCGGAAGATCGCCGTCGACGACATGGAGATCGGTTCGGCACACGCCGCAGGCCGAAATTCTCAGCCGGACCTCGCCATGGCCGGGCGACGGTTCCGGCCGCTCCTCCAGCACCAGCGGCTCGCCCGGCCGCCGGGACACCATCGCGCGCATCATCGCACGGGCCTTTCGCGCCGCACTCGTTGTCAGTCCGACGATCCGCGCAGGAAGCGGATGATCCCCGAGAAATCCCGGTCGTTGCCGCCGGCGCCGGCGAACAGCGCGTAGAGTTGCGCGGCCTCCGCGCCGAGCGGCGTCGTCGCGCCCGCGGCCTGCGCGGCCTCCTGCGCCAAACGCAGATCCTTGAGCATCAGCGCGACGGCAAAGCCCGGCCGGTAATCATTGTTGGCGGGAGAGGCCGGCACGGGCCCCGGCACCGGACAATAGCTCGTCAGCGACCAGCACTGGCCCGACGATGTCGAGGCGACATCGAACAGCGCCTGATGCGAGAGCCCGAGCTTCTCGGCGAGCACGAACGCTTCCGCGACCCCGATCATCGACACGCCGAGCATCATGTTGTTGCAGATCTTGGCGGCCTGCCCGGTGCCGGCCTCGCCGCAATGCACGACGCGCTTGCTGACATGGCCGAGCACGGGCCTCGCCCGCTCGATCGCATCGCTGGTCCCGCCCGCCATGATGGTCAGCGTCGCCGCCTTGGCGCCGCCGACGCCGCCGGAGACGGGCGCGTCGACCGAAAGACATCCACGTTCGGCCGCCATGGCGTGAAGCTTGCGCGCGCCGCCGACGTCGATGGTCGAGCAATCGATGAGCAGCGAGCCGGCTTTCATCGCCGGCAGCACCTCCGACCAGACCGACAGCACGTGTTTGGCCGCCGGCAGCATGGTGATGACGACGTCGGCGCCCGCGACCGCTTCCTTCAGCGAGGCCGCGATCGGCACGCCCTCGGCCTTGGCCGCGTCGCGAGCGGCGGGAACGACGTCGAAGCCGCGCACCGCCTGTCCCGCCTTGACCAGATTGATCGACATCGGCCCGCCCATATTGCCGAGGCCGATGAACGCGATGGTTGTCATGCTCCCCTCCGGTCCTGTCGCGCCGGCGCGCCCGCATGGGGGCGAGCGCCCGGCGTCATCCTGGGTCGAGTTCGTCGGCGCCCAGCGAAGCGAAATAGCCGTCGATCATGGCGTCGCTCACCTCGGCCAGCGTCGCCGGCTTCCAGCGCGGCGCGTTGTCCTTGTCGATCACGACCGCGCGGATGCCTTCGATGAAATCATGGCCGTAAAGAATGCGCGAGGCGAGCCTGAATTCCAGCCGCATCGCCTCGCGGAAATCGAGCGCCGCGCCGAGCCGCAATTGCCGGAACGCGAGCTTGAGGCTGGTCGGCGATTTCGCCCGCATGGTGGCCGCCGTCGCCGCGGCGAAGGCGGCGGCCTCTCCGCCGGCGGCCTCGCGGTCGAGCGCGGCGAGAATGGCCTCGACCGAATTGCCGGCGAACAGCCGGTCGATGGCGGCGAGATTGACGGCGATCGGCGCCGGACCCGGATCCTCGGCCTCGCGCGCGAGCGCTTCCTCGACGCCGGCGCCGCCCGCGAGCGCGTCGATGATCGCGCCGAACCGCGCCGAGCGCGTGTGATGCGTCACCAGGCCCAGCGCGAGCGCGTCCGCCGCCCCGACGCGCGCGCCGGTCAGCCCCAGCCAATAGCCGGCCCGCTGCTTGAGCCGGGGCAGAAACCAGGTCGCGCCGACATCGGGATAGAAGCCGATGCCGACTTCCGGCATCGCGAAATTGATCTTCTCCGATCCGACGCGGTGGCTTCCGAGGATCGAAAGCCCGACGCCGCCGCCCATGACGATGCCGTCGATCAGCGCGACATAGGGTTTGGGAAATTCCTTGATCAGGACGTTGAGCGTGTACTCCTCGCGCCAGAAGGCGACGCCCTCCGCCGCGCGTCCGGACGTGCCGAGCTCATGGAGATGGCGGATGTCGCCGCCGGCGCAGAACGCCCGCTCCCCGGCGCCGCGGATCACCACCGCGGCGATCGCCGGATCGGCCGCCCAGCGCCGCAGCCGCGGATCGAGCTCGCGCGTCATCGCGAAGGTCAGCGCGTTGAGCGCCTTGGGCCGGTTGAGCGTGATCAACCCCAACCGTCCGCGCGTCTCGAACAGGATTTCCGGCTCGCTCACCGCCTCAGTCCTTGAACACGTCGCGCGCCACGATCAGGCGCATGATCTCGTTCGTGCCCTCGAGGATCTGGTGCACGCGCAGGTCGCGCACGATCTTCTCGACGCCGTATTCGGCCAGATACCCGTAGCCGCCGAACATCTGCAGCGCGCCATTGGCGACGTTGAAGCCGGTGTCGGTGACGAAGCGCTTGGCCATGGCGCAGAGCTGCGTGGCGTCGTGCGCCATCTCGTCGAGCGCCCTCGCCGCCCGCCACAGCATCGCGCGCGCGGCCTCCAACTCGATCACCATGTCGGCGACGCGGAACTGCAACGCCTGGAATTCGGCGATGCGCTTGCCGAACGCCTTGCGCTCGCGCATGTAGGCGACCGCCTTGTCGAGCGCGCCCTGCGCGCCGCCGAGCGAGCAGGCGGCGATGTTCAGCCGGCCGCCGTCGAGCCCGGCCATGGCGATGGAGAAGCCCTGCCCTTCCTTGCCGATCATGTTCTCGGCCGGCACGCGGCAATTCTCGAAGATGACCGCGCGCGTCGGCTGCACGTGCCATCCCATCTTGCGCTCGTTGGCGCCGAAGGAAAGGCCCGGCGTGCCGCCCTCGACCACGAAGGCGGAAACGCCCTTGTGGCTCGCCTCGCCGGTGCGCGCCATCACCACGTAGAAGTCGGCCTCGTTGCCGGCGCCGGAGATGAACTGCTTCTGCCCGTTGAACACGAAATGCGCGCCGTCGCGCGTCGCCCGCGTCGCCAGCGCGGCGGCGTCGGAGCCGGCATTGGCCTCCGTCAGGCAGTAGCTCGCGCATCGCTCCATCGACGCGAGCTTGGGAATGTAGCGCGCGCGTAGCGCCTCGGAGCCGAACTTGTCGATCATCCACGCGCACATGTTATGGATCGACAGAAAGCCCGCGACACCGGGGCAGGCCGTCGCCAACGCCTCGATGATCAACGCCGCGTCGAAACGCGACAGGCCGGAGCCGCCGAACTTCTCCTCGACATAGATCGCGCCCATGCCGAGCGCGGCGGCCTCGCGAAAGACATCGATGGGAAAATGCTTGCTCTGGTCCCACTCCAGCGCGCGCGGCGCGATCTTGTCGCGGGCGAAGGCCAGCGCCATGTCGCGGATCGCCAGCCGGTCCTCGCTCAGCCCCGGAAAGGAATACATCGCCGCGCCCCGCGCCCCTTACTGCATCGTCGGGATGACGAAGCTCGCGCCGTCCTTGATGCCGCTCGGCCAGCGCGCGGTGATGGTCTTGGTCTTGGTATAGAAGCGGATGGCGTCCGGGCCGTGCTGGTTGAGGTCGCCGAATACCGAGCGCTTCCAGCCGCCGAAGGTGTAGTAGGCCAGCGGCACCGGAATCGGCACGTTGACGCCGACCATGCCGACCTGCACGCGCGAGGCGAAGTCGCGCGCGGCGTCGCCGTCGCGGGTGAAGATGGCGACGCCATTGCCGTATTCGTGGTTGGTCGCCATGGCGAGCGCGTCCTCGTACCGCTCCGCGCGCGCGACCGAGAGAACGGGTCCGAAAATCTCTTCCTTGTAGATGCGCATGTTCGTCGTCACGTTGTCGAACAGGCAGCCGCCCATATAGAAGCCGTTCTCATAGCCCTGCATCTTGAAGCCGCGACCGTCGACGACGAGCTTGGCGCCTTCCTTGACGCCGAGATCGACATAGCCCTTGACGCGGTCGAGCGCTTGCCTCGTCACCAACGGACCGAAGTCGGCGCTGGCGTCGGTCGACGGCCCGATCTTGAGCGACTCCACGCGCGGCGTCAGTCGCCTGATCAATTCGTCCGCGGTCGCCTTGCCGACCGGAACGGCGACCGAGATCGCCATGCAGCGCTCGCCGGCCGAGCCGTAGCCCGCGCCCACCAGCGCGTCGACGGCCTGGTCCATGTCGGCGTCGGGCAGGATGATCATGTGGTTCTTCGCGCCGCCGAAACATTGCACGCGCTTTCCCGCCGCCGTGCCGCGCGTGTAGATGTATTCGGCGATCGGCGTCGAGCCGACGAAGCCGATCGCCTGGATGTCGCGGTCGTCGAGAATGGCGTCGACCGCCTCCTTATCGCCGTTGACGACGTTGAGGATGCCCGGCGGCAGCCCCGCCTCGATCATCAATTCGGCGAGCCGCATCGGCACGCCCGGGTCGCGCTCGGACGGCTTGAGGATGAAGGCGTTGCCGCAGGCGATCGCCGGGGCGAACTTCCACATCGGGATCATGGCCGGAAAATTGAACGGCGTGATGCCGGCGACGACGCCGAGCGGCTGACGCATCGAATAGATGTCGATGCCGGGGCCGGCCCCGTCGGTATATTCGCCCTTCAGCAGATGCGGCACGCCGAGCGCGAACTCCACCACCTCGACGCCGCGCTGAATGTCGCCCTTGGCGTCGGCGATGGTCTTGCCGTGCTCGCGCGCGAGCAGATCGGCGAGAGATTCGGTATCGCGCGCGACGAGGCGCAGGAATTCCATCAGCACGCGGGCGCGGCGCTGCGGATTGGTCGCGGCCCAGCCCGACTGGGCGGCCAGCGCGTTTTCCACCGCCGCGCGCACCTCGGCCTTGGAGGCAAGATTGACGCGCGCCTGCACCTCGCCGGTCATGGGCAGGAATACGTCGGCGTCCCGGCCGCTCGTTCCCGCGACCACCCGGCCGCCGATGAAATGCCCGATCGTACGCATCGTCTCTCCTCCCCGGTCGCATGTGGTCGGTTCGCCCGACTTCTCCAAGCATATTCGCCGCGCGCGCGGCGGCAATTCGACTTTCTACCTCCTACTTGGCGGCGGCCTCCGCCTCGCGCTTGGCGACATTGGCGAGGATTTCCGCGCCCCGATTGGCCGCCGAAAGGCCGCGAAACAGGAAGCAAAGATTGATAACCGCCTGCAACTCCTCCCAAGTCGCCCCCGCCCGCCGCGCGGCGATGGCGTGAAGCGTCGCGGCGTCGGAGAGATCCATCAGCATCATGCCGAAAATCATCATCTGCGCGGTCTTCACGTCGAAGCATTTCGGATACATGCCGTGCTCGCGCATGCGTTCCTGGATGTCGAGCATTTCCGGATCGAGCGCGCCGGTGACGTTGATCCGCGCCTCGATGCGCGGCGGCAGGAAGCCGATCAGCTCCTTGTAGATCTTGCCCCGTTCCTCGGCGCTCACCTTTTTGTCGGCGTAAGGACCGATGCGTTCCTGAACGGCCTTCACATCAATTCTGGGGGGCAACATTCGTGCGGCGCTCCTTCGGGCTATTTCCTTGAAGACGACACGCGGCCGACCCCGCGCGAGGATCGGGGCACCGGGCGTTTCCGCGTGATTGGCTGTCCGAGTGGACGAACGAATCTGGCCCAATTGGCAAGCCTGGTCAATCGCGCCGCGATCGCCGGCATCCGCCGCGTCGTTTTCACGCGCGCCGACGCCGCGCGCGATCATGCACCGCATCAATTGGGGTGAAACGCGCGCCGGCGACGGGACGGCTTCGCGCCAAGATCCGCTTTCCCGCGCGATCGACGACCGTCGCGGATGGCTTATGGCCGCGGTGTCAGGAGCCCGGACCGCCCGAACCGAGCTTGTCCTTCGGCACGCCGCCTATCCCGAAATGCGCCGCCGGGATTTCGCGCAGGATGACGCGGATGGAATCGCGCGGCGCGCCGATCGACTCCATGATGGCGTCGGCGACCTTGCGCATCATCCGCTCCTTCGCTTCCGCGGTGCGGCCCTCGATCAAAGTGATGTCGACGATCGGCATCGCCTACTCCTTCACGTGTATGGATACGGCGCCCAGATTCTGCATCACCGTGCGCGCATGATCGCCGACGGCGAGCGGATGGGCCGCCGTCGCCCCGCCGGCCATGATGATCCAGCCGGGCTTGAGGCCGCCGAGCGCGGGGCCGGCAAGGCGCGCCGCCGCGACGAGCGACCTGACCGGATCGCCGAGGATGGCCGCCGTCGAACCGATCTGCACCGGCCGTCCGTTGATTTCCATGACGAGGCCGAGATTGGTCAGATCCTGGTCCGGCCGCGACCACGAGCCGATGACGAAGCCGGAGGACGAGGAATTGTCCGCGACGACATCGGCGAGCGTGAACTGGAAGTTCTCGAAGCGCGAATCGATGATCTCCATCGCCGGCGCGACCGCGGCGACCGCCGCCATCGCCTCGGCCGCGGTCACCTCGCCGGAAAGCGGGGCCTTGAGGAGATAGGCGAGCTCAGGCTCGATACGCGGGTGGATGTAGCGCCCGCGCGACAGGGCGCCGCCCTCCTCCAGCCGCATCGCGTCGGTGAGGCGGCCCCATATCACCTCGTTGACGCCGACCTGCGCCATCTTGGCCCGGCTGGTCAGCCCCATCTTGACACCAACGAGCTTCTCGCCGCGCGCGAAGCGCCGCTTCAGCGACAGCGCCTGAATTTCGTAGGCCTGCTCGACGCCGAGCTTGTGCGCGTGAGTGAGCTGCGCGATCGCGGTGGCGTCACGCGCGGCCTCGTCGACCGCCTTGGCCAGTTTCTTCAAATCGGTCATTGCCTCGTCGCCCCCGCTTCGCGCGCCTTGAGAATGTCGAGCGCCACGTCGACGATCATGTCCTCCTGGCCGCCGACCATGCGCCGGCGTCCGAGTTCGGCGAGGATGTCGCGCGCGTCGACACCGTAGGCCTTCGACGCGTTCTCCGCGTGGCGCAGGAAGCTCGAATAGACCCCGGCATAGCCGAGCGACAGCGATTCACGGTCGACGCGCACGGGGCGGTCCTGCAGCGGTCGCACGATATCGTCGGCCGCGTCCATCAGCATATGCAGGTCGCAACCCGTCTCGATGCCCATGCGGTCGAGCACGGCGATCAGCGCCTCGAGCGGCGCGTTGCCCGCGCCCGCGCCCATGCCGGCGAGCGAGGCGTCGACCCGCACCGCGCCCGCCTGGATGCCGGCGACCGAATTGGCCACGCCCAGCGTCAGATTGTGATGGCAATGCACGCCGACTTCCGTCTCCGGCTTCAGCGCGTCGCGAAACGCCTTGACGCGCTCGGCGTATTGGTCGGGCAACAGCGCGCCGGCCGAGTCCGTGACATAGACGCATTCGGCGCCGTAGCTCTCCATCAGCCTGGCCTGCTCGACCAGCTTCTCGACCGGCGCCATGTGCGCCATCATCAGGAAGCCGACCGTATCCATGCCGAGATCGCGCGCGGCCTCGATGTGCTGGCGGGAAACATCGGCCTCGGTGCAATGCGTGGCGATGCGCACCGAGCGCGCGCCCGCGGCGTAGGACGCCTTGAGATCGTGCACCGTGCCGATGCCCGGCAACAGCAGCACCGCGACATTGGCGTGGTTGCATTCCTCGGCGACGGCGGCGACCCATTCGGCGTCGTCATGCATGCCGAAGCCGTAATTGAACGCCGCGCCGCTGATGCCGTCGCCATGGCAGATCTCGATCGAGTCGACCTTGGCGCGGTCGAGCGCGCGCGCGATCATCCGCGCGTCGTCGAGCGAGTATTGATGGCGGATGGCATGCATGCCGTCGCGCAGCGTCACGTCCTGGATGTAGAGCTTGCTCTTGTTCGCGCGCGCCATCACGCCGCCTCCTTCGAAAGCACCTTGCCGGCCCAACGATCGGCGGTGGCGAGCGCGGCCGAGGTCATGATGTCGAGATTGCCGGCATAGGCGGGCAGATAATGCGCGGCGCCCTCGACTTCGAGGAACACCGTGGTCTTCAGCCCCGACACCGCGCCGATGCCCGGAATGCGCACCGGCATGTTGTCGCCGATATGCTCGAACTGCACCTTCTGCTTGAGCCGGTAGCCGGGCACGTATTTGCGCACCTCCTCGACCATCGCCAGGATCGAAGCCTCGATCTCGTCCTTGGCGCCGCCCTGGGAGAGCGTGAACACGGTGTCGCGCATGATCAAGGGCGGTTCGGCCGGGTTGAGGATGATGATCGCCTTGCCGCGCTCGGCGCCGCCCAGCACCTCGATCGCCTTGGCCGTCGTCTCGGTGAACTCGTCGATATTGGCGCGCGTGCCGGGCCCGGCCGATTTCGAGGAAATCGAGGCGACGATCTCGCCGTAGATCACGCGCTTGGTCGCGCGGCGGACGGCGTGAACGATCGGGATCGTCGCCTGCCCGCCGCAGGTCACCATGTTGACGTTCGGCTCGCCCAGATTGGCGTCGCCATTGATGACGGGAATAGTGAACGGGCCGATCGCCGCCGGCGTGAGGTCGATGACCTTCTTGCCGTCCTTTTGCAGCAGCGCGTTGTTGTGCAGATGCGCCTTGGCCGAGGTCGCGTCGAACACGACCTTGATGTCCTTGTAGTTCGGTAGCTTCATCAGCCCCTCGATGCCCTCATGCGTCGTCGGAACGTTGAGCCGCGCCGCGCGCGCGAGTCCGTCCGAGGCCGGATCGATGCCGACCATCGCGCCCATGGCGAGATGCTTCGACATCCGCATCACCTTGATCATCAGGTCGGTGCCGATATTGCCGGAACCGATGATCGCGCAGGCAATCTTGTCCATGTTCTTGCTCTTTGCTTCCTGATCCCTGGCCCTTTAGTCCTTGGCGAAGGCCGCGCGCACCGTGCCGAGGCCCGAAATGCGCGCCTCGGCGACATCGCCCCATTTCACCGGCGCCATCGGTCCGAGCGCGCCGGACATGATCGTGTCGCCGGCCTTCAGCGGGCGGCCGACGCGCGCCATCGTCTTGGCCAGCCAATAGGCCGCCGAAATCGGATTGCCGAGGCAGGCCGCGCCGGCGCCGACCGAGATCGGCTCGCCGTTCGTCTCCATCACCATGCCGCACAGGCGCAGGTCGACGCGATCGAGCGGAACCGGCGTGTTGCCGAGCACGTAGAGGCCGGACGAGGCGTTGTCGGCGATGGTGTCGAGAATGCCGATCTTCCAGTCGGCGATGCGCGAGTCGACCACCTCGATCGCCGGCAGCGCGAATTCGATCGCGCGGATGACGTCGACGGTAGTGATGCGCTCGCTGTCGAGATCGCGGCCGAGGACGAAGGCGACTTCCGCCTCGACCTTGGGCTGGATGAGTTGCGAACGCTTGATCTCCCAGCCGTCGGGCACCGCCATGTCGTCGAACAGCATGCCGTAGTCGGGCTGGTCGACGCCAAGTTGCTTCTGCACCACCAGCGAGGTCAGACCGATCTTGCGCCCGACCAGCTTGCGGCCGGCGGCGAGCCAGCGCTTGGTGTTGATCTCCTGCGCCGCGTAGGCCTCATCGATCGCGCCCGCCTTCAACGAGTCGCGGATCGGCGCGATCGGCTTGCCCGTCGCATGAGCCTCGAAAATCCTGTCGGCGACTTGCGCGACCGCGTCGTTGTTCACGTTCGACCTCACAGTTTGATGCAGACGTTGGAAATCTCGGTGTAGAATTCGAGCGAATGCAGGCCGCCCTCGCGGCCGATGCCGGAGGCCTTCGACCCGCCAAAGGCCGTGCGCAGATCGCGCAGGAACCAGGAATTGACCCAGCAGATGCCGACATCGAGCTTGGCCGCGACGCGGTGCGCGCGCGACAGGTTCTCGGTCCACACCGCCGCCGCGAGGCCATAGGGCGTGTCGTTGGCGAGCCGGATCGCCTCCTCCTCGGTGTCGAACGGGCGGATGTGGCAGCACGGCCCGAAAATCTCCTCGCGCACGCAGGCCGCGTCGTCGGCGAGCCCCGTCCAGATCGTCGGCTGCACCCACGCGCCGTTGGCGAGATCGCCCGGCATTTCCGGCACGCCGCCTCCGGTGACGATCGTCGCGCCGTCCGCGGCCGCCTTCTTGTAATAGGACAGCACCTTGTCGCGATGTTCGAGGCTGATCAGCGGCCCCAGATTGACGCCCGGCTCCTCGGGCCGGCCGAGCTTGAGCGCCTCGGCGGCGGTCTTGAGGCGGGCGACGAAGGCCTCGAAGATCGGTCGCTGCACGTAGAGCCGCTCGGTGCCGAGACAGACCTGGCCGCAATTGGCGAACGCCGAGCGCATCGTGCCTTCGATCGCCTTGTCGAGATCGCAGTCGGCGAAGACGATGCCCGCGTTCTTGCCGCCGAGCTCGAACGAGACCTGCCGCACGCCGAGCGCGGCCTGCTTCATGATCGCCTCGCCGGTGCGCGTCTCGCCGGTGAAGGTGATGCCGTCGACGAGCGGATGCTGCGTCAGGAATTCGCCGGCCGAATTCGGGCCGAAGCCGTGGACGACATTATAGACGCCCTTCGGCACCCCGACCTTGTTCATCACCTCGCCGAGCAGCGTGGCGGTGAGCGGCGTTTCCTCGGAGGGCTTGACCACCACGGTGTTGCCGCATGCGAGCGCCGGGCCGACCTTCCAGGTCATCAGCAAGAGCGGCAGGTTCCACGGGCTGATCACCGCGATGACGCCCTTGGGCCGGCGCAGCGCGTAATTGATCGCGCCGGTGCCGTCGGGCGTCGGCATGGTGAACATTTCGGTGGAGACGGTCTTGATGACGTCGGCGAACATCTTGAAATTCGCCGCCCCGCGCGGAATGTCGATGTGGGAGGCGAGCCCATAGGGCTTGCCGGTGTCGAGGCATTCGGCCTCGAGAAAGTCGGTGAAGCGGTTGGTGATCTCATCGGCGACGGCGGCGAGCATGTCGGTGCGTTCGGCGACGGTGAGCTTGCCCCATGGGCCGTCGAGCGCGGCGCGGGCCGCGCGCACCGCCGCGTCGATCTCGGCCTTGCCGCCTTCAGGCACCGTGCCGATGACGGAATTGTCGAGCGGGCAGCGATTTTGCCAGCTCTTGCCCGTCGCGCCTTGCGTGAACTCGCCGGCAATGAAATGGCTGACGTCGCGGCGTGCGTTGGTCACGCGGGCACGGGCGAGAAGGGGTTGCACCGACATCGTGTTGATCTCCTCGGGATGCGGATCCGCGCACGTCTCGCGGAGCGGGAAACCGCCGATACGCCCGTATCCGGATCGCCGACGCATTCCTCTCGCGGCGCAAACGCCGCGCCCGCCGCACCCTGTTGAGAACCACCATAAGCAGGCGCCGTCAACCGAAATTTCGAGATTATCAAATATGACGACTTTTGCTAGATTGCCGACAAATGTCCGTCCGGCGGTCGGCGAATCCGGCGGCTTGGGCGGCATCGCGAGCCGGCGGCGCCGCGCGGTCGCGGCGGCGCCAGCGGACATTCCGAGGAGCCTCAAGAGGACCCATGTCTGAAACCACCGGCATGCTCAGAATTCAGGGCGAGGATCACGGCCGCACGCTGGTCGAGCAGGCCTATGCCTCGCTCCGCCGCGAAATCCTGGAAGGCGCGCTCGAACCAGGCGCCAAATTGCGTACCGAGGAACTTCGCCAGCGCTACGGCATCGGCGCGAGCACGGTGCGCGAGTCGCTGACAAGGCTGCTCGGCGAAGCGCTGGTCACGGCCGAAGGCCAGCGCGGCTTCCGCGTCGCGCCGATCTCGCTCGACGATTTCAGCGATCTCACCCACGTCCGCAAGATGATCGAGACCGAGGCGCTGCGGCAATCGATCCTGGCCGGCGACGAGGCCTGGGAAAGCCGCGTCGTCGCCGCCTATTATCGCCTGTCGAAAGTCGAGGAGCGCATCCGCGAGGAGCCGCAGGCCGTCGCGCCGCATTTCGAGGAACGCAATCGCGAATTTCATCTGGCGCTGATCTCGGCCTGCCCCTCGGCCCGGCTGCATCGCATCTACGCCATGCTCTACCAGCAGTCGGAACGCTATCGGCGCGTCGCGCTCATCAACCGCGCGCGCGCGCGCGACGTTCACGCCGAGCACAAGGCGATCTTCGAGGCGGTGCTGGCGCGCGATGTCGAGCAAGCATGCGCCCTGATCGGCGAGCATATCGACCGCACGCTGACGGTCCTGCGCGAGGTGCTGGCGCGGCCGGGAGAGATGGGCGCGGCGAGCGACAAGGCGCGGACGGCCCGCGACAAGGCAAGCCAGAAATAGGCGGACCGAAAGACAGGCGCGCGCCGGCGCGTGGTCCGTCCCGCAT
Source organism: Xanthobacteraceae bacterium (assembly GCA_041918675.1). Lineage (GTDB taxonomy): Bacteria > Pseudomonadota > Alphaproteobacteria > Rhizobiales > Xanthobacteraceae > SCUB01. Next base: position 171,388 of record JAYRVF010000014.1, read on the forward strand.
TCCCATTCGTGTTTGTTGACGCCGCGGAAACGACTTCGGCCGACATCGGCGGATGGCCCCAAGGTGTTGACATCGCACCTTCGGGCGGACACGTTGCATGCCCGCGACATTCCCGATCCGCCACTCTCCGCCAGACTAAAGAGCCCGCCATGACGGCCATCAATTCCGTGACCGATCTTCGCGTCGAAGACGGCGTCGCGATCCTCACGCTCGACTCCCCGCCCGTGAACGCGCTTTCCGCGCAAGTGCGCGCCGGCATTCACGACGGCATCAATCAGGCGCTCGCCGCGCCCGGAGTCTCCGCGATCGTCCTGATCTGCGCCGGCCGCACCTTCATCGCCGGCGCCGACATCTCGGAATTCGGCAAGCCGCCGGTCGGCGTGTCGGTGCCCGACGTTCATGCCGTCATCGAAAACGCCACCAAGCCGGTCGTCGCCGCGATCCACGGCACGGCGCTCGGCGGAGGCCTCGAAACCGCGCTGGTCTGCCACTACCGCGTCGCGGTTCCCTCGGCCAAGATGGGTCTTCCCGAAATCAAGCTCGGTCTCATTCCCGGCGCCGGCGGAACCCAGCGCCTGCCGCGCCTCGTCGGCCCGGAAAAGGCGCTCGATCTCATCACCTCGGGCGCGCAGGTGGCCGCGCCGGCCGCGCTCGAACTCGGCATCATCGACGAACTAGCGCCGGAAGGATCGCTGCGGACCTTCGCGGTCAATTTCGCGCGCCGGCTGGTGGCCGAGGGCCGGCCGTTGCGCAAGATCCGCGACCTCAACGCCAAGGTCGAGAGCGCGCGCGGCGATCTTCTCGTCTTCGACGCCTTCTGCACGGTCAACGCCGCGAAGTTTCGCGGTTTCCAGGCTTGGCTGAAGGCGGTGGAGTCGGTGAAGAACGCGGTCCTGCTCCCCTTCGACGAGGGCATGAAGCGCGAGCGCGAGATCTTCCTTTCCCTTCGCGACAGCATCCAGTCCAAGGCGCAGCGCTACGTCTTCTTCGCCGAGCGCGAGGTCACCAAGGTCCCCGACATCGGCGCCGACACCCCGCAAGTGGCGATCGCCTCCGTCGGCGTCGTCGGCGCCGGCACGATGGGCGGCGGCATCGCCATGAGTTTTCTCAACGCCGGCTTTCCCGTCACCCTGGTCGAGACCAAGCAGGAAGCGCTCGACCGCGGCCTTGCCACGATCAAGCGCAATTACGAAAGCTCGGCGCGCAAGGGACGCTTTTCCAAGGCCGACGTCGAGGCCCGCCTCGCGCGGCTGACGACGACGCTCGATCTCGACCGGATCGCCGGCTGCGACCTCGTGATCGAGGCGGTGTTCGAGAAGATGGAGGTCAAGAAAGAGGTGTTCGGCCGGCTCGACGCCATCGTCAAGCAGGGCGCGATCCTCGCCACCAACACCTCCTATCTCGATGTCGACGAGATCGCCGCCGCCACGCGCCGGCCCGAATGGGTGATCGGCCTGCATTTCTTCTCGCCCGCCAACGTCATGAAGCTGCTCGAAATCGTGCGCGGCAAGAAGACCTCCAAGACCGTGGTCGCCACCGCGATGTCGCTGGCGCGCAAGCTCGGCAAGGTCGGCGTGCTGGTCGGCGTCTGCCACGGCTTCGTCGGCAACCGCATGCTGGCGCAGCGCCAGCGCGAGGCCAACAAGCTCATCCTCGAGGGCGCGATGCCCTGGGATGTCGACCGCGTCATCGTCGATTTCGGCATGCCGATGGGGCCGTTCGCCATGAGCGACCTCGCCGGGCTCGATCTCGGCTGGACGCGCGAGACCTCGACCAGTTCGACGGTGAAGGAAGTGCTCTGCGAGATGGATCGGCGCGGCCAGAAGACCGGCGCCGGATTCTACGATTACGATCAGTCGCGCAAGCCCAAGCCTTCCGCCTTCGTCGAGAAGGTGATCCTCGATCTTTCCGCCACCAAGGGCATCACCCGTCGCGCGATCGGCGACGAGGAGATCCTCCGGCGCTGCATCTATCCGATGATCAACGAGGGCGCGAAGATCCTCGAGGAAGGCATCGCGCAGCGCGCCAGCGACATCGACATCGTCTGGATCAACGGCTACGGATGGCCGGTATATTCGGGCGGTCCGATGTTCTATGCCGACAGCATCGGCCTCGACGTGGTGCTCGGCACGATGAAGGGCTTCGAGGCGGTGCTGGGCGCGGAATTCACGCCGGCGCCGCTGCTCCAGCGCCTGGTCGCGGAGAGGAAGAAGTTCGCCGACTACAAGGCGCCGTGAGCGCGGCGCGACAGGCAAGCGGAGACCATTTCCGAGATGACGGCCGAGGAAATCGCGCGGCGCTGCGCCGAGGTCATGTCCGAAAACGACATGGCGTCGCGCTCGCTCGGCCTTGACCTTCTCGGCGTCGGTCCCGGGCGCGCCGAGATGGGCATGACGGTGACGCGCGGCATGCTCAACGCCTTCGGCATGTGCCACGGTGGTTTCATCTTCATGCTGGCCGACGCCACCTTCGCCTATGCGTCGAACACCCAAGACAAGGTCACCGTCGCGCAGCAATGCTCGATCACCTATCTCGCCGCGGCGCGCGAGGGCGCGCGGCTCACTGCCGTCGGCGTGGAACGACGGCGATCCGGCCGCGCCGGCATCTATGACGTGACCGTCCACGACGAGACCGGCGCGACGATCGCGGAATTCCGCGGCCTCAGCCGGACGATCAAGGGCGAAATACTTGACAGCAAGGAGAACGACCGTGGCTGACGCGTTTCTGGTAGGCGGCGTGCGCACGCCGATCGGCCGCTATGGCGGCGCGCTGGCGCAGGCGCGCCCCGACGATCTCGCCGCGCATGCCATCCGCGAGCTGATGCGACGCTTTCCCGCGATCGCGCCGGACGCGATCGAGGAAGTCGCGTTCGGCTGCGCCAACCAGGCCGGCGAGGACAATCGCAATGTCGGGCGCATGGGCGTACTGCTCGCCGGTCTTCCCGACAGCGTGCCGGCCACCACGATCAATCGCCTCTGCGGCTCGGGGCTCGACGCGGTCGCCTACGCCGCCCGCGCGGTGCGCTGCGGCGAGATCGATCTCGCCATCGCCGGCGGCGTCGAATCCATGACCCGCGCGCCGTTCGTCATGGGCAAGGCCGGCGAGGCTTTCGCGCGACAGGCCGAGATTTACGACACCACCATCGGCTGGCGCTTCGTCAATCCGGTCCTGAAGGCGCGATACGGCGTCGAGTCGATGCCGGAAACGGCCGAAAATCTCGCCGAGGAATTCAAGATCGCGCGCGCCGATCAGGATGCGTTCGCGCTGCGCAGCCAGGCGCGCGCGTCCGCCGCGCAGACCTCGGGCCGCTTCGCGCTCGAAATCGCGCCGTTCGCCATCGCGCAGCGCAAGGGCGACCCCGTCATCGTCGAACGCGACGAGCATCCGCGCGCGACCTCCATGGAAAAGCTCGCCGCGCTGCCCGCCCCGTTCCGCAAGAACGGATCGGTTACCGCCGGCAACGCCTCGGGCGTGAACGACGGCGCGGCCGCGCTGCTTATCGCCTCGGCGGCGGCGTGTGAGCGCCACGGCCTGACGCCGCTCGCGCGCGTCACGGCGGCGGCGACCGCGGGCGTGCCGCCGCGCATCATGGGCATCGGACCGGTGCCGGCGACCCGCCGCCTGCTCGAACGCAACCGCTTGAGCATCGCCGATGTCGACCTCATCGAGCTCAACGAAGCGTTCGCCGCGCAGGCGCTCGCCTGCATGCGCCAGCTCGGCCTCAAGGACGACGCCGACCACGTCAACCCCAATGGCGGCGCGATCGCGCTCGGCCATCCGCTGGGTATGTCTGGCGCGCGGCTCGCCTTGACCGCGGCGATCGAGCTCGACCGACGCAAGCTACGGCGCGCGTTGTGCACGATGTGCATCGGCGTCGGCCAGGGCATCGCCTTGCTCATGGAAAAGGCATGATTTCGGCGCCGGCGCGGGACCCGGCCGGAAGGGACCCGCCGCGTGTCCCTCGCGCGGCGAGCCGTGCCGGATTACCGGCAACGCGTGGTTTTCAACGGCGCCCCGGATCGCGTAGAAGAACGGCGTCGCCTTGTCTCGGCCTGGTTGGGCGCGCGCCGCGCGTGCGCGGTTCTTGCCGCCGTCGACCGTTCGAAACGAAGTCCCGGATTATCCGCCGCCCATGACCGAACCGTTCGTCCTGCCGAAAATCGAACTCGTCGTGCCCGAACCCACCCGGCGCGTCGACCTGCGCACGCATGACGGAGCGATCATCCGGCTGCGCAATTACGGCCGGCCGGGCAAACGCCGCCTCGTGCTGAGCCACGGCAACGGCCTGGCGATCAACGCCTACCTGCCGTTCTGGGAACCGCTGATCGCGGACCACGAGCTCATCCTGTTCGACGTGCGTAACCACGCCGAAAACCCGCTGCATCTGGCCTCCCATCACACCTGGGAACACATGACCCAGGACATGGAGGACATCTTCAACGCCATCCAGATCAATTTCGGCGAGGCGCCGACGGTCGGCGTGTTTCATTCGCTGTCGTCGATCCTGGCGATCAAGCATCTGTTCACCTTCGGACCGCGCTGGTCGGCGCTGGTGCTGGTCGATTCGCCGATCATGCCGCCGACCGGCCATCCGCTGCACGACGTGCAGTCCAAGAGCATGCGTGAACTGGCGCGCCGGGCGAGCCATCGCCAGATGTTCTATCCCTCGCCCGAGGATTTCGCGCGCCAGCTCGCCGTCCACGGCGCGTTTCGCGGTTGGGCGCCGGGCACCCATCTCCTGTTCGCCAAGAGCACGCTCAAGCTCAAGCGCAATGGTCGCTGGGCGCTATGCTATCCGCGCCAGCTCGAAAGCGAGGTGTTCCTGACAAATTCCCAGGAAGACATCTGGCCGCGTTTCGCCGACTTTCCGATTCCGGGAATCCTGATCGGCGCCGATCCCGACCATCCCCATGCGAGCCCGCCCGCCGCGATTTGCAAGGCCATTCACGAGGCCTACGATTTTCCCTATGTGAGCATTCCCGGCACCACGCATTTTCTCCAGATCGAGGAGCCCGCGCTCTGCCGCAAGGCGATGCGCGATTTCCTGGATTCGCTGGACGCGGCGAAGCCGGCGCGGTCGTGAACACCGGCGAACCGGATTCGCGCTTCTTCCAGTCGCAGGGGCTGCGCCTGCGCTACGTCGATTGGGGCAACGCCGGCGCGCCGCCCTTGGTGCTCGTTCACGGCGGCGCCGATCATTGCCGCACCTGGGACGCGGTCGCCGCGCGCTTGCGCGGCCGGTTCCATCTCATCGCGCCGGATTTGCGCGGCCACGGCGACTCCGACCGGGCGACCGGCAGCAGCTACAGCCTTTCCGACTACATCTACGATTTGCACCGCCTCCTCGGCGAAACCGGCGTCGCGCGCACGATCCTGATCGGCCATTCGATGGGCGGCATGATCAGCCTGATGTTCGCGGGGACATTCCCGGAAAAGGTCGAACGCCTTGTCGTGCTCGACGGCATGACGCTTTCGCCCGACCGGCGGGACAAACCGATCCACGCGCGCATGCGCGACTGGATCGCCGAACTCGACGCCATCGCGGCGCGGCCGGAGCGCGGCCATGGGAGCCTTGCCGAGGCGGCCGAGCGCATGCGCGCCCGCAACGCGCGCCTGAGCGAGGCGCAGGCGCTGCATCTGGCGCGCCACGGCACGCGTCGCGACGCGAACGGCCTGCTGACGTGGAAATTCGACCGCTACCAGCGGGCGCGCGCGCCCTATCGCCTCTCGCCCGACGACCATGCCGCGTTATGGGCGCGCATCGACTGTCCGACGCTGCTGCTGCGCGGCGACGAAAGCTTCCTGCCCGATCCGCGGACGAACGGATCGCTCGCCCATTTCAAGGACGCGCGCGCGCGCGCCATCGCCGGCGCGGCCCACTGGCTTCATCACGACAAGCTCGACGAGGTGATGGCCGAGATCGAGGCGTTTCTGGCGTAGCGGTTCCAGGGCCACCATACGGCAAAAAGAAAATCCGGCGAAGCGCGCCGCTTCGCCGGATCATTCATTTCGATGGTGCCGATCCAACTGCATCGATCCGTTGGCATCGATCCGTCGATCTCTCCACCGACGCGCGGACGCGGCGGGAAACCAACCGACGACTCAGAAGCGCGCCACCTCGACCCAGTTGCCGCCCTTCACGACCGAGATGATGTTGACGTTGCCGCCTTCATGATCCTTCGGGCCGTAGTCGATCTTGTTGCCCGAAATGACGTCGTCGTAGGAAAGGCTTTCCATGCCCTTCTTGAACGACTCCGGCGTCAGGTCCTTGCCCGCGGCCTGCAACGCGCGCACGAGGGTTTCGGCGGCGCTGCGGCCGAGCAGCGCGCCCGTTCCCGGGTCTTCATTATAGGCGGCCTTGTAGCCATCGACCCACGCCTTCACTTCCGGATTGCTCAGCCGGCCGACGATGTCGGCCCAGCCCGAGCCGGCGTAGAGGCCCTCGGTGATCCCGCCGGGCACCTGCGCGATGACGGTGTGGAAGCCCGCCGACGACACCAGGAACTTCGCGTCGGTCCAGCCGATCTTCTTGGCGGTGCCGACCGCCGTGATGATCTGGCGCACGCCGAGCGCGACGGCGACGAGCTGGCAACCCTCGTCCTTGAGCTTGGTCAGCGAGCCGACGAAATCGGCGTCGTCGGGCTTGTGCGTGGTTTCCGCCGCGAATTTCAGGCCCATCGTCTTGGCCTGGTCGACCGCGCCTTCCTTGATTTCGAGGCCGAAGTCGGACGGAATGTACATCGCGCAGACGACCTTGGCGTTCTCCTTCTCGGCGAGATGTTTCACGCCCGCCTGAATCTGGCTGTAATAGGTGGTGAATGCGGTGAACTTGTAGTCGACTGGTTCCTGCAGCATCTGCCGCGCCGCCGTCAGCGGATTGATGTTGGCGATCTTCTTCTCGTCCTGGATCTTGAACGCGGCGAGATTCATCGGCGTGCCGAGCGACAACAGCATGGCGAAAACCTTGTCGCTGTTGACCAGCTTGTTCACCGCCTGCGTCGCCTTGGGCATCTGATAGGCGTGGTCCTCGACGACGAAGCGGATCTTGCGGCCGTGCACGCCGCCCTTGTCGTTGACCTCCTTGAAGTAGAGGTTGGCGGCCTTCACCGCCGGCGCGCCGAAGGTGGCGAAGATGCCGGACAGGTCGTTCTGCGAGCCGATGACGACTTCCGTCGGCGTCACGCCCTGGGTCTGCGCCCGCGCCGCGCCGGCCATGCCGGCGACGCCGACGACGCCGATGATGGCGCTGGCGAGTATCGTTGAATTCAGTCGCATGGTGCTGGTCTCCTCCAATCTGGGTTTTTGTCGAATTCGCACGCTGGTCGATGTATCGGCACCGTGGATCGTCACGCCGCGCGGCCCATGTACATCTCGTCGATCAGCGTCTTGTATTTCTTCTCCACGAAGCCGCGCTTGAGCTTCATGGTGGCGGTCAGTTCATCGTCCTCCACCGTCAGCAATACGTCAATAATGCGGAAATCCTTGATCTGTTCAACCCGCGCGAAATGGCCGTTGGCCTCGTCGATGACGGATTGGATCAGATCCTTGACCGGAGCCGCCGCGCAGAGCGAGGCGAAATCGTTGAACGGGATGCGGTTGTCCTGCGCGAATTTCTCGACATTCTCCTGATCGATCATGATCAGGCAGGTGAGGTATTGCCGGCGATCGCCGATGACGACGGCGTCGGAAATGTAGGGCGAGAATTTGAGCCGGTTTTCGATTTCCGACGGCGTGATGTTCTTGCCGCCGGCTGTGATGATGATGTCCTTGAGCCTTCCGGTGATCGTGATGAAGCCGTCCGCGTCGATGTGACCGACATCGCCGGTCCGCAGCCAGCCGTCCGTCGTCATCGCCTCGGCCGTCTTTCCCGGGTTACGCCAATAGCCGCGGAAGACGTTCGGTCCCTTGATCTGGATTTCCCCGTCCGGCGCGATCCGCGCCACCATGCCGGGAATCGCCGGACCGACCGAGCCGTTGCGCACGCGCTCGGGAACGTTGACCGCGGTCACGCCGGCGCCTTCGGTCTGGCCATAGCCTTCCAGAATCGGGATGCCGATGCCCCAATACCAGCGCAGCAGCTCGGGCGAGATCGGCGCCGCGCCGCTGTTGGCGCGGCGGACGCGTTCAAGCCCGATCAGGCGACGCAGATTGCGGAGCACGACGAAATCGCAAACCGCATAGGCGGCGGCGAGCCACATCGGCACCGGCCGCTTGTTCAACAGGCAATCGGCCCGGCGCAAACCGACCGCCAGCGCGGCGCGATAGGCCAGCCGTCCGAACGCGGTCGCCTCGCCCGCCATGATCGAAAGCCGCGAATAGATCTTCTCCCAGACGCGCGGCACGGCGACGAACACATGCGGCGACACCTCGCGCAGATTGTCGAACACCGTCTCCGGCGATTCCACGAAATTGACCGTGGCGCCGGTCATGATCGGCGTCTGCATCGTGATCAGGCGCTCGAGCACGTGGCACAGCGGCAGAAAGCAGAGCTGCTCGTCGTCCTCGAGGCTGACGAGACAATGCATGCCCGACGACAGGACGAAGATCGTGTTCTCGTGCGTCAGTTCCGCGCCCTTGGGCGGCCCCGAGGTGCCCGAGGTGTAGATCAGCAACGCGGTATCGTCGGGCTTCGACTTGGCGATCTCGGCCTCGAAGGCGCCCGGATGCGCGGCGAGATGCCGGCGGCCGATTTCGCGCAACTCGTCGAGGAAGATGACGGCGTCGTCGTGAAAGCCATGCAGACCATCGCGGTCGAACACGATCACCTTGACCAGGCTCGGCAACCGCTCGCGCACGGCGATGTATTTGTCGAGCTGCTCGTCGTTCTCGACGAAGAGAAAGCGGCTTTCCGAATCGGCGACGAGAAAGGCGAGCTGCGAGGCGGAATCGGTGACGTAAACGCCGGACGCGATTCCGCCGACGCATTGCACGCCGGCATCGACGTAGAGCCATTCCTTGCGATCCTCCGCCAGGATCGAAACGACCTCGCCGCGCTTGAGGCCGAGCGCCATCAGGCCGAGCCCGATCGCCCGCGCGTGCTCGTAATAGTCGCGCCAGCTATAGGCGTGCCAGATGCCGAGATGCTTTTCCCGATGCGCAGTGCGGTCGCCGAGCATCGCGCAGCGCCGGGCGAACAGCTTGACGACGGTATCGGCGCCGTCGATCAGCAGCGGACGCTGGCCGAGGTCGGCGTTCATGCTGTGGCCGCGCAACATCACCTGCGGCGGCGACGGCGCGCCGGCGGCGGAAGCGATGTCGGCCGGCCTGTTCATCGCCACGTCTTCCGCTGCTTCCAGCGACGCTGACCGCGTTCGGTCGGCTCGCGCATGCCGAGATAGAAGGTCTGCACGTCCTTGGACTGGCGCAACCGCGCGGCCTCGCCCGCCATGACGATGCGCCCGAGTTCCATGACATAGCCGAAATCGGCGACGTCGAGCGCGACCTTGGCGTTCTGCTCGACCAGCAACATCGTCACCTTCCGCTCGCGGTTGAGACGCCGGATGATGGTGAAGATTTCTTGCACCAGCAGCGGGCTCAGCCCCAGGCTCGGCTCGTCGAGCAGCATCACGCGCGGGCGCGCCATCAGTCCGCGCCCGATCGCCAGCATCTGCTGCTGTCCGCCCGACAGCGTGCCCGCGCGCTGGGACGCGCGCTCGCGCAGGATCGGGAAATAGCCGTAGACCATCTCCAGGTCGTCCCGGATGGCGGCGCTGTCGCCGCGCACATAGGCGCCGAGCGCGAGATTTTCCGCGACGGTGAGAAGGGGAAAGACCTCGCGGCCCTCCGGCACATGCACCAGGCCGCGACGGACGATGGCGTCCGGTTCGAGCGCGTGGATGAATTCGCCGTCGAGGCGGATGGTGCCCTTCTCCCGCGTCATCACCCCGGAAATGGTCCGCAGCAGCGTCGTCTTGCCGGCGCCGTTGGCGCCGAGCACGGTGACGATCTGGCCCTCGACCACATCGAGGCTCGCGCCGCGGATCGCCATGATCGGCCCGTAATAGGTCTCGAGATTTTCGACCGTGAGAAGATGCGCCGTCATGCCGCGATCTCTCCGTCGCCGAGATAGGCGCGCACCACGGCGGGATCGGACTGCACCTCGGCCGGCGTGCCGATCGCCAACTGCCGTCCGTCGGCGAGCGCCAGCACGCGATTGCACACCGACGAGACCAGCTTCATGTCGTGCTCGACCAGAAGCACGGTGATGCCCATCTGGTCCCTGATGTCCTCGATCCAGAAGGCGAGGTCGATGCTCTCCTCCACCGACAGCCCCGAGGCGGGCTCATCGAGCAGCAACAGCCGCGGCTCCATCGCCAGCGCCCGCCCCAGCTCCACCACCTTGCGCACGCCATAGGGCAGGCCGCCGACATGCTTGTCGCGATAGGCCTGCAATTCGAGAAAATCGATCACGCGCTCGACCGCCTCGCGGTGGCGGCGTTCCTCCGCGCGCGTGAATGGCGTGAACAGGAGATTTGAAACCAGCCCGGTCCCGACGTGGCGGTTGCGGCCGATGAGCAGATTGTCGATGACGGTGGCGCGTTCGAACAATTCAATGTTCTGAAACGTGCGCGCGACGCCGAGCGAGGGGATTTCCGACGGCGAAAGCCCGAGCACGCTCGACCCATCGACCCGGATGTCGCCGCTCGCCGGCGTATAGAAGCGCGAGATCAGGTTGAAGAGCGTCGATTTGCCGGCGCCGTTCGGACCGACCAAAGCGAAAACATCGCCCGCGTTGACCGCGAAGGAAACGTCCTCGACCGCGGTCAGGCCGCCGAACCGCAGCGTCACGGCGTCGAGTTCGAGCAGGCTCACCGCATGCGCTCCGTTTTCAAATATGTCTTCTGCCGGCGGAACATGTCGCGACGATAGAACGGGAACAGTTCGAGGTAGGTGCGGATCTTCAGCCAGCGGCCATAAATGCCCGCCGGCTCGAACAGGATGAAGGCGATCAGGATGGCGCCGAAGACGCCGCTTTCGAGCCCGGGAATGGCGATCGAGCCCGCCCCCGCGGTCTTGGCGATGAAGTCGCGCAGGAACGCCAGCGCGGTCGGGATCACGCCGATGACGATGGCGCCGAAAAACGCGCCGTGAATCGAGCCGAGCCCGCCGACGACGATCATCAGCAGCATCTGGACCGCGATCACGAGATTGAAGGTCTCGTGATTGAACGCGCCGGCGTAGTGGCCCATCAGCGCGCCGGCGAGTCCGGTGATGGCGCAGGAAATGCCGAACGCGGCCGCCTTGGTCTTGAGCAGATTGACGCCCATCGCCTGCGCCGAGATCTCCGAATCGCGGATCGCGGCGAAGGCGCGCCCGAGCGGCGAGCGCAGCAGGTTGCGATAGACCAGCACGACCGCGAGCACGACCGCGAGCACGAGATAATAGAACAGCATCGGCGCGCCGTAGCGGTCGATCGAGACGCCGAAAATGTTGATCGCCGGCGGCACCAGACCGGTGACGCCGCCGGTGACCGGCTCGGCGATGACGATGATGTCTTCCACCAGCACCGCCATCGCCAGCGTGGCGATGGCGAGATAGATGCCGTGCAGACGCAGCGCCGGGACGGCGACGATCACGCCGACGATTCCGGCGGCGAGCCCCGACAGCGGAAACGCGACCAGAAACGGCACGCCCTTCATTTGCAGGATGGCGTTGACGTAGCATCCGGCCGCCAGAAACGCGGTGTGGCCGATGCTGACGAGCCCGGCCTGGCCGGTCAGCACCATCAGCCCCATGCCGGCGAGCGCCCAAATCAACACGTTGGTCGCCTCGCCGATCAGAAACGTCGACAGCAGGAGCGGCAAGGCGAGCACGCAGACGAGCAACGCGCCGTACCAGAACGCCTGCGCGCCATGGCGAAACAGGCGGATGTCGGCGTCGTAGGATGTCTTGAACACCGTGCGCATGGCGCGTCACATCTTCTTCGTCTGCACCTGGGCGAACAGCCCGTGCGGACGCAGGATCAGGACCAGCAGCAGAACGACATAGGGCGCGACCTGGGAATAGCCGGCCGCGATATAGCGCGACGCGAACGGCTCGATCACGCCGACGAGCAGCCCGCCCAACAGCGCGCCCGGCAGGCTGCCGAATCCGCCGATCACCGCCGCGGCGAAGGCCTTGATCCCGAGCAGGCCCGTCGTCGGATCGATCGAGCCCTTCGAGGCGAAAAGGATTCCGGCGATCGCCGCGACGACGCCGGCGAGCGCCCAGACCAGCCCGTTAATCCGCCTGACCGGAATACCCATGTAGTAGGCGGCGAGCTGGTTCTGCGAGGCGGCCTGCATCGCCACGCCGAGGCGCGTGCGGTTGAAGAAGAAATAGAGCAGCGTCGTCAGCAACAGCGTGACGATGATCACCGCCAGCTCGTCGAGGCCGAGCACCAGGCCGGCGAGGCGGATGTGCTTGCCGATCAGCGGCGTGTTCAATGATTGCGGTTCGTGTCCCCAGATCACGCCGGCGGCGAAGCGGATGACGAAGCCGAGCGCGATCGTGAGGATCATCACCGCGATCTGCGACTGGCCGAAGATGCGCCGCAGCAGCACGACGTCGAGGAGATAGCCCAGCACTCCCATGATCGCGAGCGCGACCGGGATCGCGGCCCACAGCGGCAGCGCGACGACGGAATTGACGGTGAGCCCAAGCGCGACGAAGGCGCCGAGCATCATGAAATCGCCCTGGGCGAAATTCACGGCCTCGGTGGCCTTGTAGATCATCACAAAGCCGAGCGCGACAAGACCGTAGACGCAACCGTTCGCAAGCCCGCTGATCAAGAGCTGCAGATTGTTCAACACTCCTCCTTGGCCGAGCGATCGCCCGGCTAACGCTTCTTCCCCGTTGGCCTTGTCTCCTGATCGCGCCGGCGGCATCGGGGTGCGACCCCTTGCGCGCGGCCAGAATGATCCGGGCGGCCTTGGTCGTGATTCACGCGAGCGCGAAGACCGAACTCGCGGCGATCGCGCGTCTAGGCAAATCCTTCGCGCGCTTGCCGAAATGGTAAAGCCGATGAAGGCTTGCCGCGAATGCGCGCATCTTACCCGCGAACCCGCCGCAGGCAAGAACCGCTTGAAGCCGGAACATCGGGCCGATGACAAGGCGGCATGAAATTGGCCGCATGCTGGACGCCGATCGCGCGCCGCGCGGCCGTGCGTGGCCGTGCGTGGATGGAATTATTGTGCGGCGCATTCCTGGTCCCGCTCATTCCGGCGGATTTGGCGCGCCTCACGCGATTGTGGCGCGCGCGTATCGATCCAGCGACGTAATGTCGCGGCCGGCGCTCAAGGCGAGCGTGTGGAGATCACGATGCCTTTTTCCAAACTGTCCCGCCCAGGATCGCATGACCACGAATTGTCCGGCGCGGCCATGCGTGATGGCGGGCAGGTCGATTCCGTCCGCCGTCGCCTCGTTCTCGCCGGCGGCGCGGCGATGCTCGCCGCCGCGCTTGGGTCCCGTTTCGCGGTCGCGCAATCGCCGGGCGGCGGCAAGGCGCGCATCGGCGTGATCGGCTCGGGTCGCATCGGCGGTACGATCGGCGCGCTATGGGTCAAGGCCGGCCATGAAGTCATCTTCTCCTCGCGCCATCCCGACCAACTCAAGGACATGGTCGCCGGGCTCGGCCCGCTCGCGCGCGCCGGCACGGTGGAACAGGCGATCGCCGCGGGCGATGTGATTTTCGTCGCGGTGCCCTACGCCGCGCTGCCGGAGATCGGGCGCGATCACGCCGCCGCGCTCAAGGGCAAGATCGTGCTCGATGCCTGCAACGCCATCGCGACGCGCGACGGCGCCATCGCTGAGGAAGCCGACCGCGACGGCGTCGGCGTGACCTCGCGGAAATACCTCGCCGGCACGCGCCTGGTGCGCGCGTTCAATACGCTCTCCTATATGACCTTCGCCGCCGAGGCGAACCGCCCCGACCCCAGGCTCGCGATCCCGATCGCGGGAGACGACGCGCAAGCGATGGAGACCGCCGCCGCGCTCGTGCGCGCCGCCGGCTTTGATCCGGTCGTCGTCGGCACGCTCGCCGACGCCCGCCGCTTTCAGCGCGGCGCGCCCGGCTACGGCCAACCGGTGACCGGGGCCGAATTGCGGCGGAAGCTTTCGCTGCCGCCATAAGGCCGATAACCTCGCGCCGCCATGCGTTCCGCGCCCAATGACACGCCCGCCTCCCATTCGCGCCGCCTGGGCTCCACGCGCGAGAATGAAATCATGAGCACGGCGCCATGAGCACCGCCGCGGCGACCCGTCCGCTGGACGCGCTCAAGCAATGGATCGGGCGCGTGTTGCCGGCGACCCGGGAGGAGCGCGCGGCCGCGCTGTGGTCGTTCGCCTATTTCTTCACGCTGCTCGCGAGCTATTACGTGCTGCGCCCATTGCGCGACCAGATGGGAATCGCCGGCGGCGTGCGCAATCTGCCGTGGCTGTTCACCGCGACGTTCCTGGCGCTGCTGCTCGCCCAGCCGCTTTACGGCGCGCTGGTCGCGCGGCTGCCGCGCGCGCGCTTCATTCCCGTCGTCTATCACTTCTTCGTCGCCAACATCGCCGTGTTCTGGCTCATGCTGACGCTCGACGTCGCGCCGGCGATCGTCGCGCGCGCTTTTTTCGTCTGGGTGAGCGTCTTCAATCTTTTCGCGGTGGCGGTATTCTGGTCGTTCATGGCCGACCTGTTCACCGCCGAACAGGGCAAGCGGCTGTTCGGCTTCATCGGCGCGGGCGGCACGGCGGGCGCGTTGCTCGGCCCGACCATCACCATCGGCCTGTCGATTCCGTTCGGCCCGGTCAATCTCCTGATCGTGGCGGCGCTGCTGATGGAGGCCGCCGTCTTTTGCGTCCATCGCCTCGAAGGCGCGGCGGGCGAGCGTCGCGGGGCCAGCACGGCGCACGAGCCGCTCGGCGGCGGCGCCTTCGCCGCGATCCCCGAACTCGTCCGCTCGCCCTATCTCCTTGGCATCGCCGCCTGGGTGAGCCTGCTCTCGTTCGGCGCGACCATGCTTTATTTCATGCAGGCCCATATCATCGCCGCGTCGGTGCAGGACGCCGGCGCGCGGACGCGGATTTTCGCCGGCATCGATCTCGCCGTCGGCCTGCTCACGCTGGCGACGCAGGTGTTCGCGACCGGCCGGCTGATCCGCCGCGTCGGCACCGGCGTGGCGGCGAGCGCCCTGCCCGCGGTCTATGTCGCCGGCTTCGCCGCGCTGGCGCTATGGCCGACGGTCGCCGTCGTCATCGCCGCGCAGGTGGCGCAGCGCTGGATACATTTCGCCATCGCCAATCCCGCCCGCCATGTCCTTTTCACCGTCGTTCCGCGCGAGGAGAAGTACAAGGCCAAGAACCTGATCGACGTCGTCGTCTATCGCGGCTCCGACGCGCTTCACGGCTGGATCTTCGACGGCCTGCAGGCGCTGGGCCTCAAGCTCGGCGCGATCGCATTATGCGCGTTGCCAGTCGCGGTCGGATGGATCATTCTCTCGCTGCGGCTCGGACGCGCCGAGGAACGACGCGCCGAGCTCGCCGATACGCGGGCCGCGTCCGAAGCGACATCCGACGCCGGGCCCGGAGGCCGACATGACCGTTGAGATCACACGCCGCCACTTCACCGCGCTCGCCGGCGCGACGTTGCTCTCGGGGCCCGCTCTGGCGCGATCCGATCAACCGGCGATCATCCGCGCCATTCCGCGAAGCGGCGAGGCGCTGCCGCCGGTCGGCCTCGGCACGGCGCGGGTCTTCGATGTCGCCGACGACGCCACGCGCGCCAAGGCGACGGCGGTGCTGAACGCCCTCCTCGCCAATGGCGGCAAGCTGATCGACACCGCCTCGGCCTATCGCGACGCCGAAATCGTTCTCGGCGATGTCATCGCAGCCGCCGGCGCGCGCGAGAAGCTGTTCATCGCCTCCAAGGTCGTGCGGCCCGATCCCGAGGAGTTCAAGCGGACGCTGACGCGGCTGAAGGTCGCGCGGATCGATCTCATTCAGCTTCACAATGTACGCGATCCGAACCAGTCGCTCGCGTTGTTCCGCGAATGGAAGGACCAGGGCTTGTGCCGCTATATCGGCGTCACCTCGACCTTCCACAATGATTTTCCCGCCGTCGAAGCCGTGCTCGCCCGCGAGAAGCCGGATTTCGTGCAGGTCGACTATTCGCTCGACAACCGCGAGGTGGAAAAGCGCATCCTGCCGCTCGCCGCCGACGTCAAGGCGGCCGTGCTCACGGCGTTGCCGTTCGGTCGCGCGCGGCTGTTCGGCGCGGTGCGGGACAAGCCGCTGCCCGACTGGGCGAAGGAATTCGCCGACAGTTGGGGCCAGTTCTTCCTCAAATTCCTGCTCGCCGATCCGCGCGTCACCGCCGTCATCCCCGGCACGTCGAGACCGGAGCACATGATCGACAATCTCGGCGCCATGCGCGGCGCGCTGCCGACGCC
Source organism: Xanthobacteraceae bacterium (assembly GCA_041918675.1). Taxonomy (GTDB): domain Bacteria; phylum Pseudomonadota; class Alphaproteobacteria; order Rhizobiales; family Xanthobacteraceae; genus SCUB01. Next base: position 187,800 of record JAYRVF010000014.1, read on the forward strand.
CGAACAGCGCCGGCGGATGATCGCCTTCGCCGAGACGCTGTGACGGCCGGCGGGGCCGCGCGCCCCCGCCAAATGCCGTCTGGACAACCCTTGTCGCCGGGGGCATAGGTGCGCGCGCGGGTGGCCCCGCGAATTCGCGCCGGCCTTTTTTCCCGCGCGACGGATGTTCGCGCATGCGGATCTGCATCATCGGCGCCGGCGCGATCGGCGGTCTGCTCGCGGCGAAACTCGCCCAGGCCGGCGAGGATGTCGTCGTCGTCGCGCGCGGCGCGCACCTTGCCGCGATCCGCGCGAGCGGCCTGCGCCTTATCGAGGACGGACGCGAGATCAAGGTCGAGCTCGCCGCGACCGACCGCGTCGCGGAATGCGGACCGCGCGATCTCGTAATTCTCGGCGTCAAGGCGCATCAGCTCGGCACCATCGTCGGCGATCTCGCCGGCGTGATGGGTCCCGAGTCCATGGCGCTGACGGCGCAGAACGGCATTCCGTGGTGGTATTTCTTCAAGCATGGCGGCCCGCTCGAAGGTACGCGGCTTGAAAGCGTCGACCCCGGCGGCGTCATCGCGCGCAATCTCCCGATCGACCGCGTCGTCGCCAGCGTCGTCTATCCCGCCGCCGAGATTTCGAGCCCCGGCGTCATCCGCCATGTCGAGGGCAATCGCTTTTCGCTCGCCGAGATCGACGGCGTGAAAAGCGAGCGCATCGCGCGCGTCTCCGCCGCCTTCACCAAGGCCGGCTTCAAGGCGCCGGTGATCACCGACGTGCGCGCGGAAATCTGGACCAAATTATGGGGCAATCTCAGCTTCAATCCGATCAGCGCGCTGACCCATGCGACGCTCGCCGACATCTGCGGCTTCTCGCCGACGCGCGCGCTCGTCGCCGATCTGATGCGCGAGGCGCAAGCCGTCGGCGAGGCGCTCGGCGTGCGCTTTCGCATCTCGCTGGAACGGCGCATCGCGGCCGCCGAGGCCATCGGCGCGCACAAGACATCGATGTTGCAGGACGTGGAGGCGGGTCGCGGCATCGAGGCCGACGCGCTGATCGGATCGGTGATCGAGCTCGGACGCATCGCCGGCATCGACACGCCGCGGCTGGTCGCCGTTTACGCGCTGATCAAGCTGCTGGACGCGAGCCTCGCGCGGGCCAAGGGGCGCCTGGCGATCCAACCGGCGTGACGCGCCGCGCATGCGGGGCGAGCGTTTCGCGCGTCGAGGTTTGGAGAGTTGGGGTTTGGAGAGTTGGGGTTTGGAGAATTGGGAATTGAGGAGCTGGGAATGACGCGACCGGTCACGCTCGATCAATTGCTGGCGCCAGCGGCGGGGGACGCGATCGCCCTCACCGCGCCCGGCCAACCGGCGCTCACCTTCGCCGGATTGCGCGCGCTCATCGACGCCACGATCGCCGCGCTCAACGAGGCCGGCATCGGACGCGACGACCGCGTCGCGATCGTGCTGCCGAACGGACCGGAAATGGCGACGGCCTTTCTCGCGGTCGCGTCGGGGGCGACCGCCGCGCCGCTCAATCCCGCCTACCGCGCCGACGAATTCGAATTCTACATGAGCGACCTTCGCGCCAAGGCGTTGATCGTCGAACAGGGCAGCGAGTCGCCGGCCTTGGAGGCGGCGGCCAAGCTCGGCATCGCCGTCATCTCCCTCGCCCGCGAACCCGCGCGCGGCGCCGGATATTTTCATTTGGAGGGCGGCGCGGCGCGCGCGGCCGCGCGTCCCGGCAAGGCCGAAGCCGGCGACGTCGCCCTCATCCTGCACACCTCGGGCACGACCTCGCGGCCGAAGATCGTGCCGTTGACGCAGCGAAATGTCGCGATCTCGGCCGACAATATCGCGCGGACGCTGGCGTTTTCCCCGGACGATCGCGGCTTGAACATCATGCCACTGTTTCACATTCACGGCCTGATCGCCGGCCTGATCGCGCCGCTGTCGCGCGGGGGAAGCGTGTTCTGCACGCCCGGCTTCAACGCGCTGAAGTTCTTTTCCTGGATGGAGGAGGCGCGGCCCACCTGGTACACGGCGGTGCCGACCATGCATCAGGCGATTCTGACGCGCGCCGGCCACAATCGCGAGATCATCGCGCGCTTTCCGCTGCGCTTCATCCGCTCGTCGTCGGCCTCGCTGCCGCCGCAAGTCATCACCGAACTCGAGGCCACTTTCCACGCGCCGGTGATCGAGGCCTATGGCATGACCGAGGCCGCACATCAGATGGCGTCCAATCCGCTATCCGGCGCGCGCAAGCCCGGCGCGGTGGGGCTCGCGGCCGGACCCGAGGTCGAGATCATGGACGAGCAAGGCCGCCTTCTCGGCCCCGACCGGATCGGCGAGATCGTCATTCGCGGCGACAACGTCACCGCCGGCTACGAGAACAATCCGAAGGCCAACGCGGAAGCCTTCGTCGACGGCTGGTTCCGCACCGGCGATCAGGGCGTCAAGGACGGCGACGGCTATGTCCGGCTCACCGGCCGCCTCAAGGAAATCATCAACCGGGGCGGCGAGAAGATTTCGCCGCGCGAGGTCGACGACGTACTGATGGATCATCCGGCGGTGCGCCAGGTCGTCACCTTCGCGATGCCGCACGACAAGCTCGGCGAGGAAGTCGCGGCCGCCGTCGTGCTGCGCGAGGGCGCGCAAGCGAGCGAACAGGAACTGCGCGCCTTCGTCTCGGAGCGGCTCGCCGCGTTCAAGACGCCGCGCAAGATCGTGTTCCTGACGGAAATCCCCAAGGGCGCGACCGGCAAGCTGCAGCGCATCGGCATGGCCGAAAAACTCGGGCTCGCCTGAACGCGGCGGCGACCGCCCGCTCCGGTAATCGCGCGCGTCGCCGAACGCCGGCAGGCGCTTGGTCGCTTGACAGCGGCGCTGGATCAATCAGGGCAATGCCGAGCGAAAGAAAACGGCCGGTTTGAGGTAAAGAGAAGTTGCTGGCGCTCCCTAGGGGACTCGAACCCCTGTTTTCGCCGTGAGAGGGCGACGTCCTAGACCGCTAGACGAAGGGAGCGACTACGGGGGAAATAGCCTCGAAACGGCGTCCCCGCAAGCGCAATCGAAATGACCGGAAAAAGCCGACGCGGCGGCGTGGGTCAGTCCGGTGCCCTCGCAAGCAAGGCGCGCGCGCCCGCTCCAGCCGGCGGTTGCGTCACGGCTCGTAAGCAAATTTCAGGCGTCCGGCGGGCTTGAGCGTGCGCGCGTCGTAGGCGTGGATTTCGACGACGCCGGCGACCTCGACGGTCACGATCAGCCTGTCGCCGGCCACCGCCGTCGACACGATGCGTCCGCCCCTGGGCAGCGTCGCGGTCAATTCCACGGCCGGGCTGCTTCCCTCGCCCTTGAAAAGGCGATAGCCGATGGTGCCGAGCACGGCGGCCACCGCCAAACCCGTCGTCATGGCCGAGATCACCATGAGCCGGCGCACCCGCGTCGCCAACAGGGCGGCTTCCTCCGGCGTGGATTCAGACGATGATGCTTCGCTCATGACGCAAGGCTCTCTCCAGACGGTCACGGTGACGGGCGAGGAAGGCTCGCGCCGGCTCGATCGCATTCTCGCCGCGCGGGTCGAAGGCCAGTCCCGCTCGCGGCTGAAGGCGTTGATCGTCGAGGGCCGCGTCGCCGTCGGCGGCCGGACGATCAGCGACCCCGCTTATCACGTCGGCCCCGGCCAGACGATCACAATCGCCATTCCCGAGGCCGAACCGGCCAAACCCGCCGGCGAGGAAATTCCCCTTCATGTCGTCCATGAGGACGACGCGATCATCGTCATCGACAAGCCGGCCGGACTCGTCGTTCATCCCGCCGCCGGCCATCGCGGCGGCACCCTGGTCAACGCCCTGATCGCCCATTGCGGCGACAGCCTCTCGGGCATCGGCGGCGTGCGCCGGCCGGGCATCGTGCACCGGCTCGACAAGAATACGTCCGGCCTCATGATCGCGGCCAAGACCGATCGCGCCCACCGCTCGCTTTCGAAGCAATTCGCCGATCACGGCCGCACCGGCGAGATGCGGCGTGGCTATCTCGCGCTGGCATGGGGAAAGCCCGATCGGCCGCGCGGCACCGTCTCCGCGCCGCTCGACCGCCATCCGCATGCGCGGGAGAAAATGGCGGTGCGCGAGGGCGGTCGCGAGGCGGTCACCCATTGGGAAGTGCTTGAAACCTATTCCGGCCCGGACGGGCGGCCCGTCGCCTCCCTCATCGCCTGCGAGCTGGAGACAGGGCGAACCCACCAGATCAGGGTGCATCTGGCCCATCTCGGCCATCCCCTGCTCGGCGACGACGTCTACGGTCCGGGATTTCGTACCAAGGCCAACCAGCTCGGTCCCGAATCGCGCCGGGCCCTCGCCGCGCTCGGCCGGCAGGCGCTCCATGCCTATCTGCTCGCGATTGAACACCCGGTTACCGGCGAGGTGCTCGAATGGCGCTCGCCGCTACCGGCCGAGATGGAACAGCTGCGGGCCTGTCTGGCAGCGACGGCGTGACGCAGCCGGCGGGAAAAGGCTTTTCCTTACGAAGATTTAACCCGATCTCACGCCGACGTGACCCGGTTAGACTCTTCATTTCGCCCCATTCCATCGTGTATGTTGCGCCTGCGTCGGGATGGCCCGATGCGAAACGTTTGTCGCGTCGTCGGCTTGCAAGAGCGGTGACGCGCTCGACCTGCCGATCCCCGGGGGTCAACACAAGGAGGGCGCTTTCATGGCCCGCACCGCCACGCTGCCGATTCTTTCCGCTGAATCCGGCCTTGCCCGCTACCTCGCCGAAATCCGGCGGTTCCCGATGCTGGAACCGCAAGAGGAATACATGCTCGCCAAGAGCTGGCGCGAGTACGGCGATCGGGCCGCCGCCCACAAGCTCGTCACCAGCCATCTGCGTCTCGTCGCCAAGATCGCGATGGGCTATCGCGGCTATGGCCTGCCGATCGCCGAAGTGGTGTCGGAGGGCAATGTCGGCCTGATGCAGGCCGTCAAGCGCTTCGAGCCGGAGAAGGGCTTTCGCCTCGCCACCTACGCGATGTGGTGGATCAAGGCCGCCATCCAGGAATACATCCTGCGCTCGTGGTCGCTCGTGAAGATGGGCACGACCGCGAACCAGAAGAAGCTGTTCTTCAACCTGCGCAAGGCCAAGAGCAAGATCTCGGCGCTGGAGGACGGCGATTTGCACCCCGATCAGGTCAAGCTGATCGCCAAGCGCCTCGGCGTGACCGAATCCGACGTCGTCGACATGAATCGGCGGCTCGGCGGCGACGCCTCGCTCAACGCCCCGATCCGCGACGACGGGGAATCGGGCGAATGGCAGGATTGGCTTGTCGACGAAAGCGACAACCAGGAATCGCGGCTTGCCGAGTCCGAGGAATATGGTCACCGCCGCCAGGCGCTTGTCGACGCGCTCGGCGTGCTCAATGCCCGCGAGCGGCGCATCTTCGAGGCCCGTCGCCTCGCCGAGGAGCCGATGACGCTGGAGGACCTCGCCGCCGAATTCGGCGTTTCGCGCGAGCGCGTCCGCCAGATCGAGGTGCGCGCGTTCGAGAAGGTGCAGGCGGCCGTCACCAGCCGCGTTCGCGCCCAGGAGCGGACCACCGCGCAAGCGGCCGCCTAAGGCGCGACCCAGCGCGAGGGCATCAGCCAAACGACAAGGCCGGCGCGCGCGCCGGCCTTATTCGTTTCGGCATGCCGTTCGAGCGCCCCGGTCGCTCCCGCCTTGGGGAGAAGCGCGCGCGGCGCCCTACTGCCTCCAGACCGAAAACGCGTCCGCGAAGGCGCGCTCGCCGGGCGAGCCCTTCTCGATCGCGAGAATTCCGCGCCGCTGGTTGGTGTAGACCAGCGGCACGTCGAACCACGGTCGTTCCTTCAGCAATTGGATGTTGCGCTGCTTGTCGGCGTCGCTCGCCAGAAGACCGATGAGGAAGAAGCCGTCGGTCACCTTCACGGATTGGCCGGCGAGCGGCGTTCCGCGCGTCTGCTCGGCGGGCTTCATGAGAACGCCGGGAACGTTGGCTACGCCGCCATTGGGCGAGTCGGGCGGCAGCACGAAGGCAAGCTCGATCGAGTGGCTAACCGGCGAGGTCGCCTCGGCGCTGCGCCGGAACGACAGCGTCACGCGCATCTTGCGTTCGGGCACGTCGATATCGGCGCGCACCACGATTTCCGGCGGTTGCGTGCCGGTCGGCGGCACGGACTCGGTGCGCCACACCACGGAGCCGACATAACGCTTGCCCTGCGGCTCGGCGGGGTCCTCGTCGTAAAGAACCACGCGCTGGGCGACGGCGGCGACCTGTTGCGACGAGGAAGGATAGCCGACGCGGTCGGTGATCTTCGGCTGATTGGCGGGAGCGGCGTTCTGCGCCGTGTCCGACGTCGGCTTGGCGCCGAACGATTTGACGTAATTCTCGATCGGGCGCCACAGGAAGAAGGCGAGCAGAACCACGGCGGCGACCGCGCTCATCGCCAACGCGACGCGCACGAGCGCTAGCGGCGTCCGCGGACTTTGGGGCGGCGGCTCGGCTTCGGGCTTGACGCGGCGCTGATGGGCGCGGGCGTATTTCTCCGCCTCCTCCCGCGACTCGTCATAGGAATAAGGCGCCTCATCCGGCATCGCGACGCCGCGATTTTCGAGATCGGGTTCGAGCCGGTCGAACTCGGCCGATGGCGAGGGAACTTCCGCGTAGGTCCGGCGCGCGGAGCGATTGGCCTGCGCGGCGGCGCGGCCGAGATCGTCGGCCTCGGCGACCACGTCGCGGAAACCGCGCATGCTCTGCGCCGAAAGCGACGGCATTTCGGGCGGCGGACGCCGGTGCGGCGCCGCCGATCCGGCCTCGCGCGAGGCCGGCGGCGTCGGCCGGCCGGGCGGTTGGGGACGGACGTGGCGCGTCGCCGCGTCCTCGGGCTGCGCCATAGACGCGCGCGCGCGCGGCGGCGGCTCGCGGCGAGTTTCGCGCTCCGGCGGCGGGGACGGCGGCGGCGACCTGTCCGCCGCGTCGGCCGCGCGAGACGGCGGCGTCTCGGCTTCGGCCGAGGCGCGCGACGCGGCCGGGCGCGCGCGGGAGGTCGGCTCGACGCGGGGAGATTGAATATTGACCCGGCGCGCGACCTCGGACTCGACCTTGCGGATCGCCTCTTCCAGCGCGAGGCGCTCGCGCGTGATGTCGGATTCGCTCAATGGCGGATCGACGCCGCGCAACTGCGTGATAAGGGCGGTCCGCGCGCGCTCATAGAGCGAACGCCTCGCCTCCCCGGCATTGGTCTTCAAGCCGGCCACCGCGCGTGCGATCAGCGGATAATAATCGGCCATCAGTTTCCCATCGATCCGGCGGGCCCGATCCTACGCCTCAGGCTTCGAACGGATTTTGTACCAGAATCGTATCTTCGCGCTCAGGGCTTGTTGAAAGCAAGGCAATCGGACAGCCGACCAGTTCCTCGATTCGCCGGACATATTTGATGGCCTGGGCGGGCAGGTCGGCCCAGGAGCGCGCGTTCGCGGTCGGGGCCCGCCAGCCTTCGATCGTCTCGTAGATCGGCACGACGCGGGCCTGCGCGCTTTCGCCCGCGGGCAGATGGTCGATCTCATGATCGTCCAGGCGGTAGCCGACACAGACCTGAATCTGTTCGAAGCCGTCGAGGATGTCGAGCTTGGTCAACGCGAGACCGTTGATGCCGCTGGTGCGCACGGTTTGACGAACCAGCGCGGCATCGAACCAGCCGCATCGACGCGCCCGGCCGGTGACGGTTCCAAACTCGCGCCCGCGCTCGCCGATGAGACGGCCGATCTCATTGTCCTGCTCGGTCGGAAACGGCCCGGCGCCGACCCGCGTCGTATAGGCCTTGCAGATGCCGAGCACATAGCCGACGGCGCCGGGCCCCATCCCCGATCCCGTCGCCGCCTGGGCGGCCACGGTGTTCGACGACGTCACATAAGGGTAGGTGCCGTGGTCGATGTCGAGCAGCGCGCCCTGCGCGCCTTCGAACAGGATGCGCTTGCCCTCGCGGCGCTTGTGATCGAGCAGCCGCCAGACGGCGTCGGCGTAGGGCAGAAGTTTCGGCGCCAGCGCGATCAATTCCTTCTCCATCGCACCGCCGTCGATTTCGGCGATACCGAGCCCCCGGCGCAACGCGTTATGGTGCGCCAGCATGCGATCGATCTTGCGGCCGAGGGAGGAAAGATCGGCGAGATCCATCAACCGGATGGCGCGACGCGCGACCTTGTCTTCATAGGCCGGCCCGATGCCGCGCCGCGTGGTGCCGATGGCGCCCGCGCCGCTCGCGTTCTCGCGGATTTCGTCGAGTTCCTGGTGCAGCGGCAGGATCAGCGTCACGTTTTCGGCGATGCGCAACGTGTCGGGCGTGACCGGAACGCCCTGCCCCGCGAGCCGATCGATCTCGGCGAGCAGCGCGTTCGGATCGAGCACCACGCCGTTGCCGATCACCGAAAGCTTCTGACGCAGCACGCCCGAGGGCATCAGCGACAATTTATAGGTCGCGCCGTCGATGACGAGCGTGTGCCCGGCATTGTGGCCGCCCTGGAAACGCACGACGATGTCGGCCTGCTCCGACAGCCAGTCGACGATCTTGCCCTTGCCCTCGTCGCCCCACTGGGCGCCGACCACCACGACATTCGCCATTTCGCACTCGCCCCCATGAAACACCAGCGGCCATCCGGCGCCGCGTCACCCGCGTGACCGATCACCCGCCAGCGCATGGTCCGGCAATCAGGTCGGGATCGCCGAGGAACCAAGCGCTCGGTCGCCCGCCCGGCGCGTGATCGCGGGCGGAAACCACGCGGCCCGCGTCGATTACATGCGCGTTCGTTTCGGATAAAGGATGATCCTCACCGGCGCAAGCGAAACGGCCCGCTTTTTCACGCGAAAATTCTCGCAACCGCTTGAAATATCGCGGAGAAAATGCTGGCTGGGGGCTCGGTCGCTCGCATTCGGCGCCATTCCCGCGCACGGCGAATTTTCCGCGTATCCCGCCATGACCGACGCGGGCCGAGGTGCAGATGACCGACCCGCCGTCCGGCCCCGTCTCGCCCTTTCGCGGGCTCGCGCATCGGCCCTATCTGCTGTTGTCGCTGACCTCGCTGTTCTGGGCGGGAAATATCGTGCTGGGGCGCTATGTCGCCGGGCATGTTCCGCCGGTGGCGCTGTCGTTTTTCCGCTGGGCCGGCGCGTTTCTCATCCTGCTGGCGCTCGCGCGGCCGCATCTGCGCGCCGACTGGCCCACCATCCGCGCCAATTCGCGCATCCTGTTCATCCTCTCCCTGACCGGGATCGCGGCCTACAACACGCTCGGCTATTACGGCCTGCAATTCACCGAGGCGCTGAATGCCTCGCTGATGCAGTCGGCCTTTCCGTTGTTCGTGGCATTCTGGTCGCTGGTCCTGTTCCGCCAGCCGTTGACGCCGGCGCAGATCACCGGCATCGCCATTTCGCTCGCGGGCGTTCTCGTCATCATCCTACGCGGCGACATCGAGACGCTGACGCATATCGGCGTCAACCGCGGCGACGTCTTTTTCGCCGCCGCGCTGTTCATCTTCGCCTTCTATTCGGCGCTGGCCGTGCGCCGGCCGAACATTCACCTGTTGTCGTTTCTCGCCGTCATCACGGGCCTCGGCGCGCTGGAGATCGCGCCCGTCCTGGCGTGGGAGATGTCCACCGGCCACGTGCTCAAGGCCGATTTCCTGACCGGCTTCGCGATCGTCTATGTCGCGACGATGCCGTCGGTGGCCGCCTATCTCTGCTTCAATCGCGGCATCGAGCTGGTCGGCCCCAATCGCGCCGCGCCGTTCTTTCACCTGATGCCGGTGTTCGCCTCGGCGCTGGCGATCGTGCTGCTCGGCGAGACGCCGCGTTTCTATCACGCCATCGGCTACGCGCTGGTGATCGCCGGCATCTTCATCGCCGCGCGGAAATAGCCGCTCGGCCGAACGAAAAAAGGGCGCGCCCCTGCGGACGCGCCCCCTTGATCCCCGAACCCCCGATCAACGCCGATCAGAACTTCAGCGCCATGGCCTGACGCACATGCGGCAGCGCCCTCACCTTTTCGAGCAGCTCTTCCGGCACCGGGCCGTCGACCTCCACCAGCGCGATGGCGTCGCCGCCGAGCTCGGTGCGGCCGAGATGGAACGTCGCGATGTTGATCTTGGCGTCGCCCAGGAGGCTGGCGAAGCGGCCGATGAAGCCCGGCTTGTCGTCATTGGTCACGTAGATCATCGACGGGCCGAACTCGGCGTCGACCCGGATGCCCTTGATGTTGACCAGGCGCGGCCGGCCGTCGGCATAGACGGTGCCGGCCACGGCGCGGGTCTGCTTGTCGGTGACGACGGTGATGGTGATGAGATTGTCGTAGTCGCCCTCGGCCTCGCGGCTCGTTTCCTCGACCACCATGCCGCGCTCCTTGGCGATCACGGGCGCGGACACGACGTTGACGTCGCCCAGCATCGGCCGCAACAAGCCCGACAACGCCGCCGAGGTCAGCGCCTTGATCTTCATCTGCGCGACGTGGCCCTGATAGGTGATCTGCACCTTCTCGATGCCGGACTCGGTCAATTGCCCGGCGAAGGAGCCGAGCTTCTCGGCGAGCGCGACGAACGGCTTGAGCCTGGGCGCTTCCTCGGCCGTGATCGAGGGGAAGTTGACGGCGTTGGAGATCGCGCCGGTGAGCAGATAATCGGACATCTGCTCGGCGACCTGCAGCGCGACGTTTTCCTGCGCCTCATTCGTCGAGGCGCCCAGATGCGGCGTGCAGATCACGCTGGGATGGCCGAACAGCACGTTGGCGGTCGCCGGTTCCTCGGCGAAGACGTCGAAGGCGGCGCCGGCCACCTGCTTGGCGTCGAGCGCCTCGCGCAACGCCTTCTCGTCGACCAGACCGCCGCGCGCGCAATTGACGACGCGCACGCCCTTTTTCATCTTCGCGATCGCCGCCGCGTCGATGATGTTCTTGGTCTTATCGGTGAGCGGCGTGTGCAGCGTGATGAAGTCGGCGCGGCGGAACAGTTCGTCGAGCTCGACCTTGTCGACGCCGAGGTCGCGCGCGCGCTCCGGCGACAGGAACGGATCGTAGGCCACGACCTTCATCTTGAGGCCCTGGGCGCGATCCGCGACGATCGCGCCGATATTGCCGCAGCCGATGATGCCCAGCGTCTTGCCGGTGATCTCGACGCCCATGAAGCGATTCTTCTCCCACTTGCCGGCCTGGGTCGAGATGTCGGCCTGCGGAATTTCGCGCGCCAGCGCCAGCATCATGGTGATGGCGTGCTCGGCGGTCGTGATCGAATTGCCGAACGGCGTATTCATCACGATGATGCCCTTGGCCGTCGCCGCCGGGATGTCGACATTGTCGACGCCGATGCCGGCGCGGCCGATCACCTTCAGCTTCTTGGCGTTTTCGAGCATTTTGGCGGTCACCTTGGTGGCCGAGCGGATCGCCAGGCCATCATAGGCGCCGATGATCTCGGCGAGCTTTTCCTTGTCCTTGCCGAGCGCGGGCTGGAAATCGACGTCGAGCCCGCGATCCTTGAAGATTTGCACGGCGGCGGGCGAGAGTGCGTCGGAAATGAGAACCTTGGGTGCCATGATGGCCTCCGGTTGAACTTTCGATGGTGGGAAGTGGAAGGCCTCCCTCCGGCGCGGAGGGAGGCGAAGCCTCAAAGTCAGGCGGCCTTGCCGAGCGCAGCCTTGGTCTCGGCGAAGGCCCAGTCGAGCCAGGCCGTCAGCGCGGCGACGTCGCTTGCCTCGACGGTGGCCCCGCACCAGATGCGCAGGCCGGGCGGCGCGTCGCGATACGAGCCGATGTCGTAGCCGACACCCTCCTTCTCGACCGCGCCGGCCAGCGCCTTGGCGAAGGCCGCCTGCGCCTCGGGCGCGAGCGCGGTCACCGCCGGATCGACAACCTTGAGGCACACCGAGGTGTTGGAGCGGGTCGACGGATCGGCGGCGAGGAAATCCACCCACGCGGTCCTTGCCACCCAGTCGGCGACGACCTTGGCGCTGGCGTCCGCCCGCGCGATCAGGCCCTTGAGCCCGCCGACCGACTTCGCCCAGGACAGCGCGTCGAGATAGTCCTCCACGCACAGCATCGACGGCGTGTTGATGGTCTCGCCCTCGAAAATGCCCTCGATGATCTTGCCGCCCTTGGCGAGCTTGAAGATCTTGGGCATCGGCCAGGGCGGCGTGTAGGTCTTCAGCCGTTCGGCCGCGCGCGGCGACAGGATGATCATGCCGTGAGCGGCCTCGCCCCCGAGCGCCTTCTGCCAGGAGAAGGTGACGACATCGAGCTTGAGCCAGTCGAGCGGCTGGGCGAAGGCGGCCGAAGTCGCGTCGCAGATCGTCAGGCCCTCGCGGGCGGCGCTGATCCAGTCGGCGTTGGGCACGCGCACGCCCGAGGTCGTGCCGTTCCAGGTGAAGACCACGTCGGACGCCGGATCGACCTTGGAAAGATCGGGCAGGCTGCCATAAGGCGCCTTTAGCGTGGTCACGTCCTTGAGCTTGAGCTCCTTGGTGATGTCGCCGATCCAGCCTTCGCCGAAGGATTCCCAGGCGATGGCGGTGATCGGACGCGGGCCCAGAAGCGACCACAGCGCCATTTCGACCGCGCCGGTGTCGGAGGCCGGGACGATGCCGATGCGGTAGTCGGCCGGCACTTCCAGCACTTCACGCGTCAGATCGATGGCCAATTTGAGCTTGGCCTTGCCGACCTTGGCCCGGTGCGAGCGGCCGAGGGGAGCGGTTTTGAGATTTTGGGGGGACCAGCCGGGGCGCTTGGCGCAGGGGCCGGAAGAAAAGTGCGGGGTGACCGGACGCACGCCGGGAGCAGGATTCGCCATGGTCTATCCTTCCAGATAGGCGCCCCTCGGTGGGGAGGGGTTTCCCGCCGCCGTGAATAGAGAAGGCGCGGTGTTCCGTCAAGAAGGCGCACGCGCGAAATCGGCATGGCTGCGCGGCGGGGGGCGCCGCCCTCCGCCCGGCGACGCTCGCCTCAACGCGAAAAGGCCGCCCCCGAGGGCGGCCCAGGCACGCGACGGTCGCGTTTGTTAGAACTTGAAGCCGAGGCCCGCGCGCGCGGCGTCGATGCTGATGTCGACCGGGGACGCGAACTGGATGCGCTCCCATTCGACGCGGGCGAAGACATTACCCATCAGCATCATGTCGAGGCCGACGCCGAACGCGTAGCCGTAGACGAAAGCGCCGTTCTTGCTCTCGGTCTTCGTCCAGGGGCCGAACGGCGCCGGCGGCGTGACCGGATCGGTCTGCGGCGAAGGTTCATAGGTGCCGGAGATCGTCACCGAGCGGACATAGTCGATGCGGCCGACGGCGACACCGATCGTGCCGTAGGGCATGAAGTTGCCGGTGGCGTAGCCGCCGCGCAGGCGCGCGGTGCCGTAATCACGCAACCGCGCGGAGGCGGACCCGTCCATGGTGGCGATGTAGTAATAGCCGTCCGCCGGAGTTGGCGTCAGCCCCCGCGTGATCGGCGTGGCGGCGACCGATCCCGATGCGTTGGTGAAATTGTAGTTGGCTTCGATGCCGACGACGGCCTGGTCCCATTGCCAATTGTAGCCGACGAAGCCGCCGAAACTCGTCGACGATCGCGCCGCGCCGCCGAGAATATCCCAACTGGTGATGTCGGTTCCGTCGCCGAGCGCGGAAGACTGCAGCAGGGATTTCGCGAGGTCCGTCGTCGTCGATGCGAAATTGAAATTGTTGCTGGTGTAGCCGAAAAGACCACCGAGGTAGGCGCCGTCCCAGCGTGTCTGATAGTTCGGCGCCGGCGCGTCGGAGAACGCCCCTCGCAGAACCGGCACGTCGAACAGCGAGCCCGCCTGGGCGCTCGACGCCGCCGCGACGACAATCAGCACAAACCCGAACCGACGCATGACGAACCCTCGTAAGCTTGATTACGTGAATTCACTATCGTCCGTTAACCTTAATCAATCGTTGCCGAGTGACCCGCGGACAAAAGAAAAGCGGCGCGGGATGATCCCGCGCCGCGTCGATGGTGAAGCCGTGGCTCAGCCCTTGCGAATCAGCGGCGGCGGCGGCGGCGGCACGTCGCAGCATTCCCAGCGCACGCCGATCTTCACGTCATGCGAGTTCAAGCCGTTCCAACGCGCGCCCAGACCAGGCTGTCCGCCGACCGTCGTGTCATAGGTCCAGGTCGGACCGGTCGAGGCGCTGCCGAGATCGAGATAGCGGTAGCCGAGTTCGACGATCAGGCCGGGCTTGACCTTGTAGGCGAGGCCCGCATGGATCGCCCAGGCGAACGACCCGACCGACTTCGACTCGCCCCACCACATCGAGCTCGTATTGACGCCCGCGTTGGTGATGCTGCCGATATCGCGCCAGTTGGAGATCGTGTTGTAGGCATACCCGACGCCGGCGCCGACGAACGGCGTGATGCACCACCAGGTGCCGAGATCGGCGTAGATGTTGGCCATGCCAACCCAGCTACGCAGATTGGCGCGATAGTCATTGCCGGTGGTCAGGGTCGAGCTGCCATCGCCGCTGATATAGTCAAGGCCGGTGTAAAGCGTCTTGCCGCGATACTCACCGGTCACGTCGAAGCGCAGCCAGTTGTTGAAGCGGTAGCCGATGCCGAGACCGTAGAACAGACCGGAGTTGAATTCGTGTCCGGACTGTCCGAACCCGGGATTGGTGGTGACGGTCGGATAGACGCCGGGCATGTCGTATTTGGCCGAGTGGTTCGACATACCGATGTCGCCGCGCAGATACCACCCGCCCGTTTCGTCGATCGGCATCGCCATCCTCGGCGGCGGCGGCATCAGCGGGAAATCCGCGGCTTGGGCCGCCGTGGAGAGCAGCGCCACGGCGCATGCCGCCGCGAGAGACCTTACTTTGTACATCAGCTTCGTCCTTCTCATCGCGTGAGGCAGACGGTACGCGGCCTCACTTTTCAAACCGACGATCGGACGATGCCATCAAATGATTAAGCGGGACTTAACCTTACTTTTTAACCGTGAATATTAATCAAGCGCGCGTGGCGAAAGTCGCGCGATCGCCACAGGCCTTGCGAATTTGTTAATCGCGAAAAGGTGGCTCGCGCGTCGCGCGGAATAATCGCGCGCGGAAAATCACGGACCGAAAACGGCGCGTGACGGATCACGCGAGCGGCTTCGGTCCGTCAGCGCGGCGCGAGACGCACCGCGCGCGGACGCTGATCCGGCAACAGAACCGCGAACACGCCGAGCGCGGGAAGAAACGCGGCGACCTGATAGACGAAGATTATTCCGTAGAGGTCGGCGAGCTTTCCCAACAGCGCCGCGCCCAGCCCGCCGACGCCGAAGGCGAAGCCGAAAAAGAATCCGGAGACGGTACCGATATGGCGCGGCATCAATTCCTGGCCGTACACCACGATCGCCGGAAACGCCGAGGCGATGATGAAGCCGATCACGATGCTGAGCACGCCGGTCCAGAACAGATCGGCATGGGGCATGGCGAGCGTGAACGGCAGCGCGCCGAGGATCGAAATCCAGATCACGTATTTGCGCCCGATGCGGTCGCCGATCGGCCCTCCGAACAAAGTCCCCGCCGCGATCGCGCCGAGAAGAATGAAGAGATAGAGCTGCGCGCTTTGCGTCGACAGCGAGAACTTCTCGATCAGATAGAAGGCGTAGTAGCTCGAAAGGCTGGCGAGATAGAGCTGCTTGGAGATCACCAGCACGACCAGAATGGCGATGCCGAAAGCCACCCGCGCGCGCGGCGTCTCGTCGGCGACGTCCCTGGCCTTCGGCGCGCGGCGGACGATGCGCGGCTTGTACCAGGCGCCGACGCGCCACAGCACGGTGATGCCGATGATCGCCACGATCGCGAACCACGCGATCGCGCCCTGCCCGAATGGAACGACGACGAGCGCCGCCAGCAGCGGGCCGATCGCGGAGCCGAGATTGCCGCCGACCTGGAAGAAGGATTGCGCGAAACCGTGGCGGCCGCCGGAGGCGAGCCGCGCCACGCGCGAGGATTCGGGATGGAATACCGACGAGCCGACGCCGATCAGCGCGGCCGCGAGCAGGATCAGCCCGTAGACATGCGCCGACGCCAGCAGAATGATTCCGCAAAGCGTGAAGCTCATGCCGAAGGCGAGCGAAAAGGGCAGCGGCCGGCGGTCGGTGGCGTAACCCACCATCGGCTGCAACAGCGAGGCGGTCACCTGGTTGACCAGCGTGATGAGCCCGATCTGGGTGAAGTCGAGATGATAGGTCGCCTTCAGGATCGGATAGATCGAGGGCAGCAGCGACTGCATCAGATCGTTGAGCAGATGCGACAGGCTGATGCCGCCGAGGACGAGATAGGCCGGCCCCGTGGCGGCGAGCGCCGTCGTCGCACCCACCGCCGCGCGTTGATCCGTATCCGCGGTCATCGACGCTCCTCGATCTTCCCCGCCGGCGCGGGGATCATCCCCACCATCCGACCCCATGGGTGCCAAACATTGAAGCGCCCAACCCATAGGGCGGACGCGGCGCGGCCGCCAACGACAAAAAGAGCAACGCGGGCATGCGTCGCCCGCGCCATCACGCGCGCGCGGGTTCGACGCGGCGTCAAACGCCGCGCGCCGCCTTGGCGAGGTGTCAGGCGTCGCCGCCGATCTGGCGCTGCGAATACAGCTCGAGGCCGATCGTCTTGATCAAGTCGAGCTGCGTTTCGAGGAAGTCGATGTGGTGCTCCTCGTCGGTCATGATCTTCACGAACAGCTCGCGCGTGACGTAATCCTTGACCGAGAAGGCGTAGTCGGCGGCCTCCTGATACATCGTCCGCGCCGCGAGCTCGGCGCGCAGGTCGCATTCGAGGACCTCCTTCACATTCTGCCCGATCGCCAGCGGATCGATGACCTGCATGTTGGGAAAGCCCTCGAGGAAAAGCAGACGCTCCACCAGCGAGTCGGCGTGCTCCATTTCTTCGATCGATTCCTTGCGCCAGATCTTGGCCATGCCGGTAAAGCCCCAATTGTCGAGCAGCCGGTAATGCAGCCAGTATTGATTGATCGCCGCGAGTTCCGAACGCAGAGCCCGGTTGAGCAATTCGATGACTTTGGTGTCGCCCTTCATGATTCCATTCTTCCTGTTTCGATCGCGGACATCGCGACATACGCGCGAACGCGCGAAGCGGGTTCCGCGCGCCGAGCCAATCGATTTCCATTCTAGCAAATTTTGGGGTTGCGAGGGACCGCCTGATCCCGCGTCAAGCTCGGCGATTGCACCCGAACCCGGCCGCGGACGCCACGTCCCGAACGGTCGGCGCGCAACGCCCGCATTGCGGAGTCACGCCGGCATGGCTGTAGACTTCGCGCAAATGACGCGGCGGGCTGGCCGCTGTCTCGATGGCGGTGCGGATATCGCGGTCGCTGATGACGTGGCAGGAGCAGACGATCATGGCCGTTCAGGTGCAACAAGAGGAGTACGGCGCCATTTTACGCAAGCGCCAATTACTTGCAATTCATTTGTTGCAATTTAGGGGGCTTCCAATCAGTGGATGATCCCGGCCGCTCTTCCAGCCAACGGCCCGATCGGAAAGGGGAAATTGAGCCCGTCCGCCGCCGCCCTCCCTTTCGCGGCCACCGTCCGCTCAGGCGGCCGCCAGACCGATGACCGATACGACCTGGTCGACGACCTCCTCGACCAGATTGCGGTCGTCGCCCTCGCCCATCACGCGGATCACCGGCTCGGTGCCGGACGGGCGGATGAGCAGCCGGCCGTGCCCGTCGAGCCGCCGCTCGGCGTCGCTGATCGCCGTCTTGACCGCGGGATTGTCGAGCGGCTTGCCGCCGCGATAGCGGACGTTCTTGAGCACCTGCGGCAGCGGATCGAAGCGATGGCAGACCTCGGAGACGGGGCGGCCGAGCTTGCGCACCACCGCGAGGACCTGCAGCGCGGAGACGAAGCCGTCCCCCGTGGTGGTGAAATCCCAGAGGATGACGTGGCCGGACGGCTCGCCGCCGACATTGATGTTGCGGGCGCGCATCTGTTCCAGCACGTAGCGGTCGCCGACCGGCGTGCGCACCAGTTCGACGCCGATGCCGGCGAGGAAGCGCTCCAGGCCGAGATTGGACATCACCGTCGCCACCACGGCGGGCGTGGTCAGCCGGCCTTCCTCCTTCCAGCTCTCCGCGATCACCGCGAGAATCTGGTCGCCGTCGACGACATGGCCGTGCTCGTCGACGATGACGACGCGGTCGGCGTCGCCGTCGAGCGCGATGCCCATGTCCGCGCGCATCTCGCGAACCTTCTGGCACAGCGCCTCGGGCGCGGTCGAGCCGCATTCCTTGTTGATGTTGAGTCCGTCCGGGTTCACGCCGATCGCGATCACGTCGGCGCCGAGTTCCCACAGCGCTTCGGGCACCACCTTGTAGGCGGCGCCGTTCGCGCAATCGACGACGATGCGCATGCCTTCGAGATTGAGCGTGCGCGGCAGCGTCCGCTTGGCGAATTCGATGTAGCGGTCGTGAACCCCGTCGATGCGGCGGGCGCGCCCGAGTTCGCCGTTCTTGGCGAGCTTCTTGGAGATGTTGCCGTCCATCAGCTTTTCGATTTCAAGCTCGACCTCGTCGGAGAGCTTGAGGCCGTCGGGACCGAACAGCTTGATGCCGTTGTCGTCGTAAGGATTGTGCGAGGCCGAGATCATGACGCCGAGATCGGCGCGCATCGAGCGCGTGAGCATGGCCACCGCCGGCGTCGGCATCGGGCCGAGCAGCAGCACGTCCATGCCGACCGAGGTGAAGCCGGCCACCAGCGCCGTCTCGATCATGTAGCTCGACAGCCGGGTGTCCTTGCCGATGACGACGCGGTGACGATATTCGCCACGGCGAAAGGTGAGCCCCGCCGCCTGCCCCACCCGCAACGCCAGTTCCGGCGTGATGACGGAATTCGCGCGGCCACGGATGCCGTCGGTGCCAAAATATTTGCGAACCAAGAAAAACCCCTCCGGTTCATGCCTGGGCGCGGGCCTGAAGCCGCCGCCGCCATGAGCCTGTTCGAGCCGTTGCTTATAGGCGATTTCGGCCGCGCATATTTCACGAATTATGTGAAAAAGTTACCGAGCCCGGCCGTCGCCTTCAATAAATAATGTAAATTCAATACGTTAAAAGACCGTGCGCGTCTGGTCGGCGCGGTCCGCGAACCGGTCCCACGACAATTGTCAGGCCGTTCCGCCCCGGCCTTTCGTCCAGTTGCTTTTTGCGTGGCAACGATCAATCTCGGCCGCCATGATCGCGGCCGAGCCCGAGGAGAGCGACCGACAATGAAGAACATCACCTGCATCGAGGACCTGCGCATCCTTCATCGCCGCAAGGTGCCGCGCGCCTTTTTCGAATATGTCGATCGCGGCTCCTACGCCGAGGAGACGCTGCGCGCCAACCGCGCCGACCTCGAAAGGATCAAGTTCCGCCAGAAGATCCTCGTCGACGTCTCCGCGCGCGAGACCGCGACCCGGATTCTCGGCGAGCCGGCCGCGCTGCCGCTGGTGCTGGCGCCGATCGGCCTGACCGGCATGCAATATGGCGACGGCGAAATCCACGCCTGCCGCGCGGCGGTCGCGGCCGGCATTCCCTTCACCCTTTCCACCATGTCGATCTGCTCGATCGAGGACGTGGCCGCCGCCGTCGGCAAGCCGTTCTGGTTCCAGCTCTATGTGATGCGCGATCGCGGCTTCGCCCGCGCTTTGATCGAGCGCGCCATCGCCGCCAAATGCGACGCGCTGGTGCTCACGGTCGATCTCCAGGTGATCGGCCAGCGTCACGCCGACATCAAGAACGGCCTCACCGTGCCGCCGCAGGTGCGGCTGCGAAACCTGTTCGACATCGCCATGCGGCCGGAATGGGCGCTCGGCGTGGCGCGCGCCAAGCGTCGCACCTTCGGCAATCTCGACGGCCACCTGAAGGGGACCGAGGGACTGACCGCGCTGTCGGCGTGGATCGCGACCCAGTTCGATCCGACGCTGAGCTGGAAGGACGTCGACTGGATCCGCTCGATCTGGCCGGGCAAGCTGGTGATCAAGGGCATTCTCGACGAGGACGACGCGCGCGCGGCCGCGGCCGCCGGCGCGCAGGCGATCGTCGTCTCCAATCACGGCGGACGACAGCTCGACGGCGCGCCCTCCTCCATCGCCATGCTGCCGCGCATCACCGACGCCGTCGGCGACAAGGTCGAAATGATGTTCGACGGCGGCGTGCGCACCGGGCAGGACGTGATGCGCGCGCTCGCGCTCGGCGCGAAGTCCTGCATGATCGGACGCGCCTATATTCACGGCCTCGGCGCGGCCGGGGAAGCCGGCGTCGCCAAGGCGATCGACATCATCGGCAAGGAGCTCATGACCACGATGGGCCTGTGCGGCGTCAACCGCGTCGGCGACATCGGCCCGCATAATCTGACGAGGGATTGAACCGCCGGCGCGGGCCTCACCCGCCCGCGAGATCGGCCTCGACCAGGGCGCGCAATTCGGCGGTGACGCTCGGCACGCGGCCGAACCACAACGAAAAGCCGCGCACGGCCTGATGCAGCAGCATGCCGAGACCATCGGCGACACGCAGGCCCCGCGCGCGCGCCGATTTCAGCAGGCCGGTTTCGAGCGGCACATAGACGAGATCGGCCACCACCGCCGTCTCCGGCAGCAGGCCGAGGTCGAGCCTCGGTGACGGCTGCCCCGCCATGCCGAGCGAGGTCGTGTTCACCAGCAGCCCCGCGCGCGGCAGCAGGCGCGGAAGATCGTTCCACGTCGCCGGCACGACCGCCTGGCCGAAGGCCGATCGCAGCGCCTCGGCGCGTTCGAGCGTGCGGTTGACGAGATCGACGCGCGTCACGCCCCGCTCGATAAGCCCGTGGACGACCGCGCGCGCCGAACCGCCCGCGCCCAGAACCAGCGCCGTGCCCGAGGCGTCCCAGCCCGGCGCGCATGCGTCGAGATTATTGATGAAGCCCTCGACGTCGGTATTGGTCGAACGCAGCACCTCGCCCTCAAGCCAGAGCGTATTGGCCGCGCCGACCGCGCGGGCGCGCGCGTCGGGACGCGACAGCGCCAGCGCCCGTTCCTTGTGCGGGATCGTCACATTGGCTCCGACATAGCCGCGCGAGGCGAGATGACGAATGAAATCGTCGAAGCGATCCGGCGCCACCGCCTCGATGCGGTAGTCGCCGGCGATGCCGAAGGATTTCAGCCAATAGCGATGAATGAGCGGCGAGCGCGAATGCGCCGCCGGCCATCCGATCAGACATGCCGCGGGTGGAGCCTGTGTCATCCCGAAATCACGGAGCCGCGCCGAGCACGCGCGGGACTCGCCCACGCCGGCTCGCGCAAATCGCGGGCGGCGGCCAAGCCGTCGGCCATGCCGCCGCCCCTTGACGAACTATGCCGCCGCCGCGCGCCGCGCGGCGATGATCTGGTCGGCGGTGCGCCCGGTAAGTTCGGCCATGTGGTCGAAGGTGCGGGTGAAGGATCCCGCGCCCGCCGTCGCCGACCGCACGTCGACGATCAGATTGCCGATCTCGGCTTCGGGCAGCGTCGCCTTGACGACATCCCACCCGTGCCAGCCCTCGCGCGCCTCGAAGCTGATGATCTGCCCGCGCCGTCCGGAGAGAATGGCGTTGATCTTGGCGGTGGCCTCGACCGGACAGACGATATCGACCGCCCAGATCGGTTCGAGCAGAACCGGCTGGCATTGCGGCAGACCCTCGGACAGGCCGATGCGCGCGGCCGTGCGGAACGCCAGATCGGAGGAGTCGACGGCGTGATAGGAGCCGTCGATCAACGTCACCACGAGGTCGACCACCGGAAAGCCGAGCGGGCCGTGCTTGAGGCCGTCGATCACGCCCTCCTCGACCGCCGGGATGTAGTTGCGCGGAACCACGCCGCCGGTGATCTTCTCCTCGAAGATGAAGCCCGCCCCGCGCGGACGCGGCTGAATCTCCAGCACGACGTCGCCGAACTGGCCGTGACCACCGGACTGCTTCTTGTGCCGGCCGCGCTGGGTGACGCCCTTGCGGATGGTCTCGCGGTAGCCGATGCTCGGCGTGTGCTGTTCGAGACCGACGCCGAAGCGGTCGCGCAGGCGCTCCACCGCCACGCGCAGATGCATTTCGCCCTGCCCCCAGACGATGACCTCGTGGGTTTCGGGATCGTGCACCACCGTCAGCGACGGATCCTCCTCGCTCAGACGCACCAGCGCCTGGCCGAGCTTGACGTCGTCCTTGCGGTCTTTGGCGGTGACCGCGGTCGACAGGACCGGCGGATGCGCCGACATGTCGACCAACGGGGGATGAGCCGCCTTGCCGGCGGTCAAGGTATCGCCGGTCTTGGAGTGCTCGACCTTGCCGAGCGCGACCGTGTCGCCGGCCGCCGCCGACTGGCGCTTGTTCTGGTGCGATCCGAGCATGCCGTAGATGCCCGAGATGCGCCCGGCCTCGCCGGCCGGCGAGGCGAGCGTGGTGCCGTCAGTGAGCTGGCCGGAGAAGAGGCGCACCAGCGAGAGCTTGCCGCCGTGCTGGGTATGCAGCGTCTTCACCGCGTAGCAGACAGCGTCGCTGTTGCCGACATGCACGCCGATGCGTTGCGCGGTCTCGGTCACGCCCGGCGCCTCGTGGCGCAGCGCCTTGAGCAGGCGCATGATGCCGTTCTCGCGCAAGGCCGAGCCGATGAACACCGGACAGATCAGGCCCTCGCGCAACTCGCGGCCGAGATCGTCGAAGACGAGATCGCGCGGCGGCGGCACATCCTCCAGAAGCTGCTCCATCAGCTTGTCGTCGTGATCGGCGAGCGACTCGAGCATGGTGAAACGGGCTTCCTTCTCGCGGTCGAGATCGCCGCCATTGAGATCGATGACTTCCGAGGGAAGATGCTCGCGATAGACAAATGCGCGCTCGAGCGCGAGATCGACGAAGCCGAAGATCAGTTCGCCGTTCCAGATCGGGATCTGGCGGAGCACCAGCGGAATGCGCGAGGCCGGCTGCAGCAGCTTGAGCGCCTCGGTGATCTGCTTGTCGACCTTGTCGATCTTGTTGAGGAAGATGAAGCGCGGGATGGCGAGGTCCTCGAGCTCGCGCAGGATCAGTTGAAGCTGCGGCAGCTTGCGCTCGTCGGCCTCGCAGACCACGATCGCCGCGTCGACCGCGGGCAGCGCCGCGCGCATGTCGTGCACGAACTCGACCGAGCCGGGGCAATCGAGGAAGGTATAGGTCTCACCCATGAAGGTGGTGGTCGCGGGCGTGAGCTCGACGGTCATCTTGTGATGACGCGCCTCGGCGCTGGAATCGCCGACGGTGGTGCCGGCGTCGACCGAGCCGGTACGCGGGATCGCGCCGGTCCGGGCCAGAATTGCTTCAAGCAGCGAGGTTTTTCCGCTCTGAAAGGGGCCCACAAGCGCGATGCACCGTGGACCTTGGGGACTTCTGCCTTCTTGTCCCATTTTGCCGCCTCCTTGCGCAACATCGGGCGAAGTGGATTCCGGTTCGCCAGCGGATCGTGCGCGAATTTATCGTCGTGTCATGAAATCGAGCGCAAGGCCGGTACCCACACTTGCCGATCGCGTTCAGGGATGGAATTCGGCCCCGAAAGACGGGGGCCGGCCGGTTATCGTTTCAGGCGGCATGGGGCTTGGCAAGGGGGGTCCCGCGCGCCCTTCGGCTAAGGCGCGGAAAGAAGAACGACGGGAAAGCTTGACAGGATTTCGCCGCGCGACCGGCCGCGAAACGTTCGCAACGCGCCGCCCCCACGCGCGACAATGCCGGGGATCATCCCGGTCGGACCGGCACGCTCGAAGACGCCGCGCGCGGCGCCAAATCGGCGACGTTCTTTATGGGGCCGAACGCGGTTCCATGTCGGCGAGGTCTTTCATGGAGCCGAACGCAGTTCCATGTCGGCCACGCCGAGCGCGAGATTGACGCCGACCTGCCCAGTCACGCTGAACGGTTGCAGCGAGATCGTGCTGTTGTTGCCGCCGACCAGGGCGTTGGCGCCACCGCCGACGCCGATCGAAGCGCTGCCCGCCGCGCCCGCGTAGTTGCCGGCAAGGTCGCCCTTCGCCAAACGCCGCGTCGGCGCATAGACCGCCCAGGCCAGATTCGACCGGTCGACGGTGCCGAGATCGACCCCGAAGCGGCGGATCGTCGCGTCATAGCGGTCGACGATGATGCCGCCCGGCTCGCGCAGGACGCAGGCATAGCGACTGACCGAACCGACGACCAGGCCGGTCGACGAGCCGCCGCGACATTCCAGCACGCCGACTTCGACCTGCGGTTGGGCGATGGCGAGCCCGGCGGTCGCGAAAAACAGCGCCGCCGCCGTCGCCGGAAGGAGGTTGCCGAAGTTGCGCATGATGATCCTTCTCTTGCTGCTCATTTGGTAAAAGAAAACACGTGGCGCGACTCGATCGATCGGAGCGGCACTTCAAGCGAAATTCTGCGCGCGGCACGGTAACGCGTCAAGCGTGGGCGAGCCTGTTCGCGCGCGTGGCTGGCGCATTCTTGACGCGCATTTGACCCGTACTTTGGGCGAGGCTGCCCACCCGCCATCCTCGCGAGCAACCATTCGCGCGGGAAACCGGCGTTTTTGCGATGCCTCAGGTCAGGGCGCCGCAAAACTTCTGGATGCGCCGGCAGGCTTCCTCGAGGTCCGAGGTCTTCGTCGCGTAGGAAATGCGGAACGCGGGCCCAAGACCAAAGGCCGACCCCTGCACGACGGCTACGCCCTCCGCCTCCAGAAGCTCGGTGACGAAGTCCTCGTCGCTGGCGAGCTTCTTGCCCGACGGCGTCGTCTTGCCGATCGTTCCGGCGCAGGACGGATAGACGTAGAACGCCCCTTCCGGTCGCGGGCAGGCGATGCCGGTGGCCTGGTTGAGCATGGCCACGACCAGATCGCGGCGCTCCTTAAACACCTTGTTGTTGGCGGCGATGAAGTCCTGCGGACCGTTGAGCGCCTCGACCGCCGCCCATTGCGAGATCGAGGACGGGTTCGAGGTCGATTGCGACTGGATCGTCGCCATCGCCTTGATCAGTTCGGCCGGCCCGCCGGCATAGCCGATCCGCCAGCCGGTCATGCAATAGGCCTTCGACACGCCGTTGACGGTCAGCGTCCGGTCGAACAGGAGCGGCTCGACCTGCGCCGGCGTGGTGAATACGAAGTCGTCGTAGACGAGGTGCTCGTACATGTCGTCGGTCATCACCCACACATGCGGGTGCCTGACGAGCACGTCGGTGATCGCCTTGAGCTCGGCGCGCGTGTAGGCCGCGCCGGTGGGGTTCGACGGCGAGTTGAGGATGAGCCACTTCGTCTTCGGCGTGATCGCCTTTTCCAGCGCCTCGGGCCTGAGCTTGAAGCCCTGCTCGGCGGTACAGACCACCGGCACCGGCTCGCCGCCGGCCAGCGCCACCATTTCCGGGTAGCTCACCCAATAGGGCGCGGGAATGACGACCTCGTCGCCCGGATTGATGGTCGCCATCAGGGCGTTGTAGAGCACCTGCTTGCCGCCGGTCCCCACCGTGATCTGCGCGGGCTTGTAGGAAAGCCCGTTCTCCCGGCTGAACTTGGCGATGATCGCCTCCTTCAGCTCGGGGATGCCGTCGACGGCGGTATATTTCGTCTTGCCGGCCTCGATCGCGTGAATGGCGGCGAGCTTGATGTTGCCCGGCGTGTCGAAGTCGGGTTCGCCGGCGCCGAGGCCGATGACGTTGCGCCCGGCCGCTTTCAGCACGCGCGCCTTGTCCGTGACCGCGAGCGTCGCGGACGGCTTGATACGGCTGAGCGAGTCGGCGATGAAACCCATTTCCTGCTGCTCCCAAGAATGACCTTCCGGACGATCTTCGCGCCGTGCGCGACCGGTCGAAACGAAACGCCGCACACTAGGCAAGGCTTCGTTGCGTCGCAAGAATTTCCACGCCCACGGCCCACAGTCCCCGCGCGCGCCCGGTCCTCCCCCTCGCCCATCCTGGGGGTTTCTTCCCCCAAGTCGCGAAAAGCTTCACTTTTCGGGAATGTCGCGAAGCGGACGTTTCCTCGGCGATACACGGCAATAATCGTTCCGGAGCGGCGCGGGCCGGAACACATTTTTTCGCCACGCCATGGATTTGCGCCGCGCATCGTGCTTTTCGCGCGCCGCCCTTGCGCGCCGGGACGCCGGCCACCACTGTGATGCCATGTTGCCTCGGCATCCGGACGCGTCGGCGTTCGCGGCCGGCGAACTGGGAGGCGCGATGTACACGCTCTATTCGACGCGGGTCGGCGGCAACAGCTACAAGGCGCGGCTCGCGCTCGCGCTGCTCAATGTCGACTACCGCCTCGTCGATATCGACATCCTCAAGGGCGAGAGCCGGACGCCGGAATTCCTGGCGATGAACCCGACCGGCCAGGTGCCGGTGCTCGAGGTCGCGCCCGGCCGGTTCCTGGCCGAATCGAACGCGATCCTTTGGTACATCGCCATCGGCACACAGCTTGCTCCCGAGGACCGCCTCGACCGCGCCTTCGCCCTGCAATGGATGTTCTTCGAACAGCACAGCCTCGAACCCAATGTCGGCGCGGCGCATTTCTGGCTCGCCCAGGTCAAGGGCGGGCGCGAATTGCACACCCATTCGATCGAGGACTGGCTTGATCGCGGCTATCGCGCGCTCGCGGTTCTCGACAAGCATCTCGCCGCCAACGACTACATCGCCGCCGGGCACCTGACGGTCGCCGACATCGCGCTCTACGCCACCGCGCGCATCGCCAGCGGCTGCGATTTCCACGTGAACGATTTCGCCGCGCTGCGCGCCTGGATGGGCCGCGTGGAAAGCGAGCCCGGTTTCGTGCCGATCGAATGGAAGCCGGAACCGGTCGAGCCGATCCTCGCGGCCACGCTCGCGCCGCCCGAGTGAGCCGTTCCACGATTTCGCCACGGTCCGGCCACGGCGCGACTCCAAACCCGCCGGGGTTGGGCCCGTTTCCTCGGCGATCATGCCGGCATGACTGATTCGCTTCGAGACACCGCGCCGGCTCTGCGCTGCTCGGATTTCCCGCGTCGCGCGAGGCGAGGAGACCCGGGCGGGTTCACGCAAGCGGACCCGCGCGCCGAACACGACACCGCCCTTGGCGGCGCCGAACCCGGTCGAACCTCCGTCGCGCCGAGCTTGCTCGCCGCCGCGGGCCTTGCCCTTTCCACGCTCGTCGCCGCGTCGGCGCTGACGATCTCCGTCGCCAAGGCGGCGTTCGATCTCGTCCCGCATTAACGCGCCCGCGCCGAGGAAAGCCGCGCCGATTGCGCTTGCAAGCGCGTCGCCGCGCTGGCTCAATTCCGGCAAGCGGCCGGCATGCGGCGGCCGGCAAAACGGGGTCCGACGCGAGTGGAATGCGCGCCATGACTTTGCCGGTGATGCCGGCACCATCGCGATGACGCGGGAGATACCCGCGACGGCCGCGCGCGCCGTGTTGCTCGGCTGCGCCATGCTCCTTTGCGGCGCCGGCGTCCTCGACCGCGCCGCCCGGGCCGAGAGCCGGGCTGTCGAGATCGCGCCCTCCTCGGCGGGCGACCTGCGCGTCGAGGTCGTCGCCGACGGTCTTTCCCATCCCTGGGCGCTGGCGTTCCTGCCCGACGGACGGATGCTCGTGACCGAAAGGCCCGGACGCATCCGCCTGGTGTCGCCCCAGGGCGAGCTTTCCGCCCCGCTCGCCGGCGCGCCCCGGGTGTGGGCCTCCGCGCAGGGCGGCATGCTCGACCTCATCCTCGACCGCGACTTTTCCGCCAACGCGACGGTCTATTTCTGCTTCGCCGAACCGGTCGACGGCGGAGGCCGCACCGCGCTCGCGCGCGCGCGCCTCGTCGACGGACCGCGCCCGGGTCTTGGCGACGTCCAGATCATCTTCCGCCAGGAAGGACCGCTCTCGGCCGGCTATCACTACGGCTGCCGCATCGTCCAGGCGCCGGACCGCAACCTCTTTCTCACGCTCGGCGACCACTACACGCCGCGCGACCAGGCGCAGAACCTCGCCAATCACCTGGGCAAGATCGTGCGCGTCGCGCCGGACGGCTCCGTTCCCCCGGACAATCCCTTTCTCGGGCGTCCCGGCGCACGGCCCGAAATCTGGAGCTACGGCCACCGCAATCCGCAGAGCCTCGCCATCAATCCCGCCTCCGGCCAGTTGTGGGAGATCGAGCACGGTCCGCGCGGCGGCGACGAGGTCAACATCATCCTGCCCGGAAGGAATTACGGCTGGCCCGTCATCGGCTACGGCATCGATTATTCGGGCGCGCGAATCCACGAGAGCACGCACAAGGAAGGCATGGAACAGCCGATCAAATATTGGGTGCCTTCGATCGCGCCGTCCGGGATGGCGTTTCTGGCCGCAGGCCTGTTCCCGACATGGCGCGGCAGCCTGTTCACCGGCGCGCTCGCCGGGCGGATGCTTTCGCGCCTGTCGATCGATGGCGACAAGGTGACGGGCGAGGAGCGGCTGCTGGAAAAGCTCGGCGAGCGCATCCGCGATGTGCGCGAAGGTCCCGACGGCGCGCTGTGGCTACTGACCGACGACGATCCGGGCCGGATCCTTCGACTGTCGCCGGCGGCCCGTTAGATCGTGTCCGCGCTCACCATTTGTGAAAGATGAAGAACGCGCCGGCCGCGATGAACGCAAATCCGATCCCGTGGTTCCAGGCGATCGGCTCCTTGAGATAGAGCACCGAGAAGACGGCGAAGACGATGAGCGTGACGACCTCCTGGATCGTCTTGAGCTCGGCGGTCGAATAGACCGCGCTGCCCCAGCGATTGGCCGGAACGGCGAGGCAGTACTCGATCAGGGCGATCGCCCAGCTGACGAGGATGGCGGCGGCGAGCGGCGATTCCTTGAATCGCAGATGCCCATACCAGGCGAAGGTCATGAAGACGTTGGAGGCGACGAGGAGAATGATCGGCAGAACCGAAGCCGGCGGCGAAAACGTCATGGCAAGGCCCATCGAGAAGGAGAGCGCGATACCGCCGCGTAGCCTCCCGCTTCGCGGAAAGCCAGCGCAAGATCGTGTTGAACTCGGTCGATGCCCGGGGCAGGATTGGCGGCGTCCGGTCCTAGGCGGGAAGAAAACGATGATTCGATTGACGGCCCCGATCCTGACGGCTCTGGCGATCGCGGTCTGGACATTGCCGGCGCACGCCCAATACGGGACGCCCCAGCAATACCGAGCGATCCAGCCGACGATCGCGGACTCCGATCCCGGCGTCGAGCCGGACGAGTCGACGGAGCTTCCCGCCGCCTATCGCCGCACGCCGGTGTTCTACCGCTCGGATCATCCGCCCGGCACCATCGTCGTCAACACGCGCGAGCGCTTCCTCTACCTGATCATGCCGAACAGCCGCGCGCTGCGTTACGGCATCGGCGTCGGACGCGAAGGCTTCGAGTGGTCGGGCCTGCTCAAGGTCACGCGCAAGGCGGAATGGCCGGATTGGACGCCGCCGGCGGAAATGATCACGCGTCAGCCCTACCTGCCGCGCTTCATGGCGGGCGGGCCGGGCAACCCGATGGGCGCGCGCGCGCTCTATCTCGGCGGCACCGTCTATCGCATCCACGGCACCAACGCGCCGCAGACGATCGGCCACGCCGTGTCGTCGGGATGCTTCCGCCTCGTCAATGACGAGATCGTCGATCTCTACGAGCGCGTGCCCGTCGGCACCAAGGTCGTGGTCTTCCAATAGCGATGACGGGCGAGCCGGCAAATTCAAACCCCGCGCGCGTCGTCGTCTGCGCCAGGTGCGGCGCCTCGTTCGGCTGCGATCTGTCGGGCGAATGCTGGTGCGCCCATGAGACGTTCCGCCTGCCCATCCCGACCGATGCCGCAAGCGACTGCCTCTGCCCGGTTTGCCTGCGCGCGGCGGCGGCCTTGCCTGAACCTTACACCGGATAGGCGACCGCCTTGCGCGCGAAGCCGTCGAGCGCGTCAAGCATGCGCTCGCGCCACGCGAACACCGGATCGTCCTCGACCAGAAGCCGGAACGGGCTGATGCAGCGCGCCCATTGGAAGCCGCCGAAGATGATGTAGTCGCCGTAATCGGGCGACGCGCCGCCGACGAACGGCTGTCCGCGCAGCATCATCCGCAGCGGATCGAGAT
Organism: Xanthobacteraceae bacterium; assembly: GCA_041918675.1. GTDB lineage: Bacteria > Pseudomonadota > Alphaproteobacteria > Rhizobiales > Xanthobacteraceae > SCUB01. The sequence goes on from JAYRVF010000014.1 coordinate 217,859, forward strand.
TCTGGCGGAACGCCTCCACGCGCGTGTCGCGGTCCGCGCTCGCCGCCTCCAGCGTCATGCCGAGCTGCTTCTCGCGGCTTTCGCGGAAATAGGCGCGGTCCTTTTCGTGCAGATGGCCGAAGATGTCGGTCAGGATCAGGCGGAACATCGAACGGTGAAGGCTGGCGTCGCCCCAACCGTTGATGAAGCGCGCCATGGCGCGTCCGCCGGCGCCGCCGAACAGCGACGGCCGGTCGGGATAGGTGTCCTCCAGATATTCGGCGATGGTCCAGGAATCCCAGACCGGCTTGTCGCCATCCATCAGCACCGGCACGCGGCCCTGCTTGGTGAAGGCGATCGCCTCCTTCTCGGTGAAACGCCACGGGATCGTTTCCACCTCGAGACCCTTATGCGCGAGCGCCAGCTTCGTGCGCCAGCAGAACGGGCTGAACCGTCGCGCCGGATCGGCGGCGGCGAGATCGTGGAGAGTTCGCATGGCGCTCGTGCTCCTCAGGACTTCACGACGGAGGCGGACTGACCGAACAGGATCTTGCGTTCCTCGTCGGTGCGATTGACGGTCGCGTTGGGATTGACCTCCTTGCCGATCTCGTAGGCGCGCGTCACGGCCGGCCGCGCCGCGATGGCTTCGAACCAGCGCTTGAGATGGGGGAAGTCATCGAGGTCCTGGCCCTGCCGCTTCCACGGCACGATCCAGGGATAGCTCGCCATGTCGGCGATCGAATAGGCGCCGGCGATGAACTCGCGATCGGCGAGGCGTTTATTCAGCACGCCATACAGGCGGTTGGTCTCCTTGACGTAGCGGTCGATGGCATAGGGGATCGGCTCGGGCGCGTAGATCGCGAAATGGTGATTCTGCCCGGCCATCGGCCCGAGGCCGCCCATCTGCCAAAACAGCCATTGAACGACGTCGAAGCGTCCGCGCAGGTCGGACGGCAGGAACCGCCCCGACTTCTCCGCGAGATAGAGCAGGATCGCGCCTGACTCGAATACAGACACCGGCTTGCCGCCGTCGGCGGGCGCGTTGTCCACAATCGCGGGCATGCGGTTATTTGGCGCGATCGCCAGGAATTCCGGCTTGAACTGGTCGCCCTTGCCGATGTTCACGGGAAAGATCTTGTAGGGCAGCTTCGCCTCTTCGAGGAAGATCGTGATCTTGTGACCGTTCGGCGTGGGCCAATAATGCAAGTCGATCATGATGCGCCTTTCCGCGTGGCATTGATTGCGTTGCAGGAACTCTCGGCTCGCGCCGGCGGTCGCGGCGCCCACCGCGCATTACGCCGTCGCCGGTGGCGGTCCGCGCCGGCCCAGCCAGCTTGGGACATGCGACAGGGCGGCAGTTCAGGAAAGCTTCGCATGAAAGTCAATGGCCGCGACCGCCGCGCATGGCTCCCACTCCTTGGGATTGTGCATGACGGGACGACCGACGAGACTTGCAATCGCATCCACTTTCGTTTCGAATTCGTCCGATTCCTCCTCGGCCTTACCAATCCGCTTATTGCTCAATCGCTTTTTTTCGGCTGGCATCGCCCGCCGGAGCGATCGACAACGGCGAAAGCGCCCGGTGGGACCTAGGGAAACGAATTTCTGGATCATTCCGATGCGTAAGGCCACGGCGGACAAGCAACACAAGGGCGGCGGACCACTCGTCGGCACCCGCGTCATCGAGATGAACGCGATCGGACCGGTGCCGTTTTGCGGCATGATGCTCGCCGACATGGGCGCGGACGTGGCGCGCATCGTCCGGGACGGCAGCCCATCGCCGCTCGACCGGCTCGGCGCGGAGGTGCTGCTGCGCGGACGCACGACCCTCACCGCCAATCTCAAATACGAGGTCGATCGCGCCGCGCTGCTCGAACTGATCGGTCACGCCGACATCCTGATCGAGGGGTTCCGTCCCGGCGTGATGGAGCGGCTGGGATTCGGACCCGATGCTTGCCTGGCGCGCAATCGCCGCCTCGTCTACGGACGGATGACGGGATGGGGCCAACAGGGACCTTTGGCGCCGCGTGTCGGCCATGACATCAATTACATCGGGCTCAGCGGCGCGCTGTCCTCGATCGGAAAGGCGAACGAACCGCCGACCGTGCCGCTCAATCTCGTCGGCGATTACGGTGGCGGCGCGATGCTGCTCTTGGCCGGCGTTCTCGCCGCGCGCGTCGAGGCGCAACGCTCGGGCAAGGGCCAGGTGGTCGACGCGGCGATGACGGACGGCTCCGCGCTGCTGATGAGCGTGTTCTATGCCATTCAGAAGCAGGGCGTGTGGCCACGCCCGCGCGGCGGGAACCTGCTCGACGGCGGCGCGCCGTTCTACCGTTGCTATCGCTGCGCCGACGGCGAGTACATGGCGGTCGGCGCGATCGAACCGGCGTTTTTCGCCGAATTGCTGAAGGGACTCGGCATTCCCGCCAACTCGGTCGTTCAGCTCGACCGTAACGGCTGGCCGGCCATGGAAGCGCGCTTCGCGGATATCTTCGCGTCAAAATCGCGCGCCGAATGGATGACGATCTTCGAGGGGCGCGACGCCTGCGTCAGCCCGGTCCTCTCCATCGCCGAGGCGCCGCAACACCCGCATAACATCGCGCGCCGAACTTTCGTCGAGACGGACGGGACCGTGCACCCCGCGCCGGGGCCGCGCTTCTCGCGAACGCCTAGCAACTGTCCCAAATCCCGCCGTGGCGATTTCGGCGATCTTCTGCGACGCTGGAAGGCGACCGTATAGGGCGGCACGGCGGCGACAACGCCGGATGCCGCCGCGGGCAGGCATCATCCCGGCATTACCCATGAGCTTCGATTACGACTACATCATCGTGGGCTCCGGCTTCGGCGGCAGCGTCGCGGCGTTGCGACTCGCCGAAAAGGGCTACCGCGTCGGCGTGATGGAGATGGGCCGGCGCTGGACGCCCGACACTCTGCCGAAAACCAATTGGTCGCTGTCGCGCTGGCTGTGGCGTCCCGAGATCGGTCTGCGCGGCTTCTTCAGTCTGCGCATCTTTCGCCATGTCGTCGTGCTCAGCGGCAACGCGGTCGGCGGCGGCTCGATCACCTACGCCAACACGCTGCTGGTGCCGCCGGCGAAGGTCTGGAACGAGGGAACATGGGCGGGCGTCGCCGACTGGCACAAGGTGATGCCCGGCCATTTCGCCACCGCCCGGCGCATGCTCGGCGTCACCACCAACCGCAGGCTCGGCCCGGCCGACCAGCGGCTAAAGCAGATGGCGGACGCGGCCGGCGTCGGCGACACTTATTATCCGACCGAGGTCGGCGTCTTCTTCGGCGACGACGGCGACGCGCCGGGCACGACCCATTCCGATCCTTATTTCGACGGCGCGGGCCCGGAGCGGACGACCTGCAACGGCTGCGGCGGCTGCATGGTCGGCTGCCGCCACGGGGCCAAGAATACCCTCGACGTCAATTATCTCTATCTCGCCGAGAAGCTCGGCGCGACCGTCCATGCCGACACCAAGGTCGTCGACATCGTCCCGCGCGAGGGCGCGAGCGACGGCGCGAACGGCTACCGGGTCACGACACGGGCGATGGGCGCGGGCAAGGCGGACGGCGGCTCGCGCGGCGTGTTCACCTGTCGCGGCGTGGTGCTGTCGGCCTCCTCGCTCGGCACGCAGGACCTGCTGTTCCGGCTGAAGCTGAGCGGCTCGCTGCCGCGCGTCTCCGACGCGCTCGGCGACCACGTCATCACCAACGCCGAATCGTTGATCGGCGTGCGCTACCCGCGTTCCGAGGTCGACCTCTCCGAGGGCGTGGCCATCGGTTCGGGGGTCTATATCGATCAGTACACCCATATCGAGGCGACGCGCTATCCGAAGGGCTCCGACAGCATGGGCCTGATCACCACCTTGCTCGCCTCCGGCCGGCCGGGCTGGCATCGCCGCCTGGTATGGCTCGCCTCGCTCGCCGGCATGGCCGTGACCCGGCCGCGCGCGCTGCTGCGCCTTCTCAATCCGGTGGGGTTCGCCCGCGAGTCGATGATCTTCCTGTGCATGCAGACGCTCGACGGCCGCCTGAAGATGCGGCTCAAGCGGGCGTGGTACTGGCCGTTCATGAAACGCCTGGTCACGACCGGCGCGCCGATCCCGACCTTCATTCCGCAAGCCAATGATTTCGCCGTCAAGGCCGCGCGAGCGACCGGCGGCCTGCCGATGACCTCGCTCACCGAAATCCTGTTCAATATTCCCATGACCGCGCATTGCATGGGCGGGGCGGTGATCGCGCGCGCGCCCGGCGAGGGCGTCTGCGACGGTCGCCACCGTGTCTTCGGCTATCGCAACATGTATATTTGCGACGGCGCGATGCTCGGCGCCAATCTCGGCGTCAATCCGAGCCTGACGATCACGGCGCTCGCCGAGCACGCCATGAGCCATCTTCCGTCCGCCGACCGGCAGGACTGGAACGACGCGGCCGCGGATGTGCCCTCCGCGCCGCGAGCCGGAGGACAGACCGCGTGACCACGACGCCCGCAGAACTTCGCGAAACGTTCGACCGCCAATTCGCCGCCTCGCGCGCCGAGCCGCCCGCGACCTGGCAAACGCGGCGCGACCGGCTGCGACGGCTCCGCGCGCTCGTCATGACGCATCGCGCCGCGATCGCCGCCGCGATCAACGAGGATTTCGGCAACCGCGCCGCGGGCGAGACCGACCTCCTCGAACTGGTCCCGACGCTCGGGGCGTTTCGCCACGCCCTTGCCCACGGCGAGCGCTGGATGCGCGCGCGCCGGCGCCCCACCACGATCTGGTTTCGCCCCGGCCGGTCGCGCGTCATGCCGCAGCCGCTTGGCGTCGCCGGCATCATCTCGCCGTGGAATTATCCGCTGCTGCTCACCGTCGGCCCCCTGACCTCGGCGATCGCGGCAGGCAATCGCGCCATGGTCAAGTTGTCGGAATTCTCGCCGCGCTTCGGCGAATTGTTCGCGCGTCTCGTCGCCGATGCTTTCGATCCGGCGGAACTCGCGGTCGTCAATGGCGCCGCCGACATCGGCGGGGCGTTTTCGGCGCTGCCCTTCGACCGGCTGCTGTTCACCGGCTCGACCGCGGTCGGCCATCACATCATGCGCGCGGCCGCCGACAATCTGACGCCGGTGACGCTCGAACTCGGCGGCAAGTCGCCCGCGATCATCGCCGCCGACGCCGATTTCGATCGCGCGGTGACGCGCATCATGGCCGGCAAGCTGTACAACGCCGGCCAGACCTGCATCGCGCCGGACTACGTGCTGTTGCCGAACGACCGGATCACGGAATTCATCGACAAGGCGCGCGCGACGACGCTGCGCTTCTATCCGGCGCGCACGCGCGAGCGCGATTACACCACCATCATCAGCGACCGCCAATACGCCCGCCTCGCCGGCCTTCTCGACGAGGCGCGCGCCGCCGGCGCGACCGTCACGCCGCTCGCCGACGGCGACGGCGATCCCGCGCGCCGCCTGATGATGCCGGCCGCGCTCACCGGCGTGCCCGACACCGCGGCGATCATGCGGGAGGAAATCTTCGGCCCGCTGCTGCCGCTCGTCGGCTGCGACACGATCGAGGCCGCGATCGCCTACGTGCGAGCGCGGCCGCGCCCGCTCGCGCTCTATCTGTTTTCGCGCGACGAGGCCTGCGTCAAGAAGGTCATGGCCGAGACCGTCTCCGGCGGCGTCACCATCAACGACACGCTGCTCCACATCGCGCAGGACGGCCTGCCCTTCGGCGGCGTCGGCCCCTCCGGCATGGGCGTCTATCACGGCGAGGACGGCTTCCGCGAATTCTCGCACATGAAGCCGGTGTTCACGCAGAGCCGCGTCAACGGCCTCGGCCTATTCGCGCCGCCCTATGGCCGCCGCTTCGCCATGCTGGTGAAAATGCTGCTGCGCTAGCGCATTTCCGCCGAGACGAAATCGCCTCGCGCGAATGCCATGCGCCAGATTCAGAGTCGGGCGGACCGCGATCGCGAAGGTCGTTGCCGCCGCCGCGAAATTCACGCTGGCGTCACCTAGACGTGCTGTCCGCCGTTGATCTGGATTTCCTCGCCGGTGACGTAGCTCGCCGCCGACGAGCACAGAAAGAAGATCACCTTGGCGACCTCGTCGGGCGTGCCGATGCGGCGCATCGGGATCGTCGGGGCGAGCATGGCCTCGGTCTCGGGCGAGAGAATGTCGGTCTTGATCTCGCCGGGCGCGATCGCGTTGACGCGAATATTGTGGGGCGCGAAATCGAACGCCATTTCGCGCGTCAGGCAGGCGAGCGCCGCTTTCGAGGTGGCGTAGGCCGCGCCCGCGAACGGATGCACGCGCGAGCCGACGATCGACGTCACGTTCACCACCGCGCCTTGCGCCGCCTTCAATTCATCGAACAGTCCACGCGCCATGAGAATGGGGGCGAGGAAATTGACGTGAAACACCGTCATCCAGGTCATCACCGGCGTCGTCAGCGAGGTCAGGCGCTCGCCTTGCGGCCCTTTCGGCGAGATGCCGGCGTTGTTGACGAGCGCGTCGAGCGGCGCGCCGCCGAGCCTCGCCTTGATCTCGGCGATCGCGCGCGCCAGCGCCTGGCTGTCGGCGAGGTCGACCTGGACGTGATCGTCGGCGCCCGCGCTCCAGGGGCAACGGTCGCGTTCGAAGGCCTGGCGCGAGCAGGTGATGACCCGCCATCCCGCGTCGGAAAAGAGCCGCACCGTCGCGTGGCCGATGCCGCGCGAGGCGCCCGTCAGCACCATCGCCTTGCGCCGCCCGTCGGGCTTCTCGGCTTCGGCGCGGTCGGCGTGAAAGGGACAGGTCGCGCCCGAATCCGGCGCGGCGTGCTCGGCATGGGAATGAGGGCTCGCCATCGCGTCGTTACCCTTTTCGCTCGGTCATCCGTTCCACCTGCATAGCCCAGGCGGCCGGATCGCGGTAGCGCGTTATCGCCCCTTGCCGCGATCGCGCCGCCCGCCCCCGCCCGCTTGCGCGGCGCGGATTTCTCGTGTCACCTGCCGCGCGGGCAACGGGGCATCGTCGTGATCGGCATTCTTTCCAATGTGGTCGGACCGGTCTTTCTGGTGGCGCTGGTCGGCTATCTGTGGGCGCGCTCGGGACGGCCGTTCGACGCCAGCTTCATCGCCGAGCTCACCATCTACGTCGGCGCTCCGTTTCTGATCATCGACACGTTCGTCTCCGCCAAGCTGCCGGCGGCGACGCTCGCCACCATGGCGGGCGCGGCGATCGCCTGTCACGCGCTGCCGATCGCGATCGGCTGGCTGGCGCTGCGGGCGACGCGACAGCCGGTCGAGGTGTTCCTGCCCTCGCTGGTGTTCGCCAATACCGGCAACATGGGTGTGCCGCTGTGCCTGTTCGCGTTCGGCGAGGAAGGGCTCGCGCTCGGCGTCGCCTATTTCGCGATCGGCACGCTGTTCAACTTCACCGTCGGCGAGTTGCTCGCGAGCGGACGCCTGTCGATCGCGGAAGTGGCGTGGTCGCCGATCTTGTGGAGCACCGTGCTCGCGGTGGTCCTGAGCGTGACGGGGCTGGAGCTTCCCGCGATGCTGGAGCGCGCGACGCGCATGCTGGCCGGCCTCGCGGTGCCGCTGATGCTGATCTCGCTCGGCGTGTCGCTGTCGCGCCTGCGCGTCACCTCGGCGCGGCGGAGTTTCCTGATCGCCTGCGGCCGGCTCGGCATCGGCTTCGCCGTCGGCTGGCTGGTGGCGACGGCATTCGGGCTCGAAGGCGTCGCGCGCGGGGTCGTCGTCATCCAGAGCGCGATGCCGGTCGCGGTTTTCAATTACATGTTCGCCTTGCGCCACGATCGTCGCCCGGAGGAGGTCGCCGGAGTCGTCGTCTTGTCGACGCTGATGTCGGTCGGCGTGCTGCCGCTGTTCCTGTGGACGGTGACGGGCTGAGGACCGGGCTCGCGCGTCCCGCCATTATGTTGACTTGGCCCCCGGAATGACCTAGAGCCGCCACCGCATGGGACTATCCGACGCGCCGGGTTTGCCCTTCTAATATATTGATATATATTGATCTTTCTTGACGGTGGCGGGATGCTTCGGCGGCGGAGGGCTTCGGCTCTCGCCGCGGATCGGACCCGAAGCCCCGGCGACGCGGGGCGACGCGGGACCTATGCCCGCGCGGGAGAGACGCGCCAGGGAGAGACGCGCATGAACGTGCAGCCCAATGATCTTGCCTCGGCTCCGGCCCGCCCCGCATGGACACGCGCGCGGGCCGAGGCGCTCTATCGCGCGCCGTTCAACGATCTCCTGTTCGAGGCCCATCGCGTGCACCGCGCACATTTCGATCCCAACGCCATCCAGATGAGCCAGCTCATCAGCATCAAGACCGGCGGCTGCGCGGAGGATTGCGGCTATTGCAGCCAGTCGGCGCGCGCCAAGTCGAACGTCAAGGCCGCCAAGCTGATGGAGGTCGAGGCCGTCATCGCCGAGGCGCGCAAGGCCCGCGACGCCGGCGCCACGCGCTATTGCATGGGCGCGGCCTGGCGCGAGCCCAAGACGCGCGACATGGACGCCATCTGCGCCATGGTCGAGGGCGTCAAGGCGCTTGGCATGGAAACCTGCATGACGCTCGGCATGCTCGGCGACGGCGACGTCGCGCGGCTGAAGCTGTCCGGGCTCGACTACTACAATCACAACATCGATACCTCCGAGCGCAATTATCCCAACATCGTCACGACGCATGGCTTCGCCGACCGCCTGGCGACGATCGCGCGGGTGCGGGAAGCCGGCATCAAGGTCTGCGCCGGCGGCATCGTCGGCATGGGCGAGGACGCGGCCGACCGCATCGACATGCTGCTCAGCCTCGCCAACATGGAAACGCCGCCGGAAAGCGTGCCGATCAACATGCTGATTCCGATCGAGGGCACCGCGCTCGCCGGGACCGAGCGGATCGACCCGATCGAATTCGTGCGCACCGTCGCGCTCGCCCGCATCCTGATGCCGACGTCCCATGTCCGCCTCTCCGCCGGACGTTCCGACATGAGCGACGAGACGCAGGCGCTGTGCTTCTTCGCCGGCGCCAATTCCATTTTCGCCGGCGAGCGGCTGCTGACCGCGCCCAATCCCGGCGAGGACGCCGACGGCCGCCTGTTCGCCCGCCTCGGCCTGAAGCCGGAACCGGTCGCCGCTTGCGACGGGAGCGCCGATGCCTGACCGCTACGACGAGGCCTTGAGCGATCTCGCCGCCAGGGGCCGGCTGCGGGCGCTGAACCCGCGAAGCGGCGTCGATCTTTCCTCGAACGATTATCTCGCGCTCGCCGAATCGACCGAACTCGCGGAAGCCGCGACGGAAGCGCTCGCGCGCGGCGTGCCGGTCGGAGCCGGCGGCTCGCGACTGCTGCGCGGCAATCATCCCGAGCACGAGGCGCTGGAAGCGGAGGCCGCCGCGTTTTTCGGCGCCGAGACCGCGCTCGCCTTCGGCGGCGGCTACGTCGCCAATTTCGCGCTGTTCTCGACCCTGCCGCAACGCGACGATCTCGTCCTGTACGACGAACTCGTTCACGCCAGCGCGCATGAGGGCATGCGCGCCGGACGCGCCATGACCGCGCCGGTGCCGCACAATGATGTCGGCGCCTTCGACGACGCGATCCGGCGCTGGCGCGCCTCCGGCGCGACCGGGCGGCCGTGGATCGCGGTCGAAAGCCTTTACAGCATGGACGGCGACGGGCCCGATCTCGGCGAACTCGCCGGGATCGCCGACCGCCACGATGCCTTCCTCGTCATCGACGAGGCGCACGCGACCGGCGTGTTCGGGCTGGACGGCCGCGGCCGTTCGGCGGCGCTGGAGGGACGCGACAACGTCGTCACGCTCCATACCTGCGGCAAGGCGATCGGAACCTCGGGCGCCCTCATCTGCGCGCGCCGCTCGATCCGCGACTTCATCGTCAACCGCGCCCGGCCGTTCATCTTCGCGACCGCCCCCTCCCCGCTGATCGCCGCCGTCACGCGCGCCGCGCTCGGCCTGCTGCGCGCCCCGCCCGTGCGGCGCGCCCGCCTCCACCAGCTCGTCGAATTCGCCGCCGCCGGCCTGCGCCGCCGCTGCGGCATCGCGCCGTCCGGATCGCAGATCATCCCGGTGGTGATCGGCGAGGACCGCGCGGCGCTCGCCCTCGCCGCGGCGCTGCAGCGGCGCGGCTTCGACATCCGCTGCGTGCGCCCGCCGACGGTTCCCGAAGGCACGTCGCGGCTGAGGATCGCCATCACGCTGCATGTCGACGAGGCCGCGATCGACAGCCTGATCGACGCGCTCGCCGAGGAGCTGAAGGCCGCGGCATGAGCATCAGGCTCGTCGTGACCGGAACCGATACCGGCGTCGGCAAGACGATCTTCTCGGCCGCGCTGGTCGAGGCGCTGGGCGCGACCTATTTCAAGCCGGTGCAGGCCGGGCTCGACGGCGAGAGCGATCGCGCCACGGTCACGCGGCTTGCCGGCCTTGGCGCGTCCCGCGCCATTCCCGAAATCCATCGCCTGCGATCGGCGCTGTCGCCGCATCGCGCCGCCGAGCTCGACGGCGTCGCCATCGACATCGACCGCCTCGCCCCGCCGGAAATCGACGCGCCGCTCGTCATCGAGGGCGCCGGCGGCGTCATGACGCCGCTGACGCGCGCGGCGACGTTTCTCGACCTGTTCGAGCGCTGGCGCCTGCCGACGGTCTTGTGCGCGCGCACCACTCTCGGCACCATCAATCACAGCCTTCTCGCCATCGCCGCGCTGCGCGCGCGCGGCGTTCCCCTGCGCGGCGTCGCCTTCATCGGCGAGGCGAACGAGGACAGCGAGGCGACCATCGCGGCGATGGGCGGCGCGCGCCGGCTCGGCCGGTTGCCGTTGCTCGACCCGCTCACGCCGGCGACGTTGCGCGAGGCCTTTGCCGAAGGCTTCCGCCTTTCCGATTTTCGCGGACACGCGTCATGACCGAGACGCCCTCGCCGGTCTGGCACCCTTTCACCCAGCACGCGCTGCAGCCGAACGCACCCGTGGTCGTTCGAGCGAACGGCGCCTATCTCGAAACGCGCGACGGCCGACGCATCTTCGACGCGATCTCGTCCTGGTGGGTGATCACCCACGGCCATTGCCATCCGCGCATCGTCGCCGCGATCGCGCGCCAGGCCGAACAACTCGATCAGGTGATCTTCGCCGGCTACACCCACGAACCGGCCGAGCGGCTCGCGCGCGGGCTGGTCGCCATCGCGCCCGCCGGGCTCGACCACGTGTTCTTCTCCGACAGCGGCTCGACCAGCGTCGAGGTCGCGCTGAAGATGGCGCTCGGCTATTGGCGCAACCGGGGCGAGGCGCGCACGCGCATCCTCGCGCTCGAGCACGGCTATCACGGCGACACCATCGGCGGCATGTCGGTCGGCGCGCGCGGCGTATTCAACGCGCCCTATGAGCCGCTGCTGTTCGATGTCGGCCGCGTGCCCTTTCCCTCCGTCGGCGGCGAGCAGGCCTGCCTCGACGCGATCGACCGGGAATGCCGGCGCGCGCCGGTCGCCGCGCTGATCGTCGAACCCCTGTTGCTCGGCGCCGGCGGCATGCGCGTCTACGCGCCGGAGGTGCTCGCCGAAATGAAGCGCCTGTGCGCGGCGCATGGCGTGCTTCTCATCGCCGACGAGGTGCTGACCGGATTTGGCCGAACCGGCACGCTGTTCGCGTGCGAACAGGCGGGCGTCACGCCCGACATTCTCTGCCTCGCCAAGGGCATCACCGGCGGCGCTTTGCCGCTGGCGGCGACGCTCTGCCGCGCCGACATATTCGACGCGCATTATTCGCAGGACCGCGCGCGCGCATTCTTCCACTCCAGCTCCTACACCGCCAACCCGATCGCCTGCGCGGCGGCGCTGGAAAATCTCAAAATCTGGGAGGATGAACCCGTACGCGCGCGCGTCGCAGCGCTCGGCGCCTTGCAGGAGAAGGGTCTCGCGCGGCTTACCGGCGATCCGCGTTTCAAGAATCCGCGCCGGCTCGGCACCATCGCCGCCATTGACGTCGCCGCCGAAAACCCCGGCTACCTCGCCGAGGTCGGCCCGCGCCTCTACGACTATTTCCAGTCCCGCGACCTGTTGCTGCGCCCGCTCGGCGACGTCATCTACCTGATGCCGCCTTATTGCGCCACGGCCGACGACCTCGACCGCGCCTATGCGGCGATCGAGGCCTGGCCCGGCGTCTGACCGCGCGGGTTTATCGTCCGCGTTAGCGATCAGGGACGCGGCGCAGCGGCCTGCTCCTTCGCCTTGGCGAACTGCGAATAGGCCTCGAAGGCGTGGCTCGCATACATCGCCGACGGTCCCGCGCCCATATAGATCGCCATGCCGAGCGTCTCGAGCACCTCCTCGCGGCTCGCGCCCTGGTCGACGGCGGCCTTGGCGTGGAAGGCGATGCAATCGTCGCACCGCACCGCGACGCTGATGCCGAGCGCGATCAACTCCTTGGTCTTGGTGTCGAGCGCCTTGGCCTGGAGCGCCGTCTGGGCGATCGCGGTGAAGGCTTTCATGACTTCCGGCGCGCCGCCACGCAATTCGCGCAGCATGCCGGAGAGATCCTTGGTGAGTTCGGGCCAGTCGGGTTTCATCCAACATTCTCCTTTGGTGAAGGGAGCGGCGCGATTCTCGCCGCGAAACGCGTTGGGGTCGGCGCGCGTGACGCTCGCGCCGTCCGCGCCATATTCATGTTGACGTATATATTCATTTTTTCTAATTTAGAAAACATGAATTTACAGAACTCAGAAATGCGGGCGCTGAAGGCGAAGGCGCGTCAGGCGGAAACATTGCTCAAGGCGCTCGCCAACGAACATCGCCTGGCGATCTTGTGCGAATTGCACATGGGCGAGCGCTCGGTGTCGGCGTTGCGACAATCGGTCGGCCTCGGCCAGTCGGCGCTGTCGCAGCATCTGGCGCGGCTGCGCCAGGACAGCCTCGTGGTGACGCGCCGCGAAGCGCAGACGATCCATTATTCGATCGGCAGCGCGCGCGTCGGCGAGGTCATTTCGGTGCTGCATCGAATCTTCTGTTCGAGCGCCTGCCGCAAGCCCGCGCGCCGCGCCCGGCGTTTCGCCTGACAATCAATTCCGCGCGCGGTCGATCTACCGCGTCAATCCGCGCGGATCGGCGCGCGCACGACGACGAGCACGCTCGCCGCGCCGATCATCGCGGCCGCGGCGCCGGCGAGCAGCGCGGGCACGAACGATCCGGTGGCATGCACGACGAAGCCGGTGACCGCCGGCGCGGCAGTGGCGCCGAGATAGCCGCCGAAATTCTGAATGCCGCCGAGGCTCGCGACCTCGTTTTGGGGAGCGATCGCGTTCGGCATCGACCAGACGCCGGCGACGGCGACGTAGCTGAAGAACATCGACGCCGACATGAAGACCAGCGCCACGACCACGCCGGCCGCGAAGGCCCCCGCGATGGTGCACGCCGCCGCGCCGCACAGGCCGAGAATGATCGGCACCTTGCGACTCGCGATCGGCGAAAACCCGCGCCGGCCGCAAGCGTCCGACAGGAGCCCGCCGGCGAGCGACCCGAGCATGCCGAACAGGAAGGGAATGGTGGCGGCGAACCCGGTCTGCTGGATCGTCAGGTGCCGCTCCATTTCGAGATAGGCCGGCAGCCAGGTGATGTAGATGTAGTTGAGATAGCTCAGCCCCATCATGCCGATCACCATGCCCCAGGTCGTCGGCAGCCGAAACAGGCGCGCCCAATGGACGAAGTACGGGCCCTCGACGGAGGGATTGGCGCCGCGCGCGATGCTCGCGCGTTCCTCCTCGCTCAGACCAGCGTCGGCCGGATCGCGATAGACGGCGTACCAGATCGCGGCGACGGCGAGCCCGGCCAGCCCCATGATCGCGAACATCCATCGCCAGCCGAACGCCAGCATCAGCCATGTCAGCAGAAACGGCGCGAGCGCCGAGCCCAGCATCGAGGCTGTGTTGAAGACGCCCGTCGGCAGGCCGCGATCGCGCATCGCGAACCAGTTCGCGGTCACGCGCGCCGCCGTCGGGAACTGCGGCGACTCGGTCACGCCGAGCGCGAGCCGCGCGATGATGAATTGCGGATAGCTCGTCACCAGGGCGCAGGCCGTCTGCGCCGTCGACCACGCGGCGATGCCCAGCCCGAGGACGCGGCGCGGCCCGAACCGATCGATGATCGGACCGACCGGGATCTGCGCGAACGCGTAGGAGAAGGCGAAGGCCGACAACAGCAGGCCCATGTCGCGGGCGTTAATGTTCATTTCCCGCTGAATGACGACGTTGGCGACCGCGAGCGTGCCGCGATCGAGATAGTTGACCGCCCCGCTCGCCACCAGCAGCGACAGCGCCGTCCAGCGCCGCCGCCGAACCCGCGCGGAAACCGGCGCGCTTGCCCGCGCGTCCTCGGCGCTCATCCCGGCGCTCCGCCTCGCGACGCGCGCGCGGAACAGGGATGCGAATGTCGGAATTGGACCACTAGCGCGACAGGCCGCGCAGATGCGGGACGATCGTCTTGTCCCATTGCGCCAGGCCGAAGGACTGCACCACGATCTCGCCGTCGAGCACGACCATCCACAGCGGCACGGCCGAGCCCTTGGCGATCCGCGCGCGGAACGGGCGCAGATCGTCCGGCCAGTTCGCGTCCTTCATCACGTCGAGCAGAGTCGGCGATTTCACCTCGCGGAACTCGACGCGCGAAAATTTCGCGATCTCGCCGATCCGGTCGCGCTGCCAGACCTTGCACGGCGCGCAGTCGTCGGCGCCGACATAAATCAGCATCAGCGAGGCTCCCGCGCTGGCCACGCGCGTCGTGACCGGCGCAGGCAACGTCGCGGGCCCGCGATCGGTCAACTCGCGGATGGCGAAGTCCGATTGATCGCCGAAGCGATCGCTCAGGCGCAATGCGGCCGCCGCCGCGATCGCCGTCGCCGCGATCAGGATCGCGACGATCAACACGGAGCGGATGCCCGAGCGCCCGGTGGAGGCGGCCCCCGGTCCCGTCGCCTCCGCGCCGGGCGCGGGCGCAACGGGTATTGTACCAGTGGTTTCGGGCCCCGCGGAATTGGGCGCGTCGCCGTCGCCCGAGCGGCGAAGCACGGCCGCGAGCACCGTCCAGATGAACATCACCCCGCCGATGATCGCCACCAGCGCGCCGATGCCGTTGAGATACATGCCGACCACCGCCCCGTCGACGAGCGTGCCCGAATAGCCCGCCACCTTGCGCGGCGCGCCGTAGCCACCCGCCCAGAACAGGCCGACGCAGGCCGCCGCCTGCCCGAGGCCGAACAGCATGACCTGGGCGCGGATGTTGCGCGCGCCGAGATTCACGCTCCGGCCGATCGCGGGCAGGAACACGACGAGGAACAGCCCCATCATCACCAGATTCACGCCGGCGATGACGCCGTGATAATGCGCCGGCGTGCGCGTATCCTGCCCGTCGACGACGAAGCCGAAGGCGCCGCCGATCGCGAACACCAGCATCGACAGCGCGACGGCGAGGAAGCCGAGATCGCGCCACGGCCAGCCCTGTCCGCTCGCCAGCTTCAGGCGCCGCGCCGTGATCAGCATCGCCACGCTCGCGATCAGCGCCGGCGGGCCGAGCCCATATTGAAGCGCGATGAACACCGACGTGAGCTTCTGCGGATTCTTGGCGAAGGCGAAATAGAACATCGGCGCCGGCACGACGGCGAGCATGAGCAGCAGCACCGCCATGCGGAACACCGTGGGATCGATCGGATCCACGCCATGGACCTTGCGGCCGAGCGCGAACCAGCCGCCGATCAGCATGATCACGTTGAGGAACTGGAGCACGTGACCGCCGCCCCAGAATAGATGCTCGAAGAAGCCGTAGGCGCCCTGCGATTTGTCCGCGCCGCGCGCCGCGAGGGCGATGCAAACGAGCGCGATCAGGTAAACGAACACGCCCGCGCTCGCGGCGAAGGAAAGCCCGTCGAGCGGCGCCTTGCGCGCGCGCACGGTCGCGGCGAGCCGCGCCGCCGGAAACAGAATGCCGATGAACAGCAGGACGAGCCCACCGATGTAATAAGGATGATCGATCGCCGGAACGTAGTTGTTGAGCGAAGCCTCCGTCGACCGGAAGAAGGCCGGCACCAGCAGGAACGGAAACGACAGCGACACCAGTCCGCGCCCGACCCGCCCCGCCCAGGCGAGCGGCGGCGGCGCCGGCGCGGCGATGCGATAGCTCGCCAGCGTCGCCATCAGCGCGAACACGGTGAGAAACCAGACGACGAAGGAAAACACCACGTGAATGACGAGGCCGCGGCTGAAGAAGTCCGCCATCCACGGCAAGATGTCGGCGATCTTGGGAACGCGCGACATCGCCACCAGCAGCGCGAAGACGCCGGCGATCGCCAGCGACCCGGCCGCGAGCGCGACCCAGCCGCGCGCCTCGGCGCGACCATCCTCGTCCGCGATGTATCCGGCGAACGCGTCACCGGCCCCGGCGACATCCTTGGCGCTGACGATGGCGGTCACGACAATTTGCCTCCATAGGGATAGATGTGCACGGCGAGGACATAGACGACGAGCCCCGACACCGACACGAACAGCCAAAGCGGCAGCGTCCAGCGCGCGATCGCGCGGTGGCCGCCGAACTCGCCGCGCAGCGCCCGAAACAGCGTCATCGGCACCATCACCGCGGCGATCGTCGCGGCGAGAATATGAACGATGAGGATGGTGAAATAGACCGTCCGCGTCGCGCCGACGCCTCCGAATTTCGCCAGCCCCGCGTTCATGTGATAGATCAGATAGATCACGAGAAAGGCGACGCCGAATCCGGCCGAGACCAGCATCGCCGCGCGGTGTCCGCCACGCGCGCCGCGCCTGATGGCGATGAAGCCGGTCAGGATGCTCAGCACGGTCGCGAAATTGATCACCGCGAGAATGTGCGGCAGCGTCGTGTTGGCGATCATGGTTCAGGCGCCGAATTTGACGATCTTGAACATCACCGAGACGTAGACGAGAACCGCGACGGCGACGAGGATGATCAGCGTCTTCATCGCCATGCGCCGGTTGTCGCGGTCGGGATCGGTTGCCGGCGCCATCATGGTTTGTCCTCTTTCATGCCATCCGCGCGAGGTTCGCGCCCGCGCCGCGTTTCGCCCGGCGCGATAGCGCGCGCGACCACGGCAAACTCGTCAGTACCCGACAAAAAGCGAAGGGGCTGCTTTCGACCCCGAAAGCAGCCCCAACGATCGCGCGCCGCTTCTTAGCGGTAGTTATACGGCGTCCAGTCGGCGGTCACAACGACATCCTTGGGGAAGTTGCCGGGGCCGGGAGGCGACGGCGCGTGCGTCCACTCCAGCGACTTCGCGTTCCACGGATTCTGGCCGGCGGCCGGTCCGCGGATCGCCGAGACGATCCAGCCGATCACCATCAGCAGGATGCCGACGGCGGTGATGAACGCGCCGACCGTCGCGACCTGATGATAGCCCTGGAACTGCGGGAACATGTCGTAGTTCCAGTAGCGCCGCGGCATGCCCTCCACGCCGATGATGAACAGCGGCCAGAACGTCACCTGCGTACCGACGAAGTTGAACACGAAGGCGATCTTGGCCAGGCCGCTGTCGGCGAGCCTGCCGGTCATTTTCGGGAACCAGAAATAGACCGACGCGAACACCGCGTAGGTCGCGAACAGTCCCATGATGAAGTGGAAATGCGCGTGCACGAACGAGGTCTCCGACAGATGCACCGTCATCGACGTCATCGCCAGCGGAATGCCGGTCAGACCGCCGACCAGCACCAGGAACATGCACAGCACCACATACATCATCGCGACATTGTAGGTGATCGCGCCCTTGTACAGCGTCCCCCACCACGAGATGATGATGAGGCCGACCGGCACCGAGATCAGCAGCGTGGTCACCATCTGGCCGACGCGCAGCCAGTTCGGCATGCCGGCGATGTAGAGGTGATGCACCCACACCTCGCCGGTGATGACGAGAATGCCGACCATGCCGCCGTAGACCGCCGCCTTGTAGTTGAAGATGCGGTTCTTGGCCATCGCCGCGACGATATCCATGATCAGGCCCACCGCCGGGATGAAGATCACGTACACCGCCGGGTGCGAGTAGAACCAGAAGATGTTCTGGTAGATCAGGACGTCGCCGCCCTTGGACGGATTGAAGAAGTTGGTGCCGAGATATTTGTCGAACAGCAACAGCGTCACCGCCGCCGCCAGCACCGGCACGAAGATGAGCTGGATCATCAGGCCGGTGAAGATCGACCAGACGAAGATGTTGAGCTGGTTCCAGCCCATGCCCGGCGCCCGCATATAGGCGATCGTGACGATGAAGTTGACCGCGCCGAGGATCGAGGAGAAGCCGATCAGGTGCACGGTGAACACATAGAACGCGGTGTTGCCCTCGGTCGTGATCGAATAGGGCGGATAGCCGGTCCACATCACGTCCGGCTTGTCCGGAATGACGAAGGTGAGCAGCGCGAACACGATGCCGAGCCAGAACAGCCAGACGCTGAGCGCGTTGATGCGCGGGAAGGCGACGTCGCGCGCCCCGATCATCAGCGGCACCAGGTAGTTGGCGGCGAAGCCGGTGAGGCCCGGGATCAGGAAGCCCAGGATCATCGCCGCGCCGTGGAAGTAGAGCGCGACGTTATAGGCCGTGCCCGTGGTCAGCGACTTGGTGACGTCGCCGACGAAGAAGTTGATGACGCCGGATTCGCCGATCACCGATTGCTCGATGCGAATGCCGATCGCCTCGATGCCGGCCACCAGAAACGCCGCGATCGACCCGATCAGATACAGGATCGCGATGCGTTTGTGGTCGGTGGTGAAAATCCATTCCTTGAGACTGAATCCCGCCCGCGCGGGAACTGCGTCAGCCGTGATGGCCATGCGACTAGTCCTTTCCTCAAACCCCTGCGCCCTCGAGGCGCTGTTAACCCAGAAACAGCTCGGTCGTCGCGCCGACCGCTACGATGTCTTCGGCTTCTTCTTGCCGGCGAGCCAGGTGTCGAACTCGGCCTGCGGCACCGCGCGCACCGTCGCGTTCATTTCCGAATGCGAGTTGCCGCAATATTCGACGCAGAGGACCTTCGACACCTGCGGTTTGTCCGGCAGGAACCACAGATAGGTCACGCGGCCGGGCATCATGTCTTCCTTCAGGCGGTATTCCGTCAGCCCGAAGGAATGGACGACGTCGGTCGAGGTCATGCGCAGCACCACCGGCTTGCCGACCGGAACGACGAGCTCGTCGCTGGTCGTGCCGCCTTCATATTCGAACTCGAAGAACCACTGCGACGCGCTGACCTTGACCTCCATCGCGCCGGAGGGAACCTCGCGCTGGATGTTCCACAGCGTCCAGCCCTTGGCCGACAGCATGAAGTCGTCGGCGAGGAACAGCGCGGCGGGAACGAGAATCCACGCCCACATCTGGCCGCTCGAAAACACCGGCCCGTCGCCGACGTCGTTGGCCGACTTGGCCCGGTACTTGACCAGGAGGACGACGGTCGCCACCGCGAACGCGCCGCCGATGATGAAGAGATCGATCAGAACCTCTTTCCAGAGATGATTCCAGGCGTGGGTCGGACTGGCCGGTCCCGTCGCCGCGACTGCCGGCACCACCATGGCCGCCACCGCGGCCAGGCCCAGAAGCGCCTTAAGCGATTTTCTCACGGTATTTTCCCCTTTTCATGCGCCTTTTAAAGATGATGATCGCCACCGCCAGCGACGCGAAGCCGAGGAGGAACGCGCCCGCTCCGACGAAAATCGGAATGTTGAGCACGTATTTGCCGTCGGCGAAGCTGTAGCTGTAGCAGAGGTTGATCGCGTATTTGATGATCTCCCGCGGTTGGAAATCGCCTTGCTTGGCGTCGTAGACGGCAAGCTCGATGTCTTGCGATTCAACCGGCGGGTAGAGAACGCGCGCCAGGCGCCCGTCCGCGGTAAGGAACAGGAACACGCCCGGATGCAGGAACATGCGGTCCTTGAAGGACCAGAAAAACTTGAAACCGATCTTCTCCGTCTGCGCGGTGAGATCGGTCTCGTTCTTGAAAGTGGCGAACGTCCAGGCATGCTCGAAGCCGCGGATGTTGGCCAGGTGCTTCTTGAACGCGCCGGTGGTTTCCAGATTGTCGTGCTTGTCGAACGACAACGTCAGGATGCGATAATCCTCGCCCGGAACGACGCGCTTGACCGCCGGCAACAGGTCCATGAGCTGGCTGTTGATGACCGAGCAACTGCCGTCGCAGGTGTAATAGGCGAGCACGAGGATCAGCGGCCGGCCGAGCAGGTCGGCGAGCCGCGTCTCGCGTCCGTCCGAACCGACGAGGACGGTGTCGCCGTCGAGCTTGGCGCCGAGATACTTGACCTCGTCGATCCGCATCAGCGACGGATCGACGTCGGACGCGGGATCTTTCAGGCGCGGCGCCGCCTCCCCGCCCCAGGGGACGAGGATCATGCCGGCGGCGACGATCGCCATGGCGCAAAATCGACGGAACATCGGTCTCGCTCCGGCCCGCGTCGGCCCGGCTACCAATAGTAGACCTGGGTGGCGACGAAGAACCAGACGAGGTCGACGAAATGCCAGTAGATCCCGGCGCATTTCGCGAACTCGTGGTTCACCGCGTTCTTCTTGATCGCCGCCACCAGCAGCACGACGAAGGTCAGCGCGCCGATCAGCACGTGCGAGGCATGGAAGCCGGTGAGCGAGTAGAACGCCGTCGAATAGGAGTTCGTTCCGGGAACGAATTTCTCCGCGACCAGGTGGGTGTATTCATAGGCGGTGCAGCCGACGAACACGAAGCCGAGCACGATCGAGATCAGCGTCCACTTCTTGAAGCCGGCGATGCTGTCGGCGGCGAGTTCCTGCTCGGCCTTGTGATAGGTGAGCGAGGAGGCGACCAGGATCGCGGTCATGAACAGCGGCAGCACCAGGTTGATGTGCGGCGTGCCCGCCGGCGGCCATGATTCGGCGGGAAGCCGCATCGTCCAGTAGCTGGCGAACAGCGACAGGAAGATCATGATTTCGGAGATGATGAAGGTGGCCAGGCCCACATGCGCGACGTTGGAGATGGCGAGCTTCTGGCTCATGCCCTCGCCGACCCATTTCGACACGCCGGCCAGGGTGAGCGGAACGCCGAGCCCCATGGCGATGATCGCCGCCAGCGCCGCCTTGTAGGAGAAGATCAAGATGAACGCGGTGGGAACCAACAGGGTTACGCCAACCGCCGTCACCAGCGGCGCCCAACTGAATTCCCAATGATGTTCGGCGTGAGCGTTCGCAGCCGATCCTGCCGTCATGTTCAAACTCCCATATTTCGCGCCGGCATTTGTTGCCGTTGCCCCAGATTGCCCATCCGGCTTCCTCGCGGGAGCCGGTCGTCCCAAAATTCCACCAACCGCGCCGCTCACCGAGCAAGGCCCGCGCTCGACCGCTTCATCCGCGCGCGCGGATGACGCGTCGCCGCCGTCGCTCGCCTCTTATTTCGCCCCAAACAACAACGCGACGAACAACACGAACAGGTAGACGATCGAAAAGCCGAAAAATTTGTACGCGATCTTGTTGCGCCGCTCGGCGTCCTTCTCGCGTTGAATGGCGATGGCCTGGACCATGAAAATGACGCCGAGGACGAGCGCGACGGTGGCGTAGATCGGCCCCTCGAAGCGCAGCGCGACCGGCACGAAGGTCGCCGGCACCAGCAGCGCCGAATAGATCACGATCTGGCGCGCGGTCGATTCCGCGCCGGCCACGTTCGGCATCATCGGCACGCCGGCGATCTCGTAATCGGAGGAGCGGCACAGCGCGAGCGCCCAGAAATGCGGCGGCGTCCACAGGAAGATGATGGCGAACAGCGCGAGCGCGCCGGGATCGACCGAGGCCGTCACCGCCGACCAGCCGATGACGGGCGGCAACGCGCCCGCGGCCCCGCCGATGACGATGTTCTGCGGCGTGCGCCGCTTCAATCCCATCGTGTAGACGAAGAAGTAAAAGCCGATCGTCAGCGCCAGCAGCGCGCCGGCGACCCAGTTCACCAACAGCGACAGCGTCAGCACCGAGACGATCGACAGCAGCGCGCCGATGAACAGCGCGACCGCCGGACTCACCCGTCCGTTGGGAATGGGACGCCCCGCCGTGCGACGCATGACCGCGTCGATATCGGCGTCGTACCACATGTTGAGCGCGCCGCAGGCGCCCGCCCCCGCCGCCATGCAGACCAGCGTGGTGAGCGCGGCAAGGCCGTCGATCTGGCCGGGCGCGACATAAATTCCGACGCCGCCGGTGAACACGACCAGCGACATCACGCGCGGTTTCAACAGGACGAAATGGTCGAACAGGCGCGACCTGATGGTTGTTTCAACACGCGGGTCGTTCGCCGACGCGCGCGCGTTGTCGATTTTCGCCTGCTGGCCGACCGCCTGCCCCGTTGTCATTCCCCTGACCTCACTCTACGCGCCCGCAGGCGGTCCACGCGCGCTGGCCGAGCCAGCGAACAATAGCGGCGCGACACCCGCGCGAATGTACGAAAATCTGGCTGCACGGTATTCGCCGGCGGGATCGGCCGGCCGCGCCGCCGCGTTGTCCATACCGCCGGTATGATGGCCCGCCAGGCACGCCAAAACGCATTGGCAGAACGCGCCCGTATCCATCGGAAGATCGACCGGAGCCGCGGGGTCGTCGGAAAGCGCGCTGCGGCATCCTACGCGCGCGACATCGAACTCCGCCGCGAACGCGGCCGCGCCGCCGCCGGTCCAACCGCTGATGAAGGCCTGCAGGGCCACGGCATAGACCAAGGCCGCGACGGATGCCCGTCGCGCCACGCCCATGTTCGCCCTTCCGCGTCCCATCAAGCCGCCATCCTCGAGCTATTTCGTCGCATTACGCATTTCCGCGACGCGTTCGAAATGCTTGTCGCGACGTCGCCAACCAATCGAATTGAAAAAACCGAGTATCGATAAGGACTCGTCATGCCCGGGAAAGCCGCGCGGCCTTACGCGCCCGCTCCTTGCGACCAGCCGAGCCTTCCCGTGAAAGTGCGACTTCATAGACCAGCCCCGCCGCAAAAAAAACCGGATTTGACGTTCCGTAACTTTTTTTAATTCTTATCAAGTGAGCGCCAGTTCCTCGATCCGGCCCGGTTTGAGTAGCTGAATCATGGTCCCCGACCGCGCGATCACGCCCTCGCGGACGAGCTGCGCCAGCATGCGATTGACGGTCTCGATCGTCAGGCCGAGGAAATCGGCGATGTCGGACTGCAGCATCGGCATGGAGAAGGATTTCCGTCGCGGATCGACCTTCGCCCAACGGCTGTGCAGATTGTGAACGAAGCACGCCACCCGTTCGAGCGCGGATTTATGGCCAAGTACCGCCATCTGATGCTCGGCGCAGCGCAGCTTCTCGATCAACATGTCGTTGAGCCGGCGCACCAGCCGAGGCTCTGAATCCACGAAGGTGGCGAACACCTCCCGCGGCGTCTGGCAGATCAGCACCTGATCCACCGCGTCGGCGCTGAAATCGTGGGTCGGCGTCAGCGAGGCGTCGAGCAAGTCGCCCGGCAGCGCGAAGCCGAGAACCTGCCGCCGACCGTTGAGCAGCGCGCGCGACAGGCGCACCACGCCCGAGGTCACGATCTGGACGGCCGCGAACGGCTCGCCTTGGGTGAAGAGATTCTTGCGCGGGGCGAAATGGGTGCGGCGGACCTGCCCGATGAGCTGGTGATAGCGCGAGCCGGAACCGGGCGCCGATTCGGCGAACTGGCGCACGATGCAGGTCTGACACGCCTTTTCCACGATATCGGTCTGGCGCGCGGAAATATCGCCGTCGCAGGCCGGATACGGCCGGACCACCTTGCGTGGCGGTGCCGCCGCGTCGGAGTTTTCCTTGCGAAGCTGATCCACAGGCGTCACATCCGCTCCGATTTATCCGCCGCCGTGGCGCATCAGGGCTCCAGCGCCAAAACGACAATTTTCATATCTAATCAACAATCGAGCATGATTTGCAACAGCCGTCCGCCACCCCGGCAGTTCGTCCGGCGTCCGGATTCGCGATGCCCTATCCGATTGCGAATTATTATCAATTTTGGCGGGTTGCAGTCCAGGCGGCGACGGCTGCGGCGGCCAATACCAGGCCGGCCAGGATCATCGGCGCACCGGGATATTCCGTGCCCCGCGCCGGGTCGATGAAATAGGCGAAGACCTGCGAGAACAAAAGCGGACCGGTCATGCTGCCGACCCCCTTGATGCTGGCATTTGCGCCCTGCAATTTGCCCTGCTCGGTCATCGGCACGAGATGCGACATCAGCGCCTGGGTTGTCGGTGTCGCAAGCCCCCAAAGCGCGAAGATCGGCAGCCCCGCCAGAAACCACGCGCCGTCGCTGGCGAGTCCCCAGGCGAAAAACCCCGCGCAGCCGAACAACAGGCCGACGATCAGCGTCATGCGCTCGCCGATGCGGCCGACCAGCGGGGAAACCAGCCCGCCCTGGACCGCAATCGCGAGCGCGCCGATGCCGGCCATGGTGAAGCCGACGGTGCGCTCGTCCCAACCGTAGCGATGGGTCATGTAGAGGACGAGGACCGCCGGCATCGCCGCATGGGCGAGGAAGTTGAGGAAGTGCACGACCGCCAGGCCGCGCAAGCGGGGGTGGCTCCCGAGCAGCGCGAATGCCCCGACCGGATTGGCGCGCCGCCATGAAAACGGCGCCCGCCGTTCCGCCGAAAGCGATTCGGGCAGGATGAAGTAGCCATAGGCGACGTTGACGAGGCTGAGGCCGGCCGAGATCCAGAACGGCAGGCGCGGATCAAGCCCGCCCGCAAGTCCGCCGATCGCCGGCCCGAGCACCAAGCCGGACGCGAACGCCGCGCCGAGCATGCCGAACCGCGCCGAGCGCTTGGCGGGCTCGGTGATGTCGGCGACATAGGCAAAGCCCGTCGCGATGCTCGCCGTGGTGATGCCGGAAACGATCCGCCCCGCCAGCAGCCAGCCGATCGACGGGGCGAGCGCCATGACGATGAAGTCGATGCCGAGGCCGAAATTGGACAACAGGATCACCGGCCGGCGTCCGAACCTGTCCGACAGCGCGCCGATGACGGGCGCAAACAGGAACTGCATCAGGGCCCAGGTCGTGCCGAATACGCCGTAAATCTTCGCGGCGTCGGCGGTGTCGCCGCCCATGAACGCGAGCACGAGTTTGGGCAGCACCGGAATGATGACGCCGAACGACAGGGCGTCGATCAGCACCGTCACCATGATGAAGGCGAGCGCGGCCTGACCCGGCGCGCGTTTCGGCGCGTCGCCCGTCATCGCGGGCCCTGTCGCAGCCATTCGCGCAGGTTCGACAGGAAATCGCGCCGGTAGATGGCGAACCACGCGGAATAACTTTCCGGACGCGCATCAACGTCCGCCGCGATCTCGTCGAGCGCGACCCACCGCCACGCCGACACTTCGGCGGGATCGGGCCGCGGCTCGCCGTCGAAATCGCCGCCGAAGACATGAACGAATTCGTGCTCGACTAGGCCGTTCGCGAGATCGGCGCGATAGAGCGTGGAAAACAGCGGCACGAGATCGCAGCGAAATCCCATTTCCTCGCCGAGCCGGCGCGCGGCGGCGGCGGCCGTTTCCTCGCCCGCGCGCGGATGGCCGCAGCAGGTGTTGGTCCATAATCCGGCGGAGTGATACTTGCCGTCGGCGCGCCGCTGCAACAGCACGCGGCCGGCGCGATCGCGGATGAAGACGGAAAAGGCGCGGTGCAGCAGGCCCTGTTGGTGCGCGGCCAATTTGCCGGCGCGGCCCGTGATCCTGTCCGCGGCATCCACCAGAACGACCTCGTCAACCGCAACGTCGGCGGGCGAAGACCGCAAGCCGCTTGAACCGGGCAGTGCACCCTCCCGTTGAGTTGCGACATTCGGGCGCCGCGTTTGGATAGCGCGTTTCAGCGGCGCGAACGAGAAGCGCGAAGGAAAAGCGCGAACGCGCGCGGACGCAGCGTCACGCGAGCGCGGAAGCCATCTCCGCGCGCCCGCCGCTAGCTTATAATGGTTGGGCGTTTCGGGATCAAATCGACCGCGATGCGCGCCGACGCGCCAAGACACGCGCCAAGACACGCGCCGCGAGGCGCGGCCGGCGCCGCGATCCCGCTTGTTCGGCGATGGCGCGCGGATCAGTCCGGCACGACCGCCGTCGCCTGGATCTCGACCTTGGCGCCTTCCTCGACGAAGCCGGCGACCTGCAGCGCGGTCATGGCCGGAAAATGCCGACCGATGACCTCGCGATAGGCCTCGCCGATCTTGCGCAGATTGTCGAGATAGTCGCGCTTGTCGCCGAAGAACCACATCATCTGCGTGATGTGCTCGGGCTTGGCGCCGTCGACGGCGAGAATGTCGACGATATTCTTCAGCGCCTGGCGGACCTGGGCGACGATATCGCCGGACTCGAACTTGCCCGCCGGAGTCCAGCCGACCTGCCCGGCGACATAGATCGTGCGGCCGCGCGCGACGACACCGTTGGCATAGCCGCTGGGCTTGGCCCATCCTTCCGGCTGAAGCGACTTGTGCATTGAATTTTCCTCCCTCGATTTGAACGCGAATGAAATGCCGGCCGCAAGCGGCGCGGGGCGTGGCTCACGATGACGATGACGGCGCGATCGGTTGCGGCGCCGCCGCCGCGCGCGCCAGGTTGGTTTCGTATTGCGACTTGCCGGACAGATATTGCTTCGGCCAGGCCACATCGGTCAGCCCGATTCTGGCGGCCTCATGCAATGTCCAGGCCGGATCGGCCAGATGCGGCCGCGCGATGGCGCAGAGATCGGCGCGCCCGGCCGCGATGATCGAATTGGCGTGGTCGGCTTCCGAAATCGCGCCGACGGCGATGGTCGCCACCCCGATCTCGTTGCGGATCTTGTCGGAGAACGGCGTCTGATACATGCGCCCATAGACCGGGTGATCGTCGGTCGTGACCTGGCCGGACGAGCAGTCGATCAGATCGGCGCCGGCGGCCTTGAACATCGCGGCGAAGATCGCGGCGTCCTCGGCGGTGTTGCCGCCGTCGGCCCAGTCGTGACACGACAGGCGCACCGACATCGGCTTGTCGTCGGGCCAGACCGCGCGCATCGCGCGAAACACCTCGAGCGGAAAGCGCGCGCGGTTCTCGTGCCCGCCGCCATGGGCGTCGTCGCGCAGGTTGGTGATCGGCGACAGGAAGCTCGACAACAGATAGCCGTGCGCGCAATGGAGCTCGATGAGGTCGACGCCGGTCTCGATCGCCAGCCGCGTGGCGCGGATGAAATCGGACTTCACCTTCTCCATGTCGTCGCGGGTCATCGCCCGGGGCGTCTGGCCACCGGGCAGATAGGGCAAGGCCGAGGCCGAGATCAGCGGCCAGGCGCCGTGGTCGAGCGGCTGGTCGATTCCCTCCCACGCCACCTTCGTCGCGCCCTTGCGGCCGGCGTGACCGAGCTGCAGGCCGACCTTGGCCGGCGAGTTGCCATGGATGAATGCGACCAGCCGCTTCCATCCCTCGACCTGCGCCTCGTTCCAAAGGCCCAGGCACCCGGGCGTGATCCGCGCGTCCGCCGACACGCAGGTCATTTCGCCGAACACGAGCCCGGCCCCGCCGAGCGCGCGGGCGCCGAGATGGACCAGATGGAAATCGTTGATCAGCCCGTCGCGCGCCGAATACATCGCCATCGGCGAGACGACGATGCGGTTGGGCACCGTCACGCCGCGCATGACATGAGGCGTCAGCATCGGCGGCGGCGCGCGTCCCTCCGCCGGCGGCGCGAGGCCGGCGCGGCGCGCGAACCAGCGCTCGTAACCTTCGAGCCAGGTCTTGTCGCGCAGGCGCAGGTTTTCATGGCTGATGCGCTGCGAGCGCGTCAGCATCGAGTACATGAACTGCTCGGGTTCGAGCGCGTCGGCGTAGCGGCGCCCCGCCACCTCGAACCACTCCATGGCATTGCGCGCCGCGTTCTGGATGCGCGCGACATCGACGCGGCGAACCTCCTCGTAGGCCTCCAGCACCTTCGGAATCGCATCGGTCTGGTGGCCGAAATGCTCGAACTGCCGCGCCAGCTCGATGGCGTCCTCGAAGGCGAGCTTGGTCCCCGAGCCGATGGCGAAATGCGCGGTGTGGGCGGCGTCTCCCATCAGCACCACATGCGAGCGGCCGTTGAAGTGGCTCCATTTGCCGCAGATCAGGCGATTGAAGTTGAGCCAGGCCGAGCCGCGCAAATGCCGCGCGTTGGTCATCAGGCTGGCGCCGTCGAGCACCTCGGCGAACAGCTTCTCGCAGAAGGCGATCGACTGTTCCTGGCTGAATTCGCCGAGACCGTGGGCGTGATAGGCCGCCTCGGTGGTCTCGACGATGAAGGTCGAGGTGGTTTCGTCGAACTTGTAGATGTGCGCCTGGAACCAGCCGTGCTCGGTCTTGCGGAAATCGAAGGTGAAGGCGTCGTAGAGCTTCTTGGTGCCGAGCCAGATGTAGCGATTCGGCCGCGTCAGCATGTCGGGGGCGAAGGCGTCGGCATAACGGTTGCGCACTTTCGAGGCGACGCCGTCGCAGGCAACGATGAGGTCGGCGTCGGGAAATTCGAGGTCGCTCTCGACCTCGCGCTCGAACACCAGCTCGACACCGAGCTCCTCGCAGCGCGCCTGCAGGATGTTGAGAAGCTTGCGCCGGCCGATGCCGACGAAGCCGTGCCCGGTGGTGCGCTGCCGGCGGCCCTTGAAATAGAGCTCGATGTCGTCCCAGTGGTTGAACGCCGACTCGATCTCGGCGGCGGTCTTGGGGTCCCAAACCCGCATGTTCTCCATGGTGGCGTCGGAAAACACCACGCCCCAGCCGAACGTGTCGTAGGGCCGGTTGCGCTCGATCACCGCGACGTCGTGGCTCGGGTGCAGCTTCTTCATCAACAGCCCGAAATAGAGACCCGCCGGGCCGCCGCCAATGCAGACGATGCGCATGTCCAACCTTTCCGATCCCGTCGCCCGCGCCCCGGGCGAAGACTTCGACCTTGACCCGTGCCCGCCGACCCGGGCCCATCCCCCGGCGCCGACGACCCGCGACCCGCGCGGTCGCCGCCCCCGAACCGGGCCGGGCAATTATTTTAGACTTCAAATATTCATCTTCAAAATAATTTTGTCAACCGTGGCGAATTGGGTTATCACTAGCCATGGCGACCCACCGACCGCGGACGAGGCGTCCGGACTCCGGAGACGGCGGTGGCGCGGGCGGGCCGCGCGGAAGAAAAGCACGGCACGGAGCACGGCGCATGGACGACATTGCGAAAATGGATGTCGAGGCGATCGTTAGGGACGAACCGGAAGGCAAGAAGCTGCAGTTGCGCGTCTGGTTGCGGCTGCTTTCCTGTGCCAACCTGATTTCGGCCGAGATTCGCAAGCGGTTGCGCGAGGAATTCGACGTTACCCTTCCCCGTTTCGACCTGCTGTCGCAGCTTTACCGCGAGCCCAACGGGCTGCGGCTGGGCGAGTTGTCGCGCCGGCTGATGGTCACCAATGGCAACCTCACCGGCCTGGTCGACGGCCTGGTCGAGGAAGGACTGGTCATTCGCGAGACCGTGGCGGAGGATCGCCGCGCCATTCTCGTGCGCCTGTCCAAGCGCGGCGAGCGCGGTTTCGCCAAGATGGCGGTCGCCAATGAATCCTGGCTCGGCGAGCTTTTCTCCGGCGCCGACCGGCGCACCCTGAACGCGCTGATGCGCGACCTGGAAATCCTCAAGGCCTCGATCAACGCCAACGTCCGACCCGACGCGAAATAGTGCGGCGCACACCTCGCCGGCTTGAGCCCGCGCGGGCCGGCTTGACAGCAGAAAGTTTATATCTAAAATATTAATATATAAACTTAATCGCCGCGCTCCAGGTCCGCAGGGGGGAAACGCATGCTCCCGTCCGCTCACGTCGACACGTTCGCCCGCGACCATCTGCCGCCGGCCGAGCAATGGCCGCGTTTCCTGTTCGACCTGCCGGAGCTGCGCTATCCGGACCGGCTCAATTGCGTGACCCGCCTGCTCGACGACTGGATCGCGCGCGGGCACGGCGACCGCCCCTGCCTGATCTCGCCGGCCGAAAGCCTGACCTATGCCGCGCTCGCCGACCGGGTGAACCGCATCGCCAATCTGCTGACGGGCGAGCTCGGGCTCGTTCCCGGCAACCGCGTGCTGCTGCGCTCGCCCAATACGCCGATGATGGTCGCGGTCTATCTCGCGGTGATGAAGGCCGGCGGCATCGTGGTGGCGACGGTGCCCCTGCTGCGCGCGCGCGAACTGGTCCACCCGATCGACAAGGCCGAAATCCGCCTCGCCTTCTGCAACGTCGCCCAGATCGACGATCTTCGCGAGGCGCAAAAGCTCGCGCCGCGGCTTGAGCGCATCGTCACTTTCGGCCGGCCCGACGCCGAGCTCGAAGTCATGTTGCCGCGCGCGCGGGCCGACTTCACCACCCATCCGACGGCGGCCGACGACGTCTGCCTGCTCGGCTTCACCTCCGGCACCACCGGCAAGCCCAAGGCGACCATGCACTTCCATCGCGACGTGCTGGCGATCGCCGACACCTACGGCCGCCACGTGCTCAAGGCCAACGCCGACGACCGCTTCACCGGATCGCCGCCGCTCGCCTTCACCTTCGGCCTCGGCGGGCTGGTGATCTTTCCGCTCGCGGTCGGCGCCTCGACCGTGCTGCTCGACAAGACCGCGCCCGACGACCTGCTCGACGCGATCGGGAAATTTCGGCCGACGATCCTGTTCACCGCGCCGACCGCCTATCGCGCGATCCTGGGCAATCTCGCGGGCGCCGACATTTCCAGCCTGCGTACCTGCGTCTCCGCCGGCGAGGCGCTGCCGCGCCCGGTGTTCGACGCGTGGAAGGAGGCCACCGGCATGAGCCTGATGGACGGCATCGGCGCGACCGAGATGCTGCACATCTTCATCGCCGCGCCGCGCGAGGCGATCCGCGCCGGTTCGACCGGCATTCCGGTGCCCGGCTATCAGGCGCGCGTCGTCGACACCGAGGGGCGCGAGGTGCCGCGCGGCACGCCCGGTTCGCTCGCGGTGCGCGGACCGACCGGGTGCCGCTATCTCGGCGACGAGCGCCAACTCAACTACGTCCGCGACGGCTGGAACCACACCGGCGACACCTACATCCAGGATGCCGACGGCTATTTCTGGTATCAGGCCCGCTCCGACGACATGATCGTCTCGGCCGGCTACAATATCTCCGGACCGGAAGTCGAGCAGTCGCTGTTGTCCCATCCCGCCGTCGCCGAATGCGCGGTGGTAGGAACGCCCGACCCCGAACGCGGCGTCGTCGTCACCGCCTTCGTCGTGCCGCAACCTGGATATACGGGCGACGCCGCGCTCGCGCGCGCGTTGCAGGATCACGTCAAGGCGGACATCGCGCCTTACAAATATCCGCGCCGTGTCGAATTCGTCGCGGCGCTGCCGAAGACGGCGACCGGCAAGCTGCAACGCGCGGTGCTGCGCCAGCAACACGCGACGCCGCGCGGCGCCTGACCCCCGGTCGGACCTTCCGCGTCCGTCCTTCCTTCCCCGGCGTCGCGATCGGCGCTACATCGACATCCGTCTGGACTTACAGAATCGGAAGCCAACTCCCGTGCTTACCTCCGCTCACGTCGACACCTTCGCGCGCGACAATCTTCCCCCGCGCGAGCAATGGCCGCGCTTCCTGCTCGACCGGCCGGAGTTCCACTATCCCGAACGGCTCAACTGCGCCGCGCGCCTTCTCGACGACTGGATCGCGCGCGGGCATGGCGATCGCCCCTGCCTGATCTCCGCCGACGAGCGGCTGAGCTACGGCGAAACGGCCGCGCGGGTGAACCGCATCGCCAACGTGCTCACGCGCGAACTCGGGCTTGTGCCGGGCAACCGCGTGCTGCTGCGCTCGACCAACACGCCGATGATGGTCGCGATCTATCTCGCGGTGATCAAGGCCGGCGGCATCGTCGTCGCCACGGCGCCGCTGCTGCGCGCGCGCGAACTCATTCACCCGATCGAGAAAGCGGAAATCCGCCTCGCCTTCTGCAACGTCGCCCGGCTCGACGATCTGGTCGAGGCGCGCAAGGCCGCGCCGCGGCTCGAGCGGATCGTCTCCTTCGGCGCGCCCGACGCGGAGCTCGAACGCCTGATCGCCGGGGCCGATACGGAGTTTTCCGCCTGCCCGACGGCGTCGGACGATGTCTGCCTGCTTGGCTTCACCTCGGGCACCACCGGCAATCCGAAGGCCACGATGCACTTCCACCGCGACGTGATGGCGATCGCGGACGGCTATGGACGCCACGTTCTCAAGGCGCGCGCCGACGACCGCTTCACCGGCTCGCCGCCGCTGGCTTTCACCTTCGGCCTCGGCGGCCTAGTGGTGTTTCCGCTCGCGGTCGGCGCCTCGACCGTGCTGCTTGAAAAGACCTCGCCCGACGATCTGCTCGCCGCCATCGCCGCGCACCGGCCGACCGTCCTGTTCACCGCGCCGACCGCCTATCGCGCCATGCTCGGCAAACTCGCGGCGAGCGACATCTCCAGCCTGCGCATCTGCGTCTCGGCCGGCGAGACGCTGCCGCGCGCGACCTTCGACGCCTGGAAGGACGCGACCGGCATCAGCCTGATGGACGGCATCGGCACCACGGAAATGCTCCACACCTTCATCGCCGCGCCGCGCGAGGACATTCGTCCCGGCGCGACGGGGCGGACGGTGCCGGGCTACGAGGCGATGGTGGTCGACGCGGACGGGCGCGAGGTGCCGCGCGGAACCGCCGGTGCGCTCGTCGTGCGCGGGCCGACGGGCTGCCGCTACCTTGGCGACGAGCGCCAGCGCAATTACGTCCGCGACGGCTGGAACCACACCGGCGATACGTTCAAGCAGGATGAGGACGGCTACTTCTGGTATCAGGCACGCTCCGACGACATGATCGTCTCGGCCGGCTACAACATTTCCGGACCGGAGGTCGAGCAGTCGCTGCAGACCCATCCGGCCGTCGCCGAATGCGCGGTAGTCGGCACGCCGGACGCCGATCGCGGCGTCATCGTCACCGCCTTCGTGGTGCTGCGGACGGAGGCGAAGGAGAGCGCCGCGCTCGCGCGCGCGCTGCAGGACCACGTCAAGGCCGACATCGCGCCCTACAAATATCCGCGCCGGATCGAATTCGTCGAGGCGCTGCCGAAGACGGCGACAGGCAAGCTGCGACGCGCCGTGCTGCGCCAGAAATGGGCGGCGGATGGACGCGACGGCGGCCCGGCCTGACCCGCCCGAGACCGCGTCACGACGCGGCACCGGGTCGAGATCACGACGAAATTGGATCGAACCGATCCGAAATCATGAACGTGATCTGTTCCAAGATTTGCTCGAATGAGTCAGGGCATGATGTTGTCGGTAGACGACGTCGCGCTTTTCGGCGTCAAGCGCCAGGGTCCGGCGCGCGCGCGGCGAAGCGGCGCAGCGCCTCCTCGAATTCGGCGACGTCCTTGGCCGGCACTTCCGCGCCGCATTCGTAGCACGTGTTGGTCATGCGATCGAACCAGCGGCAGCCGCATTCGTTGCACGCGAGTTCCGGCGCGCCCTTGGGATTGAAGAAGATCATGCGCGATCCGCGCCGCTCAGCGGCACGCTCCCATGAAGGCTAGGCCCATCGTTTCCAGAAAGTCCTCCCAGCCCGCCTCGCGCAGACCGGATTGGCATTTGGTGATGAACAGGACCACGTCGCCGCGCCTGACGCCGTCGCGCAACGCGCGCAGCGCCTCGCGCGGGCCGGCGCCGGCGATGCCGGCGAATGCGTCGTCGTCGCCGACGAGCACGATATCGACCTCGGAGAACTGCGCGCCGCGCCAGGGCGCCCGCGCCGCGACGAGACGGCCGGCCGCGGCCGCGCGCCATTCGAGCATGCGGCCCTCGCCGCGGTCCCAATCCTCGCGGCCGACGAGCGCCACCGCCGCGCCCGGCGTGACGGCGCAAAACAGCGCCGTCTCGCCGTCGAGCGCCGGTTGCCAGCGCGGAGGATCGAAGCCGCCGGTCACAGCCGCGCCCCGAGCTGATAGCCCGCGTGGATCGCGCGCGTCAGCCCGAGCGGCACCAGCGAGTCGCCGCAGCCGTGCAATTCGTCGATCATCCATTCGAGCTCGTGGAACAGCTCCTGATTGGGCTCGGCCGCCGTGGCCGCGATCACCGTGTCGGCTGGCAGGAACGCCGTTTCGCCCTTGCCGTCGACGACATTGACGCCGCCGTCGCCGATCGCGGTGACGCGCGTCGACACGCGCACGGGAATGTTCAACTCCTGCAGCCACTGCGTATGCCGCCACTTGAACGATGGCATCACGTCGCCGGCGATGCGCCGGTCGCTCTCGACGACCGTCACGTCGTGCTTCTGCGTCGCCAGCGATTCGGCGAGCGTCAGGCCGATCTTGCCGGCGCCGATGACGACGACGCGGTTGCCCGCCTTGACGCGGCCCATCGCCACGTCGACGGCGTCGGCCACGAGGCCCGGCTGGGTCGAGGCCGGTAGCTTCATCACATCGACGCGCGCGCCGGTCGCTATCACCGCGGCGTCGTATTCATGCAGCAGGCCCCGCATCAGCTTGGGATTGACCTCGACGCCGAACTTGACCTCGATGCCGAGCTTCTTGGCCATGGTCTCGTACCAGCGGATGAGATCGAACAGATCGGCGCGGTGGGCGAGGTCGTGGCTGGCATAGCCGAACAGCGCGCCGCCGATGCGATCGCCGCGCTCGAACACCGTGACGTCGTGACCGCGACGCCGCGCGGTGATGGCGCACTCCATGCCGGCCGGGCCCGCGCCGATCACCATGACTTTCTTCTTGATGACGGCCGGATTGACCTGATAGGCGGGCTCGGCCTCGTGCCCGAGCGCGGGATTGATGGTGCAGGTGTAGGGCAGATCGCGGAACAGCCGCGACAGGCAGTTGAGCGAGCCGATGCAGCGCCGGATTTCGTCGGCGCGATCCTCCGCGATCTTGCGCACGGCTTCCGGATCGGACAGGAACGGCCGGCACACTTCCCAATAGTCGAATTCGCCGTTCTTGATGCATTCTTCCGCCATCGCCGCGCCAGGCAGGCGCACGCCGAAGGCGATCGGCACGTCGGGCAGCAGTTTCTTGGCGCGCGCGGCGAGCGCGTTCCAGTGTCCCGGCGCGATGTCGCGGCCAATCGAGGATTCGGGCGCCTCCTGCCAGCCGATGGTGACGCTGATCATGTCGACGCCGCAATCGGCGGCCTGCCGCATCAGCTCGAAACACTCATCGACGCTGTTGCCGCCCCAACGATCCATCAATTCGGTCGCGTTCAGCCGAACCACCAGCGGATTGTCCGGCGTCGCGTTCTTGATCTCGGTGATCATCTCGCGCATGAAGCGGCCGCGATTCTCGATCGAGCCGCCATATTCGTCGGTGCGTTTGTTGGTGAATTTCGAGCAGAAATTCGCCAGCAGATAGCCCATGAAGGAGGTGATCTCGGTCGCGTCGAAGCCGGCCTTGACGGCGCGGCGCGCGGCTTCGGCGTGCTGGCGGATGGTGACGCGGATGTCGTCCTTGCTGAGCTCGCGCGGCGGCCGGAAGTGCGGCAACGTCTGCGGGATCGCGCTCGGCTGCACGCAATAGCCAAGATCGATGCCGCCATAGCGGCCGGCGTGCAGGATCTGTTGGATGGCGATGCCGCCGGCGTCGTGAATGAAGCCGGCGATCTCCTCGAACTGCGGCAGGAACTTGTCGTCGAACAGCGCGACCTGGCGGAAATAGGCCTTGCCCTCGCCGAGGGGGTCGGGATAGGCGCCCTGATTGGTGATCATGCCGCACCCGGTCTTGGCGATCACCTCGGTGCGGGCGAGCTCGCGCGGCGAGATATAGCCGTCGCGGGTGTTGTAGTTGGAGACGCAGCAGGCGCCGTATTTGATCCGGTTCTTGACCTTGAGTTTGCCCCACATGGTTTCCTGAAATAGATGTGGGTAGAGTTGGTGTCCCCTCTCGGCGCGCCCCATGGCGTGTCTCCCTTTCCCGGTTTTCCCGATCGTCCCGATGTTCTCAAGATGTGAAGCGGTCGCGCGTCGTGGCACGACCATCGATGTCGTCGTCGCCGTGGCACGCGACGGCGGCCCGCCGCGATCGCGGCGCGCGGTCGCGGTCAGTCGCCGCCGGTGGTCAACTTGTCCTCGATCATCTCGCGCAGCTTGCGCCGCAATACCTTGCCCGCCGGACTGACCGGAAATTCCTCGACGATCTCCAGCCGCTCCGGCAGCTTGAATTTGGCGATGCCGCAGCCGAGCAGGAACCGCGACAGTTCGGCGAGCGTGAGCGTCTGTCGCGGCTGGACGATGATGAAGGCGCAGGCCTTCTCGCCGAACACCGGATCGGGCATCGCCACCACCGCGACCGAGCGCACCTTCGGCATGCGCAGGATCAGATCCTCGATTTCCTCGACGCTGATCTTCTCGCCGCCGCGATTGATCAGATCCTTCTTGCGGCCCTCGGTATAGACGTAGCGGCCGCGTTTGCGCACGACATCGCCCATCCGGTAGAAGCCGTCGGCGGTGAAGGCGGTCTTGTTGGTCGCGGGCGCGTTGTAATAGCCGCGAATGGTGTAGGGGCCGCGCACGACGAGCTCGCCGGTCTCGCCATCGGGCACCTCATTGCCGGCGTCGTCGATCACCTTGATCTCGTCGTCCTCGCAGACCGGCGCGCCGGAGCTCTCCATGCGATGCTCCTCGGTATCGTCGAGCCGCACCATGTTGAGCAGACCTTCCGCCGTGCCGTAGATCTCCTGGTGGAAGCAGCCGAGGCGCTCGACCAGCTTCTTGCGCATCTCCGGCAACAGACGCGAGCCGCCGCATTGGATGACCTTCAGCGAGGACAGGTCGTATTTTTCCGGCGCGTCGGAATTGATCCACATCGCCACCATCGGAACGGCCGCCGCCATCACCGTCGCGCGCTCGCGCTCGACCAGCCCGAGCACGGTATCGGCGTCCGCCGTCGGCGAAAGCACCACCCGCCCGCCATGCAGGAAGGCGCCGAGAATGCCGGGCGAAGCGAGCGAATAATTATGCGCGATCGGCAGCATGGTCAGAAACACGGTGTTCTCGTCATAGCCGCCGACCCCGGACGACAGCCGCGCGTTGAGAACGTAATCGTCGTTGGTGCGCGGGATCATCTTCGGCAGCGCCGTGGTGCCGCCCGACAGCAACATCAGCGCGACTTCCGAAGGGTCGGGCTGGAAATCGGGCAATGGCGAGGGCCGGTCGATCATCGGCGTCATCGACACCTGGCCCGGCCCGGCCTCGCCCGCGACGACGACGTATTTCAACTCCGGCGCGCCCGCCTTCAATTCGTCGGCCATGACGCGGTAGTCGAAATCCTTCAACGCCGAGGGGATGAAATAGCCGACCGCCTTGGCGTGCTTGAGAAAGTGCCCGATTTCGGCCTGGCGATGCGCGCGCAGCGCCATCACCGGAATGACGCCGATGCGCGTCAGCGCGAAGAAGGCGTAGACGAATTCCGCGCAGTTATGAATCTGGAAGACGACCCGGTCGAGCGGACGCAAGCCGAGCGCCCAGAGGCCGCCGGCGACGTTGGCGGCGCGTTCGACGAGCTGGGCATAGGTGACGCGCTCATCGTCGGCGACGAGCGCGATGCGATCGGGCCAACGCGTGGCCGAACGCTGGATCATGTCCCAGAGAGTGATCCCCTCCCAATAACCTTTCTGGCGATATCGCTCGGCGAATTCCTCCGGCCAAGGCGTGCAGCCTTCAAGCATCCCTCATCCCCCCTGTTGCGAACGCGGCGAACGCGCGCGCCAATGCCGGCTCGCCCGGCCCATGAACCGCCAGTCCGCGCCGGCTTGCGAATTTTGGGTCGCGACGGCGCGCTTCTCGCGCGCCTTCAGGCGCGGCCCAACCGGTGCGGCGATCAGTTTCGCATGGCGGGCGCGATGTTCCATCGTGCCGCGCGAAACGAACGTGATCACCTGGCGTGCCGGCGCGTGGGAAAGCGTCCCGGTCGCGCGGCCGCGCGGATGCGCTGACGTGAACGCACACGTCGCGCGCCAATCCGGTTCCGGTCGTGCAGCCCCCCGCATGCCCCGTGTCCGTCGATCAAGCTTTCATACCAGACGGCCAACTTGTACATATGTGAAATTGATTGTACAAGATGCAAAGATTTGGAACATATATTGAACATATCAATCGATCACGCGCATTGAACGTGCCGCCGCGCAAGAAAATGGGGACTTCGCTTGAACATCGAAACGATTGACGGGCCGGTCCAGGAGCCGGGGGCTGCGGGCGCGGATTTCACCCGGGGCGGCATTCAATCGGTCGATGCCGCGCTCGTCGTCCTGCGCGAACTCTCCCGGATGCGCGGATCGGCAAGCCTGTCGGAACTCGCGCGCCGCTGCGCGATGCCGTCGAGCAAGGTTCACCGTTATCTCGCGAGCTTCATCAACGCGGGCCTGGTGACGCAGCGCGTCCGTTCGGGCACCTATGATCTCGCCAAGGGCGCGATCACGCTCGGCCTCGCGGCGATGACGCGGCTCGATCTCGTCAACCAGGCGGCCGACCGGCTGGAGGAGATCGTCGACAAGACCGGCGCGCTGGCGATGCTGGCGATCTGGGGCAATCAGGGGCCGACCGTCGTGCGCCTTCATCGCGACAGCAGCCTGGTCATCACCTCGATCGGCCTCGGCATGGTCTTTCCGCTTCTGAACTCGGCGACCGGTCGCGTGTTCATGGCCTATGGCCAGGCGCGCGCGGTCTCGCCCTTCGTCACCGCCGA
Source organism: Xanthobacteraceae bacterium (assembly GCA_041918675.1). GTDB lineage: Bacteria > Pseudomonadota > Alphaproteobacteria > Rhizobiales > Xanthobacteraceae > SCUB01. The sequence goes on from JAYRVF010000014.1 coordinate 256,551, forward strand.
AATCGCGCGCGCCAAGTCGCTCAATCTCGAATGGCCGGACCTCGTGCCGTCGGCCGCCGCCGTCGAGACGCTTTGCGAACGCATCCGCCGCGACGGCCACGCGTCGATCGACGGGCGATTCATCCCCGGCCTGAACGCGATCAGCGCGCCGATCCTCAACTGGCAGGGCGAGGCGGAAGCGGCGATCACGCTCGCCTCGGGCGATGCCGGTCTCATCAAGCCGGATTCACCGGCGCTGACCGCGCTCATCGACCTTTCCCGGCATGTCTCGATCGAGTCGCCGGCCTGACTGGCACCGATCCCGTCGCGCCCAAACATGCTTTTGCGACCAAGTGGCGCAAGGCTCGCGACGCGAAATGCCCCCTCAAATCGGGGTTGAGCTCCCCTCCCGTTCGACGAATGCGCGTTGAACGCCTCGATATTGATTCCGGTCATTGCGTTCGCGCGACGAGGCAATGAAATTTCAGCAAGAGTTGGCCGCGGTCGCTTGGCGTCGAACGCGCATGCGAGGCGGCGAGAGGGGACATTCCATGATTGGCCGTTTTGGCGCGGCGATTGTCGCGCTTGCGTTCTTCTTTGTCTCAAGCCCGGCGCTGGCGCAGTCGCGCATCGCCCTGGTAATCGGCAACAGCACCTACCCCGCGTCGTCGCTCAAGACGACGATCGCCGACGCCGGCATAGTCGCCGAGACCTTGCGCGCGGCGGGCTTCGATGTCGCCGAATTGACCAACGTTCGTCAGGCCGACATCGGGACGGCGATGCGCGCCTTCCTCGACAAGGTCGCGGCCGCCGGCCCGTCCACGACGGCGTTCTTCTATTTCGCCGGCCAGGCCGCGCAGTATTCCGGCGAGAACTTTCTCATTCCGATCGACACGCCGATCGCGACCGCGGGCGATGTGCCGCAGGTCGCCTTCCGGCTCAATGAATTCATCGGCGCCTTCGCCGAGACCCCCGCCGCCGCGCGCGTGGTGGTGATCGACGCGGCGCGCGACCACGGTTTCGGCCGCGGCACCGAACAGCCGGTGGCGCCCGGCCTTGCCCTCATGGAAGCGCCATCGGGCATGCTGATCGCCATGGCGAGCGCGCCCGGTCAGATCGCGATCGAAAGCGAGGGCAGCTACGGCCTTTATACCAGCAGCCTGGTGATGCTGATGCGCCAGCCCGGGCTCGACCTCGACCAGATCTTCAAGGGCGCGCGCATGCAGGTCAATCAGGCGACCGGCGGCAAGCAGATGCCCTGGACCGCGATGGGATTGACCGCCGAAGTCGTCCTCTTTCCGGCCTCGTCGACCACGGCGGCGCCACCGCCGAGCGCGGCCGCCCCGCCAAACCCGCAGGCGCCGCCCGCGCGGGTGATTCCGCCGAAGGGTCAGCGCACCGTCACCAAGGCGATGCTCGCGCCGCTCGCCGCCGACGAAGCCTATCTGATCGCGATCGAGGAGGATTCGCTTCAGGTCTATCAGTGGTTCGTCGAGCTGCATCCGCAGCACCAATACGCGGCGCAGATCTGGGACATCATCAACCAGAGGCGCGAGGAGATCCTGTGGCAGCGCGCGCTCGCGGCCGGAACCAAGGAAGGATTCTGGAACTACATCGAGCGCTATCCGAACGGCAGTCACGTCGCCGAGGCGCAGCAATGGCTGGATTCGCTGACGGCGCCGCGCCGGCCGCCCCGCGAATACGTGCCTCGCGCGGTGACGCTGCCGCCGGATTATTACGACGAAGGCATCGACGTCGTCGAACTGGTGCCGCTCGGCTTTCCGCCGCCGCCGCCGGTGTTCGGCTTCTTCGATCCGATCTTCCTGCCGCCCCCGCCCCCGCCGCCGCCGATCTTCTTCGTGCCGCCGCCCATCTTCCCGCTTCCGCCGCCGCCGGTGCTCGTCGCGCCGCCGCCGCCGATCATCTTCCGGCCGCCGCCGCCGCCGGGTGGACCGGGCGGGTTTAGGCCGCCGCCGCCGCTCGGCACGGGCGTTCGCCCGCCGACATTGCCGCCTCGGCCGCCGATCCTGCGGCCGCCCACCATCGGAACGAGGCTCCCGGTCGGGCCGGGACCAAAGCCCCCTAGCCTTCCCCCGACAACGACCGCCAGGCCGCCGACGCTTCCGCCGCCTGGCGGCGGCATGGCCAGGCCGCCCGGTTTGCCGCCTTCAACCCTGCCGCCTCCATCGAGCGGACGGACTTTGCCGCCGCCAACCGGCACCGGCATGCCACCGCCACCGGCGGGAACAATCAAGCCGACGCTGCCGCCACCGCTCGGTGCGACGGCAACGCCACCAACCCTTCCGCCTCCACCGAGCGGACGGACTTTGCCGCCGCCAACCGGCACCGGCATGCCACCGCCACCGGCGGGAACAATCAAGCCGACGCTGCCGCCTCCACCGGCGGGAGCGATCAAGCCAACCTTGCCGCCGCCGTCCGGTGCGACGGCCAAGCCGCCCGGCTTGCCACCTTCGACCTTGCCGCCTCCGCCGAGCGGACGGACATTGCCGCCACCGACCGGCACCGGCATGCCACCAACACCGGCGGGAGCGATCAAACCGACGCTGCCGCCTCCACCGGCGGGAGCGATCAAGCCAACCTTGCCGCCGCCGCCGCCCGCGGGTGCGATCAAACCAACCTTGCCACCGCCACCGGCGGGAGCGATCAAGCCAAACTTGCCGCCGCCGCCTGCGGGTGCGATCAAGCCAAACTTGCCGCCTCCACCCGGCGCCACGGCCAAGCCGCCTTCCCTGCCGCCTCCGCCGACAGGACGAACCCTGCCGCCGCCGACCACGACGACGCGTCCGCCGCCGCCACCCATTGTAAGAACCCCGCCGCCACCCGTGGTGCGCACGCCACCGCCCGTCGTACGGGCGCCGCCACCCGTCGTGCGCGCGCCGCCGCCTGTTGTGAGGGCTCCGCCGCCGCGACCTCCCGTCGTGCGCGCGCCACCACCGCGGCCACCAGTCGTGCGTGCGCCGCCGCCGCGGCCTCCTGTCGTGAGGGCCCCGCCGCCGCGCGCGCCGCAATGCACGATGGTGAACGGCAAGCGGGTGTGCCGATAGGCCCGCGATCGGTCACGGACCATTTGTCCGCGATCATTGTATGTTCGCGCGTGACGCGGCAATTTTGGGCGGTCGACAGACCGCCCATCGCTCGCGCGCCGTCTTGACGGCGGCGCGTTCGCCGGCCGCGTCGGCGCGAGCTTTCGTGCGCGTTGGCTCACGCGGGCTTTTGCCGACAATTTCGATCGACGCACGCCGTCCGGAGACATTGAAGATGAATCGCCGCCGATCTTTCCCGCTTGCCGCCGTCCTCGCCCTCCTCGCTTGCGCGCCGGGCGCGCGGGCGCAGGAGACCACCGCGCAGTCGACACAGGCTCCGCCCAGCATCTGGCAGGACATCATGACCGCCGCGCCGACCGAAACACCCGACGGCACCGACATGCCGGCGACCAACCGGATGATCGAGCGTTGCGCGGAGCTGATGCTGTCGATCCGCGAACGGCGCGACGGCGCCATCCGCGGCTATCGCATGAGCTACGGCGCCGGCTATTGCCTCGGCTGGATCAACGCGATGATGACGTCGTTTCCCTATTACGGCGAGAACCGCCCGGCGGCGCAGCGCGTCTGCCTTCCCGCCGACGTCACCAGCCGGCAAGTCGCCGAGACGTTCCTCGACTACACCGACGCGCACGCGGATTTGCGAAAGTTCAATTCGGCCGTCCTCATCTACTGGGCGCTTCTGGAAAAATATCCCTGCGCCAGTTGACGCGCGCGGGCGTTTCCCGGCGAGACGAAGCCGTCTCGCCGAAATGAAACGCGCTGGTTCACGATGATCCTGGATCCAACCGATCCAGGATCATCGTGTTTCAGCCGCGCGATTTGTCCCAGGCCGCGAAGGTCGAGCCGGCGAGCGCGAGCTTTTCCAGAAGCGGCGCCGGCGTCCAATATTGCGGGTCGAGTTCCTTGCGGAACTCGAGAATGCGCTCGTAGACGTTCTTCAGTCCGACCGTGTCGGCATAGAACATCGGCCCGCCGCGATAGCGCGGGAAGCCGTAGCCCGCGGCATAGACGACGTCGATGTCGCCCGCGCGCAGCGCGATGCCCTCTTCCAGGAGCAACGCGCCTTCGTTGATCATGCCGTAGATGCAGCGTTCCTGAATCTCCTTGCGCGACGGTTTGCGCTGCGCGACGCCGAGGCGCGCGGCTTCGGCGCGGAACAGCTCGATCACCTCCGGATCCGGCGTGCGCTTGCGGTCGGCGCTGTCGTAGCGGTAATAGCCGCGCCCGGTCTTCTGGCCGATCCATTTGCGCTCGGTCAGCAGCGCCGAGCAGCGATAATAGCTCGGGTCCTTCGGCAGCAGCGGCCCGCGTTCCAAGCGGGTGAGATGGCCGATGTCGACGCCGGCGAGATCGAACACGGCGAGAATGCCCATCGCCATGCCGAAATCCTCCAGCGCGGAATCGACCTCCTCCGGCGTCGCGCCTTCGAGCACGCAGCGCTCGGCCTCCCGCGCGTAAGGATCCATCATGCGATTGCCGATGAAGCCGTAGCAGACCTTCGAGACCACGCCGATCTTGCGGATGGTCTTGGCCATGTCGAGCGCCGTCACCAGCACGTCCGGCGCGGTCTTGGCGCCGTGGACGATTTCGAGAAGCTGCATGACGTTGGCCGGGCTGAAGAAGTGCAGCCCGACGACGTCCTGGGGTCGGCCGGTCACGGCGGCGATCGCGTCGATGTCCAGCGTCGAGGTATTGGTGCCGAGCACGGCGCCGGCGCGCGCGACGCGGTCGAGCTTCTGGAAGATTTCCTTCTTCAACGCCATGTTCTCGAACACCGCCTCGATGATGAGGTCGGCCTCGCCGAGCGCGGCGTAATCGAGCGACGGGGTCAGGAGCCCCATCCGCTCTTCCATCTGCTCGGCCTTCAGGCTGCCGCGCGACACCGAGCGCTCGTAGTTCTTGCGGATGGTGGCGAAGCCGCGATCGAGATTGGCCTGATTGGCCTCCACCAGCGTCACCGGAATGCCGACATTGGCGAAGTTCATGGCGATGCCTCCGCCCATGGTGCCGGCTCCGACGATGCCGACGCGCGCGACGGGCCGCGCCTTGATGTCGGCGGAAATTCCCGGGATCTTGCGCACCTCGCGCTCGGCGAAGAACAGATGCCGCAGCGCGCGCGACTCGGTCGCGCCGACGAGTTCCTCGGAAATGTCGGTTTCGACCTTGAGGCCCTGGTCGAACGGAAGCTCCACCGCCGCCTTGACCGCGTCGATGAGCGCCATCGGCGAGCGGCGATTGCGCATGGTCTTGGCGATCTGCTTGCGCTTGGCCTCCAGGATCGCGGCGGCGTTGTCGGCGCCCTTGACCTCGCGCGCGCGGGTGCTGCGCGTCTCCACTCCCTTGGCGACGAGATCGCGGGCGAAGGCGACCGCGCCATCCATGACGTTGCCGGAAACGACGATGTCGACGAGGCCCTCGTTCTTGGCCGCGTCGGCGGTGAGCGGCTTGCCGGTGATCATCATGTCGAGCGCGGTTTCCAGCCCGACCACGCGCGGCAGGCGCTGCGTGCCGCCGGCGCCGGGAATGATCCCGAGCGACAATTCCGGCAATCCGATGCGCGCGCCCTTGTCGGCGACGCGGTAGTGGCACGACAACGCGACCTCGGTGCCCGCGCCGAGCGCGGTGCCGTGAATCGCGGCGACCACCGGAACCTTGCTGTCCTCGATCAGGCGGAAGACCTCGTGAAATCCCGGCTCGCCGATGCCGGTGTCGAACTCCTTGATGTCGGCGCCGGCGACGAAGGTGCGGCCCTCGCAACCGAGCACGATCGCGGTCACGCCTTTCTTCGACTTCAGCTCGGTGAACACCGTTTTCAGGCCGGCGCGCACCTTCCGTTCCATCGCGTTGACCGGCGGATTGTCGATCCGAACCAAAGCGATGCCGTCGACGATCGAGTAGCTGACGATTTCACCCATCTTGAACCCCTGCCCTGACCTCTTGTTGGTTGATGTCCGTTGATGTCGGTTGGAAAATTTCTCTGGGCGGCGGGAAAGGCCGTCGCCGGCGCGCCGGCCCGATGACACCACCGGGCGCGGTCACGCCCTCGCGGTGATCGCGCCGCCGGTGCCGCGATGCTCCGGATCGCGCGCCCCGTCATTTTGTAATGAACTATAACAATGTCGGCCAAAACCGCAAGATCGGGACGCGGCGCGCCGACGCCCACTTCCGGTCCGTAAAGCGGGCCCCCGCACGCGAAGCGCCGTGACTTTCGCGGGCCGAGACGCGGGGGGCGGGCGCGCCGCGCGAACAATTATAATTGATAACCGTCTCGCGGCGCGGCTACAGTGACGCGCCAAACGGCGGGGAGAAGATGTCGACAGAGATCGGGCGGCGAAGCGTTTCCGCCGCCAAAATCGCGCGCAAGACGGAATCGGCGGCGCCAAGCGCGCCCGGCCGGGACCTGGACCTTGGCCGGCTGAAGGCGCTGATGGGCTACGCGCTGCGGCGCGCGCAGCTCACGGTGTTCGAGAACTTCGCCAAGGATTTCGCCGCCCTCGGCCTGCGCCCGGCGCAATTCAGCGCGCTGGTCGTCATCCAGCGCAATCCGGGACGCAAGCAATCCGAGATCGCCGCCGCCCTCGGCATCCAGCGGACGAATTTCGTCAGCATGATGGACGAACTCGAGCATCGCGGCCTGACCTTCCGCGGCAAGTCGTCAGCCGACCGCCGCGCGCATGCCATCTCGCTGACGGAGAAGGGCGAAAGGGTCCTGAAAAAGGCGATGGTGGCGATCGAGATTCACGAGCAGCGCTGGGTCGATCTTCTGGGCCCGAAGGATCACGCCTGCCTGCTCAAGACGTTGCGGATGTTCCTCGATGTCGACGCCAACGACGTCGGTTGAGAGCGCGACCGCGACGGTCCACCCCGTTCCTGGCGCGGCGGCCATGAGTTGATTTGGACGGCGAATTCCTGCATCTCATGCCCATGACCGACGAAGAAGCCATTCTCGCCGCCAACGCGGCCTACTACCGCGCATTCGGCCTGTCGGATTTCGCGGCGATGAGCAAGATCTGGGCGGACGACGACGTGTCGTGCATCCATCCGGGCTGGGCGGTCCTGGTCGGGCGGCAAGCGGTCATTGAATCCTACCGCGGCATTCTCAACAATCCGAACCAGGATCACGTCGACCACCTGCAAGACACCGCCGTCATCACCGGCGACGACGGACGGGTGTTCTGCATCGAGGTGATCGCGGGCGCGGCGATGGCGCTCGCGGCGACGAACTGGTTTCGACGCGTCGACGGCGAATGGCGGCTGATCCATCATCAGGCGAGCCCCATCGCCATGGCGGCGACCGATCGCGGCGAAGAGAAGCCTTCCCGCCGCCTGAACTGAACGAGAGCCGAACCCGAGCCCGAGCGAGAGAGCCAATCATGACCGTCCACCCGCCGAAGGTTTACGCGATTGACGGCGTCGTCCCCGTGGTCGACCCGACCGCGTTCGTTCATCCCGACGCGGTGCTGATCGGCGACGTGATCGTGGAGGCCGGCTGCTACATCGGGCCCTGCGCCTCGCTGCGCGGCGATTTCGGCCGCCTGATCGTGCGCGAGGGCTCCAATGTCCAGGACAATTGCACGCTGCATTCCATGCCCGGCTTCGACTCGGTCGTGGGCCGCAACGGCCACATCGGCCATGGCGTCGTGCTGCACAGCGCCAGGCTCGAAGCCAACGTGCTGGTCGGCATGAACGCGGTGATCATGGATCACGCGGTGATCGGCGAATCCGCCATCATCGCCGCGATGAGCTTCGTCAAGGCGCGCGCGGAGATTCCGGCGCGCCATCTCGCCGCCGGCGTGCCGGCGAAGGTCGTCCGCCCGCTCACCGACGATGAATTGGCGATGAAGATCGAGGGCACGCGCAAATATCAGGAGTTGGCGGCGCGGTCGCTCGCGACCCTGACGCGAACCGAGGCGCTTACCGTGTTCGACGAGACGCGCCGGCGCGTCGACGCCGATATCGCGATGCCGGTGCGCGCGCGCGTGAAGGGCGTCGACCGAGGCGGCTGACCTCGCCGCTCCTACCCACGTCACGCCGTCCGCGTTACGTCATCCACGTCATGCCATCCGCGCTCAACGCGCGAGCGGGCGGCTCTTCTCGCGCGCGATGATCATCTTCATGATCTGCGCGGTGCCGTCGCCGATTTCGAGCCCCATGACATCGCGCAGCCGCTGCTGATGCGGCAGGTCGAGCGAGAAGCCGTAATGGCCGTGCGTGAGCAGGCATTGATGGATGACGTCGACCGCCGTCTTGGGCGCGAACCACTTGCACATCGCGGCTTCCGCGGTGTGCGGCTTGCCGGCGTCGCGCAGCGACAGCGTGTGGTAGCAGAGCTGACGCGCGGCCGCGATCAGCGTTTCGCCCTCGGCCAGCGGGAACGTCGCGCCCTGATTGCGCGCGACCGGCGCGCCGAAGGCCTCGCGCTCGTGGATATAGGCCCAGCTCTCGTCGAGCGAAGCCTGCGCCGCGCCGACCACCTGCAGCCCGATCAGGGCGCGGCTGAAGTCGAAGCCCTGCATGACCTGGGCGAAGCCGGCGCCTTCGTCGGCGAGCCGGAACGCCTCCGGCACGACCGCGTCGTCGAAGAAGATCGAGCAACGCCCGATCGCGCGGCTGCCGAGATCGCTGAAGCGCGTTGTCGTCACGCCCGGCGTGTCCATCGGCACGAGAAAGGCGCTGACGCCGCGCGCGCCCTCCTCAGCGCTTCCGGTGCGCGCGAAGACGATGGTGGCGTCGGCCTGATCGGCCATGCTGATCGAGGATTTCTCTCCGCGCAGCACGTAGCGGCCGCCGTCACGGCGCGCCGACAGCATCAGGCGCGCCGCGTCCGAACCGCCGCGCGGCTCGGTCAGCGCGATGGCGATGATCGCTTCGCCCGCCACCAGCCGTCCGATCCATTCCCGCGCCAGATCGGGCGCGGCGTGGCGCGCCAGAATGGCCCCGTTGAGCGAACCGAGGACCTGAAGATAGGCGACGTTGAGGTCGGCGTAGCCGACGGCCTCGGCGATGAGGCCGCTGGTGAGACCGCTCATGCCAAAGCCGCCGAGACTTTCCGGCAGGTCCGGCGCGATCAGACCGAGTTCGCCGAGCTCGCGCACGAGCGCGCGGTCGACGCGGCCGTCGCGCTCGCGCGCCTGATAGCCGGGCGCGAGCTTTTCGCGCGCGAAACGCCGCGCGGTATCCTGCACGGCGATTTGTTCATCGGTCAGGTGGAACGCCATCGCCGCCCCGCCCGATCAGCCGGACATGGTCAGGCCGCCCGACACGCTGAGAACCTGGCCGGTGATGAAGGCGGCGTCGTCGCTGGCGAAGAAGCAGATCGCGCCGGGCAGATCGTCGGCGAGCCCGAGCCGGCCCATCGGCACCGCGCGGCGGAACGCTTCGAGCAGCTTTTCGGGATTGTTCGCGGTCGCGACCACGTCGGTCAGCAGCTTCGTTTCCGTCGGACCGGGACAGACGACGTTGATGCTGATGCCCTTGCTTGCGTTCTCGCGCGCCAGGGTCTTCGACAACGAAATCATCGCGCCCTTGCACGCCGAATAAACCGACTCGCCCGACGAGCCGACACGCCCGGCGTCGGAGGCCACGTTCACCACCCGGCCGCTACGCCGCTCGACCATTTCCGGCAGCACCACGTGATGCATGTTCAGCGCGCCGACCAGGTTGATCGCGATCAACCGCTGCCAATCGGCCGGCGTCGTCTGCAGGAACGGCCTGAAGACATCCCAGCCGGCGTTGTTGACGAGGATGTCGACCGGGCCGAGCTCGGCGCGCACCGCGGCGACAGCGGCCTGAACCGCCGCGTAATCGGAAATGTCGCAGGAGAAGGCCTTGGCCCGCCCCTTGGCCGCGACGATCGCCGCCACCGTCGCCTCGGCGGCTTCCTTGTTGATGTCGAACACCGCGACTTTCGCGCCCTCGGCCGCGAAGCGCAGGCAGGCCGCCCCGCCGATGCCGCCGCCGCCGCCCGTCACGATCACCGTCTTGTCCTTCAATCCGCGCATCGTTCCTCGCTCTCCCTTGAATTCACCCGAAGAATCTATCCGAACCGCCCGTCGGTCAGGCGCCGCGATGTCAATCCCGGCACAGACTACTTTGGTTCGGAGCGATTCCAAACCCCTCGAATTCCAAGCCCTCGAATTCCAAGCCCTCGAATTCCAAGCCCCTCACCTTGCTCCCGGCGCATCGCCGCGAACCCGCCGCGCCGGCGCCCCCATTTCCTCGCGACGCGCCCCGAAGGCGTGGCCCGCGCGCCCGGCGACTTCCGCGCAATTATATCAATACCATGATATTTCGCGTTTCCGCTGTCAATCGCCAATCGAAACGGGTTTATCGACCGCGCGGAAAGCTCCCGCCGGGCGCGGCCAGGCGGCACCCGCCGCGCGCCATTGACACCGCGCCGGCGCAACCCTAGGATTTAATGTCAATGCATTGTTATATTTAGGCGACGGGGCGCGAGTCGGGCGATGCCTTCTCCCGCGCGCGGTCGGCCAGAATTCGGGGAGCAGCGGCGACCATGGATGCCTATGAGGACATCATCTACGAGGAGCGGCCCGTCGGCGTCGCCCGCATCACCATCAATCGGCCGGACCGTTACAACGCCTTTCGCGGCCAGACGCTCGAGGAACTGCTGGACGCGCTGTCACGCGCCTCGTGGGACAAGGCCATCGGCGTGATCGTGCTGACCGGCGCCGGCGACAAGGCGTTCTGCACCGGCGGCGACCAGGGCGCGCATGACGGCCAGTATGACGGCCGCGGCATGATCGGCCTGCCGATGGAGGAGCTGCACACCGCGATCCGCGACGCGCCGAAACCCGTCATCGCCCGCGTCAACGGTTTCGCCATCGGCGGCGGCAATGTGCTGGCCACCGTCTGCGACCTCACCATCGCGTCCGACCGCGCCCAGTTCGGACAGGTCGGCCCCAAGGTGGGCTCGGTCGATCCCGGATTCGGCACGGCCTATCTCGCCCGCGTCGTCGGCGAGAAGCGCGCGCGCGAAATCTGGTATCTGTGTCGGCGCTATGGCGCGGCCGAGGCGATGGCGATGGGCTTGGTCAACGCCGTCGTGCCGCATGAGGAACTCGACGCCGAGGTCGATCGCTGGTGCGTCGAATTGCTCGAGCGCAGCCCGACGGCGCTGGCGCTGGCCAAGCGCTCGTTCAACGCCGACACCGAGTCGATCCGCGGCATTTCCAGCCTCGGCATGCAGGCGCTGAGCCTCTATTACGGCACCGACGAATCCAAGGAAGGCGGCATCGCGTTCAAGGAAAAGCGCAAGCCGGACTTCCGCAAGCCGTTCCGGCGAAAGTGATCGGCGCGCCGCCGGCCGGCGGCGTCACACGCCGTTGAGCGCGTCCTTCAGGCGGTCGAGCAGCCGCGCCAGCCGGGCGCGGTCGGCCTGGGCGAAATCGGCGAGCGCGTCGTCGTAATAGGCGGCGATGACGCTTTGCATGCGCGTCCAGGTTCGCTGACCCGGCCCCGTCAGGCGGATGCGGCGGCTGCGGCGGTCGTCGTCGTCCGCGACGCGCTCGATCCAGCCGCGCGTTTCGAGCCGGTCGAGCACCGCCGTGAGGTTCTGCCGGCTCACCATCAGGAAAGCGATGAGGTCCTTCACCGTCATGCCGGCGGCGAGCACCTGCGGGCGCGCGAGCGCGCCGAGCACCGCCCATTGCTGCGTCGTCGCGCCAAAGGCGGCGACGTAGCGCGTGCCGCTCTTGTGCAGAAGATTGGAGCACTGATAGAGGCGGAAAAACAGGCGATTGGCGACATCGAAGCGCGTCGACTGTTTCTTGCGGGTTCTCTCTGCCATGCGCCTCACGTCGAGGGTTGCGGGAACGGCCGGTCGCCGGAGCAACCAGACCGGAACGCGGAATAATGCCAAGCACGGCCGGCCGCGACATCGACCCGCTCGCGCGGCGCTTTGGCGATGGCGCCCATCGCGGCTCTTGATCGGGACGCCGAATCCGGGCTTCCCAGACATCGGCGCCAACATGAAAGCAACAAGAGCGAACCGACGCCTCCGACGCGACGAAACACGCCGCCCGTGGCAAAGCATATCTCAATACATTGATATACGGCAATGCGTCCCGGGATGCCCGGTTCGCGGGAAATGCGCCGACGCGTCGCGGCAATTGGCGGCGTGGATCAACCCGCCGACTTCCGTGTCGATGTGACGAGATTCCTGCAATAGGCGGCGCCATTGCTCAGAACGCTCCGACCCTTCCAGGCCAGATAGCTCAGGCGGCCGGACAGCGAGTCGTAACGGCGCAGCGTCGGCGACTGCAAAATACTGCGGACCTGCTTCGGAAAATCACGCAACTCCGATTCGATCAGACCCGCGACGGCCCGCATCACGTCCGCCAATCGCAGGCCCCATTCGGATTCATCGATCCGATCGATGTTCGTTCGAAGCGCGTATTCGCAATCATAAATGTTGGCCAGGATGGCCTTGATCGGCGCGATCTGGCCGTTCTTCATGGCGGTCCGCAGCGCCGCGCATTGGTCGTCGAGATGATCGACCACCAATGCAATCGCCACCGCGTAAGGCACGGCGGCGAGGTCGGAGACGTCCTTGCTTTTCGCCGTCTTGGTCGCGAGGCGAATTAGCTGCCACGGTGTCTTCAGCCGCCCGCGCACCATCGCCACGGCGAAAGGAATTGCCTCGGCGTCCGCGACCCTGAGCGCGTCCAGCGATTCCTTCATTTTCGCGAGGTGCTTGCCTTCGAACGCCTCGATCTGCGGCGGCAGCGCGGCGCTGAATTTGGCAAGCGCGTCACGCGCGCGCAGGAAGAACAGCACCTTGGTAAGATCGCGGAATGTCGCGCGCGAGCTCGTGAACCTCATAAGGGCGGAGCAGGTGCGTTCCTCGCCGTCGGGCGAGGACAGCGCGTTTTCGAGGTATTTGGCGACCTTCGACTGGAACGCGGCCGCGAGGCGCTGAACTTCCTTGAGGTCGTTGACGGCGATCCCGTCTTTCGCCGCCTTGACGTACTCTCGCGTCATCGTCGGCAGCTGATCTTGACTGATCCAGTCCCAGATCGTCGCCAGTGATCCGCGCGAAATTTCGCCGCCGCTCGTTCGCTCCGGCGCGCGATCGACCAGCACCGGCTCCAGTGGTTGAAAGAAATATCGTGACGGACCGCCGATGCGAGTTTGGGTCACTCCCCTCTCGCGCAAGTCGGCGCGCAATTCCGCCAGCACGAGATCAAATCCGGCGGTGTCGTCACCGCATAGTTGAAGTCGTTCGATTTCGACAAGCAGCCGAGCGCGCGCCTGAGGCGTCAATTCCCTCAGAAACTTCCGAACCTGATCGATCGACATCTCGTTCATGAACGTCGCCTAGGCGGATGCTTGATTGAACTCCTTCGTACGTATCCACGTTCCGCGCATGGTCGTCACACCAAGCTCGCGTGTCCTGTTACCACCGGCGCCATCGGAACGCCGATCAAAGACACGTCGATTAAAATAGGTGATGAAATGCGAATTCAAACAAAAAGGGGATGGCATCAGATGAATTATGATTGGGTTCAATTAGATAACAAAGTATTACAGCAATATTCCACGGAAACCAATTCGCTCGGTTTGACGATTCTCAAGCGCGCAACTCGCGCCGCCCTTGCCGAAAACAAGTATTCACCGACGGCGGCCTTGTCGGCTCTTGTGCCGCCTCGCGCGGCGGGTGTCGGTTTTGTTTGGTTTTGATCGGAGGATTTGACCGGCTTGCCCCTGGTCTTCTTGCGATCGCGCGCCAAGGCCGGCACCCGTCGGATCCGGCTCCGACGGATGGCCGCGGTCAACAGCTCGAAGGATGCCTGCCCGGCAAGGTCGACGGCAATGGTGGGCGCACAAGGACTCGAACCTTGGACCCGCTGATTAAGAGTCAGCTGCTCTACCAACTGAGCTATGCGCCCGGGATGCCGAACCGGAAATACGTCCGGAAGGCCATGCCTTCCCGAAGTCCTTGAGGCGTCGCCCGTTTAGCAAAGCGCGGCGGGGCTGTCCAGCAACGCGGCCGGCGTTATCCCGGGCTCGTTCGGCCTTGCCCGGCGACGTTTCGGGCTCGCCCCGGCCGAAATCTTCCCGCCCGGTTCCCGCCGGACGCGATCTCGCCCGCCGCCCGCCCGAGCGCCCCCGGCCGGCTCCGTCACGCCCGGCGAGGTTCAAGCCATGGCCGGCGTCATCCGGGGGGACTTGTTCCAGCGCGCCCTGGCTTGGCCGGCGCGGCCCGAACGCAGCGCGGCCGCCGAGACATCCCCGGCGGCCGCCGCATCCGCTTCAAACCTTCTGGGACGAGGCTCAAAGCCGATCGGGACCCGCTCCGCCCTGTCCGCGCCACGCGCCATCGCGCCAACCGCCATGGTGCCAGCCCTTGTGCTTGTGGCCGCCCATCCAGCCGCCGCGCGTCAACATGGCGAGGCGACGCTTCTGGTCGTCATTCAGCGTCTTGTAGAGCGGATCGGCCGACTCGGCGATGCGCTTCAGGCCGGCGGCCATCTCGGCCATCATGTCGGCGCGGTTGCGCATCATCGTGATCGGATCGAAGGTCGCGGGGCCCTGCCCGGCCTGCGCGGCGGCGCGCATGGCGGTCATCCGGGCGATCCGCTGCTTGGCGAAATCCTTCACCGCGGCTTCGACCTGCGGCCACAGCTTCTCCTGGTCGGCGTTGAGCCCGAGACCCGCCTTCACCCCGGCGATGCGCGCATTGGCGAAGGCGGCCATGTCGTCCGGATTCATCATCCGGCCCGCCCAACGACCCATCTTGCCCATCATGCCCATTCCCGGACCGCCCATCTGTCCCTGCATGAAGGGCGGCGGCGGGATCATGGAACCCTGCATCCCTTGCATCCCCTGCATCATGGGACCCTGCATCATCTGTCCGGGCATCATCTGTCCGGGCATCATCTGAGCCATCATGGACTCGTCGGATTGCCCGTCCATATTCCCGTGCTCGTGACGGGATTGCGCGTAGACGGCGGTCGCGCCCGCGAGCGCGATCACCGCCGCGCCGACGACAACATATTTCTTCATGGGGGAACTCCCTGGCCAATGATTCATGGCCAGCATGAAGCATCCGGAACCCGGGAAGGTTCAAGTTAATAGTTGGACAGGATTACGCCGCCGTCACCCGCCACCACAATTCCGTCACAACATCCCCAGCGTCCGCGGCAGCCAAAGCGAGAGTTCCGGCACGTAGGTGACGAGCACCAGGAACACCAGCATGGTCAACAGCCATGGCCACACCGCGACGGTGAGTTCGGTGATGCCCATCTTGGCGATGCCGGAGGCGACATAGAGATTGAGGCCCACCGGCGGGTGGCACATGCCAACCTCCATGTTGACCACGATCAGGATGCCGAAATGCACCGGATCGATGCCGAGCTTGACCGCCACCGGGAACAGGATCGGCGCCATGATCAGCACGATCGACGACGGCTCCATCACGTTGCCGGCGAGCAGCAGCAGAATGTTGACGAACAGCAGGAACACGATCCAGCTCAGGCCGGTGCCGGTGATCCAGCTCGCCATCGCCTGCGGGATGTTCTCATGCGTCATCAGGAAGGAGAACAGCACCGCGTTGGTGATGATGTAGAGCAGCATCGCGCTCATATTCGCCGACGACAGCAGCACGCGCGGCACGTCGGTGAGTTTCATGTCCTTATAGACGAACACCGCGATGATGAAGGCGTAGACCGCGCTCATCGCCGCCGCTTCGGTCGGCGTGAACGCGCCGGTATAGATGCCGCCGATGACGATGACGATCAGCAGCAATCCCCAGAAGCTCTCGCGCATCGCGCGGAAACGCTGACCCCAGGTCGCCTTTTGCATGCGCGGATAGTTGTTCTTCCACGCGCGATACCAGGTCGTCAGGCCGAGCATCGAGGCGAGCATCAGGCCGGGGATCACGCCGGCCATGAACAATTGCCCGACCGAGGCGGAGGTGACGCGGTCGCCGTCGGGACCTTCCACCGACATGCCCGACGTCGCGACCGCGTACATGACCATCACGATCGACGGCGGAATGAGAATGCCGAGCGCGCCCGACGTGGTGATGACGCCGGCGCCGAAACGGTTCGGGAAGCCCTGCTTCACCATCGCCGGCATGATGATCGAGCCGATCGCCACCACCGTCGCCGGCGAGGAACCGGACACCGCCGCGAACAGCGCGCAGGCCATGACGCCGGCGAGGCCGAGGCCGCCGTGCCAATGCCCGACCATCGAGGTGGCGAAATTGATCATGCGCCGCGCGACGCCGCCATGGGTGAGGAAGTTGCCGGCGAGAATGAAGAACGGGATCGCCATGATCTCGAACTTCTCGATGCCGGTGAACAGCTTGAGCGCGACCGAATCCATCGGCACCGCGGTGAGCGTGAACAGGAAGGTGAGCACCGTCAGGCCGAGCGAGATCGAGATCGGCATGCCGGTCAGCATCAACGCGATCAGCAGCGCGAAAATCAGCGTCACGCGGATGCCCGAGGGCATCGGCAAGATGCCGTATTTGCCGGCCAGGCAGATCAGGAACAGAATGATCGGCGCGATGACGATCAACAGACCGTAGCGCGGTGAGGTGCCGTGCGGATGATTGGCCGGATCGGCGGTGGTCGCGGTAATCATCGGGCGTCTCCCCCATCTCGCACGTCGGCGGTGACGACGCCCGGAATGAGCGGCGCCTCGTCTTCAAGGCCCTCGACATGGCCATGATCGTGGTGCGGGAGATGCCCGGTCCGCGTGAAGCCCCAGGCGACCTGCAGGAAGCGGAAGCACATCAGATAGGATCCGAGCGGAACCGCGAGATAGACGATCCACATCGGCAATTCGAGGTCGGCGGAGACTTGATCGGTGTGGCCGATATGCCAGACGAAGCTCGCCCCGAGCGTCCCCACGATCGCGGTGAACAGCGCGCCGGCGAGCAGGCCGAACAGCACGACGAAATATTTCGATCGCGTGTTGAGGCGGGCAAGCGCGACGTCGACGCCGACATGGATGCCGGTGCGCACGCCATAGGCCGCGCCGAATTTCGCCATCCACACGAACATGTAGATGCACAATTCCTGCGCCCAGGTCAGGTTGATGTTCTTCATCCACATGAAGATCGATCGGCCGAAGACGAAGAGCCAATCCTGCCCGATGCTCTTGCCCCATTGGGCAAGGCTGATCGCGCCGCCCATGCCATAGCGATGGACCACGGCGACGAAAATGATCAGCGTCGCCGCCCCCATCAAAATGCCGATCAGAATCTCTTCCAATCGGTTCAGCGCCCGCATCAGCATGGCGTCGCTCCCCTTTCCCGAATTCTGAGCGTCCGGGAATATTTTCGTGAGAAACAGGCGGCCCCCGCGGGGGCCGCTCTGTCACTTTGGCGTGGCTTAATTGGTCTTGGCGGTGGCTTTATAGATCGCCTCGATCAGCTCCTTGCCGACGCGGCTGGCCATCTCCTTGTGCACGGACTTGGCCGCCTCGACCCAGGCCTTTTTCTCCGCCGCCGTCGGCGTGTGGAAGTCGGTCTTGCCCGACTTCTTCATCGCCTCCATGGAGTCGTCGTTTTCCTTCTGCGCGATCTCGTTGGCGTAGGCGGTGGCTTCCACCATCGCCTTGTCGAGACCGGCGCGCACGTCGTCCGGCAGACCATCCCAGAATTTCTTGTTCACGATCACGGCGTAGCCGAGATAGCCGTGGTTGGTGAGCGTGGCGTTCTTCTGCACTTCGTGCATCTTCTGGGTGTACATGTTGGAGGGCGGGTTCTCGGTGCCGTCGACGACGCCGGTCTGCAGCGCCTGGTAGACTTCCGAGAACGCCATGACCTGCGGCACCGCGCCGAAGGCCTTCATCTGCGCTTCGAGAACCTTCGAGGACTGGATGCGCATCTTCAGGCCGAGCATGTCGTCCGGCGTCTTAAGCGGCTTGTTGGCCGACAGGATCTTGAAGCCGTTGTCCCAGTAAGCGAGCCCGATGATGCCCTTGGAATCGAGCTTGTTGAGCAGTTCCTTGCCGATCGGGCCGTTGGTGATGGCGCGCAGTGCCGCCTTGTCCTGGAAGATGAAGGGCAGGTCGAAAATCTCGAACTCGCGGGCGCCGAGCGGGCCGAATTTGGCGAGCGAGGGCGCGAGCATCTGCACCGCGCCGAGCTGAAGCGCCTCGAGCTCTTCCTTGTCCTTGTAAAGCTGCGAGTTCGGGTAGACCTCGATCTTGACCTTGCCGCCGGTGTATTTCTCGCCGAGCTCACGGAACCGGTCGGCGCCCTTGCCCTTCGGCGTATCGGGCGCCACCACGTGGCTGAACTTGATGACGATCGGCTGTTGCGCCATGGCGGACGCGGCAAAGCCGAAGGCCGCCACGAGGGCGAGCGAGAAAACCGTTTTTTTCATGGGGGAGTCTCCAGGATGTAACGGCCGCGCGACACGCGACCAAACTTCCCACCCGTCTTCACGGGAGGCTGATACTGAAATTCGATTCAGCCCGGCCCGTCGCCGCCGTCAAGTGAATCTGGCATCCGGCGGATGCATATTGTTGTTGCAGCGCAAAAAGGCGTGGCGCGCTTCACGGCGCGCCACTGTATCTTCGCAAATTCATCGAAGTTCGGCCGCCGTTACGGCCCGACCATCGCCTCTGGCTTGCCACGCTGGCGCTTGACCATCAGCTTGTTGAGCGCGCCGAGATAGGCTTTGGCGGACGCCACCAGCGTATCGGGATCGGCGCCGCGGGCGGTGACCGTCTTGCCGTTCTCCGACAGGCGGACCGACACCTCGGCCTGCGCGTCGGTGCCCTCGGTGACGGCATGGACCTGATAGAGCTCCAGCGTCGCCTCGTGCGGGATCAGCGCCTTGATGCAGTTGAAGGTCGCGTCGACCGGCCCGTTGCCCTCGCATTCCTCGATCATGGTCTCGCCGTCGACCGCGAGCTTCATCGTCGCGCGCTGCGGCCCGCGCGTGCCGGCGATGACGCTGAGCGAGACGAGCTTCATGCGGTCCTGGGCGGTGGCGATTTCCTCGTCGACCAGCGCCTCGATGTCCTCGTCATAGACGTGCTTCTTGCGGTCGGCGAGCGACTTGAAGCGGACGAAGGCGTCCTCGAGCTGATTGCCGGAGAGCTTGTAGCCCAGCTCCTCCAGCTTGTGGGCGAAGGCGTGGCGGCCGGAATGCTTGCCCATCACCAGCGAGGTCTGTTTCACGCCGACGCTTTCCGGCGTCATGATCTCGTAGGTCTGGGTGTTCTTGAGCATGCCGTCCTGATGGATGCCCGACTCGTGGGCGAATGCGTTCCGTCCGACGATCGCCTTGTTGTACTGCACCGGGAACGAGGTCGCCGCCGAGACCAGCTTGGAGGCGCGCGTCAGCAAGGTCGCGTTGACGCCGTTCCAGAACGGCAGCTTGTCGTTGCGCACGCGCATGGCCATCACGACTTCCTCGAGCGCGGTGTTGCCGGCGCGCTCGCCGATGCCGTTGATGGTGCATTCGATCTGGCGCGCGCCGCCGCGCACCCCGGCGAGCGAATTGGCGACCGCCATGCCGAGGTCGTTGTGGCAGTGCACCGAGAAGCGCGCCTTGTCGGAATTGGGCACGCGCTCGCGCACGGTCTTGAACAGGTTGAAATACTCTTCCGGCACGCTGTAGCCGACCGTATCGGGGATGTTGATGGTCGTGGCGCCGGCGTTGATCGCGGCCTCGACGCAGCGGCAGAGGAAGTCGACTTCCGTGCGGGTACCGTCCTCGGCCGACCATTCGACGTCGTCGGTGTGGTTGCGCGCGCGCGTCACCGACTGGATGACCATTTCATAGACCTGGTCCGGCTGCATCTGCAGCTTCCACTTCATGTGGACCGGCGAGGTCGAGATGAAGGTGTGGATGCGGCCGCGCGGCGCCGGCTTGATCGCCTCGCCGCAGCGGTCGATGTCCTTGGCGCCGGCGCGGGCGAGGCCGCAGATGACCGCGTTCTTGGCGCGCTTGGCGATCTCATTGACGGCGGCAAAATCGCCTTCCGAGGCGATCGGAAAGCCCGCCTCGATGACATCGACGCCCAGGTCGTCGAGCAATTCGGCGACCTGGAGCTTTTCGTCGTGGGTCATGGTCGCGCCGGGCGACTGCTCGCCGTCGCGCAACGTGGTGTCGAATATGATGACGCGATCCTTGTCGGATTGGGCGGTCGTGGTCATGGGAGGGTCCTTCGCTCATCGCGCCCGGTGCGTGAACCGTTGGGCGCTCGTGGGTTTCGTGGCTGAATACGTTCCCCTGAGTGCCCAGGCGCGATGGCCCGGCCGGCTCTCAGGGGCCGGTAAGCAGCGGAAGCCCAGTCAGAATGAGGGCAGCCGGGAACGCGGCCGTGGCGGCCGTCCCGTCGATCGCGCGGAAATCGCGGCGAATCATTCTGCACATCCCTCAATCTATCCCAATCCTTGACCGAAAAACGTTGACGGAGCGTCACCACGCTCGGCAAAGCGGCCATGGATGCCGGCATAGGGCCGGCAGGCCGCGTTCATAACCCGTCCATGGCCGCCCAGGCAAGCCCGACGAGGCGCCCGAAGGCCTTGGGCGCGCGCAAGAAGGTCAGCACCCCTGCCCCATCATTTGGCCGGCTTTCCGTTCTTGCCTTCCGCCTTCAGCGCGCGGCGGACCTCCTCGAACTCCTTCAACGAGTCCTTGTCGACCTTCGGAAATTGCAGATCGAGGCGCTCCATCGCCGTGACGATGGTCGTCGAGATCACCGCGCGCGCGAACCATTTGTGGTCGGCCGGCACCACGTGCCAGCGCGCGTAAGGCTGCGAGGTGTGACGCACCATGTCCTGGTAGGCGGCCATGTATTTGTCCCAGAGTCCGCGCTCGGCGACGTCGCCCATGGAGAATTTCCAGCGCTTGCCCGGTTCCTCCAGGCGATCGAGAAAGCGCTTGCGCTGTTCCTGCTTGGACACGTTGAGAAAGAATTTGAGGATCAGCACGCCGTTGCGCGCCAGATAGTGCTCGAAGGCGTTGATGTCCTCGAAGCGCTCGCGCCAGATGTTCTTGGTGACCAGTTTCTCGGGCAGGCGCTGCTTGGCGAGATATTCCCGGTGCACCCGCACGACGAGGACCTCCTCGTAATGCGACCGGTTGAAGATGCCGATGCGGCCGCGCTCGGGCAGGCAGACCGCGTGGCGCCACAGAAAATCGTGGTCGAGTTCCTGGTCCGACGGCGCCTTGAACGCGAATACCTGGCAGCCCTGCGGATTGACCCCGCTCATGACGTGCTCGATCGCGCTGTCCTTGCCGGCCGCGTCCATGGCTTGAAAGATCAGAAGAACGGACCAGCGGTTCGCCGCGTAAAGCCGCTCCTGCAGCGCGCGCAGGCGGCCGAGATTGGCGTCGATGATCTTGAGCGCCTTGTCCTTGACGAGGCCGCCGTCGACGGCGGTGTCGTGGTGCTTGAGCCGGAACGAGGTCGGCTCGTCGATGCGAAACGGCTCGACCAGCGACTTGAAGAGCTTGCCGGAGCCGTCGGCGTTCTGCTTGCCGTTGCCCATTGGGCCACTCCTTCCCGAGTTCGCGGGCGGCCGGCGCCATCACGGCCGCTAGAGATTCTTGATCAGCCCGGCGTCCTTGAGCAGGCGGTTGAGACGGCGCGCCTCCTGCCCGCCATTGCAGGCGTAGAAAAGCCCATTGCAGCGAAGCATCATCGACTTCTGCGCGGCGAAGGACGGGTCGAGCGGCAGGCCGGCCGCCTCCTGCACCGCGATCGGCAGATAGGCCGCATCGAGCATCGCGAGCGCCGACGACATGTCCACCGGCGCGAAATTGACGGTGTCGATCGCGTAATAGGTCGCGTAATAGCGCGGGTCGTAAGCCATCAGACGGCGCGCGAGTTGGCCGGGCCGGGCCTTCGGATCGAGAATTCGATGCGACAGCGCCGGCTGATGGTCGCCGAAGCGCACGATCAGGAAGGAATCGTCGGGATAGGCCAAACGCAGACGCGCGACAAAGGCGCCGTAGTCGCGCGCGGTCATCGTCTGGCGGCGGATATATTCGTCGACCTCGGGCTCGTTGCCCGGCGCGCGCCAGCCGGGCGTCAGGTCGGGACGATAGGTCTCGGTCCAGGGGAAATGGTTCGCGGTCAGATAGACCAGCATGAACAGCGGCGTCTCGGGCGCGCGCGCGCGGGCCAGCGCCTTGAGCGCCTGGTCGAAATAGAAGCTGTCCGGCTGCATGTCCTCGCTCACGCCCATCTCGGCCATGTCAATGAACTGGTCGATGCCGAGCCCGCTCTGGAAAGCGCGCGCGCCGAGGAAGTCGCCATAGGTCGGATAGAGCGACAGCGTCGTGTAGCCGCAGCGCTTGAGCGCCCGCGGCAGTCCGCGCGTGACGTTGCCGGCTGCGATCCGCGTCAGATAGAAACGCAGCGCCCCGTATGAGCGCGACGAAAGCCCCGTCAGCACGTTGTATTCGGTGTACCAGGTCGGCCCGCCGGTCGCCTCGGCGAGAAAGACGCGCCGCTCGCCGTCGAACGACTTGAAATAATCGCGATAGCCCGCCGGCACCGTGACGCCCGGCGCGGCGGAAACGTCGAAGCTCGACTCGTCGAGCAGGAGGATGATGTGCGGCGGCCGCGTCACCTTGCAGGGCGCGGCGGCGGGAAGTCCGCCGCTCGGCCGGGCGTCGGCGTCGATCCAGCCCTCCGCCATCAGATGCGAGAGCGACATCGCGCCGGAGCGCGCCAGATTGGAGATGTGGTTGACGCCCTGGAACGGCTCCCACGGCCGCTCCGGCACCGCGATCGCGAGATTGGCGATCGCCACCGCGCTCACCGACATCAAGGCAGCGGCCGGCAGCCGGCGCGGGCGGAACGGATCGTGGCGCCAGAACAACCACACGACCGGGACGGCAAGAAGCGCCGCCGTCACCATCGACCGCCAGAGGTTGGGCGCCACCGCGAACAGGAACGAAAACGTATCGCGGTCGATGATCAGGAAGTCGAGGAAGGTGAGCGTGAGTTGCAGCACGCCGAATTTGAATTGCGACAGCGAGACGAGCACGAACACGAGCGCGAGCGACAGCAGCGCCGCCAGACCCGGCCGGCGCAGCACGATCAACCAGAACGAATTCAGGAACACCCAGGCCAGCAGCGCCATCGACATGGCGAAGGGGCCGTATTCGGAGCTCAGGAGATAGACGATCGCGACGGCGTGCAGCAGGGCGAGCGCCGCCAGCGCCGCGCGCCGGCGCGCGTCGATCTCACGCCAGCGTCCGATCCAGCTCCGCGCGTTGGCGATATCGGCGAGCATCGACATCGCGTCACAGCCCCTTGATCAGGCCGGCGTCGATCAGCAGCCGATTGAAGCGCCGCGCCTCGGCGCCGCCGTTGCAGGCGTGGAACAGGCCGTTGCAGCGAAGCATGATCTTCTTCTGCTCGGCGAAGGAGGGATCGAGCGGAAGGCCGGCGAGCTCCTGCACGATGAGCGGCAGATAGGCCGCCTCGATCGTGCCCAGCGCGCTCGCCATGTTGGCGGGTTTGAAGTTGATCGCGTCGATCGCGTAATAGGTGGTGAAGTAGCGCGGATCATAGGCCATCAGCCGCTTGGCGATGCCGTCCTCGTCGATGCCCGGCTCGATGATGAAGGAGGAAAAATCCGGCTGGTGGTCGCCGAAGCGCACGATCAGAAACGGCTGATCGGGATATTGCTTCTTCAGCCGCGCCAGGAAGGTCGAGAAGTCTTCCGCGCTCATCGTCTGCCGGCGCAGATATTCGTCGATATGGAACGGGTTGCCGGTCTCGCGCCAGTTCGGCGTCAGTTCGGGCCGGAAGCGCGCGCTCCACGGCAGGTGATTGGCGGCGAGATAGACGAACATGAAGACCGGCCGATCGGCGGTCTCCGGCGTGCGTTCGCGGTCGAACAGGCGCAGCGCCGCGTCGTAGAAGAAGCGGTCCGGTTCGAGCGCCTTGGCGCCGAGATCGCGCGCGTCGTGGAATTTCTCGATGCCGGTCGAGGTCTGGAAATTCCGCGCGTTCATGAAGGCGCCGAAGGCGGGATAGAGCGAAAGCGTGCGATAGCCGCAGCGGCGCAGCGCCAGCGGCAGCCCGCGGTTGACGCGGCCGGCGGCGATGCGCGTGACGAAATAGGAGAAGCGCCCGAACGAGCGCGACGACAGACCGGCGAGCACGTTGTACTCGGTCATCCAGCTCGGCCCGCCATTGCCCTCGACGATGAAGCCGCGCGCCTTGCCGTCGAGCGACAGGAAATGCGGACCGTAGCCCGGCGGCACCTTGATGCCGGGCGCGGTGCGGATGTCGTAGCTCGACTCGTCGTGGACCAGGATGATGTGCGGCTTGCGTCCGGCGGCATGACAGGAATCGTCCGTGGCCGCCTTGAGGCGCTCGGCGACGGTCGCCTCCGATTCCATGAAGCCGTATTGGGCGTAGTCGGCCACCGCGTTGACGCCGGAGCGGACGAATTTCGAGACGTAGCCGTCGCGGGTGAAACCCTGCCACGGCTCGTTCGGCCAGATGGTGGCGAAGACCGCGAGACCGGCGAAGGACGCGACGAACGTCGCGCCCGCCGGCAGCCGTCGCGGACGGAATGGATCAATGCGCCAGAGCATGACCGCGAGCGGAATGGCGAGCGCGAGCGCGACCGGCACCGCCCATTTCAGCTCGGGAAAGATGACGAAGAGAAAGGCGACGGTGTCGCGGTCGATCACCATCAGGTCGATGAAGTTCGCCGTCATCTGCAGCACGTCGAGCTTGAAGCGCGACAGCACAATCAGGATCGCCACCATCCCGAGCGACAGGAAGCCGGCGAGCGCCGGGCGCCGCGTCAGCGCGATCCAGAAGAAATTCAATACCGTCCAAGTGAGGATGAAGCCCACGCGCGCGAGCAGGTCGGTCTCCGTCACCCACATCAACGCGAGCGCAACGACGTGCGGCGCGAACACGGCCGTCATCCGAAGCCATCCATGCGCGGCGAAGCCGGCGGCGGTGGCCGACACCAGCGTCGAACTCGATACGCGCGCGGACGGCATGTTTACGACACGATGCGCCAGAGAAACGGAAATCCCCGCCGGTCCGCGCCCGCCCTTCGGCCGCGGCGAACCCGCCAGTTTGTCACGGAAATGTAACGATGCCGTCATACGGCTGCAATGGAGATATGCCGTCGAAATCGCGCCGCCGGATCAAATGGTAAGCGCCTGCCATCGGGGCGTCGGCGGGCGCGCCGAAGGCCGGCGAGAACGCGCGAAAAAGGCCCGGATCGCGGGGGCGCGATCCGAGCCTCGAAACCAAGGCGCCGTGGAGGCGCCGCCGGCGCCGCTCCCTTAATTCTTGCTCTTGTCGACCAGCGCCTTCGCCTTGATCCACGGCATCATGTCGCGGAGCTTCGCGCCGACGGCCTCGATCGGGTGCGCGGCCAGGCGCGCGCGGGTCGCCTTGAACGAAGTCTGGTTGACCTTGTTCTCCAGCATCCAGTCGCGGGTGAAGCGGCCCGACTGGATGTCGGTGAGCACGCGCTTCATCTCCGCCTTGGTCTCGGCCGTGATGATGCGCGGGCCGGTGACGTATTCGCCGTATTCGGCGGTATTGGAGATCGAGTAGTTCATGTTGGCGATGCCGCCCTCATAGATGAGGTCGACGATCAGCTTCACCTCGTGCAGGCACTCGAAATAGGCCATCTCCGGCGCGTAGCCGGCTTCCACCAGCGTCTCGAAGCCACCCTTGATCAGCTCGACCAGGCCGCCGCACAGCACCACCTGCTCGCCGAACAGGTCGGTCTCGCATTCCTCCTTGAAGGTCGTTTCGATGATGCCGGCGCGGCCGCCGCCATTGGCGGAGGCGTAGGACAGCGCCAGATCATGCGCGTTGCCGGTGGCGTCCTGGGCGATCGCGATCAAGGTCGGCACGCCGCCGCCGCGCAGATATTCCGAGCGCACGGTGTGGCCGGGGCCCTTCGGCGCGACCATGAACACGTCGAGATCCTTGCGCGCCTCGATCAGGTTGAAGTGGACGTTGAGCCCATGGGCGAACGCGATCGCGGCACCCTTCTTCATGTTGGGGCCGAGTTCGTCGCGATAGATGTCGGCCTGCAGCTCGTCCGGCGTCAGCATCATGATGACGTCGGCCCATTTCGCCGCCTCGGTCGGCGTCATGCATTTGAAGCCCGCGCCCTCGGCCTTGGCGCGCGTGGCCGAGCCCGTCTTCAGCGCGATGACGACCTCCTTGACGCCGGAATCGCGCAGGTTCTGCGCGTGGGCATGGCCCTGGCTGCCATATCCGACGATGGCCACCTTCTTGCCCTTGATCAGATTGATGTCGGCGTCACGATCGTAATAAACACGCATGATCTGTCCTCGCGTCGCGGCAACGGCTGCCGCCTGCCCCATTTTGAACCGGCCCCGAGACGCCAAGCGCCGTCGGTCGCCCCCTTGGAAAATTCCGCCGTGCTTCTAACGCATATTCCGGCCTGATGGAAACCGTCAGCCCGATAAGAAAATGCGTCGCCACATGAACTTGGCTCGATTTCCGATCGATCGGGCGATTCCGCCTGATCGGAAAACGCGCCAGCGCATCGTCGGCCAAAGTGGACTTGCCCGATCGCGCGCGCTCCCGCCTCCGGCCCCCCGTCACGTCTCCATCAGCACCGGATAGAGCGAGGCGATCAGCGCCAGCGCCATGGCGATGTTGAACGCCCGTACCACCCGCGGCGAGGCGAGCAGCGGCCGCAAGGCCGTGCCGAACAGAACCCAGGTCATCGCCGACAACGTGCCGAGCACCATCAACAAGGCCGATTGCAGCGCGATATTCCAGGGATAGGTCGTCACCGCCGCGTAGGCGGTGAAGGTGCCGATGGCGATCACCCACCCCTTGACGTTGACCCATTGGAACGCCGCCGCGCCGATGAAGCTCAGGGGCTGGCCGCGCGCCTGGGCGCCCTCCTCGGCCGGTCCGGCGCGCGCGACCTCGAAAGCGAGCCAGGCCAGATAGAGCACGCCGGCGTATTTGATCGCGGTGTAGAGCAGTGGATAGATTTCGAACAGCTTGCCGATGCCCACGCCCACCACCGCGACCATGAAGGCGAAGCCGACGGAAACGCCGAACACATGCGGCAGCGTCCGCCGGATGCCGTAATTGAGACCGGACGTCATCAGCATGATGTTGTTCGGCCCAGGCGTGAACAGCATCGCCACCGAGAACAGCACGAAACCGTAGAGCAATTGCCAGTGCATCGGCGTGTTCGTCACATGCCTTCCGGTCCGCGCGCGATGGCGACGACGCCGGTGCGCGAGACCTCGACCAGACCGAGCGGCAGCATCAGGGCGACGAACTGGTCGATCTTGTCCGGCGCGCCGGTGATCTCGAAGATGAAGCTCTCGGTGGTGGCGTCGATCACGCGCGCGCGGAAGGCGTCGGCGAGCTGCAGCGCCTCGATGCGGCTCTGCCCGACGCCGCGCACCTTGACCATCGCCAATTCGCGCTCGAGCGAACGGCCGAGCAGCGTCATGTCGACGACACGGTGCACCGGCACGAGGCGGTCGAGCTGGTTCTTGATCTGCTGAATCACCATCGGCGTGCCGGTGGTGACGATGGTGATGCGCGAGAGGTGCTTGGCGTGCTCGGTCTCCGACACGGTCAAGCTCTCGATGTTGTAGCCGCGGCCGGAGAACAGGCCGATCACGCGCGCGAGCACGCCCGGCTCGTTGTCGACGATGACGGAGAGCGTGTGCGTCTCGGTCGGATCGTGGCGCTCCTCGATGAAATAGGCGGAAGCCGGCTGGTCCATGGTCATCTCTCCTTGCTCGGCCTACACCAACGCCTTGCCGCCGGCGAAGGCGGCCGCGGTCGCCTCGTCATTGGCCTCGGCCGGCAGCAGCATGTCGTTATGCGCCCGGCCCGACGGAATCATCGGGAAACAGTTTTCGAGGTTGGCGACGCGGCAGTCGAAGATCACCGGCTGCTTGACGTTGATCATCTCCTCGATCGCGGCGTCGAGCTCGGCCGGCTTGGTCGCGCGAATGCCGACGCAGCCATAGGCCTGCGCGAGCTTGACGAAATCGGGCAGCGCCTCGGTGTAGGAATGCGCCAGGCGGTTGCCGTGCAGAAGCTGCTGCCACTGCCGCACCATGCCCATGTACTGGTTGTTGAGGATGAAGATCTTGACCGGCAGGTTGTGATGCACCGCCGTCGAAATCTCCTGGATCGTCATCAGCACCGAGGCGTCGCCGGCGATGTCGATGACGAGGCTGTCCGGATGGGCGACCTGCACGCCGATCGAAGCCGGCAGCCCATAGCCCATGGTGCCGAGGCCGCCGGAGGTCATCCAGCGATTGGGCTTCTCGAAGCCGTAGAACTGCGCCGCCCACATCTGGTGCTGGCCGACTTCGGTGGTGATGTAGGTGTCGCGCTCCTTGGTCAGTTCATAAAGCCGCTGGATGGCGTATTGCGGCATGATGACGTCGTTGTTCGCCTTGTAGGCGAGCGAATTGCGCGCGCGCCACCAATTGATCAGGGTCCACCACCCGTCGATGTCGGGCGCGGCCTTCACCTCGGCCTTGTAGACCTGCAGCAAGTCGCCGAGCACGTTGGCGACGTCGCCGATGATCGGCACGTCGACGCGAATGTTCTTGTTGATCGAGGAGGGGTCGATGTCGATGTGGATCTTCTTCGATCCCGGCGAGAAGGCGTCGATCCGGCCGGTGATGCGATCGTCGAAGCGCGCGCCGACGCACAGCATCACGTCGCAATCGTGCATCGCCATGTTGGCTTCGTAGGTGCCGTGCATGCCGAGCATGCCGAGCCAGTTCGGCCCGGAGGCCGGATAGGCGCCAAGTCCCATCAGCGTCGAGGTGATCGGCGCGCCGGTGATGGCGACGAGTTCGCGCAGGAATTTGCACGCCTCGGGCCCCGAATTGATGACCCCGCCGCCGGAATAGATGATCGGCTTCCTGGCGTTGGCCAGAAGCGTCACCGCCTTGCGGATGGCGGTGGCGTCGCCCTTCACGCGCGGATTATAGGAGACGTGCTTGTCGCTGGCGCGCGGCGGCGTGTAGACGCCGGTCGCGAATTGCACGTCCTTCGGAATGTCGACCACCACCGGACCGGGACGGCCGGAGGTCGCGACATAGAACGCCTCGTGCAACACCCGCGGCAGATCCTCGATGCGGCGGACCAGCCAATTGTGCTTGGTGCAGGGCCGCGTGATGCCGACGGTGTCGCATTCCTGGAACGCGTCGTTGCCGATGAGGTGGGTCGGCACCTGCCCGGTGAGGCAGACGAGCGGAATGGAATCCATCAGCGCGTCGGTGAGCGGGGTCACCATGTTGGTGGCGCCGGGTCCCGAGGTGACGAGCGCGACGCCCGGCCTGCCGGTCGAGCGGGCATAGCCTTCCGCGGCGTGGCCCGCGCCTTGCTCGTGGCGGACGAGGAAATGCTCGACTTCGCTTTGCTGGAACAGCTCGTCGTAGATCGGCAGGATGGCGCCGCCCGGATAGCCGAAGATGTGCTTGACGCCATGATCGACAAGCGCGCGCACCACCATCGCCGCGCCCGTCATGAGTTGAGGTTCACCAGCCATCGCTCTCTCCAACCACTCCAATCGCCTGCCGCCTTCCGGCGGCATCCCCGGCGCCCGGGACATCCGAGGCGGCGGGCGACGTTACGTTTCGGTTCCAGTTCGACTTTCAGCTTCAACTTCGATTTCAAATTTGGATTTCAATTTCGATGTCGATTTCGATTTCACGGGCGACTTCATAGGCAACAAAAAAAGGGCCCGAAAGCCCCCGACGCACCGCCGTTTCGCGGGTGGCCTCAGCCACCCCCGGCGATGCGACCGCCTACGAGGACCGCGCCCCACATGGTAATATTATTGCGCATTGCTAGCTCGAAATTCCCAAAGGTTGCGCGGACCATACTGCGCGAAGCTTGAATGTCAAGCCGCGCGTGCATTGCAGCAGGCAAATGTTTCGCGTGGGGTACATCGCCAGGCTTATCCCGCGCCCCGGCGGCCCAGGCGGGAAAGGATCAGATCGCGCGCGGCCGGAGGGCTCACCCATTCGAACTCCGGCAATTGGTGCCGAAACCATGTGAATTGGCGCTTGGCGTAATGCCGGGTGTCCTTGCTGGCCTCTTCGGCGGCCGCATCCAGCGTGATCTCGCCGGAAAGATGGCGGATCAGCCAGGGCACGCCGTGGGCCTTCATCGCTGGCAGCAGCGGATCGAGCTTGCGCGCCGCGAGCCGTTCCACCTCGGTGATCGCGCCATCGGCGAGCATCGCGGAAAAGCGCGCGTCGATCCGCGCGTAAAGCTCGGCCCGGTCCGGCGCGAGGAAGACGGCGACCGCCTCCTCGGGCGGCACGCGCGGCGGCAGGCCGTCACGGTGCCAGTCGGCGAGCGAGCGTCCCGTCGCGATCAGCACCTCCAGTGCGCGCGCCACCCGCGCGCGATCGCGCGGCGAGACGCTTCGCGCGGAAGCCGGATCGCGCCGTCCGAGTTCGGCGTGAAGGGCCTCGCACCCCTCCGCTTCCAGCCGGGCGCGGACGGCGGCGCGCACATCGGCGGGCGTTGCCGGCACGGCGGCGAGCCCCCGCGTCAGCGCCTTGAAATAGAGCCCCGTCCCGCCGACGACGATCGCCGTCCGTCCTTCCGCGCGGGTCTCGGCCAATGCCGTGCCGGCGTCGGCGAACCACAGGCCGACCGAACAATTCTCGGCCGCGTCGCGATAGCCATAGAGACGGTGCGGCGCGCGCGCCTCTTCCGCCGGCGTCGGCCGGGCCGTGATGACGCGCAGATCGCGGTAAACCTGCATGGAATCGGCGTTGATGATCGTGCCGCCCAGAGCGTCCGCGAGTTCGAGCGCGAGGGCCGACTTGCCGCTCGCCGTCGGCCCGGCGAGGAGAAGGACGGCCGGAGCGGGCGACCCGCCGGCGGTCATGGCGCGACGCGCCGGGCGGCGCGGGCCCGGGGGCCGTGTTCGGGACGAGGCCTGGGGCAATGCGGGGGATGGGCCATGCGGCTGAGCTAGACCCCGGCCGCGCCCAAATCAACCGAGCCGCGCATTTCGGGGCGTTTTCCGCCCGGCTCACGCCGATCGGCCGGCCCGCCAAGCCATGCAAAAACCACCGGGGGACATTCTGTCGCGGATTTGTTCGCCTTGGTGTTTTCGCCAAAACGTAAAATGCTCTAAACCTCACCGCGAATCCCCGCCCGCGGAGACTTTCCTTGACCCTCGTCCGCCCGTTTCGCGCCCTCCGCCCCGCGCCCGGGCGCGCCGCCGATGTCCTGGCCCCGCCCTATGACGTGCTCTCCAGCGACGAGGCCCGCGCGCGCGCCAAGGGCAAGCCGTGGAGCTTTCTTCATATCTCCAAGCCCGAGATCGATCTCGATCCGGCGGTCGATATCTACGATCCCATCGTCTATGCGAAGGCGGCCGAAAACCTCGCTCGCATGGTCAAAGCGGGCGTGCTGACGCGCGACGCGCGGCCCTGCTACTACGTCTACCGCCTGACCTGGCGCGGCCGGCAACAGACCGGGCTCGCGGCGGTCGCCGCGGTCGAGGACTACGTCACCAACCGCATTCGCAAGCACGAACTGACGACCATCAAGAAGGAAGACGATCGCGTCCGTCAGATCAAGGCGGTCAACGCCCAGACCGGTCCGGTCATGATCGCCTATCCCGACGCGCCCAAGGTCGACGCGCTGCTCGCCGCCGCGACCCGGGGCGCCCCGGATGTCGACGTCACCGCCGACGACGGCGTGCGCCACGAAATGTGGGTGGTCGCGGACGAGGCGACGATCGCGCGCATCACCGAGGAGATCGAGGCCCTGCCCGCCGTCTACATCGCCGACGGCCATCATCGCTCGGCCGCCGCCTCCCGCATCGCCGACGAGCGCGGGACCGAGGGATCGCACAATCATTTCCTCGCGGTGCTGTTTCCTCATCATCAAATGATGATCCTCGACTACAACCGCGTCATCCGCGATCTCAACGGCCGCGCGCCCGAGCGGCTGATCGCCGAGCTCGGCCGCGACTTCACGGTGACGCCGGCGCAGGCGCCGGTGCGGCCGGCATCGAGCGGCGAATTCGGCATGTATCTCGCGGGCAAGTGGTACCGCCTCGCGATCCGGCCCGAGCTCATTCCGGCCAACGATCCGATCGGGCGGCTGCCGATCACGATGCTGACGCTGCATGTGATCGAGCCGATCTTCGACATCACCAATCAGCGCAACGACCGGCGCATCGACTTCATCGGCGGCGCGCGCGGCCTCGGCGAGATCGAGCGGCGCGTCGATTCCGGCGAGATGGCGGTCGGCTTCGCGCTCTATCCCACGCAGATGGGCGACCTGATGGCGGTCGCCGATTCCAATCAGATCATGCCGCCGAAATCGACCTGGTTCGAGCCTAAGCTCGCCGACGGCATGGTCAGCCACGTGCTGGACTGACGGCGCGGCGCGCCGTCAGGCTCGCCACGCGCCCGGCGATGGCGACAAGGGCGAAGCGCCCGCGTTATTGCAGCGATAGCGCGACGAAGCGGGTGTCGCCCTCGGCGGTCGTGACCGTGAACAGCACCGACTTCTTGCCCGCCTTCTTGAACAGGTCGACCCGCGCGCGCACGTCGGCCGCGTTGATCACGGCCTCCTGCGCGACCTCGACGATCACATCGCCGGCGCTCAGCCGTTTCTCGGCGGCGTCCGAGCGCGGATCGACCGCCGTGATCAGCACGCCCTTGACGCCGTCCTTGATCTTGTAGCGGCCGCGCAACTCCCGCGTGAGACCGGCAAGATCGAGCCCCAGCGTCCGCTGCACGACGGTCTTGTCGCCGTCGATATCGCCGGGCTTGACCGACGCCTTCACCGGCGCCTCGTCGTCCTGCAACTGGCCGAGCTTGACCATCCGCGTCTCCTGCTTGCCCTTGCGCAGAACGACGACGGGAACCTCCTTGCCGATCGGGGTGTCGGCGACGACACGCGGCAGATCCTTGGCATCCTTGATGTCCTTGCCGTCGAACTGGACGATGACATCGCCAAGCTCGATG
This sequence comes from Xanthobacteraceae bacterium, assembly GCA_041918675.1. Taxonomy (GTDB): domain Bacteria; phylum Pseudomonadota; class Alphaproteobacteria; order Rhizobiales; family Xanthobacteraceae; genus SCUB01. Next base: position 289,567 of record JAYRVF010000014.1, read on the forward strand.
CCGCCGGGCTTGGCCGGCCCCTTGTCGTCGACCCCGGCGATGAGCGCGCCGCGCGCCGGCTTGATGCCGAGGCTTTCGGCGATCTCGTCGCTGACCGGCTGGATGCGCACGCCGAGCCAGCCGCGCCGCGTCTCGCCATATTGGCGCAACTGCTCGATCACGCCGACGACCGTCTTCGACGGCACCGCGAAACCGATGCCGATCGATCCGCCCGTCGGCGAGAAGATCGCGGTGTTCACGCCGATCACCTCGCCGGCGAGATTGAACAAGGGGCCGCCGGAATTGCCGCGATTGATCGCGGCGTCGGTCTGGATGTAGTTGTCGTAGGGCCCGGAATTGATGTCGCGGTTGCGCGCCGAGACGATGCCGGCGGTCACCGAGCCGCCGAGGCTGAACGGATTGCCGATGGCGATCACCCATTCGCCGAGACGCAGCGCGTCCGAACTGCCGAACTTGACGGCCGTCAGCGGCTTTTCCGGCTTGACCTTGAGCAACGCGATATCGGTCTTCTTGTCGCGGCCGACGATTTCGGCGCGCAGCTTGGTGCCGTCATTGAGGATGACGTTGATCTCGTCGGCGTCGGCGATGACGTGATTGTTGGTCACGACCAGACCGGCCTCGTCGATGATGAAGCCCGAGCCGAGCGAATTGACCTTGCGCGGGCCGCCCTTGTCGGCGGGGCCGCGGCGGTTCTTGAAGAAGTCCTCGAAGAATTCCTCGAACGGAGAGCCCTGCGGCATCGGCGGCAGCGGCGCGCCCTTGATGTCGACGGTCTGCGAGGTGGAGATGTTCACCACCGCGCCGATGACCTTTTCGACCATGTCGGCGATCGCCTCCGGCCCGCGCGCGAAAGACGGTGTCGCGAATGCCAGAGCGAGCCCAAGGCCGATGGCGAGAGCCGCGAACCGGCGGCCGGGCATGGCGGCGTGAGCCCGTCCGGACCGCGTCGACGAAGTCAGCATGATCAGGATTCTCCCGAGAGACGAGGCGAGCGCGGCAGATACCCCGCGCGCCTTCCGAAGTGAACCGTTCGAGCGAATAATCCAATCGCGACGCGCGATGAAATCGCGCGGGGAACTCTGCGCCCGACGCGCGTCCCCACGCAACATTTTCGACGCCGCGAACCTACACGAATGATTGAAGCGAAATTCTGGCGGCGGCGCCGGCTCCGCGCCAGGCTCGGCATCATGTTCTAATGCCGCACCAGCCAGATCACCACCGTGCCGATAACCGCCGAGATGAGCCCGACCGTCCGCAGCAATTGATCGGGCGCGTCGATCACGCTCGCCATCGCGGTGCGGGTCCAGTTGGGAAAGCCCGCCAGCACCAGCCCCTCGATCACGAACATCACGCCGAGGCCAACCAGAAAATCAAACATTTGCCGTCTCGTCGCCCGTCACATTCATCGAGATTCCGCTTTCGTGGCAAGCCGTTCAATTCCGCGCGCGACCGCGCCTGGATCACGATGATTTTGGATCGATTCAAATAGTCTAGAGCAAGACGCCGAAAAGCGCGTCGCGCTTTTCGGCGTCTGGCATTAGCGGTTCGGCTGCGGCAGCATCGCCGGCGCGGCGGGCGCGCGCGACGCGCCGTCCTTGCCGGACGGATCGCCCTTGCCCGACGGATCGCCGAAATAGCGGAAGAAGTCCGAATCCGGCCTGAGCAGGAGACGGGTCTCGTTCCCGCGCAAGCTCGACTCGTAGGCCGACATCGAGCGGTAGAAGGCGAAGAAATCCGGGTCGCGACCGAAGGTCTCGGCGAAGATGCGGTTGCGCTCGCCGTCGCCCTCGCCGCGGATCTGCTCGGCCTTGGAGTTCGCCTCGGCGACGATGACGGTGGATTCGCGCTCGGCGCGCGAGCGAATCTCCTGCGCGCGCTGGGCGCCCTGGGCGCGGAACTCGGCCGCCTCGCGCTGGCGCTCGGTCTGCATGCGCTGATAGACCGCCTGGCTGTTCTGGTCCGGCAGGTCGGCGCGACGGATGCGCACGTCGACCACCGAGATGCCGTAGGCGACGGTTTCGCGGTCGAGCTGCTCGCGGATGCGCGCCATCAGGACGGCGCGATCGTCGCGCACCACATGGGTGAAGGTCGCCTCGCCGAGAACGCGGCGCAACGCGGCGTTGAGCAGCGTGGCGAGCTGGCCATTGGCGGCGTTGATCGAGCCGACGCTCTGGTAGAACCGCAGCGCGTTGTTAATGCGGTAGCGCGCGAAGGCGTCGACGACCAGACGCTTCTGGTCCGAGGCGATGACTTCCTGCGCCGGATTTTCCAGGTCGAGAATGCGCTTGTCGATGCTGATGACGGAATCGATGAACGGGATCTTGGTATTGAGACCCGGCTCGGTGACGACCCGTACCGGCTCGCCGAGACGGACGACGAGCGCCTGCTCGGTCTGGCGCACGATGAACAGCGAGCTCAGGCCAACCATCACGGCGGCCGCGAGCAGGATCAGGGCGACGATGCCGGTGATGCCGACCTTCATCGGGAGCCTCCCATCGACGGCTGTTGCTGCGGCTGAGCCTGCGGCGCGGGCCGGCGCGACAGTTCCGACAGCGGCAGATAGGGCACGACGCCGCCGGCGCCGTTGCCGACATCGAGAATGATCTTGTCGGCGCCGCTCAGGACGCGCTCCATGGTTTCCAGATACATGCGTTCGCGGGTGACGCCGGGCGCCTTCTTGTATTCGTCGTGGATTTTGAGGAAGCGGGCGCTCTGGCCGGTGGCTTCCGCCACGGTCTGCTCGCGATAGGCTTCCGCGTTCTGAATGATCTGCGCCGAACGGCCGCGGGCCTCGGGTATGACGCGGTTGGCGTAGGTCTGCGCCTCGTTCTGCAGGCGTTCAAGATCGGCGCGCGCGGCCTGGACGTCGCGGAACGCGTCGATCACCTGCGTCGGCGGATCGACCTTCTGCATCTGCACCTGCTGGATGGCGACGCCCGCGCCGTATTCGTCGAGCGTCTTCTGCATCAGGTCCTGCACCGCGAGCTCGATGGTGTTGCGCGCGCCGGTGAGGATCGGCTGGATGTTGGAGCGGCCGATCACCTCGCGCATCGCGCTTTCGGCGACCGCCTTCACGGTGCCTTCCGGATTCTGGATGTTGAAGAGGTAGTCGCCGACGCCGTCGGGCTTGATGCGCCAGAGCACGGTGAAGTCGACATCGACGATGTTCTCGTCGCCCGTCAGCATCAGGCTTTCCTCGGGCACGTCGCGCATGGTGGTGCCGCGGCGTGAATCATCCACCAGCCGCATGCCCACGCTGATGGTGTTGACGCGCAGCGCCTTGGGCAACAGCACCGTCTCGATCGGATAGGGCAGATGATAATTGAGGCCCGGCTGCACGGTGCGCACGTGCTTGCCGAAACGCATCACCACGCCGAGTTCCTCGGACTGCACGCGGAAGAATCCGGACAGGCCCCAGATGATGATCGCAGCGGCGGCGACGAGCAGGACGCCCCAGCCGGAAAAGCCGCCGCCCGGCATGATGGTGCGCAGGCGGTCCTGGCCGCGGCGCAGCAGATCCTCAAGATTGGGCGGCGTCGGGCCGGGCGATTGCGGTCCCTGACCCCATGGGCTCTTGCCCTTGGGTCCTCCGCCTCCTCCACCACCCCAGGGGCCACCGCCCCCCTGATTTTGCCACGGCATACGGCATTCTCCTCGAAACGGCCGGCGCTTGAATGATCTTGCGCGGGGCTTCGTGCGTCGTCCGGCTCGGCGCGGTCGCGCCGCCGGTAAGATCAGGCACGATTTCAACAGGTTGAAGCGGGACCCGATCGGAACCAGACAAGGCTCTCCGGACCGCGCGCCCCAAGCTTATACGGAACCGATCCCCGCCTTACAACGCGGACGGCCTTGGTTGAAGGTAAGACTTCGAAAACGGTTATCAATGGACGACCGGCCACGACCTGGTGATCGGACCGTCAGTCACGCCGCCGACGATAGGTGACGTGGGAAAAGGCGGCGCTGTCGCCAATGCCCGCCTCGTGGCGTTCGCGCGCGATCTCGCGCCATTCCTCGCGTTGAAACGGCGGAAAATACGTATCGCCCTCGGGCCGGGCGTGGACTTCGGTGATTTCCATCCGCGCCGCGCGATCGATCAGACGCGCGTAAATCTCGGCTCCGCCGATGATCATGATTTCGGCGGCAAAACGTCGCAGCGCGTCGCCAAGCGCGACGGCGAGCGCCGCGTCGAGGGAGCCGGCGACGACGATGCCCGGCGCGCGGAAACCCGGATCGCGCGTCACAACGATGTTGGTGCGGCCGGGAAGCGGCTTGCCGATCGCGGCGAACGTCTTGCGTCCCATCACCACCGGCTTGCCGATGGTCGTCGCCTTGAAGCGCTTCAGGTCGGAGCGCAGATGCCACGGCATCGCGTTGTCCCGCCCGATGACGCCATTGTCCGCGACCGCGACGATGAAGACGATCTCGGGCGGAGACGCTTCAGGCGGCATCACACCGCGACCTCGGCCTTGATGTGCGGATGCGGATCGTAGCCGGCCAGCGTGAAATCCTCGTAGCGGAAGGCGAACAGATCGCTCACGGAAGGAGCGAGCGTCATCGTCGGGAGCGCGCGGGGCGCGCGCGTGAGCTGCAGCCGCGCCTGCGCGATGTGATTGAGATAAAGATGCGCGTCGCCGAACGTGTGGACGAACTCGCCGGGCTCGAGCCCGGTCACCCGCGCCACCATCATCGTCAACAGCGCGTAGGAGGCGATGTTGAACGGCACGCCGAGAAAGACGTCGGCCGAGCGCTGATAGAGCTGGCACGACAGCCGCCCCTTGGCGACATAGAACTGGAACAGGCAGTGGCACGGCGGCAGCGCCATGCGGTCGACATCGGCGGGGTTCCACGCGCTGACGATCAGGCGCCGCGAATCCGGATTGCGCCGGATGGCGTCGACCACGTCGCTGATCTGGTCGATCACGCGGCCGTCGGGCGCGGTCCATGAGCGCCATTGCCGCCCATAGACGGGGCCGAGATCGCCCTTGGCGTCCGCCCATTCGTTCCAGATCGTGACGCCGTGATCGTTGAGATATTTGATGTTGGTGTCGCCGGAAAGGAACCACAACAATTCGTGGACGATCGACTTTAAATGCAGCTTCTTGGTCGTGACCAGCGGGAAGCCGCGCGCGAGGTCGAAGCGCATCTGGTGCCCGAACACGGACAGCGTGCCGGTGCCGGTGCGGTCGTGTTTTTCCGCGCCGTCCGCGAGCAGCCGTTCGAGAAGGTCGTGATACTGATGCATCGGCATCGCTCAGTCTGGAAAGGGTCGATCCGGAAACAGATGATTCGGACGCCGCCGGCGCATCCTATCGCGTCGCGAGCGCCGGTAGAACCCTGACCACGCGCGCGCTCCCCGTCTCCCGCCGCGCCGTCAAACGATACCGGAAAGGCCGGCGATCGCGCCCAATGCCAGCATCCACAACGGGTTGAGGCGGGTGAACAGCGTCACCGCCGCTGCCCCGACGGTGAGCGCCACCGCCACCGCGCCGCGATCGATCGTCAGCGTCAGCAAGAACGCGCTCGCCGAGACCAGGCCGATCGAGACCGGCACCATCGCCGCCTTCATCACCTGTCGCCACGCCGCCTCGCCCGCCCGCTCCCAGCGTCCGGCCACGAAATAGGAGAGCGCGGCCGGCGGCGCGCACATCGCCAGCGTCGCCACCAGCGCGCCCGCCACGCCCGCGACGTGGTAGCCGATCAGCGACACGATCAGCACGTTCGGGCCGGGCGAGACCTGGGCGATCGCGAACATCTCGACGAATTGCCGGTCGCTCATCCAGCTCTTCACCTCGACCGCGAGGCGATGCATTTCGGGCACGGCCGCGTTGGCGCCGCCGATCGCGAACAGCGACAGCAGCGCGAAATAGCCGGCCAGCGCCAGGAGTTCGCCCTCGCCCCGGTTCATCGCCGCGCCATCCACAAAAAGACGACATAGGCCGGGATCGCGCAGGCCAGCACCGCCGGCATCGGAAACCGCAGCACGCCGACGGCGACGAATACGCCGATCACCACCACCGCGACATGCCACGAACGCTGCTTCACCAGGGGCCCGGCCATCTTCGCGACGGTCGCGATGAAAAGGCCGACCGCCACAGCCGAAACGCCCGCGAGCGCGCGCTGGAGCGTGGCGAGTTCGCCGTAGCGCGCGTAGACCATCGCCACGCCGACGATGACCACGGTCGGCGGCCCGAGCAGACCGAGAAACGCGACCAGCGCGCCGGCGATGCCCTGCACCTTTCCTCCGAACACCACCGACATGTTGACGATGTTGGGACCGGGCAGCACCTGACACAGCGCGAAGGAATCGTTGAACTCCTCCGCCGTCATCCAGCGCCGCTTCTCGACGATGATCCGCCGCGCCCAGACGAGCACTCCGCCGAACCCGGACAACGAGATCGTGGCGAAGGCGGTAAACAGCGGCCACAGGCCGGGCGGCGCGGAAGGGCCGGGCGGCGCGGAAAGGCCGGAATGGACGGAAGGGCCGCCTGGGCCGGGCGGAAGTGATTCCTCGGTCATGGTCCTGCCATAAACGGGCCCGCGCTCCGCGCCAACCGTCTTCGGGAGAAGAGGAGAAAGCCGGCGGCGGCACTTCCACGCGCGCCGCGCGCGTCTTATATTCACCCCGCCGGCGCGAGCCGGCTATGGCAATAAACGACCGTCGCAATAAACCATTCGGACCCGGGGGCGGTACCCGGCGCCTCCACCAAAGCCCGGCACTATCCGCGCATGCGCCGCGGCGGATGATCGCGGGGCGGGCTTCGGCGGGGGCGAAATAGGATCGACGAGGGCGTAAAGGGCGTGTTTTTGCTCGGTATGGTTCCGCCGTTATCGGGCCATAGCAATAGTTGCCAACGACAACTTTGCTCCGGTTGCTCAGGCCGCGTAACGCGGTTTGAAATACCGATCTGAAGTCCTGAGGTCTTAGCAGCTTCAGGCGGGGTTCGGGGGCACCTGGCAACAGAAGCCCCCACTTCTCCAAGGACAATTCCTGAATCGGCTCCAATCGAACCGATTTTCCGCCTCAATAGACACTTAGCCAACGAAGGCGCGGCTGACGCTCGCGAACCTACCGGCTAGAATGGTCAGCGATTCGGGTCTCTTAGGAAACTCTAGTTGGTCGGGTTGGCGGCGTCGCGGCATACGCGGCTCCGGGGACGATCCTGATTGCGAGACTCCGACATCGAGCGGCCGGCCAGCCGGTTATCGAACGTGGAGTGGATGTAAGCGGAACGACATTGGCGCCTCGAAGAGTTTGAGGGGATTGCAAGGGCCATGACGATTGATCACTTCCGCTACGATCTGTTGACGCGCGACGCGCTGCGCGGCGTGTTGCGCCACGTTCTCGCCGAAACCGCGACCGCGGGGCTTGCCGGCGATCATCATTTCTACATCACATTCATGACGCGGACGCCGGGCGTGAAGCTCTCCCCGCGTCTCGTCGCGCAATATCCGGAAGAGATGACGATCATTCTGCAGAACCAGTTCTGGGATCTGCAGGTGACGAACGAGGCGTTCGAGGTCGGCCTGTCGTTTTCGGGCGTGCCGGAGCGGTTGATTGTTCCCTTCGCGGCGATCAAGAGCTTCTACGATCCCTCGGTCCAGTTCGGGCTGCAGTTCGAACTCGCCGAGGACAAGCCCGCCGAAGAGGCGCGCCCGGCGACCAAGGCGGAGGAGAAGGCGACGGCGGCCGCCGGTGGCAATGGCGACGCGGCCACGCGCGCCGAAGCGCCGGCCGGCGACGACACCGACGGAAACGGCGCGGAAGTGGTTCGACTCGATCGCTTTCGCAAGAAGTAGTCCGGCCACCGCGTCGCGCGCCGATCGCGTCCCGGCGGCATGACATCGGGAGCGCGATTTTGGCCAGGACGAAGACCCGCGCGCGGCCCCGCAAGGGACGCGCCGCTCAGGCATCAGCCGAACAACGCACGCGGACCGAAACCGACGCTCTCGGCCCGATCAAGGTTCCCGCCGATTGCTATTGGGGCGCGCAGACCGAGCGCTCCCGCCGCAATTTCCGCATCGGCTCGGAGCGCATGCCGCTCGCGCTCATTCACGCGCTCGCGCTCATCAAACGCGCCGCGGCCGAGACCAATCGCGATCTCGGGCTGCTCGATCGGCGCCGCGCCGGCGCGATCGCCGCCGCCGCCTCCGAGATCGTCGCGGGCGGGCTCGACGACCAGTTCCCGCTAGTCGTCTGGCAGACGGGCTCGGGCACGCAGACCAACATGAACCTCAACGAGGTGATCGCCAACCGGGCCAATGAACGGCTTGGCGGACGGCGCGGCGAAAAGGCGCCGGTCCATCCCAACGATCACGTCAACATGGGCCAGTCGTCGAACGACTGCGTCCCGACCGCGATGCACGTCGCCGCGGCGATGGAGATCACGCATCGCCTGCTGCCCGCGCTCGCCCGCCTTCTCGAAGCGATCGAGGCGCGCGCGAAGGATTTCGCCGCCATCGTCAAGATCGGGCGCACGCACGGCCAGGACGCGACCCCGCTCACGCTCGGCCAGGAATTTTCCGGCTACGCCGCGCAGGTTCGAAGCGCCATCGCGCGGCTGCGCCTGGCCTTGCCGGAGCTCTATCCGCTCGCGCAAGGCGGCACCGCGGTCGGCACCGGCCTCAATACCCACCCGCGTTTCGCGCGCCTCGTCGCCAAACGCATCGCCCAGGCGACCGGCCTGCCCTTCGTCAGCGCGCCGAACAAGTTCGAGGCGCTCGCCGCGCACGAGGCCTATCTGTTCGCGCATGGCGCGCTCAACGCGCTCGCCGCCGCGCTGTTCAAGATCGCGAACGACATCCGCCTGCTCGGCTCCGGTCCGCGCTCCGGCCTCGGCGAACTCATCCTGCCGGAGAACGAACCGGGCTCTTCGATCATGCCGGGCAAGGTCAATCCAACCCAGGCCGAGGCGCTGACGATGGTGTGCTGTCAGGTGTTCGGCCATCATACCGCGATGACCGTGGCCGCCAGCCAGGGCCAGTTCGAGCTCAACGTCTACAAGCCCGTGCTCGCGCATTGCATGCTGCGGTCGATCGATCTGCTCGCCGGCGCGTCGCGCTCGTTCGCCGATCATTGCGTCGCCGGGCTGCGGGCCGACGAAAAGCGCATCCGCGTCTTGATGGAGCAATCGCTGATGCTGGTGACCGCGCTCGCGCCGCGCATCGGCTACGACCGCGCCGCGGCCCTCGCCAAGAGCGCGCATGCGCGCGGAACGACGCTGAAGGAGGAGGCCGCGCGGCTCGGCATTCTTTCGGCCGAGGCGTTCGACCGGCTGGTGCGGCCGGAACGCATGACCGGCCCGGCGCGCGGAGGACGGGGACTGCGCGAAAAACACATCAAGAAGCTGTAATTTACATTTAAATTCCGTAGGTTGCGGAAAACCGACCGATGGTCGGCAAAATTGTGTTGCGAGATCATATGCATCTTCTTGCAAACGAATCTCGTCTGTTATATGGACGCCTTCATTGAATGATGGTTCGGCGATACCTTCCGCGAAGCGAGGGTTCGCAAGGCTCCGGTATCCGTTGAGAGAAGAGCCGGCACGACCATCGAAGCGCGAGACCGCGGCATTCAGGCCAAAATATTGTTTTTGTCGAAATCCTTTCCTGAAGCTTGGTCGAGCTCAAATTGAATTGAAAAGTATGCGTCCGTCGGCGTCATCGACATGGTGATGCGTTTAGGCGACGGCGCGGAAAGCGGGGCATCCGTGGGCGATCTCGTCAATTTTCGAAAGGCGCGCAAACAACAGGAAAGGGCGCGGACCGAAAGCCAAGCCGCCGCCAATCGCGCGCGCCATGGCAGGTCCAAGATTGAAAAGGAACGCGAGGCGGCCGATCTCGCCAAGCGAACGCGCGTTCTCGATCAGCATCGAATTGAAACCGGGGATGACCGATGAAGTCGCCGGTTGTGAAACGCTCGATCGTTGTCGCCGGGCACAAGACGAGCGTCAGCCTGGAGGAAGCGTTCTGGAACGGGATGAAGGAGATTTCCTCGGCCCGCAACATGACGCTTTCCGATCTCGTCTCCGAAATCGATTCGGGACGCCAGCACGGCAACCTGTCCTCGGCGATCCGGCTTCATGTGCTCGATTACTTCCGCCGGATGGCGGAAAGCACCACTGGCCCGCGGGTCGAGGCGGGCGAATGACGCGCTGACCGCGCCACGACGCCACCCGCCCGCGACGAACGGGCGGCGAAATTCGCGCATTCAGAACATCGAGGGTCGCGTTTCAACCGCGCGCGGCGCGGGCGCCTGACTCTGGCTCTTTCGCATTCCCGGCGGCGGACGAATGTCGATCGGCGGCGGCAGCGGCGGCAAACCGCCCGATGTCGTCGCCGGCGTATTCGATCGCGCCGGAGGCGGCGCGGAAGGCGAGTTGACATCCGGCGCCGGGCGGCGCGCGGCGGCCGCCGGGTTCGGCTTGCGTCGCGGCAGCGGAACGTCCGGCATCAATTCCGACGGCGGCATAACCTGACTTTCCGGCGCGACGAGATCGGGCTGGAAAGTATCGGGAACGGGAAGCGAGGGAGGCGGCGCCGGTTGCGCGAAGGGCGGCGCCACCGGCGTGGACGCCGGCGAGACGGGCGCGGGCGTGATGGGCGGGGGCGCGATGGGCGCGGGCGAAACCGGCGCGGCCATGGGGGCCGACGCCGTCGGCGCCTCGAGAGCTTCTAGCCGCTTGGTGTCGCGCTCGATCATCCGCGCGGTCATCCAGCGCACGAAATCGGAGGCATCGACCGCGCGCCGGGCGGCGTCCGCCTTGCCGCGCAAGGAAACGCGGATGCCCGGCGGCGGCTGCCCCTGCGCGGGCATCGCCGTCGATGTCAGCGTGCCGCGCAGATCGGCCTCGCCGCTGGTGAGGTCGAATGTTCCGGAAAACGCCAGCCGACCGCCGGCCGCGTCGATGACGGCGCTGTCGGCGCGCAGCCGTCCATCGACAAGGCCGATCGCCCATTGCGCCGATGACGCGGTGAGCGGACCACCGGCCAGCGCCACCTCGACAAATCCGCGCATGCGATTGGCGTCCGGGACGCGGCCCTGGTCGGCCGCGTCGATCGCCGCGGCGAAGACGCCGGGATCGAGCGCGTCGATCCGCACGGCGTCGAGCCGAACGCTCGCCTCTCCCGCGAGCGAGCCGGCGAGCGCGGACATGGAGCGCCCGCGACTGGCGAAGGAGACCGTCGAGGTCACCTTGCCGCCCGGCAGCGCGAAGCCGCGCGGTCGCAGCGCGGCCGCGTCGACATCCTTCGCCTCGATCCGTCCGGTGAGGTCGACCCCGTCGCCGCGCGCCTGGATCGAGAGTTCGTGACGCAGCATCCCCCTGCCGACGGTCCCTTCCGCCGTCGCGGTCGTCGCGCCCTTGCCGTCGCCCTTCACCACGCCGTTCAGGAGTTGGGCCTCGACGCCGTCGACGAGGCGCGCGTTCTTGGCGCGGTAGGCGATCTGGCCGCGCCAGCTTTCGCCGAGCCCCCGCCGCAGCGGCTCGGCCGGCGCGATGCCGTCGCCGCCGACGAAAATCGCGAAAGCCGGAACGAGGTCGAGATAGTCGAGCGTGATCGCCGCTTCGACCTCCGGCTCGCCCGTGATCGACAGCGTCGCCTCGCCGGTGACGGGCGTGCCCGCGATGGCGCCGGTGATGTTGGTCAGGATGATCTTCGATCCCGAGAGTTTCGCCGGAGCGCGGATCGAGGCGATGATCGGGGCGCGCGGAACGCCGAGGAACGGTCCGAGATCGGCGTTGGCGAGTTGGATTTCATCGAGCGTGACGGCGGGCCCCTCCGCGGCGAAGGGCTCGATGCCGCCCTTGAATTTGGCTTCGACCGCGCCCGCGCGCAGATCAAGCCCGAGCCCGACCGCCAGGCGATCGCCCGATCCCTTGACCGGGTCGGTCTGGAACGAGATCTCCGTCGCCACGGCCCCGCCCTCGCGCGCCAGCGCGCGCAGGCGCTCCGCAGGTCCCGGCGCGAGCGAGGCGAGCGCGGCGCCGACGGCCTGAAGCGACGGCGCGCGGGCGCGCAGCCGACCCCGCGCCGTCGCCGCTTTTCGGTCGTACGCGGCCGACGCGTCCAGCACGAGGCCCGAATCCTCCGTCGCCGAGAGTTCGTCGAGCTTGATATTCATCCCGTCAGCCGACAGCGCCGCCTTGAAGGGGTGCCAGTCGCGCCCGGCCAGAACGGCGCGGCCGAATTCGACCGACAGCCGTCCCTCGTCGGGCAAGCGCAATGATTGTCCCGCGCCGCGCGCCAATCGCGCCAGCGCGTCGATGTCGGCATTGTCGCCCTTGAACGCCGCCTCGGCGCGGAACGGAGCCTCGCCGCGCAGGCCGTTCAGCGCGACGCGGCCTTCCGCCGTCCGGCCGCCGGTCTCGAAACGGATGGCATCGAGCGTCAGGCTCTCCGCGCCGACATCGATGTCGGCCTTGGCGCGCAGCGCGCGCAACTGTCCGAGGCTCGCCTCGTTAAGGCCGAACAACCACGCCGCGAACGTCGCCGGCTCGCTTGCTTCGAGCGCGACGGCGCCGCGAAAGGCGGCACGCTTTTCGTTCGCCGCGACGCGGCCGGCGGCGGTGAGCCGGGTTCCACCCGGTCCGCGCGCCTCGAAGCGGTCGATGCTCCAGCCCTCGCCCGAGCCGCGCAAATCCAATCCCGCCGCCTGGATCGGACGGCCGGAGAGCGTCGCCATGTCGACGCCGATTTCAAGCTGGACGGGCAGCGGCGGTGACGCGATCGCGTCGAGCATGCCGGACAGGCGCGCGAGCAATTGCCCCGGCAGCTTGTCGGCCGCGCCGTTCGCGGCAAGCAGGCGATCGAGGTCGAACTGGCGCGAGGACACCACCGCGTGAAACGACGGCGCCGCGCCGAGCGCGAGATCGCCGGCGCCGGAGAGCCGCACGCCGGATTCCTCCGCGCCGAACACGGCGTCGATCTTCTCGAAATGCAGGCGAGCCGGATCGGCGACCGTTTTCGCGCTGATCCGCCAGGGCGCTTCGAGGAGGCTCGCCTCGCGCCCGCTTGGCCGCGATCCGCCCGCGCGCGCGAGCATCAGCATGCCCTCGAAACTCGGCTTGCCGCCCTCGGCGGTCGCCAGTCCGTCGATCTCGATCGCGAGCGACCGATCGCCCGGCTCGATGACGAGCTTGGCGCGGGTCCCGCTTCCTTCGGTCGGACGGGTCAGCATCACGCGGTAGGAATGGCGCGCCGCGCCGAGCGTGAACGCGCCCTCTCCGCGCGCCGAGGCGGCCGAGCGGACATCGCCAGTCATCGACAGGTCGGCGAGCGTGATCGTCTTTCCGCTCGCCGCGTCATGCAGCGTCGCCGCGCCGCGCGCGCTGAAGCGATCGATCGCGATCGGACCGGCGTTGAATCCGCCGACCGGCGCGGGCGCGACGATCCGCCCTTCCGCGTCGAGACCGGCGGCGAGATCGAGACCGGCGACGACGACCTCGCTCGCGCGCCACTCCCCGCGCATCAGCGAGGCGAGGCTGAATTCGACGTCGAGTTGCTTGGCGGTCAGGCGCCGCCCTTCGCCCTGCCCGCCGATCGCGACATCGCGCCAGCGCAGCGACGGCACCGGCAGCAGCCGGGCGTCGATCGGCCCGCGAATGCGCACGGGCAATCCGGTCATGCGGGTCGCCTCTGCCTCGAAGGTGGGACGGAAGCCGTTCCAGTCGACGTAATACGGCCCGACCAGCGCCGCGACGATGGCGATGATCAGCGCGATTGCAATTCCGAGCAGCGTCGTCTGCACGCCATCTCCCCGGAGCGCGGCCGTTCCGGACGGGCGCTCCCGGTCCGGGCTCGATCGTGCTCGACTTTCGTGACGCGGCACGCGCCTTCCGGCGTTTCGGCCTTGGGCACCTGGACCTTGGAATGTGGGCCTCGGCGATCGGGCCTTGGTGATCCAACCTCGGCGTTCGAGCCTCGGCCTTGCCGCGTTCACGCATCAATACGGCGACGGACTTCGCAGGCGCGATCCGCCCCGATCGAATCATTATATAGGACGGCGCGTGACGAAATCACTCGGCGCGGCAATCCGCGCGGGGGATAGATGGCGGGCGAATGACGACGGCGCATGTGGACGCGGCGACGGCGCGAGCGCCACATTGGCAGGCAAATCGCGACGCCGGCCCGGCGACACAAGCCGCCAAACGCCGATCTCGGGCTGCAAGCGGCGCCGGCGCGGCTTGAACGGGCCTTTCGCGTCAGATCCGGGTGAGGATCTTGCCCGGATTGAAGATATTGTCCGGGTCGAGCGCCCGTTTGAGCGCGCGCATGGCCACGATGGCCGCCGGCCCCAGCTCGTCCTCAAGATATTTCTGCTTGCCTTGGCCTATCCCGTGCTCGCCGGTGCAGGTGCCGCCCATCGCCAGCGCCCGCTCGACCAGCCGTTCGAGAAATTCATCCGCGCGGCGGATCTCATCGGGATCGTCGACATCGCACAACAGGACCGTGTGGAAATTGCCGTCGCCGACATGGCCGACGATCGGCGACACGAGACCGCTGGCGGCGAGGTCGCGCTGCGTTTCCACCACGCAATCGGCCAGCCGCGAGATCGGCACGCAGACGTCCGTCGTCACCGGCTCGGCGCCGGGGCGCATGCCCTTGGCCGCCCAATAGGCGTCGTGACGCGCCTGCCATAGCCTTGTGCGGTCCTCGGGCCGGGTGGTCCAGGAAAACGCGCCGCCGCCGCATTCGCGCGCGATCTCGCCGAAGCGTTCCGACTGCAGCGCGACCTCGTTCTCGCTGCCGTGGAATTCGAGCAGGAGCAGCGGCGTCTCCGGCAGCGAGAGTTTCGAATAGGCGTTGCAGGCCTTGATCATGATTTCGTCGAGGAGCTCGATCCGCGCCACCGGAATGCCCGCCTGAATGGTCAGGATCACCGTGTTGCAGGCCGCCTCCACGGTCGGGAACGAGCACGAGGCCGCGGCGATCGATTCGGGAATGCCGGAGAGCTTCATCGTCAGTTCGGTGATGATGCCGAGCGTGCCCTCCGCGCCGATGAAAAGCCGGGTCAGATCGTAACCCGCCGCGCTCTTCTTGGCGCGCGAGGAGGTGGTGATTATTTCCCCGTCGGCGCCCACGACCTTCAGCGCCAGCACGTTGTCGCGCATCGTGCCGTAACGCACGGCATTGGTGCCGGAGGCGCGCGTGGCGGCCATGCCCCCGAGGGAGGCATCCGCGCCCGGATCGATCGGGAAGAACAGGCCCTGGTCGCGCAGATGCTCGTTGAGCTGCTTGCGCGTGACGCCCGGTTCGATCACGCAATCGAGGTCCTCGGCGTGAACGGCGAGGATGCGGTTCATGTCGCGGAAGTCGACGCAGACACCCCCGGCCGGCGCGTTGACCTGTCCTTCGAGCGAGGTGCCGCTGCCATAGGCGATGACGGGCACGCGATGGCGCGCGCAGACGCCCACCACCGCCTGCACGTCCTCGACGCAGTCGGGAAACACCACGAGGTCGGGCGGCTGGCGCGGCAGCCAGGATGTCGTCTGCGCGTGCTGGTCGCGAACCGCGCGCGAGGTGACCATGCGATTGCCGAGACGGGCGGCGAGCGCGTTCGTCACCGCGGCGATGGCCTCGGTGGACGGTCGCGGCAGGTCGAGGGAAGCCTTGTATTGGCCCACGGGATGGCCTTTCCATTGCGGCGGAATTGGTGGAAAAGATTGGTGGCAAAGCCGGAAAGGGCGGTCAAGAGATGCAATCGGAATTCTTGGACAAGACCCCGTTCATCGCCGCCCCCATCCCCATCGACCCCGCCTGGATCGACTACAATGGCCATCTCAACATGGCCTATTACAATGTCCTGTTCGACCGCTCGGGCGATGAATTGTGCGATGCAATCGGGATCGGCCGCGCCTACCTGGAGGCGAGCGGCCGCTCGATCTTCACGGTGGAGGCGCATCTGCGCTATTTGCGCGAGGTCAACCTCGACGACCTGATGCGCGTCCATATCTGGCTGATCGATTTCGACGCCAAGCGGATGCAGGTGTTCAAGGAGCTGCGCCACGCGCGCGACGGCTGGCTGTCGGCCACGTCGGAGACCATGTATGTCCACGTCGACATGGCGGCGCGGAAGTCATCGCCGTTCGGGCCCGACGCCCTCGAACGCATGGCCCGCATCAAGGCCGCGCACGACCGCCTGCCGAGACCGGAGGGCATCGGCCGAAGCGTCGCCATGCCCGGCAAATGACGGGCGCCAAGGATTTGCCTTTCCGCGCCCCATTTTTGAAAAATCCTGCTCTCGCATTCGCGGCCAGATTTGCTAGGGCGATAATGGCGCATGATCCGGCGGGACGGCTTTGCTTCGCCGCGGGGATCACGCGCTAGGCGGCGGGCGCCGCGCGAGGGAGCTTCCATGCATCGATCGATCATCACGGGTCTGACAGTCTTCGCGGTCGCGGCAACCGGCGCGCTCGCCGAACATCGCGCGGTCACCGACGAGGATCTCGCCTATCCCGGCACCATCGTCATCGCCGACGGGCACGGCAAGGTCGACGTGCGGGTGATCTATCAGGCGCATGAGGATTGCTGGCGCATCGCGTCGGCGCGTCAGGGCATGCCGAACCCCGCCGTCGATCAGCCGACCGACCGGCATCTCTACGTCACGGTCGCGATCGAGAGGACCGGCGAAGGCTGCGCGCCGAAGCACAGCGAGCTGCGAACCCGCCTGAAGATCGACGACAAGCCCGGCGCCATCAGCCTCGACGTGATGTTCGTGGACGGTCGCGGCGTCTACCAGCGCTCGCAACGCCACCGCATCCAGCGCGACTGCGTCGCCGGCGGGCCGCTGGCGGCGTGTTGAGAGAGGCCGTTCCCGGTCTTCAAATCGGCCGATTCCCGGTATGAAAGGCTCCCTTTCGGGGCCGCGCGATGCCATCTTGGCATGATGGAGAATCACGGGCAGGCGGCCGGCCGTCGTCAGGATTATTGGTGACAGAACCCCGCAAGCGCAGTTCCGACGCCGTTCCCGCGCACACGCCCGTCGCCGGCGGCATCGCCGCGCGCGCGCGGCACGCCGCGGCGCCGTCCTATCTCGCGATGCTCAATCCGGAACAGCGCGAGGCGGTCGAAACGCTCGACGGGCCCGTGCTGGTCCTGGCCGGCGCCGGCACCGGCAAGACGCGCGTGCTGACCGCGCGCATCGCCCACATCCTCAGCCTGGGGCGCGCACGTCCGTTCGAAATTCTGGCGGTGACTTTCACCAACAAGGCCGCGCGCGAGATGAAGGAGCGCGTCAGCGCCATGGTCGGCCAGGCCGTCGAGGGCATGCCCTGGCTCGGCACGTTTCACTCGATCGGCGCGAAGATCCTGCGCCGCCACGCCGAGCTCGTCGGGCTCAAGCCCGATTTCACCATTCTCGATGTCGACGACCAGGTGCGCCTCCTCAAGCAGCTTCTCGCCGCCGAGAACATCGACGAGAAGCGCTGGCCCGCGCGCGTCCTCGCCACGCTGATCGACGGCTGGAAGAATCGCGGGCTGACGCCGGCGCGGGTGCCCGCGGGGGAAGCGGCGAGCTTCGCCGGCGGCAAGGGCGGCAAGCTCTACGCCGCCTATCAGGAGCGGCTGAAGATTCTCAACGCGGTCGATTTCGGCGACCTGCTGCTCGAATGCATCCGCCTGTTTCGCGAAAACGCGGAGGTGCTGCGGCTCTATCAGGCGCGCTTCAAATTCATCCTGGTCGACGAATATCAGGACACCAATGTCGCGCAATATCTCTGGCTGCGGCTGCTGGCGCAGTCGACCGCCCCGCCTCGTTCGCCGTCGCCGGGCGAGACGGCCAAGTCATTGCCGGACATGACCCGGCAACCCGGCGAGGACGAGCCCGAGGACGAACCGCGTCCCGCGACGCCGGCGCGCAACATCTGCTGCGTCGGCGACGACGACCAGTCGATCTACGGCTGGCGCGGCGCGGAGGTCGACAACATCCTGCGTTTCGATCACGACTTTCCCGGCGCGAGAATCATCCGGCTCGAACGCAACTACCGCTCGACCGGCCATATTCTCGCCGCCGCGTCGCACCTCATCGCCTACAACGAGGGCCGCCTCGGCAAGACGCTGCGCACCGAGGACGAGGACGGCGAGAAGGTCACCGTCACCGGCGCCTGGGACTCGGAGGAGGAAGCGCGCGCGATCGGCGAGGAGATCGAGGATCTGCAACGCCATCGGCACGCGCTCAACGAGATCGCCATTCTCGTGCGCGCCTCGTTCCAGATGCGTGAATTCGAGGATCGCTTCGTCACGCTCGGACTGCCTTATCGCGTCATCGGCGGTCCGCGCTTCTACGAACGCGCCGAAATCCGCGACGCGCTCGCCTATCTGCGCGTCATCAATTCGCCCTCCGACGATCTCGCCTTCGAGCGCATCGTCAACGTGCCCAAGCGCGGCATCGGCGAAGCCAGCGTCAAGCTGCTGCACGACCACGGCCGCAAGCGGCGCGTTCCGCTGTTCGAGGCCGCGCGCGCGATCGTGGAAACCGACGAGCTCAAGGCGAAGACGCGCGGCGCGCTGCGCGTGCTGCTGGTCGATATCGACCGCTGGCGCGCCATGCGCGAGACGCTGCCGCACAACGAGCTCGCCGAAATCGTTCTCGACGAATCCGGCTACACCGAGATGTGGCGCAAGGACCGCTCCGCCGACGCCGCCGGGCGGCTCGAAAACCTGAAGGAGCTGGTGCGCTCGATGGAGGAGTTCGAGAACCTGTCCGGCTTTCTCGAACACATCTCCCTGGTGATGGATCGCGATAACGGCGCGGAAGCCGACGCGGTCTCGCTGATGACGCTGCATTCGGCCAAGGGGCTCGAATTCGACACCGTGTTCCTGCCCGGCTGGGAGGAAGGACTGTTCCCGCATCAGCGCGCGCTCGACGATCAGGGTCGCGCCGGGCTGGAGGAAGAGCGTCGCCTCGCCCATGTCGGGCTCACGCGGGCGCGGCGCCGCGCGCGCCTCTACTTCGCCACCAACCGCCGCATTCACGGGATGTGGTCGACCACCGTACCCTCGCGCTTTCTCGACGAATTGCCGGCGGCGAATGTCGAGGTGACCGAATCCAAGGGCGGCCATAGCTGGGGCGGCGGCCACGGTCCCTCGCGCTTCGACAACGCGGAGACGTTCGGGTCGAGCTATCCGACGCCGGGCTGGCGGCGCGCGCGAGACCGTGGCGGAAGCGGCGGCGGATTTGGCGAGGAAGGCGGCCGACGCAATGCCTACAAGGCGCCGATGATCGAGGGCGAACTCGTGGCCAAATCGACCGGCACGCAATCGGCCTTCGCCAAGGGCGAGCGGGTGTTCCACCAGAAATTCGGCTACGGCCACGTCGCCTTCGTCGACGGCAACAAGCTCACCATCGCGTTCGACAAGGCCGGCGAAAAGCGCGTCGTCGACAGCTTCGTCGAGAAGGCGTGAGGCGAACGGCCGCGACCTGCCGGCGGATCCGAAACCGGCGCGTTCAAAACCCGCATGCTCGAAAAGGAAAAGGGCATGCCCGATGGGGCGGGCATGCCCTCAAGGTCATTGGCGATGTATGAATGGGAACATCGCCTGGGCGCAGAAAACACATCGTCCGAGGTCCGGTCGATGCGCCGCTCGGACGATCTGGGGTCGGCCGAGACACCTTCTTATGGCGTTGCCGGGCGCCCGGCACCTTGACGAGTGGTAAGCGGAGCCGGCAAACCCGCCGCCGCCGATCAGCCCTTGATTTCGACGCGCTTGCTCTGCGCCTGCGGCGGCTTCGGCACCGTCACCGTGAGCACGCCCTTCTCCATTTTCGCGGCGATGGCGTCGGTGTTCACTCCCGCCGGCAGTTCCAGCGACCGGGAGAACGAGCCGTAGCTGCGCTCGACGAGGTGATAGCTCTTGTCCTTCGTCTCGGTCTCGGACTTCTTCTCGCCACGGATCGTCAGCATGTTGCCAGACACGTCGATCTGAATGTCCTTTTCCTCGATGCCCGGCAGTTCGGCCGCGATCTGGATCTCGGTGTCGGTTTCCGAGATATCGATGCTCGGAACGACGCCGCGTCCGCCGGAGCCGAAATCGAACGTCGGGAAGCCTCGCGCGAAATCGCCGAACAGGCGATCGACTTCACGCTGAAGGCTCGAGAACGGATTGCCGCCGGATAGCGCGACGCCGCGGTCGCGGCCAACCGGAATAAGCGACTTCAAATTCATGACAGCCTCCTCCAATCGATAAACCTACACCTCTCAGATCGGCCGACATCGGGAATTTGCAAGGGGGCGATTTCTTTCTCGCGCGAGCGTGTGCCGTCCTTGTGAAGGACGGGCCGCGGCACGAAATGTAAAAATTACGCGCGCGAAGATTTCGCGAAACGAACCTGCGTAATGCCGGCTCGCGTAATTCGCGCACGAATCCCGCGACAGCAAAATGCACTCTCGCAACAAAGGGGCGCGCCTGGCTATGAACCCGGCGCGATCATCGAAAAATCACGCGC
This sequence comes from Xanthobacteraceae bacterium, assembly GCA_041918675.1. Classification (GTDB taxonomy): domain Bacteria; phylum Pseudomonadota; class Alphaproteobacteria; order Rhizobiales; family Xanthobacteraceae; genus SCUB01. The sequence goes on from JAYRVF010000014.1 coordinate 310,010, forward strand.
CGTCATCACGATCGAAATCGCCCTTACGTCAGCGCAGACGGCGCAGCACCGCTCCCAGAACATTGGAATAGTCGTCGGTCCACACGCGCTGGCCCTCCTCGGGCTCCGTGAACGTCCATTTGTCGTTCGACGCCAGCTTGCCGACATCGGCTTCCGCGCGCGCCGAGACGACGACCTCGGTGGCGAAGATGTAGTCGCTGTCGCGCCCGGAATCCTCGTCGAAAACCCAGCTCTTGAGATCGTTGGCATCGGCGATCCCAACCACGACGCTGGAGAGTTCCAGATGGCGGTTCGACACATGCATGACGACGACGCCTTGCGGCGCGAGCTTGGCCTTGTAGATCTCCATCGCCTCTTCCGTCGCCAGGTGAATCGGGATCGCGTCCGACGAATAGGCGTCGACAATGACCAGATCGTAGACGCCGTCCGGCTCCTTGGCGAAGGTCAGCCGCGCGTCGCCGATGACCGGCTTCATGTCCGGCGCGCAGGCGGTAACGAAGGAGAAGCGCTTGGGATCGCGCGCCAGATCGACGATGGTCTGGTCGATCTCGAAAAAGCGCCAGTCCTCGCCGGGGCCGATATGACAGGCGAGCGTCCCCGATCCGAGGCCGATGACGGCGGCGCGCAGCGGCGCGCCCTTGCGCTCCCGGACCGCGGTGATCGCCTGCGCGATGCCGCCGACCGCATGGTAGTAGCTGATCGCTTCGGGACGTCCCTCGATCGGCTTGCCGTCGGCGCCGCGGATGCGCTGCGCGCCGTGAATGGTGGTGCCGTGCATCAGCACGCGGAACATGCCGCCGGGCGTTTCCACGATCTTGTGCACGCCGTAGAAGCTGCGCACCGTCTCGACGCGCCCCTCGTCGGCGGGATAGACGCGCAGGAACATCAGCGCGATCGCGGCGGCGACGGCCATCATCCAGCGGTCCATCATCGCCAGCGCCGCCAGAACGGCCGCGGCCGCCGCCGCCTCCACGCGATGGCCGGCGAGATAGGTCGTCCATGTCTGCGGCAACCACTCGCGCCCGATCAGCGCGACCGCGGCCGCGGCGATCACCAGCCAGCCGGCGACGCTCCAGCGGCCGAGCCCCCCGCCCGCCGGCCGGCACAGCGCCGCCACCACCAGGAGAATCGGATATTCGGCGATCCAGGAAAACGCGTTGGGCGCGATCAGCCCGGCGAACAGCCCGCCGATCATGCCGCCGAGGGACAGCGCCACGTAAAAACCGGTCAGATGCGCCGGCGCCGGTCGCGTGCGGGCGAGTTCGCCGTGGCAGGCCATGGCGATGACGAAAAAGGCGACGACATGGCCGCCCAGGATCGCGAGCGCGTTCTGATCGGTGCCATAGGCGAACAGGATGATGACGGCTGCGACGGCGACGGGCTGCGCCATCAGCACATAGCGATGCGGCAGCAGCGGCCGGCTCTGGAACACCAACACCCAGGTCAGGAGATAGAGCGACAGCGGCAACACCCACAAGAGCGGCGCGGCGGCAATGTCGGTCGAAATATGCGCCGTCACCGCGACGAGAAGGCCCGAGGGCACGGCTGCGAGAAAGCACCAGCGCAGCCACAGCGGCCAGGCCGGCGCCGTTGCCGCCTCGTCCTCCCGCGCTGCGCCGAGCGCGATCCCGGACGGCGCGCGCCACATCAGATAGCCGCAGATCCCGATCAGCGCGATCAGCAGCGCGTAGCCCGCGGTCCACAGCATGTTCTGGCCGCGCAGCGTCAACAGAGGTTCGGCCAGCAGCGGATAGGACAGCAGCGCCAGGAAGCTGCCGATGTTCGAGGCCGCGTAGAGAAAATAGGGATCGGACCCCGCCGGGTGGCCGGTGCGAACGAACCAGGCCTGCAACAGCGGGTTGTTGGCAGCGAGCGCGAAAAACGGCGCCCCGATCGACACCGTGAACAGGCCGAGCAGCCAGACGGCGAGCCCGCCGACGGGCGGTTCGCCCCAACCGCCCGCGATCGACAACGGCAGCATCACCAAGCCCAGGACCAACACCACCAGATGGATGACGACCGGCATGAGCCGCCCGCGCGCCTTCATCAGGAAATGAGCGTAGGCGTAGCCGGCCAGCAGCAGCGCCTGGAAGAACACCATCGCCACCGACCACACCGCCGGCGACCCGCCGAGGCGCGGCAGCACCATCCGCGCGAACAGGGGCTGGACCGAGAACAGCAGCAGCGCGCTGGTGAATATCGCCGCGGTGAAAATCGCGAGAATGACGGCTTGACGCGGAACGGCCGCCGGCGCGGCCGGCGAAATCTGATCGACTGAGGAACTCACGCGACGTCTCCGGGCGCATTCCCGGCACCGCGCCGGAGGTCCATGATTGAATCACAGCGCGCAACGGCGGGCAATGCGGCCTTGGACAAAGCCAGCTTGGGCAAGGCCGGTCTGGACAAGGCCGGTCTGGACAAGGCCGGTCTGGACAAGGCCGGTCTGGACAAGGCCGATTTGGGCCATGCGGCGCGCGGCCCCCGGCCGACCCTCTCGCCTCCCCGCGCGAACAAGGCTATGCACGGGGGCATGGCTGATTTCGACGCGATCATCATCGGCGCGGGCCATAACGGGCTCGTCTGCGCCGCCTATCTCGCGATGGGCGGGCTCAAGGTCAAGCTGGTCGAAAAACGCGCGGTCGTCGGCGGCGCGGCCGTGACCGAGGAGTTTCACCCCGGTTTCCGCAATTCGGTCGCGGCGTATACGGTAAGCCTGCTCAACCCGAAGGTGATCGCGGACCTGCGGCTTCGCGAACACGGCCTGCGCGTGGTCGAGCGGCGCGCGCAGAATTTCCTTCCCGATCCCGACGGCCGCTATCTCCTCACCGGCGAGGGAAGGACGCGCGAAACGCTCGCGCGGCTGAGCGCCCGCGACCTCGAACGGCTCGACGGATTTTCCGCCGAGATCGAGGCGATCGCCGATGTCCTTCGCGCGCTGGTGTTGCGTGCTCCTCCCAATGTGGTCGAGGGCCTCGGACTGGACGCGTTGCGCGCGGCGCTCGACGCGCTGGGGCTCGCCAATCTGCTGCGCGGACTTTCGCTGAGCCGCCGGCGCCTGCTGCTCGATCTGATGACGATGTCGGCGGGCGACATGCTCGACGACCGTTTCGAAACCGATCTACTCAAGGCGCTTTACGGCTTTGACGCCATCGTCGGCAATTACGCGAGCCCCTACACGCCGGGCACCGCCTATGTGATGCTGCATCACGCCTTCGGCGAGGTGAACGGGCGCAAGGGCGTCTGGGGCCACGCGCTCGGCGGCATGGGCGCGATCACGCAAGCGATGGCGAGCGCGGCCAAGGCCCATGGCGCGGCGATCGAGACCGGCGTCGGCGCGCGCGAGGTCATCCTCGATAACGGCCGCGCGCGCGGCGTCGTGCTCGATGACGGCCGCGCCATCACGGCCAAGGCGGTGATCGCCGGCGTCAATCCGAAACTGCTCTACACCCGCCTCATCGCGCCGGACGCGCTGCCGGCCGCCTTCCGCGAACGCATCGGCCGCTGGCGCTGCGGCTCCGGCACGTTCCGCATGAACGTGGCGCTCGCGGAACTTCCCTCGTTCACTGCCCTGCCCGGCGCGGGCGATCACCTGACCGCCGGCATCATTCTCGGGCCGAGCCTTGCCTATATGGACCGGGCCTATCACGACGCGCGAGCGCAAGGATGGAGCCGCGAGCCCGTGGTGGAGTTGCTCATTCCCTCGACGCTCGATCCCTCGCTCGCGCCCGAGGGCCGGCATGTGGCGAGCCTCTTCTGCCAGCACGTCGCGCCGGAACTTCCCGGCGGACGCTCATGGGACGATTCCCGCGACGCCGTCGCCGACCTGATGATCGCGACGGTCGATCGCTTCGCGCCGGGCTTTTCGAACAGCGTCATCGCGCGGCAATGCCTGACGCCGCTCGACCTGGAACGGGATTTCGGCCTCATCGGCGGCGATATCTTCCACGGCGCGCTGACGCTCAATCAATTGTTCTCCGCCCGCCCGATGCTCGGCCATGCCGATTATCGCGGCCCGATCGCGGGGCTCTATCATTGCGGCTCGGGCGCTCATCCGGGCGGCGGAGTGACGGGCGCTCCCGGGCACAACGCCGCGCGCGCGGTGCTCGGCGATTTTCGCCGCGTCTTCAACTAGACTGTGTCTCTAAATCGACTTCGCGTGGGCGGCCGTCCGCTATGCGCGAAGTTTTTCGACGCGAATTTTTCGGCGCGTGCGATTTTCAGCGCTTGCGATCTTCAACTCTCATCGTAACGCGCCGCTCGAATTGGCGCCGCCGGTTGACAAGCCTGGTAAGAACCGCTGGATAACGCCGCGCCGCCCGGTCGCGACGCGGGGAAAAAAGCATGGACATGCTGTTGATGACACGCGCGGAAAGCCGCCGGCGGCTGTGGACAGCGCGGTGTGAATTGCGGTGATGGACGAACATTCGCCCAGTCTCTCAACGTCTTGCGCGACCGTCCCCCTGGGCGGGGAAGCCGCCGCGCGGCGGATCGCGGACCTCTTGGCCGAAAGCTTCGACGCCGACGAGGTCGTCGTCACCGCGTTCGAGGCCGCGCCTGGCCGCTGGGACCTTTCGCTTCATTTCGCGCGTCCGCCGGACGAGGAACGCGTGCGCGACGCGGTGCGCCTCGCCGCCGGCGATGAAGCGGCGCGCGCGCTTGCCTTCTCCGCGATCGCGGCCAAGGACTGGATCAGAGCAAGCCTCGAAGGGCTCGCGCCCGTGCGCGCGGGACGTTTCCTCGTTCACGGTCGCCACGATCGAGGAAGGGTCGCGGCGAACGCGATCGGCATCGAGATCGAGGCGGCGCTCGCCTTCGGCACCGGCCACCACGGCACCACGCGCGGATGCCTGATCCTGCTCGACGCGCTGCTGCGCCGGCGGCGTCCCCGGCGCGTGCTCGATCTCGGCGCGGGCACCGGCGTGCTCGCGATCGCGGCGGCGAGGCGCTTGCGATCGCGCGTGATCGCCACCGACATCGACCCGCGCGCGGCGAGCGTCGCGGCCGAAAACGCGCGGCTCAACGGCGTCGGCGGCCTTATCGAGTCCATCCATGCGACGGGATTTACCTCGCCGCGCATCCGCGCCAACGCGCCGTTCGATCTCGTGCTCGCGAATATTCTCGCGCCGCCACTGCGGCGGCTCGCGGGGCCCATGGCGCGCCATCTCGCGCCCGGCGCCGAGGTCATTCTCTCGGGATTGCTGCCCATCCAGGCCGGCGCCGTGATCGACGCCTATCGCGCGCATGGAATCGGTCTTGAACGCCGTCTCGATCTCGACGGCTGGACGAGCCTTCTCTTGAAGGCGGGAAAAACCTAGCGCGCGAGGCGGCCGCGCGGCGCACCGCTCTTCATGCGCACGCGATTGATTGTCGCCTCGGTCCGCTGCAACCGGACTTCCGCGAACCGATCGAGAAAGCGCGTCAGCGCTCCTCGTCTTTTCTCCGTGAATGCCATGCCCGCGTCCCGAGGCACGGCTCCCGATAGCTTCTCAAACGTAAACATCGGCATGAAATGACCCTCATTGCGCCCAATGCGGTTCACACCTCGTTCGACGTTCCCCCAGTCTTTTCATTCTAGTCGCGGCGGCCCGAGTCCGCTACCCACGGCCGGACGCTCGACACGAGAATTCCCGCGTGAATTTTCATGCATGCTTCGTGCCGGTTCTGGCCCGGCGCGCCCGCCCCTCGCGCCCCGCCCGGCCGTTAACCCGGATGGCGAAATCAGTCCCGCCGCCCGTCCCGGCTCGGATTTCACCCGGGCGCGACATGCACTAGATTTCCCTCATGTTCGAAGCCCGCTACCAGAGCTTTGACGACCCGGCCGAAACGGTCGCGCTGCCGGCGCGGCTGGCGGCATTCCGCGAGGAATTGGCGCGACTTGGTCTGACCGCCTTTGTCGTGCCGCGCGCGGACCAGTACCAGAACGAGTATGTGCCACCCTGCGAGGAGCGACTCGCCTGGCTGACGGGCTTTACCGGTTCGGCGGGCCTGGCGGTCGTGCTGCGCGACCGTGCCATGTTGTTCGTGGATGGCCGCTATACGCTGCAGGCATCGCACCAGACCGACGCCGGCGCCTGGACCATCGGTCCGCTGGTCGATCCGCCCCCGGACCAATGGCTAGCCGGCCATCTCGGCCCCGACGACCGCCTCGGATTTGACCCGTGGCTGCACACATCGGCGGCAGCCGACAAGCTTGGGAAGGCCTGCGCGCGCGCCGGCGCGACATTGGTGGCCGTCGATTCCAACCCCGTCGACGCGATCTGGAGCGAGCGCCCGCATCCTCCGCTCGGTCCGGTCCGCGCGCATGATCCACGCGTCGCGGGCGAGGCGACCGCCGACAAGCTTGCCCGGATCGCGACCGCGCTGCCCGCTCTCGGCGTCGACGCGCTGCTGATCTCCGATCCGCACGCGGTCGCCTGGGCCTTCAACATCCGCGGCGCCGACATCAGCCATACGCCCCTGCCGCTCGCCTACGCGATCGTGCCACGCGAAGGCCGCGCCACCATCTTCATCGACGCGCGCAAGCTTTCCGACGCCGTCCGCGAAACGATCGAGGAGCACGGCCACGTCGCGGACCCCGCCGATCTCGGCCCGCATCTGGCCATGCATGCCGAACGCGAGGAGACCATCGGCCTCGATTCGGCGACCGCCGCCGACGCGCTCCGCCGCCTCGTCGAGGCCGCCGGCGGCAAGGCCGCCCAGGTGAGCGATCCGGTGACCGCGCTCAAGGCGATCAAGAACGCCACCGAAATCGCCGGCGCGCGCGCGGCGCATCTGCGCGACGGCGCGGCGCTCGCCCGGTTCCTGGCCTGGGTCGATCGCGAGGCCCCGCGCGGCCGCCTGACCGAAATCGACGCCGTCGAGGCGCTCGAAACCTTCCGCCGCGAAACCGGCGTGCTGCGCGACGTTTCCTTCCCCACCATCGCAGGCGCGGGAGCGAACGGGGCGATCGTGCATTACCGCGTCACCCGCGCGAGCAACCGGCGCGTCGCGCCCGGCGAGCTGCTGCTGGTCGATTCCGGCGCGCAATACGAGGACGGCACCACCGACGTGACGCGCACGATCGCCATCGGCGAGCCGACCGCGGAAATGCGCGACCGCTTCACCCGCGTGCTCAAGGGCCATGTCGCGATCGCGCGCGCGGTGTTTCCCGACGGCGCCACCGGCGCGCAGCTCGACACGCTCGCGCGCCGGGCGCTGTGGGACGCGGGCCTCGACTACGATCACGGCACCGGCCACGGCGTCGGCAGCTTCCTGTCGGTACACGAGGGCCCCGCCCGCATCGCCAAGACCGGCACGGCCCCGCTCAAGCGCGGCATGATCCTTTCCAACGAGCCCGGCTATTACAAGGCCGGCGCCTATGGCATCCGCGTCGAGAACCTGGTCCTGGTCGTGGAGGCGCGCGTCGAGGGCGCGGAAAGGCCGATGAACGCCTTCGAGACGCTGACGCTGGCGCCGATCGACCGACGCCTGATCGCGCGCGCGCTGCTCGATGACGGCGAGCGCCTTTGGCTCGACGCCTATCACGCCCGTGTGCGCGCCGCGCTCGCCCCCGACCTCGACGCCGCGACGCGCGTCTGGCTGGATGCCGCGTGCGCGCCGCTGTGAGCGCCCGTTTGGCCGCGCGACCACGACGCCGGCTTGACCTAACGCATTGACCGCCCGCCGAAGGCTCCTAGCCTTGGTTGAAGCGATTGTCGCAAATGGCGACGAGAAGGGGGACAAGCCATGCGCGCACGATTCTTTATCGCCATGATCGGCATGGCGTTTGCGCTTGGCGCGGCTGGCGCGGCGCGCGCGGAGAACGCCGTCCTGAACGCGCAATATCAGGAAATGCTGATCAAGACCGCGATCCTGACGTTCAACGACGCCAATCTGACCGGCAATTACGACGTGTTCCACGCCAAGCTTTCCAAGCCGTTCCGTGAGGAATTCGGCCCGGACAAGTTGAAGCAGGTCTTCAAGGAATTTCACGACAAGAAGATCGACCTCGGCGCCATTGTCGTTAAGCCGCCGGTGCCGACTTCCGACGCGACCATCGACAAGCGCGGCGCGCTGATCCTGCGCGGCTATTTCGAAACCTCGCCGAACCGCGTGTATTACGACCTGGATCTGATTCCGTCGGAGGACACGTGGAAGCCGATCAAGATCCACGTACGGGTGAAGCCGGCGGACGAGAAGTGAGCCCCGGCGGCCAGCTAGGGAGGTAACAATGTCGGATGCCAATAAGCCGGTCGAACCGACCCCCACCGGCACGAAGCCCGTCGGCACGTGGCGCAAGGTATTCGCCGCGATCCTCGATTTTTTCACCGTGCTGATCGTCGGCGGCTACGCCATCGCCTATCTGACCGGCGACACGACCGCCGACGGCTTCGAGCTCAACGGCGCGCCGGCCTTGGCGCTGTTCGCGATTATCATCCTCTATTTCGTGATCGGCGACCGCTATTTCGGCGGCACGATCTGGCGGCGTCTCCTCGGCGTGCGGTAACGGCGCGCGGCGGTCAATCGCCGATCAGCGCGAGCCATTCGTCTTCCGACAGCACCGCGACGCCGAGTTCGCGCGCCTTGTCGAGCTTCGAGCCCGCGCCGGGCCCGGCCACGACATAATCGGTCTTCTTCGACACCGAACCGGCGACCTTGGCGCCGAGACGTTCGGCCCGCGCCTTGGCCTCGTCGCGCGTGAACTTCTCCAGCGCGCCGGTGAACACCACCGTCTTGCCCGCCACCGCGCTCGCGGTCGCCGGCCGTTCGGCGTCGCGCACGCGCACCTGCGCGATCAGGCGCTCGACGATCTTGCGATTATGGGCCTCGCCGAAATAGGCGGCGAGACTGTCGATCACCGTCTCGCCGATCTGCTCGAACGCGTCCATCTCCTGACGCGCCTCCTCCTCGCCCCGGGCGACCTTCAGGCAGGCGTCGTGAAACGCCTCCCATGAGCCGTAGCCGCGCGCGAGAACCCGCGCCGTCGTCTCGCCGACATGGCGGACGCCGAGCGCGTAAATGAAGCGTTCGAGCGAAATCTCGCGCCGCGCCTCGATCGCCTCGAACAGGTTGCGGACCGAGGTCTCGCCATAGCCTTCCTGCTCTTCGAGCCGGATCGACCGGTTGCGCGCGGCAAGCGTGAAGATGTCGGCGGGTTCAGTAATCCAGCCTTCATCTACGAGGAACTCAATCTGCTTTTCGCCGAGGCCATCAATGTCAAATGCCCGACGCGACACAAGATGATTCAGATGCTCTTTCCTCTGATAGGGGCACTCGGACTCGCCAGTACAGCGTACCACCACTCCCTCTTCACCGGCCGCGGTCCTCTCTCGCAGTACTTTCGTATGAAGGGGACATGGACACACTTTAGGAAATGGGTATCGTTCTGGTTCTGGCTTCGGACGCTTCTCCATCACCACGCCGACGATCTGCGGAATGACGTCGCCGGCGCGCTGCACGATCACCGTATCGCCGACGCGCGCGTCGAGCCGGGCGATTTCGTCCTCGTTGTGCAGCGTCGCGTTCGACACCACGACGCCGCCGACCGTCACCGGCGCGAGCTTGGCCACCGGCGTCAGCGCGCCGGTGCGGCCGACCTGGATGTCGATGTCGCGCAGCACGGTCGTCGCCTGTTCGGCGGCGAATTTATGCGCGATCGCCCAACGCGGACTGCGCGAGACGAAGCCGAGCCGCTTCTGCCAGTCGAGCCGGTCGATCTTGTAGACGACGCCGTCGATGTCGTAGCCGAGGCTCGCGCGGCGCGCCTCCATGCACCGGTAAAACGCGAGCACGTCATCGACGCCCGCGTAGCGCCGCGTCTCCGGATTGACGGCGAAGCCGATCCGATGCAGCCACTGCACCATGTCGAACTGGGTGTCGGCCGGCATCTCGCTCATCTCGCCCCAGGCATAGGCGAAGAATTTGAGCGGGCGCGACGCCGTCACGGCGGGATCGAGCTGGCGCAGCGAGCCGGCGGCCGAATTGCGCGGATTGGCGAAGGGCTTTTCGCGCGCCTCCTCCTGGCGCCGGTTGAGCGCGGCGAAATCGGCGTGCGTCATGTAGACCTCGCCGCGCACCTCGCAGACGCGCGGCGCATGCGCGCCCTTGAGGCGGCGGGGAATCTCCGACACCTCGCGCACATTGGCGGTGACGTCCTCGCCTTCCGCGCCGTCGCCGCGCGTGGCGCCGGAAACGAGTTCGCCATTCTCATAGCGCAGCGACAGCGACAGGCCGTCGATCTTCGGCTCGGCCACGACCGCGAGTTCCTCGCCGTCGCCGAGCTTGAGGAAGCGCCGCACGCGCGCGACGAAATCGCCCACGTCCCCGTCGCTGAAGGCGTTGGCGAGCGAGAGCATCGGCACCGCGTGGCGCAGCTTGGCGAAGCGCCCCGCCGGGCTCGCGCCGACGCGCCGCGAGGGCGACTCCTTCAGCGCGAGATCGGGAAAGCGCGCCTCGATCGCCTCGTTGCGCCGGCGCAACGCGTCGTATTCCGAGTCCGAAATGGTCGGCGCGTCTTCCTGATAATAGCGCCGGTCGTGGGCGGCGATCTCGCCGGCAAGGCGCTTGAGCTCGGCCTTGGCCTGCTTGTCGGACAGTTGCTCGACGGCGAGCGCGGCGGGGAAAGTCGCGGCGGGTTTCCTCGACATGCGCGCTCCGTCAGCCGGCCGCGGCGCGCAGCAGCCGATCGGCCGCCGCGCGCGCCTCGGCGGTGATTTCAGCGCCGGCGAGCATGCGCGCGATCTCCTCGCGGCGGCGTTCGGATTCGAGCGCGGCGACGCGGGTGATGACGCGCTTGCCCTTGTCGAGCGTGTCCTTGGTGATGAGGTAATGCTGGTCGGCGCGGGCGGCGACCTGCGGCGCGTGCGTCACGGCCATCACCTGCACGTCGCGGGCGAGCCGGGCCAGCCGCGCGCCGATGGCGTCGGCCACCGCGCCGCCGACGCCGGTGTCGACCTCGTCGAAGACGAGCGTCGGCGCGGAGCCTCGATCGGCGAGCACCACCTTGAGCGCGAGCAGGAAGCGCGCGAGCTCGCCGCCCGAGGCGACCTTCATCAGCGGGCCGGGCCGCGTGCCCGGGTTGGTCTGGACCCAGAACTCGACGCGGTCGTGGCCTTGCGGACCCGGCGAGGCCGGATCGGAATCGATCTCGGCGGAGAATTTCGCGCGATCGAGCTTGAGCGGCGCCAATTCGCCATTGACCGCCTTGGCGAGCTTGTCGGCCGTCTTGACGCGCGCGGCCGAAAGCCTCGTCGCGGCCGCGCCGAAATCCGCGTCGGCGGCGGCGGCCCGCTTTTCCAGATCGGCGAGGCGTTCCGCCCCCGCGTCGATCAGCGCGAGGTCGCCGGCCTGGCGCGCGGCGAGCGCGGCGAGCTCGTCGACCGGCGTCGCGAATTTGCGCGCGGCGGCGCGCAGCGCGAACAATCGCTCCTCAATCCGTTCAAGCTCGCCCGGATCGTGATCGGCGGCGGCGAGCGCCGCGTCGATGTGATGGCTCGCCTCGTCCATCGCCGCGAGCGCGGCGTCCATCGCCTTGACCGCGGGGTCCATCAACGCGGGAGCCTGCGCGACGCGCCGTTCGAGACGCCGCACGGCCGCGGCGATCAACGGCACGGGCGACTGGTTGCCCGCGACCGCCTCGCGCGCGGCGCGCAGATCCTCGGCGATCTTCTCCGACTGCATCATGAAGGCGCGGCGCTCGGCGAGCGACGTCTCCTCGCCCGGTTGCGGCGCGAGCGTGGTCAGCTCCTCGACGGCGTGGCGCAGATAATCGGCCTCCCGCGACGCGCGCGCCATGGCCTCGCGATGCGCGGCGACCTCGGCCCGCGCCGCGCGGCGCGCCTCCCACAGAAGCTCCAGCGCGGCGGTCTGCTTTTCCAGGCCACCGAAAGCGTCGAGCAGCCGGCGATGCGTCGCGGGATCGACCAGCGCGCGCTCGTCGTGCTGGCCGTGAATTTCGACGAGCGTCGCGCCGAGCGCCTTGAGCGCCTGCACCGACACCGGCTGATCGTTGATGAAGGCGCGCGTGCGCCCGTCGGCGAACTGCACGCGACGCAGAATCATCTCGCCGTCGGCGGGAATGTCGTTGGCCGCGAGCAGCGCGAAGGCGGGGTGGCCGGCCTCGACCTCGAACATCGCCGTCACCTGCCCCTGCTCGGCGCCGTTGCGCACGAGCCCGGCGTCGCCGCGCCCGCCGAGCGCGAGCGCGAAGGCGTCAAGCAGGATCGACTTGCCGGCCCCGGTCTCCCCGGTGAGCACCGCCAGGCCCGGCCCGAAATCGATGTCGAGCCGTTCGATCAGCACGATGTCGCGGATCGACAGACGGGCAAGCATGGAGCGGCGATCCTCGTGTCCCGGTCGTGGCGGCGGCGACGGCCGACGGCGCGCGTTCCCCGCGCGGGGCTCGAATCCCTCGCCCGCTCCCACAATTATCCGAAGTCACGGAGCCGGCCAACGGCCAGAACGGGCGTCCGCCGCGTCCCCACCCTCGCGCAACGCTGGCGTGCAAGGCCGGCAAACGCGAAAACCGCGCGCGCGTCGAGGATTTGCTCAAGACTTTGAATTTGGAGCATTTCCCTGCCGCGCGCGGCGATTCCGTCCCGCGGGATCAATGCGCCGGGGTTCCGCCAAGCGGTGCTTTCGCAATGTTTTCGCGATCGTTCAACCTGGCCGCCGCGCGGCTGCATGGACCGCCCCGGAGATCGCCCTCCCCGGAGCCTGCCTTCAACGCGCGCGGTGCGGCTCGGCCTTGCCGGTCGCTCTTGCAGCTCGCTCTTACAACTCGCCCTTGGCGCCCGCGTTCATGATGTCCTCGATCGCGTCGCGGATGTTGACGGCCTTATCGTGCAGTTCCTTGGTGATCTTGTCGGGATGGTTCGACGTATCGAGCCAGCGCACGTCCCAGTCGAGCGTGACCAGCCAGATCGCCTTCTTGGAATCCTCAAGCACCGCGATCCGGCAGGGCAGGAAGGCGATGAATTCGGGCACGTAGTCGAGAATGTCCCGCGCCACGGTGGCGTCGCAAAACGAGAAGATTTCCACGCGCGGCGTGTCCGTCTTGCCGGTGATGGCGACGACGTCCTTGTAAAGCGGGCTGTGGCCGACGAATTTGAAGTTGCGCTTGTTGGCGCGCAGCTTCATCGAATCGATGACCTCGTCGAAGGAGACGCCGTCGTCGACCTTCTTCTTCGCCACCATGATGTTGATCATCTGCCGAAGGCTCATCGGATTGACCATCATCATGGACTGATAGAAGTTCATCTTGGCTTCCGCCGAGATGCCGAACGACATGGTGTTGGGCGGCAGGTTCTCGATCGGTCCCGTCGGCATCTGCAGATAGCCGAGCGGACCACGGAACGGTCCGGTCGCGGCCGAACCCGCCGGGGCAAGCGTCGTGGGCTGGCCGGAGGCGGCGGGCGCCGGAGCAGGCTGCGTGGCGGCCGGAGGCGTCTGCGCTCCGGCGACGCCGCCAAAGGCCAAAACGGCCGCGACAACGGTCGCGGCCCGGAAAGATGCCAAGAAGACAGAATTCGGGTGGCGCATGGTCACGATTATCTCCTCCCAATCACGGCGCGCATTTTAGCCGGCAAGTCGAGAGGCGGAAGACCGCCGGCTCATGCGCTTGTCGTTCGACGCAATTTTCCAAAAAAGGTCGCGGGCCCGCAAGACGCGGGCCCGTAAATTGCGTGAGGTTATTTCTTCTGCGCCGGCGCGGGCATCGACGGCATCATCGGCATCGACGGCATCGACGGTATCATCGAGCCGGACGACTTGCCCGCCTCCTCGGTGGCCTTGGGCATGAAGTTCATCATCTGCCCCATCGCCACCATCATCTGCGTCATGAGCTTGGGATCCATCATCTTCATCATGGCGTCCATCATGCGCGGATCGGTCATTGCCGCCATGAAGGGGGCCATCATCTGCGGATCCATGAACTTCATCCAGGACTCCATGGCCTTGGGATCGGTCATCATGGTCATCCAGCCGGTCATCAGCTTGGGATCGGCCATCTTCATCATGGCCTCGATCCAGCGCGGATCCGTCATCATCTTCATGTACGATTCGTACATCTTCGGGTCGGCCATCTTCATCATGGCTTCCCACATCTTGGGATCGACCATCAGCTTCATGTAGGTGTCGACCATCTTCGGGTCGACGAACTTCATCATGGCCTCCCACATCTTGGGGTCGGTCATCATCTTCATGTAGGGATCCATCATCTTCGGATCGGCGAATTTCATCATCGCCTCGATCATCCGGGGATCCATCATGATCTTGAACATCGGCTCGATGAATTTGGGGTCGACCATCTTCATCATGCCTTCGATCATGGCCGGGTTCGCCATGATGCCCATCCAAGACGACATCATCTTGGGGTCGACCATCTTGAACATGGCTTCCATCATGGCCGGATTGGTCATCGCGGTCATGAACACTTCCATGAGCTTGGGATCGGCCATCTTCATCATGGCTTCGATCATCGCCGGATTGGCCATGATGCCCATCCAGTCGGAGAACATCTTGGGGTTCATCATATTGGTCCAGGACTCCGCCCACTTCGGATCGGAGAAGCTCTTGGCCCAATCGCTCGTCGCCTTGTCCGCTTGCGCGTAAATCGGCGTGGTGCTGAGCATCAGCGCGGCAACGATTGCCAGTCCGGTCTTGCGAATTGCCATGTTGGGGTCCCCCTTTATCTTCAGATATTCGATATTACTGATATACGTATCATGGGTCGGATCGGGACGCCAGAGGCCTTTGCGAGCCCAAAATCGGCCTCGGCGACGGCGGAAAGGCCGCTACGAACCGCCAAAGAACAAATCCAACACGTTGATCTAGTTCGCGGAAAGGTCACGCGCCTGGCGGATTTTCGCGCGCCGAAGCAGGGTACGATTCAAGAACAGATGACGAAAATTTCACGCAGCCATCGCCGGAAATCATTTCCGGATCGCATCGAACCCCGGAAAAACGAGTCCGAACCCGGTGAAACGACACGACCAAGCGCGCGGTCGTACCCTCGGCAACGCCCGCCCTTGGATTTGATTCGATCGGCGTCCGTCCGGCGCGCGGCCAACGCGCGACGCGGTTTATGATGGGCGCGAATTGAAACGGAAGCGATGAGGTCCCGCGCCAGGGCGCCACGTAGAACGCCGATCCAGGCCGGCAGAAAGCCATCCCGCGTGGGATCGCGACCACGACGCGCCGGCCGGCGTCAGCCGAGCCCCAGGCGCTTGAACGAGCGGCTGATCCAGGAATCCTTGTTCTCGCTGGGCTCGAGGCCGCCGGCCTTCACCAGCCGGTAGGCGTCCTTGTACCAGCGGCTTTCCGGGAAATTGTGACCGAGGATGGCGGCGGCCGTTTGCGCTTCGCCGACGATGCCGAGGCTCATATAGGACTCGGTCAGACGCATCAGCGCCTCCTCGACATGGCGCGTGGTCTGATAGCGCGTCACCACCGTCTTGAAGCGGTTGATGGCGCCGGTGTAGTCGCGCCGTTCGAGGTAGTAGCGGCCGACCATCATCTCCTGCCCGGCGAGTTGGTCGCGCGCGGACTCGATCTTGCGCTTGGCGCTGGCGGCATATTCGGTCGTGGGATATTTGCGGGCGACCTCGTCGAGGGCATTGATCGCCTTCTCGGTGCGCGTCTGGTCGCGATTGACGTCCGGGATCTGGTCGAAATGCGAGGCCGCGATCAGGTACTGGGCGTAGGAGGCGTCGGGACTGCCGGGATGCAGCGTGACGTAGCGCGTCGCCGAACTGATGCATTCGTCGTAGTCGCGGGCTTCGTAATTGGCATAGGCCGACATCAGCAGCGCCTTGCGCGCCCAGTCGGAATAAGGATGCTGGCGGTCGACTTCCTCGAACTTCTTGGCCGCGTCCTTGTAGCTCTTCTTCTTGTTCAGAAGGTAGAGCCCCTCGTTGTAGAGCTTGTCGGCGGGCTCATCGACCAGGACCTCGTCCTTGGCGAAATACTTCTCGAAGACGTTCAGGCTGCTGCAGCCGCCGACGCCGCTCGCCACGCCCGCAAGCACGAGAACGAACGCGGCGCGGCGCGCCGTGTCCGCAAGCCCGCGCGCGCGACCACCCAAGCATGCTGAAAGTTCACGCGACCGAAACGTCATGCGCGCAGCCACCGCCATCCCTGAACGAAATCCCCCGATTGCCCGCGAAACGCCACCAAGCAATCCATGCGGCCGTTACTAGCGGAAAACGGCGCGTTCACCAACCGGTTAGGCGGCAAATTCGCCCGGAATATGGCGACTTGGCGCGGGAGTTAATGGTTTTGGTTAGCGGCCGAAGGAGAAAACGCTCCCCACGCGCGGCAACATCGGCGCGCGCGGCAACGAACCGCGCGAAAAGGTCGATCAGGAGAAGATAGACCGAGGATCGTCGACGTGGGCCGATCAGGACACGTCCGGCCCGTAGACCGGAACCACCTGCCCCACAACCACCCCGGCGTGACCGCGCGCGCGGACGGCCGGCGCTTCCTCGACCACCCGCCAGGCGGCGCGATCGGCGATCAGCGCGGAAAGCACGGCGTGATTGAGCCTGTGGCCGCCGCGCAAGGAGCGGAACCGGCCGAGCAGAGGCAGGCCCGCGAGCGCGAAATCGCCAATCGCATCAAGCGCTTTGTGACGAACGAACTCGTCCGCGTAGCGCAGGCCTTCGGGATTGAGAATGCGCGTCTCGTCATAGACGACGGCGTTTTCGAGCGAGGCGCCGCGGGCGTAGCCGCCGCTCCACAGCCGCGCCACGTCGCTCATGCATCCGAAGGTGCGAGCGCGCGCGATCTCGCGGCGGAAAAGTTCCGGCTCAAGATCGAAGACGAAACGTTGGCGTCCGATCACCGGATTGTCGAAGTCGATCTCGACGTCGACCTGGAAGCCACGCGCGTAAGGCGCGATCTCGCCGAACGACTGGCCGACGGACGCGCTCACGGGCTTGAGCACCTCGATGTAGCGGCGCGGCGCGGATTGCATCACGACGCCGGCTTTCGCGATCGCCTCGGTGAGCGGGGCGGCGCTGCCGTCGAGAATGGGAATCTCGGGACCGTCGACCTCGATCGTGGCGTTATCGACGCCCATGCCGCGAAGCGCGGCGAGCACGTGTTCGGCGGTGGAAATCAGCGGACCGGAGGCATCGCCCAGAACCGTGGCGAATTCGGTCGCGGTCACCGCGCCCACGCGGGCGCGGATTTCGCGGTCGGCGCCGGGCAGTCCGGTGCGCACAAACAAATAGCCGGCATTGGTATCGGCCGGCCCCAAGGTCACGACGGCTGTTTCGCCCGAATGAACGCCGATGCCAGACAGGCTGACCTGCGCTCCGATCGTCGTCTGCCGGCTGGATTTCATCCGATCAAACCCGTCTTGCCTTTTTTCCGCGCGGTCGAAGCGTGTTTCAGCGCGGTCGAAACGTCCCGGCCATGCCGGTGCCATAAGCGATCGTCAAGAGAATTGGATATCGATGATGCCGGAAAATGACGGCGGCGGCTCTCAAGCGTTAAGCCCCTGAAGCGTCAAGCCCTTCAAGACCGGCCGCTCGGCCCCTGCACCCCGTCCCACCCTTTCACCAACTCCCCTTTTCGCGAGCGATTTTACGCCCCGGCCGGGCGGCCAGCCAACTCACGCTTGCTTACCAATTGTTACCCAAAACCTGTCGCATTGGTGCCATCGACCGGCCATCTTCGCGGATCGGCCAAAAGGCGAAAGATCACTCGCGGGATAGCGTCGGAAAATAAAAATTGATGTAATTACAATAACTTGAGTTAAACCACGCGACCCGCGCGCGGCCTTTCGGCACCCCCGAAAAGCAATGTCCCGGCCAAACGGCCGGGACACAGTGGCAGGACTGGAATTGTAACAATCAGTTGGCGCGCCGCAGGAAGGCGGGGATATCCAGATGATCCTCGGCCGGGTGCGACTGCGGGGCGGGCCCCGGCCGTCCCATCTGGTCGAGACCCTGGGGCCGACCGCGCCGGGCGTAGTCGGAAACCGGCTCGGACTGCGGGCGCGGCATGCGCGGAGCCATGCGCTCGGGCAACGGCGGCATGCGGGGCGCGGCCGGACGCGCGGAGGCGGCCTGCTCTTCGTCCTCGCGACGGCCGAAGCCGTCGGCGATTCGCTGCAGCAGCGACTTGCGACGCCGCTCCGGCTGGTCGTCCATTTCCTCGCCGCGCGCCTGACGAATCTCGTTCTGCGCGGGCAGCGGCAGTTCATCGAAATCCGGCATGCGCGGCGCGCGAACCGGAATCTGTTCGGCCACCGGCGGAACGAAGGCGGCCGGCGCCGGTTCGGCGTAATCCTCGTGCGAGGCCTCGCCATGATCGGGGAAGAGCGAGGGACGCGTCTGGATCGTGCGCACCCGCACGTCGTCGTAGACGGCCTGCGCGGACGGCGCGTTCTGCATTTCCGGCGCGACCGCGGCCGCGATGGCCGCGAGCGCGGCGCGCTCGGCCCGCTCGGTCTGCGGCTTGGCCGTCATGACCGGCTCCCGCGCCGGCTGCATGTCCGGAACGATCGGGGCCTCGCCGCGCGCGGCGGCGGCCCGCTCGGCCAGACGCTGGTTGTCGGCGCGCAGACGCGCGGTGAGTTCGGCCAAACGATTTTCCGTCGAGCTGATGGCTTGCGCCACCGGCTGCTTGACGGGCGTCGCGGCGCGCGCGGCGGCCTGATCGACGCCGGTGGCCACCACCGACACGCGGATCATGCCGTCGAGGCTTTCGTCGAAGGTCGCGCCGACGATGATGTTGGCGTCCTGGTCGACCTCCTCGCGGATGCGGGTGGCCGCCTCGTCGACCTCGAACAGCGTAAGGTCCTTGCCGCCGGTGATCGAGATCAGGAGGCCCCTGGCCCCGCGCATCGAGGAATCGTCGATCAGCGGATTGGCGATGGCCTCCTCGGCCGCCTTCAAGGCGCGCTTTTCGCCGGTCGCCTCGCCGGTGCCCATCATCGCCTTGCCCATCTCGCCCATGACGGCGCGGACATCGGCGAAGTCGAGATTGATCAGACCTTCCTTCACCATCAGGTCGGTGATGCAGGCCACGCCCGAATAGAGCACCTGGTCGGCCATGGCGAAGGCGTCCGCGAACGTCGTCTTCTCGTTGGCGACGCGGAACAGGTTCTGGTTGGGAATGACCAGCAGCGTGTCGACGACTTTCTGCAATTCGCCGATGCCCGCCTCGGCCACGCGCATGCGGCGCGCGCCCTCGAAGTGGAACGGCTTGGTCACGACGCCGACGGTGAGAATGCCCTGCTCGCGCGCGATCTTGGCGATGACCGGCGCGGCCCCGGTGCCGGTGCCCCCGCCCATGCCGGCGGTCACGAAGACCATATGCGCGCCGGAAAGGTGGTCGCGAATCTCGTCGAGCACCTCCTCGGCGGCGGCGCGGCCGACTTCGGGCTGCGATCCGGCGCCCAGGCCCTGGGTCACCTGCGTGCCCATCTGGATGATGCGCTCGGCCTTGGACATGGTCAGCGCCTGCGCGTCGGTGTTGGCGACAACGAAATCGACGCCCTGCAGACCGGCCGAAACCATGTTGTTGACCGCGTTGCCGCCGGCACCGCCGACGCCGAAAACCGTGATGCGCGGCTTCAGCTCGCGAATGTCGGGAATATTGAGATTGATGGTCATGTCTGCCTCTCGATCGTGCGCGCGACACGCGGCAATGCGTCCAGCCCCGCGGCGGACGAGCTATTGGTGAACTCTCGGGCCATCAGAAGCTTTCGCGAAGCCATCGTCCGACCTTTCCAAAATAACCGTCAGTCCCTGTCATCGAATGCCGCGTGGCCCGCGGTTCGTAATGTTCCAGATGTGCGAATTGCGGATAGACCAGGAGCCCGGCCGGAACGGCGAAGGAGGCGCCCTTGGCGAGATCGGGAAGTCGCGACAGGCCGAGCGGGCGGCCGAGGCGGACGGGTCTGCCGATGACGCGCCGGGCAAGCTCGGGCACGCCGGTGAGCTGGGAGGCTCCGCCGGTCAGCACGACCCGCGCGCGCGGCTCGGCCGCGAACGGGGAATCGGCGAGGCGGTCGCGCACCATCTCAAGAATCTCCTCGACCCGCGGGCGAACGATATTCGCGATCGCGGCGCGGGAAACGACCTTCGGCGGCTCACGCTCATGGTCTCCGGCCGCCGGCACGGTCATGAGTTCACGCGCGTCCGAGCCGCCCGTGAGCACGTTCCCATATAACGTCTTGATTCGCTCGGCATCCGCAATGCAGGTATCCAGACCCCGCGCCAAATCGATCGTGATGTGTTGCCCGCCGAGCGCAAATCCGGCCGCGTGGACGAGACGCCCGCCGGAATAGGTCGCGATCGAGGTCGTGCCGGCGCCCATGTCGATGACGGCGGCGCCGAGATCGGATTCATCGTCGGTCAGAACCGCGAGGCCGGCCGCGTAGGAGCCCGCCGTGATCGCCTCGACCGTCAGATGGCAGCGCTCGACGACCAGCATCAGGTTCTTGACCACGGTGGCGTCGGCGGTGATGACCGCGATGTCGACGCCGAACTGGCGCGCCAGCATGCCGCGCGGATCGCGGATGCCCTTGACGCCGTCGACCGCGTAGCCGACCGGCAGCGAATGCAGCACGGTGCGACCCGCGCCGGTGGCGTGAAAGGTTCCGATCGAGGTGACGTGCTGCATCGCGCCGAGATCGATCGCCCCGCCGCGGGCATCCGAGGAGGCCTCGACAAGATGGCTGTTGAGCCGTCCGGCCGTGACCGAGAGCACGACGGCTTCCACCCGCACGCCGGCCATGCGCTCGGCGAGCGAGACGGCCTGGCGCACCGACTGTTCGGCCTCGTTGAGATCGATCACCGCACCCGCCTTGATGCCGCGCGCCTGGACGTGGCTGAGCCCGAGCACGTCGACGGCATGGCTGCGTCCGCGCAGCGCGTCCGGCGAGGCGCAGGGCCGCAGCCGTCCGATCAGGCAGGCGATCTTGCTCGTGCCGATATCGAGCGCGGCCACCAGCGCGGCGCGCTTGCGCGGCAATGGCCGCATCTTCGGAGCAAAGCCGCCGTCGCTCATGCGTCACCCGCCTTGCGCGCGTTCTTCTTTTCCTTGAGCCGCGCGGCGCGCGCCTCGGCGGCGGCTTCCGACAACCGCACCGTGACTCGGTCCGGCAGGCGCAGGTCGATGACGGTGATATCGCGGCCGGAGAGATGATCGTCGCGTTCGAGCACGGCCAGGCGCGTGAGCGCGGCCTCGACCTCCTCCTCGGGCAGCTTGACGTCGATGCCGTTCGAAAGACGCAGGTTCCAGCGTCGCTCGCCGACCAGCACGACCGCCTTGACCAAGCCGCGCACCGCCGGGTGGCGGTCGAGCACCGACAGGAACTCCTTGGCGCGCGTTTCGGCGCCCTTGCCGACAACGAGGGGCAGCGCCGTGACGCGCCGCGTCACCTCCGAATCCAGGATCTCGCCGTCCTCGGCGATCACCGATACATGGCCGTCCATCTGCCACAGGGCGAAGGCGGAGCGCTCGGTGATGTCGACCCGCAGGCGGCCCGGGTAGAATTTCAGGACGGTCGCTTCGCTGATCCAGGGATTGCGCTTGAGCCGCTCGCGCATGCCGGCCGCGTCGAGGAACAGCAGCGAGGCGCGGCTGGAAACGCCGCCGATGGCGAGCACGTCCTCGACCGAAAGCTGCTTGCGGCCGTTGACGGCGACCTCCGCGATGCCGAAGCCGGCCGCGTTGGCGGCCGCGTCGCGCGCCTCGCGCAGGGACGCCGCCACGATGCCGAGGTGATCGCCTCTCACGACGCCGAAACCGAGGCTGCCGGCAAGGATCAGGCCGGTCGCGGCCAATCCAGCCCAGCGCGGGACATGGAGTTCGATGAGAGCGAGAAAGCCGAAGATCCGCGACGGCGCCGCCGCCGATCGCTTGCCGCGCCGCGCCGCGAGAGCCGGACGCGCGGCGGCGACGGGATGGGCGGACGCGCGCGGCGCGCGATGCCGTTGCCGGAAACCGTCAAGGATTTTTCGGGGCAGTCGCCGAAGCCGGTCCGAAATCGCCGCGAACAGACGGTCCGTCCGCCCACTCATGGCTTTGGCCCCGCCGGCCTTTGGCCGTCGCGGCTTCAGCGACCGAGTGAGGCGTCCTCCACCATCCATTGCACGAGCTCGTCAAAAGAGATCCCCGCGTAGGCCGCGAGCTCGGGCACAAGCGACGTCTCGGTCATGCCGGGTTGGGTGTTCACTTCGAGGCAGACCAACCCCTGGGTCCCCTCGACGCGGTCGTCGAAGCGGAAATCCGCCCGGCTCACGCCCCGGCAGCCAAGCGCGCGATGCGCCGTCAGGGTTAGTCTTCGGACTTCCTGGTAAACAAATGGTGAAATTGGCGCGGGCAGGACATGTTTTGAGCCGCCGGGAGAATACTTTGCCTCGAAATCGTAGAATTTGACCGATGGCAGGATTTCGATCACGTCGAGCACCCGCTCGCCCATGACGGCGCAGGTCAGCTCCTTGCCCGGGACGTAGCGCTCCAGCAGCACCATCTCGCCATGGCGCCAGTCGTCGCGATAAAGCTCCTGCGGCGGGTGTATGTGGGTCTCGGTGACGATGAAAACGCCGACGCTCGACCCCTCCGCGACCGGCTTGATCACATAGGGCGCGCGCATCAGGTGCTTGGCGGCCGCCTCGAAACGCGACACCGTCATGCCCTCGGCCACCGGCACGCCCGCCTCCGCCATCAGCGTCTTGGCCACGTCCTTGCGCATCGCGACCGCGGACGCCATTACGCCGGAATGGCTGTAGGGGATGCCGAGGATTTCCAGCACGCCCTGCAGCGTGCCGTCCTCGCCGGGCGAGCCATGCAGCACGTTGAGCGCGACATCGGGCTTGAGATCGCCAAGCACCGTCGCGATGTCGCGGCCGACATCGACCCGGCTGACGCGATAGCCGCGCCGCTCCAGCGCGTCCGCGCACGCCTTGGCCGAGCGCAGCGATACCTCGCGCTCCGACGACCAGCCCCCCATCAGCACCGCGACGTGTTTGGACACGCTAGTTCTCCGCTGTTTCGTCATTGCCAAGCCCGGCCCGGCGGTCCCTCCCCGCGATCCGTCGGACGAAGGCGACGGACGCGCGGTTCAAATCCCCGCCGGACCTGTCATGAACTCCCCGCGCCGACCCCGATCCGTTTGATCTCCCAACGCAGATCGATGCCGGAATGCTCCTTCACGCGGCGGCGCACTTCTTCGCCGAGATTTTCGATGTCGGCGGCGGTGGCATCCCCGGTGTTGATGAGGAAATTGCAGTGCATCTCGGAAACTTGCGCGCCGCCGACGCACAGGCCGCGGCAGCCGGCCGCGTCGATGAGCTTCCAGGCGCTGTGGCCCGCCGGATTCTTGAAGGTCGAGCCGCCGGTCTTTTCGCGGATCGGCTGCGCGGTCTCGCGATGGCGCTGCACCTCGGCCATGCGCGCGCGGATCGCCGAGGCGTCCTCGATCCGGCCGCGAAACAGCGCCGAGGTGAAGATCACCGACGGATCGACGCCGCAATGGCGGTAGGTGAAGCCCATGTCGGCGTTGGCGAAGACGCGCCGCTCGCCCGCGCGGCTAAGGCCCGTTGCTTCCACCAGCACGTCCTTGGTCTCCCCGCCATTGGCGCCCGCGTTCATGCGCAGCGCGCCGCCGATCGTGCCGGGAATGCCGAAATAGAATTCGAGCCCGCCGATGCCGGCCTTGGCCGCCTCCTCCGCCACGCGCTTGTCGAGACAGGCCGCGCCGGCGCGAATAGTGTCGCCCTCCGCGCGCGCCTCGCCGAAACCGCGCGCCGACAGGCGGATCGTCGCACCCGGCACGCCGCCGTCGCGCACGATCAGATTGGAGCCGACGCCGACGACGGTCACGGCAAGGTCCGGTGGTAGGCGCGCGAGGAAATAGCCGAGATCGTCCTCGTCCGCCGGCGTGAATAGCAATTGCGCCGGTCCGCCGACGCGAAACCAGGTGAGCGGCGCGAGCGGCTCGTTCGCCAGCAATCGCCCGCGCAGATCGGGCATCGCCTCCCGCAATCGCGGCGTGATGTCAGGAAACGACATGCATCACCCGCCTTCGCACCCCGCGCGCCCGCGACATACCCGCCCCATCGCATTTGCCATGGCCAAGCCTGTCCCGCCATTTCGGAACCATCGCGTCGCGCGCCGACCTTGCCGCCGGCGACGTCATGATGGCTGATTCGCTCAACGCTCCCCTCCGATCGCCGCGAGCTGGCTTGGGAGCGCGTAGGCCCAATTGGTGATGCTGCCGGCGCCGAGGCAGACGACGAAATCGCCCGGCCCGGCGATCGCGGCGATTTGCGCGGCAAGCGTCTCCGGCGATTCGAGCGCGACCGCGTGGCGGTGGCCATGGGCCTTGATGCCGGCGACGAGATCGTCGCGCAGCGCCCCCGCGATCGGCTGCTCGCCGGCGGGATAGACATCGGCGACGATGACGGTATCGGCGTCGTTGAAGCAGGTGCAGAACTCGTTGAACAGCGAGGACAGGCGCGTGTAGCGATGCGGCTGCATCACAGCGATCACCTTGGCCTTGGTCGCGCCGCGCGCGGCCCTGAGCACCGCGGCGATCTCCACCGGGTGATGGCCGTAATCGTCGAAGATCGTCACGCCGCGCCATTCGCCGGTGCGCGTGAAGCGCCGCTTGACGCCGCCGAAAGCGGCCAGCCCCTTGCGGATGTCGTCGTCGGAGATGCCGAATTCGATCGCGACCGCGATCGCCGCCGTCGCGTTGAGCGCGTTGTGCCAACCCGGCATCGGGATCGCCAATTGTTCGACCCGGCGCGCGCCGTTGCCCGCCCGCCCGCGTACCATCACCGCGAAGCGCGTGGTCGCGCCGTCGGCGGCGACGTCGACGAGGCGGACGTCGGCCTGCGGATTTTCGCCATAGGTAATGACGCGGCGATCCTCGATCTTGCCGACCAGGTCCTGCACCACGGGGTGGTCGAGGCACATCACGGCGAAGCCGTAGAACGGCAGGTTTTCGACGAAGGCGCGGAAGGCGTCCTTGATGGCGTCGAAGGTCTTGAAATGGTCGAGGTGCTCGGGATCGATATTGGTGACGACCGCGATTTCGGTCGGCAGTTTCAGGAACGTGCCGTCGCTTTCGTCGGCTTCCACCACCATCCATTCGCCGGCGCCGAGCCGGGCGTTGGTGCCGTAGGCGTTGATGATGCCGCCATTGATGACGGTCGGGTCGAGGCCGCCGGCGTCGAGCAGCGCCGCCACCAGCGAGGTCGTCGTGGTCTTGCCATGGGTTCCGGCGATGGCGACGCTCGACTTCAGCCGCATCAGTTCGGCCAGCATCTCGGCGCGGCGCACGACGGGAATGCGTCGCTCGCGCGCGGCCGCGAGCTCGACATTGTCGCGCTTGATCGCCGAGGAGACCACCACCACCCCCGCGCCGGCGATATTGGCCGCGTCGTGACCCACGTCGACGCGCACCCCCTTTTCGCGCAGGCGCCGGACATTGGCGTTCTCGGCCGCGTCCGAGCCGCTGACGGCGTAGCCGAGATTGACCAGCACCTCGGCGATGCCGCTCATGCCGATGCCGCCGATGCCGACGAAATGGATGAGACCGATCTGTCGCGGAAGCTTCATTGCCTTGATCCTGTCGCCCGCGAGGATCGCCGCCGGCTTGGGCCGGACGCGCGCGGGCATCCCTTCACGAATTTTCGCGCAAATCGCGCGCTCGCCCCGAGGGCTTGGATGCCCCGCTTTCGTGCGGCCTGACAAGGGAAAAATTCCCTCGCCGCTAAGGGGCTTTCGCGGCCCGCCAATTCCCGCGCGCGACCGCTTCGACCAGGTCGGCGAGCCGTGCGTCGGCGTCAAGGCCGCCCTCGCCGCGCGCGGCCGTAGCCATCGCCCGGAGAAGGTCGGGCGCCGCGGCAAGCTCGGCGATCCTGCCGGCGAGCCATGCGGGGGAAAAATCCGCCTGCGCGACGCGGATCGCCGCGCCCGCGCGCTCAAGCACGCCGGCATTGGCGAACTGGTCCTGATCGATCGCGCCGGGCAGCGGCACCAGGATCGAAGGCCGGCCGATCGCGGCAAGCTCGGCCACCGTCCCCGCGCCCGACCGCGCGACGATGAGATGGGCCGCCGCGTACCGCGCGGCGATGTCGGAAACGAACGGCGCGAGCGTGGCCTTGACGGCGGCGCGATCATAGGCGGCACGAACGCGCGCCATGTCTTCCTCGCGTACCTGCTGGACGATATCGAGCCGCGCGCGCAGGCTCGGTTCGAGCAGCGCCACCGCCGCCGGCACGACGTCGGCCATGACGCGCGCGCCCTGGCTGCCGCCGAAGATCAGGAGGCGGAACGCATCGTCCGCCTCGGGAGACGAAAACGGTTCGGCCGCGGCCGCCGCGATCGCCGCCCGAACGGGATAGCCGGTCAGCCGCGCCTTGCGCGCGAAGGCGGGCCGGTCGTCGAGAATTCCGGGAAAGGAAATCGCGATCGCCGTCGCGCCGCGACCGAGCAGCCGGTTGGCGCGGCCGAGCACGGCGTTGGCGTCGTGGACGATCGTCGGCACGCGCAGAAGCATGGCCGCGGCGAGCGGCGGCAAGGTCGGGTAGCCGCCGAAGCCGACGACCGCGACCGGCCGCAACCGCCTGATCAGCGAGATCGCGCGCATGCCGCCGGCGGCGAGCATGG
Source organism: Xanthobacteraceae bacterium (assembly GCA_041918675.1). GTDB lineage: Bacteria > Pseudomonadota > Alphaproteobacteria > Rhizobiales > Xanthobacteraceae > SCUB01. Next base: position 336,626 of record JAYRVF010000014.1, read on the forward strand.
CGAAGGTGCGCGCCAGGGCGAGCGGGCCGCGCGAACGCACCGTCTCGCTCGGCACGATGTCGGTCATCTCGTCCGTGAACAGGCCGCTGTAGCGCGCCGCGCGCGTGTCGGTGACGAGGCGCACCCGATAGCCGCGCGCCATCAGCGCGGCGCCCAGCGCCTCGGCCGGAAACAAATGGCCGCCGGTGCCGCCGGCGGCGAGCAGGATGAGCGGCGCCCCGTTCGCCATCGCCGCCCCGCGCTCCGGCAATGTCTCAGGCGGCGGCATAGGCGTGTTCGCCGACGCGCGGCGCGTCGAGCTCGACGCTCGGACGATGGCGCATCAGCGCGAGCAACAGGCCCATGCCGTAGGCGATCGACAGCATCGAGGACCCGCCATAGGAAATGAACGGCAGCGTCATGCCCTTGGCCGGCATGAGGTGCAGGTTGACCGCCATGTTGATCGCCGCCTGCACGCCGAACAGGATCGCGAGACCGGCCGTCGCCAGCCGCGTGAAGAGATCCTCGGCGCGGAACGCGTGCGCCAGCGCGCGCATGACGATGAAGGTGAATAGCGCGAGCAGCGCCAGGCACAGCACGACGCCGAATTCCTCCGCCGCCACCGCGAACACGAAATCGGTATGGCTGTCGGGCAACACGCGCTTGACCGTGCCCTCGCCCGGGCCGCGGCCGAGCCAGCCGCCGCGCACGAAGGATTCAATCGCCGTGTCGATCTGGAACGTGTCGCCGGACGCCGGATCGATGAAGCGCCGGATGCGGCCGGCGACGTGCGGCAGGAACACATAGGCCCCGGCCAGGCCCGCGGCGCCGACGCCGGCGAGCCCAAACACCCAGACGAGCCGCGTGCCGGCGAGATAGAACAGCGCGCCCCAGACGATCAGCACCAGCATGGTCTGGCCGAAATCCGGCTCCAGCACCAGCAGCCCCACCAACGTCAGCAACATGCCGAGCGACAGCGAGGTCGCCGGCATTTCCGGCCGCCGCGCCGATTCCGACAACAGCCACGCCAGCAGGATGACGAAAGCGGGCTTGGCGAATTCCGACGCCTGGATGCTGACGCCGAACAGCGTCAGCCAGCGCCGCGCGCCCTTGACCTCGGCTCCCAAAAGAATCGTGGCGACGATCATGACGATGCTGACCGCGAACACGATCAACGCCGAACGTCGCGCCTGGCGCGGCGACTGCAGCGAGGTCGCCACCAGGACGACGATGGCGGGCAACAGGAACAGCGCATGACGGTTGAAGAAGTGGAACGCGTCGAGGCCGATGCGGTTGGCCACCGGGGGGCTCGCCGCCAGCGACAGGATGACGCCGCCGAGCATCAGCACGATCAGCGCGGCCAGCATGATGCGGTCGACGGTCCACCACCATTCGCTGAACGGGGTGCGATGCGCGCGTGAAATCATGACGATGCCTCCTTCGCCGGCTCGATCGAGCCCAGGCCTTGCACCAGCTCGCGGAAACGAGCGCCGCGCTTCTCGAAATTGGGAAACTGGTCGAACGAGGCGCAGGCCGGCGACAGCAGCACCACCGGCTCGGCGAGGCCGGAGGCTTCCGCGTCGCGCGCGGCGCGGGCGACTGCGACGTCGAGCGTGGCGCTGATCTCATGATCGACCTTGCCGGCGAGCGTCGCGGCGAATTCCGGCGCAGCTTCGCCGATCAGGTAGGCCTTGACGATGCGCGGAAAGAACTCGGCGAGGCCGGTGATGCCGCCGGTCTTCGGCTTGCCGCCGGCGATCCAGAAAATGTCGCGGAACGAGCCGAGCGCGCGCGCGGCCGCGTCGGCGTTGGTTCCCTTCGAATCGTTGATGAAGAGCACGCGCCCGCGCCGGCCGACCTGCTCCATGCGATGGGCAAGGCCTGGAAAGGAGCGCAGGCCACGCTGGATCGCCTCGGGCGAAAGGCCGAGCGCGATCGCGCTCGCCGCCGCGCACGCCGCGTTCTGCGCGTTGTGCAGTCCGCGCAGCGAACCGATCCCGCCGATCCGCGCGATGACCGCGCGCGCCGCGGCCGCGGCCCGCACGATGGACTCGCCCTCGAGATAGAAGCCGTCGGCGAGCGGCCGACGCACCGAGATCCGGGCGACATTGGTTCCGTTTCGCTCGATGCGGTCCGCCGCCGCCTGACACCAGGCGTCGTCGACGCCGATCACCGCCGTGCCGCCGGCCTGCACGCCGGCCACCAGCCGCTCCTTGATCGCGGCGTAGGAGGCGAGCGTGCCGTGACGATCGATGTGGTCCTCGCTGACGTTGAGGAGCACGCCGACGCTCGGATCGAGCGAGGGCGCGAGGTCGATCTGATAGGACGACACCTCGATGACGTGAACGCGCCCGATGCGCGGCGGCTCCAGCGACAGGATGGCGGTGCCGATATTGCCGCCGAGCTGAACATCGTATCCGGCCGAGCGCATCAAATGCGCGATCAGCGCCGTGGTGGTCGATTTGCCGTTGGTGCCGGTGATGGCGACGAACGGCGCCTGGGGCGCGAGCCGCCGCCGCTCCCGGCAGAACAGCTCGATGTCGCCGATCACCTCGACGCCGGCCTCGCGCGCGGCGAAGACGGTCCAATGCGGCACCGGATGGGTGAGCGGCACGCCCGGGGAAAGCACCAGCGCGGCGAAGCTGGACCAGTCGGCCTTGCACAAATCGGCGGTAATGAAGCCGGCGCGCGCGGCCTCCGCCGTCTTGCCCGCGTCGTCGTCGCAGGCCGTCACCTCCGCACCGCCCGCTCGCAGCGCGTCGCACGAGGCGAGCCCGGAGCCGCCGAGGCCGAACACCGCGACCTTGCGGCCGGAGAATGAGGTGATCGGGATCACGCGCTTACCTCAGCTTCAGGGTCGACAGTCCGGCCAGCGCCAGCACCACCGAGATGATCCAGAACCGGATCACGATCTGGGGTTCGGTCCAGCCGAGCTGTTCGAAGTGATGATGAATCGGCGCCATCTTGAAGATGCGCTTGCCGGTCAGCTTGAACGAGACGACCTGCACGATCACCGAGACCGCCTCGAGCACGAACAGCCCGCCGATCACCGCGAGCACGATCTCGTGCTTGGTGGCGACCGCGACCGCGCCGAGCAGGCCGCCGAGCGCGAGCGAGCCGGTGTCGCCCATGAAGATCGAGGCCGGCGGCGCGTTGAACCAGAGGAAACCGAGGCCGGCGCCGAGCAGCGCCCCGCACAGCACCGCCAATTCGCCGGTGCCGGCGACGTAGTGGATCTGCAGATATTCGGCGAACACCGCGTTGCCGGCGAGATAGGAGATCAGGCCGAAGCTCGCCGCCGCAATCATCACCGGCACGATGGCGAGCCCGTCGAGCCCGTCGGTGAGATTGACCGCGTTGCCGGCGCCGACGATGATGAGCGCGCCGAACGCCGCGAAGAACCAGCCGAGATTGAGCACCAGATCCTTGATGAAGGGGAATGTCACCGACGAGGAGAACGGCGTGCGGCCGAGCCAGATGAACGCCGCGCAGGCCGAAAACGCGATCACGCCCTCGATGCCGAGGCGCATGCGACCGGAAAATCCGGCGTGCGTCTGCTTCGTCACCTTGAGATAGTCGTCGTAGAAGCCGACGAAGCCGAAGCCGAGCGTAACGAACAGCACGACCCAGACATAGGGGTTGCGCGGATTCGCCCACAACAGCGTCGACACCACCAGCCCCGACAGGATCATCAGCCCGCCCATGGTCGGCGTGCCGGCCTTGACGATATGCGTTTGCGGACCGTCGGGCCGGATCGGCTGACCCTTGCCCTGGCGGATGCGCAGATGATCGATGATCCACGGTCCGAACAGGAACACGAACAGCGCCGCCGTGACGATCGCCCCGCCGGTGCGGAAGGTGATGTAGCGGAAGACATTGAAGGCCGAGAACTGCTCGGCGAAATCGATCAACCAATAGAGCATTGCGTCTTCCTCATGCGGTCACGTCGTCGCGGGCGCCGTCGCGGAGATAGCGCCGCTCGATGGCGGTGATGATTATTTTCATGCGCGAACCGGCCGAGCCCTTGACCATGACGACGTCGCCGGGGTTGAGCGCGGCCACGACCTCGCCCTGGAGCGCGTCGGCGTCCTCGGCGTAGCCGCCCTTGCGCGCGGGCGGCAGCGCGTCCCACAAATGGCGCATCCGCGGCCCGCAGCAATAGACCCGATCGACGCGGCGCTCGACGATGGCTTCGGCGAGGGCGCGGTGCAGATCATCGCTCGCCGCGCCGAGTTCGAGCATGTCGCCGAGCACGGCGATGCGGCGTCCGCGCTTGCCGACCGGCGCCTGGGAAAGGACGTCCAGCGCCGCGCGCATCGAGGCGGGATTGGCGTTGTAGCTTTCGTCGATCAGGAGCGCGGAGCCCGACGCCAGTTCAAGGTGACGGCGCGCGCCGCGGCCGGCCGGCGGCTCCATCCGCGCCAGCGCCAGCCCGGCGAGCGCGAGATCCGCGCCGGCGAGCGTCGCGGCGGCGAGCACGGCGAGCGAGTTCATGACGACGTGGCGTCCCGGCGCGCCGATCTTGTAGGTGATCTCCTCGCCGAGCACGCGGGCATGGACGGTCGAGCACTCGGCATGCGCGGCGACGTCGATCAGCCGCGCGTCCGCGTTCGCGCCCGAGCCGAATTCGACGACGCGCGCGACGCCCGCCGCGATCGCGTGGCGCTTGAGCCGCGCGAACTGCGCGTTGTCGCCGTTGAGGATCGCCGCGCCGCCGGGCTCGAGGCCGGCGAAGATCTCGGCCTTGGCGTCGGCGATCGCCTCCACCGAGGCGAAGAATTCCAGATGCACCGGCTCGACCGTGGTGACGATGGCCAGATGCGGCCGCGCCAGGCGCGTCAGCGGCAGGATTTCGCCGGCATGGTTCATGCCGATTTCGAGGACGGCGAAGCGGGCATCCGCCGGGCAGCGCGCGAGCGACAGCGGCACACCCCAGTGATTGTTGAACGAGGCGACCGACGCGTGCGTCGTCCCTTGCGCCGAGAGAACGAGCCGCAGCGCCTCCTTGGTCGAGGTCTTGCCGACGGACCCGGTGACAGCGATCACCTTGGCTTGCGTCCTTGCCCGCGCCGCGTGGGCGAGATCGACGAGGCCGGCGAGCACGTCGGGCACGATCAGGAGCCGCGCGTCGGCGCCAAAGCGCGCGCGCCTGTCTTCGGCGACCACCGCGACCGCGGCCCCCGCCGTGAGCGCGGCCTCGACGAAATCGTGGCCGTCGTGAACGTCGCCCTTGATGGCGAAATAGGCCTCGCCCGGCGCGACCGTGCGGCTGTCGATGGAAATGCCGGTCACCGTCTCCGGCGGAGCACCGGCCACGGTGGCGCGCATCGCCGCGCGCATCGCCTCGATCGTCCACGGCGCGCGCGTGCTCATGCGACCTTCTCCGCGAGCGCCGCGGCCACCGCCTCGTGGTCGCTGAAGGGAAGAACCTTGTCGCCGACGATCTGTCCGGTCTCGTGCCCCTTGCCGGCCACGAGCAGCGCGTCGCCGGTCCGCAGTTCCGCGACGGCGACACGGATCGCCTCGGCGCGGTCGGCGATCTCCCGCGCGCGCGGCGCGGCGGCGCGGATCGCGGCGCGGATCGCGGCCGGATTTTCGCTTCGCGGATTGTCGTCGGTGATGATGACGAGGTCGGCCTTCGCGCTCGCCACCTCGCCCATCAGCGCCCGCTTGCCCTGATCGCGGTCGCCGCCGGCGCCGAAGACGACGACGAGGCGGCGCGGCGCGTAGGGCCTGAGCGCGTCCAGCGCCTTGGCGAGCGCGTCCGGCTTGTGGGCGTAGTCGACGAAAATCGGCGCGCCATCGCGCGCGCCGACATATTCAAGGCGTCCCTTCGCGCCCTCGAGATGTTCGAGCGCGGCGAAGACGGCCTCGGGCGCCTCGCCGGTCGCGATCGCGAGCCCGGCCGACACGAGCGCGTTCTCGATCTGAAACGCGCCGGGCAGGGGCAACCGCACCGCGCGCGAACGCCCCTCATGGACGAGCGTCAAGCGTTGGGCGAAGCCGTCGGTCGCGACATCGGCGAGACGGATATCCTCGCCGGCGCGGCCGACGGTGACAACGCGCAGGCCCCGCGCGCGGCTCGCGGCGATGACCGTTTCCGATTCCGGATTGTCGGCGGCGACGACCGCGACGCCGTCCGCCGCCAGCAGTTCGGTGAACAGGCGCAGCTTGGCCCCGAGATAGGCCTGAACGCTCGGATGATAGTCCATGTGGTCGCGGCTGAGATTGGTGAAGGCGCCCGCGCGCGCGCGCACGCCGTCGAGGCGATGCTGGTCGAGACCGTGCGAGGAGGCCTCCATCACCAAATGCGTGACGCCCTCGCGCGCGACGGCGTCGAGCATTCGGTGCAGCGTTACCGGGTCGGGCGTCGTCAGCGAACCGTAGACGGCGCGCGACGGCGCGACGAGCCCGATGGTGCCGATGCTCGCGGCGCTCCGGCCGAGCCGGGTCCAGATCTGGCGCGTGAAGGCGGCGACCGAGGTCTTGCCGCTGGTGCCGGTGACGGCCGCGATGGTGGCGGGTTGCAGCGGAAACAGCCGCGCGGCTGCGAGCGCCAGCGCGCGGCGGGGATTGGCGACGCCGATCACGCCGGCGCGGCCCGCGGCCGCGCTCTCCTCGCAGACGACGGCGACCGCGCCGCCCGCGAGCGCCTGCTCGATGAAACGCGCGCCGTCGGTCCTGGCGCCGGACAGCGCGAAAAAGACATCGCCCGGCTTGGCCGCGCGGCTGTCCGCGGTCACGCCCGTGACGACCGCTTCGTCCGCCGGAGCGGCGACGGCGACAACGTCAATCAGGAGATCGCGCAGTTTCATGGGGCATATCTTCCGGACGGCTGACGGCGGTCGCGCCGCCTACCGGGTTTCCCTCGATGTCGCAAGAATAAGGCGCTCGGACGGCGGCAGGTCGAATCGGGGCTGAATTCCGAGCAGCGGCGCGATGCGGGCGATCACCTTGCCGCCGGTCGGCACGGCGTTCCACCCCGAGGTGATGAAGCCATGGGTTTCCGGCAAAGGCTGCGGCTCGTCGAGCATGATCAGGACCTGAAAACGCGGGTTGTCGGCCGGCATGATGGCGGTGAAGGAATTGAGCACCTGCTTCTTGGAATAGCGGCCGTTGACGACCTTCTCCGAGGTGCCGGTCTTGCCGCCGACATAATACCCCTGCACGTCGGCGAGCTTGGCGGTTCCCCGCTCCGCGTTAGCGCGCATGAGATAGCGCATCTTGTCGCTGGTATCCGGCTTGATGACCTGCTTGGCGAGCGCCCGCGCCTCCTCCTCGCTCCGCTTGAGGAATGTCGGCGGGATCAGATAGCCGCCATTGACCAGCGCGTTGATCCCCATCACCGCCTGCAGCGGCGCCACCGACAGGCCGTGGCCGAAGGCGATGGTGATGGTGTTGAGCTCACCCCACCGCTTGGGCACGATCGGCTCGGCGCTTTCGGGCAATTCGGTGCGCAGGCGGTCGAGCTGGCCGAGCTTGCGCAGGAACGCCTTGTGGTTTTCCACGCCCATCGACATCGCCACGCGGGCCGCGCCGACGTTCGAGGAATGCACGAACACCTCGGTCAGCGTGATGTTGCGGCCCATCGGATGGGTGTCGCGGATGTTGAACTTGCCGTAGCGCAGCGACATGCGCGCGTCGTAGGTGGTGTTGAGATTGGCCTTGCCGGAATCGAGCGCCATCGCCAGCGTCAGCGCCTTGAAGGTCGAGCCCATCTCGAACACGCCCGTGGTCAGGCGGTTGATCCGGGTCGGATCGTTGGCCTCGCGCGGATTGTTGGGATCGTAGTCGGGCAGCGACACCATGGCCACGATCTCGCCGGTACGCACGTCGGAGACGAGGCCGGCGGCGGCCTTGGCCTTGTATTTCGCCTGCGCCTTGAGAAGCTCGTCGCGCAGCGCGTGCTCGACGCGCACGTCGACGGCGAGCTCGACCGGCTTCTGCTGGCGGTCGGAGGCGAAGCCGGCGCGATGCAGATCGGCGAGGCCCCTGCCGTCGAGCCATTTCTCGACGCCGGCGATGCCCTGATTGTCGATGTTGACGTGGCCGATCAGGTGCGAGACGACGCGCCCGTTGGGATAGGCGCGCTTGTTCTCGCGCAGGAAGCCGACGCCGGGAATTCCGAGGCGGTGGATCTCGGCCTGCTGCTGCGCCGTGATCTCGCGCTTGAGCCAGATGAAACCCTTGCGCGAGCGCAGCCGTTCGCGCACCTCGGCCGCTTCCAGATCCGGCAGCACGGCGCTGAGAAGCTCGATCGCCTCGTCCTTGTCGATGATGCGGCGCGGTTCGCCGAACAGCGAGGAAGCCTTCACGTCGGTGGCGAGAATGTCGCCATTACGGTCGACGATGTCGGGCCGCGCTGTGGCGATCGCGTCCTGCGACGCGGTCTGGCGCGTCGCCTGGCGATCGCCGATCACCGCGAACATGATCAGCCTTCCGGCGATGACAGCGTAGACGAGGCCGAAAACGATCATGATGAAGCCGATGCGCCCGCGCGCGCGGGCGCCGCGGTCGGCGCCGCGTCCGAACAGCAGCGTGTGCGCGAGCCGCGTGCGCCAGCTATGCGGGCGCGGGGCGTCCGCGCCGCGTTCGCGCGCCGCGCTCATCGCGCGCCCTCCCGCGGCGGAACCGAGCCGGTGGCGAGATCGGGATCGACGGCGTCGATCATCGCGCCGATCGGATCGGGCTCGCTCGCCGGGGCGAAGTTCGGCGGCCGCTCGGGCAGCGTCTTGAGCGCGTCGAATTGCGTGGCGTCGACCGGCTTGAGCGTGAGGTGGCGCTCGACGAGTTCCTGCAGGCGCGGCGGGCTTTCCAGCCGCGCCCATTCCGCGCGCAGCGCGGCGATCGCGTCGCGCTGCTCGCGCACCTCGGCGCGCAGCCGCATCACGCGCTCGGTGCGCACCGTCGATTCCAGCTTGATGCCGTAGACATAGGCGGCCGCGAACAGCAGCGCGCCGATGACGAGAAGGTGGAGAAGGCGCATCGCTCAGCCTCCCCTGGCCATTTCGGAGAGGTTCGGCATGTCCGCCATGGCCCGCCGATCGGCCGGCCGGGCGGGCGCCTCGGTGCGTTCGGCCGCCCGCAGTTTCGCCGACCGCGCGCGCGGATTTCGCGCGATCTCCTCCTCGCTCGGGATCACCGGACGGCGGGTCAACACGGCGAAGCTCGGCGCCGGCGTCTTGCGCTCCGGGGCGTGGCGCGAACCGCCGCCGATACGGGAGCGATCATTGAGGAACGTCTTGACGATGCGGTCCTCGAGCGAATGGAACGAGATCGCGACGAGCCGGCCGCCGGGCCTGAGAATAGCCTCGGCCGCGGCGAGCGCCGCCTCGAGCTCGGCGAGCTCGTCATTGACGAAAATGCGCAGCGCCTGAAAGGTGCGCGTGGCGGGGTGAATTTCACCCGGCCGCGACCGCACCACCCGCGCGACAATGGCGGCGAGCGCGCCGGTCGTCGACACCTTGCCGGCGCGCCGGGCCGCGACGATGGCGCGGGCGACCAGACGCGCGTGGCGCTCCTCGCCGAGCACGGCGATGATGCGGGCGAGATCGGCCTCGCTCGCCGTCGCGACGATATCGGCGGCGGTCGGCCCTTCCCGCCCCATGCGCATATCGAGCGGACCGTCGAGACGGAACGCGAAGCCGCGCGCGGCGTCGTCGATCTGCATCGACGACACACCGACATCCATGAGGACGCCGTCGACCGCCCTGTAGCCTTGCGCGGTCGCGATCGCGGCGAGATTGGCGAAGCGGTCCTCGACGAGCGTCAACCGTCCGTCCGAACGGTCGACGAGATCGAAGCCCGCCGCGATCGCGGCTCGGTCGCGATCGATGCCGATGACCCGGCAATCGGCAGCGGCCAGAATGGCGCGCGTGTGCCCGCCGGCGCCGAAAGTCGCGTCGATATAGATGCCGCCGTCGCGCGGCGCGAGCCAATGCAGCGCCGCATCGTTAAGGACGGAGATGTGACGCGGCGCCGCTTCGGCGCCTTGAGAATTTTGGTCTCGGGAGGTCATGGGCAGCCTCCTTGGACTTACCGGGCGCGCGCGCGCAAATGGCCGGTCGCGCCCCACTCGGGCGCGCGGCGCATGCAGGCATCCTCTTCGCGGGCACCCATTGGACAAGTCAGGCGTCAACGTACCCTCGCGGCGAAAAATTCGATCCGCCCGTGGCACACCAGTAACCATTCTTAACGTTAAGGAAGCGTTGACGAATTGGAGCGGCCGGCGATTTGATCGCCGCCCTGCCCGGTTGTCAGGCGCGCGGTTTTCCACAAGGACGCGTGCGAAAAAGCAAGAAAGAAGATGCAAATACCGCCGCTCGATGCGATGCTTTCTTCTCGCAAAATGAAATCAATCTACCCCTGACGTTGCGTCCGGTTGATGACAGTTCCCGTTCCATGTTCGTAGCCGTCAAGAAAGCGATAAACAGTCCGGCTGGTGTGGGAACACGAGACGACCGGCATCTGCCGTTGCATCTGCGACGCAATCCCTGGGCCGGCGACGGGCTGCATGGTGACAGGTTGAGCTTCATTCCGGATTCCTCGCTGGTGTCCCAAATCACGCCCTCCCCGAATTTCGGAGAGCGGCGCGAGGGCGTGCGCCCCGACCTCATCGTGCTGCATTACACCGGCATGCCCGACGCGGCCGAGGCGGTGCGCCGGCTGTGCTCGCCGGGAGCCGAGGTGTCGGCCCATTACGTCGTGATGGAGGACGGCGAGGTCATCCAATGCGTGCGCGAGACCGAGCGCGCCTGGCATGCCGGCTCGTCCTCCTGGGTCGGCGAAACGGATGTGAATTCGCGCTCGATCGGCATCGAGCTCGCCAATCCGGGCCATGACTGGGGCTATCCCGCCTTTCCCGACCGCCAGATCGCCGCGCTCATCAGTCTGTGCCGGGGCATCATGATCCGCCGCGAGATCCCGCGTCACCGGGTCGTCGCCCATTCCGATATCGCGCCGGGGCGGAAGAAGGATCCGGGCGAGAAACTCCCCTGGGACCTGCTCGCCAATTCCGGGATCGGCCATTGGGTGGAACCCTCCCCGATCGTTCCGGGTCCTCGCCTGATGCCGGGCTCCTCGGGCGACCAGGTGCGCGAACTTCAGGCGGCGCTGGCGAGCTATGGCTACGGCCTGCCGACGACCGGCCTTTACGACTCGATGACGACCGATGTCGTCACCGCATTCCAGCGCCATTTCCGTCCCGAACGGGTCGACGGCATCGCCGACCCTTCGACGATCGCGACCTTGAAGGCGCTTCTGGCCTCGATCGGCGGCGCGCAGGCTTGAGCGGCGCGAATAATCCGCCATCCGCCACTTGACCGGGCGGCCCGCCGCCGCCATTCATCTTGAGTCAGTCGGTCGGACGGTCGCTCCGCGCAGGGATCGAAAGATCGCCGGAGAGGAAAGTCCGGGCTCCACGGACAACGGTGCCGGATAACATCCGGCGGGGGCGACCCCAGGGACAGCGCCACAGAGAACGAACCGCCGCGACGCGTTCGCGGTAAGGGTGAAAAGGTGCGGTAAGAGCGCACCGCGTCTCCAGTAATGGAGACGGCACGGCAAACCCCACCGGGAGCAAGACCGAATAGGGATGGCGCGCGGGGCCGTCGCGAAAGCGAAACGCCCGCGGGATCATGTCCGATCCGCCGTCCGGGTTGGTTGCTTGAGGCGCGGCGCAAGCCGCGTCCCAGAGGAATGGCCGTCACGTCCATGACGCGAAAGCGGCATGGACCCTCCAGAACCCGGCTTATAGACTGGCTGATACTTTACTTCGTGCAACACCATGAAGGGCTCGGCGCGATCACGCCGGGCCCTTCGCCCATTCCTCATGGGATGTCGCGCGGGCATGGGGCGCGGCGGTCAGCGACCGGCGACCATCCGCCAGATCGCGCCGGGAATGTTGGAATAATCATCCGTCCAGGCACGGCCGGTCGACGCGAAGGGCGCCTCGGTCCAGCCCTCCCGCGCGCCGAGCGGCGCAAGGTCGCTCTTCGATCGCGCCACCACGGCCACCAGCGCGCTCATGCGCATGTCCTCGCCGCGCGCGGAGGGCGCGACCATGTCACGCTTGAGGAAGGTCGCGAGGCCGAGGCTCGAAGCGACGTCGCGCGTGACGCTCGCCAGTTCCAGATAGCGGTTGGAAATGTGCAGCGCGATGACCCCGCCCGGCGCCAGGCGATCGAGATACATCGCCATCGCCTCGCGTGTGAGCAGGTGCACCGGGATCACGTCGGAGGAAAACGCGTCGAGCACGATGAGGTCGAAACGCCGCGTCTCGCCGGCAAGCGTCAGTCGCGCGTCGCCGAGCACCACGCGGGCTCCCGGCGCGCATTCGGAAAGGAAGCGGAATTTGGACGCGTCCCGCGCGATGCGCGTCACTTCCGGATCGATCTCGTAATAAGTGAGCCCTTCGTCCGCGCGCGTGTGACAGGCGAGACTGCCGACGCCGAGGCCGACGATCGCGACCTCATTCAGCCGTCCGTCATGCGTTTGGCGCGCGGCGGCGATGGCATCCCCGAGCGCGCCGCTGACATGATAATAAGTCAGCGGTTCCGGCGGACCGCTCACCGCCGCGCCGCGATCGTCGCGCAGACGCATCGCGCCGTGCAGCGTGGTGCCGTGAAAAAGCAGGCGGAAGCGCCCGTCCGCACTTTCGACGACCTTGTGCACGCCGAAGAAGGACCGCGCGGTCTCGGTGGTGGCGACGCCGACCGGCAGCGCCGCGCTCGCGACCAGAAGCAGGACGGTGAAGCCGATCATGCGCGCCCCGTTCGCCGCGCTCACCATCACTATCGCCGCGAGCGCCACCAGCGCCACGGTGAAGGCGATGTCCATCGACGCGGGCGGGCGCAGTCCCAGCACCGGCCCCGCGATCGCCGCCGCGAGCGCGAGCGCGACGGGAAGGCCCGCGCCCTTGAGCCACTCGCGCCAGCCAAGATCGAACATGCCCGGCCGCGCCGCGAGCGCCAGCACGATCAGGATCGGATATTCCCACACGTCGGGAAACAGGCGCGGCGCGAGCAGGCCTGAGGCGGCGCCGCCGAGCACGCCGCCGAAGGAGACCCACATGTAGAACGATGTCAGTTCGCCGGTATGCGGCCGCTTCAGATAAAGCGCGCGGTGGCACACCATCGCCGCCGTGAACAGCATGGCGAGATCGAGCAGGATCGCCACCAGCCAGAACGCCCGCTCCCCGCGCATCAGACCGACCGCGAGGGCGGCGACCACCAGCGGCTGCAGCCGAAGCATCCAGGCGCCGATCGTGTCGCCACCGGCGCGGAATGTGAGAATGAAGGTCGCCAGGAACAGCGCCAGCGGAACGACCCACAGGAACGGCGCCGCCGCGATGTCGGTCGAAATGTGCGAGGTGACCGCGATCAGCAGCGCCGACGGCACGAAGGCGAGCGCGACCCAGGAAAGCCGGTCGCGCCAGCCGACCGTCGCCTTCCGCGACGCCGTCCGCGCGGGCGCCACGCCCGCGTTGCCCCACGCCATCGTCAGGATGCCCGCGACCGCGATCATCGACATCAACAGCACGAAGCCCGCGCTCCACGTCGCCGTCTGGCCGCGCAAGGTCAGCCACGGCTCGAACACGAGCGGATAGGCGATCAGCGCGGCGAAGGACCCGAGATTGGACGCGCCGTAGAGAAAATAGGGATCGGCCGCCCGCGCGTGCGACCCGCGCGCGAACCAGGCCTGCAACAGCGGCGCCGTCGCCGAAATCGCGAAGAACGGCAGTCCGACCGCGCTCAGGAACAGTCCGACCAGCCAAAGCTCCGCGCCGCGCTCCGGCGGCGCGCCGGTGTCGGCGGCCAGCGCCACGGGAAGCGCCGCGAAGGCGAGCGACAGCACGAGCAGATGCAGCGTGATCGCCGCGCGCGGCGACAGATGGCGGACGATCAGATGGGCGTAGCCGTAGCCCGCCAGCAGCATGGCCTGAAAGAACACCATCGCCACCGACCACACCGACGGGGAACCGCCGAGCAGCGGCAGCACCATCTTGGCGAACATCGGCTGCACCGAGAACATCAGCATCGCCGAGACGAACATCGCGCCGGCGAATACCGGGATGGCGATGGCGGCGTGCGTCGTCGCGGCGGACGCGCGGAAGGACGGCTCGAAGGCGGACATGGGCGCTCGCGCGGGAGTTCGGGTTTGGCGCGTCAGCCTAGCGGCGATGACCGACCAAACTCTTAAGGACGCGCCGCCGCGGAAGACGAAGATGATCGGTTAACGCGCGTTAACCGACGACCTCGCGCGCGGGCGGACCGGCGCGCGGTCACTCGTGGATGTTGGATTCGTCCTCGATCCAGTCGTCGTCGCTCGCCTTGTCGTCGACCTTCGAGGCGCGCTTGAACGGCGCGGCGATCTTCTTGCCGAGCGCCTTGAGCGAGCCGGTGATCGAGGGATCGCGGGCCGCGTAACGGCCATTGGCGGCGCGCGCGGCGACTTCCTCGCCCGACACGGCCGCGGGCTGGCAGATCGAACGGCGCGAGGAGCGGCGCATCAGATCCACGTGGATGTGGTCGTAATGATAGATGTTCGAGCCCGGCGCGAGCACGGTGTTGAAGTGCTCGCAGGCCGCGGCCTGGATGTCACGCAGGAAGCCCTGCTCCTCCGGCAGGCCGCGCCAGCCGTTCTTGACCGAGACGCGGCGGCCGTCGGCGAGCGTGAAGGCGGCGATGTCGAGCGCGTTGCCGAAGGCGTGTTCGGAGATGCGGCTCGAACGGTCGCCGTTCATGCCGCGACAGGAATAGGCGGAAATCTGCTTGATCTCGACCACCGGCGAGCCGAACCAGCGCATCGCGGCCGGCTGGATGGCGTCGGCGATCCAGCGATCGAGCGCCGAGACGATCGGACAGGCGAGCGTCGCCGTCGGCTGAATGGTGACCGGCGCCGGCGCGCCGGCTTGCACGGGGCCGAGCCGCGGCAGCGGACGCTCGACCGAACGCGGCTCGGGTTCGCGCGGCATGCTTTCCCGCGACGGTCGCCTGGCGCGCGCGATCTCCTCGGCGAGAACCGGATCGCCCTCGGCGAGATCGTCATCGATCGGCGAGGCCACGCTTGGTGCCCTGAGCGAGACGGGTTCGCCATCCAGGCCCGCTGACGACGAGTATGGCGGCGCGCTTCGCGGCGGCAACGCGGAGGACTGCGTCACCGGCCATCGCGGTAGATTGGCGGACGATCGCGGAACAACGCCCGGCGGACGCGGGTCGTCGGCGAAGCCCAGCCGGCTGGAGTCGCCGAGCGCCACGACCTTCAGCGGATATTCGGCGCCGCAGACGCCGGGACCGGAAATCGGCTCAACCCGGGCGACGCTGGCGCCTTCCTTCACCGCTCCCGATTTCAGACACGCGACCTCGGCCTCGCGCCGCCACGGCTCGCGTTCGGCGAATTGCAGCCAGTTTCGCCCGCAGCCCGAAAGCGCGACGAGGACGAACGATCCGGCAAGGAAAAAGCGAAGTCCGCGCGTCATGAAACGCACAGTGCAAGCATTTCCCTTAAGGAGCGCTCAACCGATTGCGTTACCGCTTCGTTAACCACGGGCGCGCGCCGCGGCGCAAGCGCGCCCGGCGAAATTCGCGCCGCGGATTTTCCTCACCGTGCGTTATCGGCGCGCCGTCCACATCATCGGCCAGACCATCACCGCGAAGCTGAAATAGGCGACGAACCACGCCCCGGCGGTGACATGGAGGAGCGCGAAGGACGCGCTCGGCCAGAACGCGGCGGCCACGCGCGCCAGCGCCGCGACCGCGATCATCGCGTAGATGATCTGCAACGACGGCGCGGCCCGCAATTGGCGGCCGGTGTGGCCGAGCGTGGCGCGGCTCATCACCGCGAGGGTCATCGTGCCGAAGGCGCCCACGGTCCAGGCGTGAATGCCCGCGCTCGCGGCGATCTTCGGCGTTAACGCCGAGAGACCGCCTAGAATGAAGCCGAGCGGAATGAAGGCATAGGCGACGTGAAGGACGAGCACGAGCCGGTCGGGAAATGTCCGCTCGCCCGCCCAGCGCGACAGCCGCGCGACATGCAACATGCCGGCGGTGAGCAACGCCGCGCCGGTCACGACATGCGCGGGTGCAAGCACCCACGCCAACAGCGCGCCGACCGCGACCGCCATCGCCACGCCGTCGAGGCGATCGAACGGCGCGGGCATGCGCCCCGGCTCCTGGCGCGCCAGCCAGTTGCGCGTGAAGCTAGGGATGACGCGTCCGCCGATCAACATGATGAGCGTCAGAACCGCGGCGATCCCAAGCCGTTTGCCATGATCGACGGCGCCCCAGCGCGCGGCCTCGTAATGAAAGAGCGCGTTGGCGAGTAGGAGGACGCCGAGCGGTGCGATCACGCGCAGATTGCGCCAGTTGTTGCCGGCGACGATTTCGCGCGCGGCGGCGGCGATCAGCATCACCAGAAAGGCAAGATCGACCAGGGCGACGACCCCGACCGGCAGCGCCTGCGAGAACGTCACCGCGAGACGGCCCGCGATCCAGGTCGCGAACAACGCGGCGAGCGGCGTTCCCTGGATCGGCAGCCGGCCGGTCCAATTCGGGATCGCGGTCAGGAGAAAGCCGGCGATCATCGCCGGCAGCGCGCCGAACAGCATTTCGTGGACGTGCCAGTCGAGCGCCGAGAACCGCGTCGGCAGCGCGAGCTCGCCGTCGAATACCGGCAGCCAGGCCGCGCCGTAGACGGCCGCGACGACCGCGCCGAACAGGAAGAACGGCCGGAATCCACCGGAGAGAAAGGCCGGTCCCGCATAGGCGCGGCGGCGGGGAAGCTCATCCATGGACGTCATCGCTCCTTGATTCCTCCGTTCGCGCCATACTCGCCGTTCTCGCCGAACCTTACGAACCGTCGAACCGAGGGCGCGGCGCGGCTCAAGAATTGCGGTTCCAAGAATTCATGGCCAATCCGCGCGCGACGGGCAAGACCCTACCCCGCATGGCCCAAGTCGCGAAACGGAATGGATCGCCGCTCCGCCGCTCGCCCCGGAACGCTCACGCGGGGGCTATGCGCGCCGGGCGCGCGCGCGTGACCAGCCACGCCGCGATCACCAGGTTGAGCACGTTCCAGGCGATGCCGTTGAGAAAGGCGACACGGTAGGAACCGGTCATGTCGAAGATGACGCCCGACATCCAGCCGCCGAGCGCCATGCCGATCATGGTCGCGGTCAGCACCAGCGCGAGGCGCGTGCCGGCTTCCCTCGGCGAGAAGAACTCGCGCACGATCAGCGCGTAGCTCGGCACGATGCCGCCCTGAAACAGGCCGAATAGCGCCGAGATGATGTAAAGCGAGGTCAGCCCGTCGAACGCCAGGTACAATGTCAGCGCCACGCCCTGAAGAAACGAGCCGAGCAGCAGCGTTCTGACGCCGCCGATGCGATCCGCGATCACGCCGGAGACGAGCCGGCTGACGATGCCGAAGGCGAGCATCAGCGACAACATCTCCGAGCCCCGCGCCACGCCATAGCCGAGATCGCCGCAATAGGCGACGATATGCACCTGCGGCATCGCCATCGCCACGCAGCAGGCCAGCCCGGCGATGATGAGCATCATCTGAAGCCCCGCGCCGCCGGACCGCCCGTTCGAGGACGCCGGCGTCGACCGGTCCACGTTCATCGCGGCGCGCGCGGCCGGCGCGGCGCGGCGGAACATGAAGGATAGCGGCACCAACGTCGCCAGGCACAGGACGCCGATCGCGCCGTAGCTCCACCGCCAGCCGGCGGTCTGGAACAATGGCGTGAGCACCAACGGCCAGATCACGCCGGCGAAATAGTTTCCCGACGCGCACAACGCCACCGCGAGCCCCCTTCGCCGGTCGAACCACATCGATGTGTCGGCGACGAGCGGACTGAAACCGACCGACGCGCCGACGCCGATCAGCGCGCCCTGCGCGAGACCGAAGCCGCCGATGCCGGACGCGAGCGGCGCGAGAAAATAGCCGAGCCCGAGCAGGATCGCTCCGATGCAAACCGGAACGAACGTGCCGAAACGATCGACCAGCCAGCCGGACGCGACGGTGCCGACGCCGAAGCCGATCATGGTGAGCGTGTAGGGCAGCGATGCGTCGGCGCGCGGCACGCCGAAATCCGCCTGCACGAAGGGCAGCGCCACCGACATGGACCACATGCCGACGCCGGCGATCGTGCTCACGAGCAGCGCGACACCGAGACGCAACCACGCGTAGCGCGATTCGACGCCATCCGACGCCGCTGCGCTCGCCATCTCGTTCAAAGCCATCGTGCAATTCCCCGGAAAGTGGCGGTGCCGACGCGAACGCGTCGGTTTACGCTCCGTCGATTCCCTTCAGCAACGAGACGGACTAGCACGCGGAAGCGCGCATGGGCGGAAATCCGGCGCATGGCAGACAATCGCGCGCCGCGTGGGGCGTTCCGGGTCGACGGTCGCATTCGCCGCGTGATCGATGCCGCGCCGGTCCCGGGTCGATGACCTTCTTGTGATCGCGACCGAGGCGGCCGCGATTGACCCGCCGGTGGCGTTCGTTTAATTAACGTATCGGTTAATTATTTCGCCGGCCGAAGGATCGCGCGCATGACACGCCATCCCGTCGTTTCCCCATCCGAATGGACCGCGGCGCGAAAGGAATTGCTCGCCCGGGAAAAGGCGTTCACCCATTTGCGCGACGAATTGTCGGCCGCGCGGCGCGCGTTGCCATGGGTCGCCGTCGACAAGGACTACGTCTTTTCGACCGACGCCGGCCCGCGCCGGCTTGCCGAGCTGTTCGCGGACAGGAGCCAGCTCATCGTCTATCATTTCATGTTCCATCCCGACTGGAAGGCGGGCTGCAAGAGCTGCTCGTTCTGGGCGGACGGCTTCAACGGCATCATCGTCCATCTCAACCAACGCGACGCCAGCATGGTCGCGGTTTCCCGCGCCCCGCTCGATCGCCTAACGTCGTTCAAGCGGCGCATGGGCTGGACGTTCGACTGGGTGTCGTCGGCGGGCACCGACTTCAACCGCGATTTCGCCGTCTCGTTCACGCCCGAGGAATTGCGGGCGGGTGGCGACAACTACAATTTCGGCACGCGCCGCTTCGCCGGCGAGGAGGCCCCCGGCCTCAGCGTCTTCGTCAAGGACGGTGACGGGCGCGTCTACCACACCTATTCCTGCTACGCGCGCGGCCTCGACATGCTCAATGCCGCCTATCAGCATCTCGATCTCTTGCCGAAGGGCCGCGACGAGGACGCGCTCGCCCACCCGATGGCGTGGGTGCGCCTGCATGACGAATACGCGGCGCGAGGGACGGGGCAATGACGCAATCCGGCGATCGACTCGACGCGGCCTTTTCGGCGCTCGCCGATCCGACGCGCCGCGCGATCATCGAGCGGCTCGGCGCCCGCGGCGAGATGCCGGTCGGCGACATCGCCCGGCCGTTCCGCATAAGCGCCCCGGCGATTTCGCGCCATCTCAACGTGCTCGAAAAGGCCGGACTGATCGAACGGCGGATCGATGGCCAGCGGCGCCTGATCCGCGCGCGCGCCGACGCGCTCAAGCCGGTCGAGGGCTGGCTCGCGCAACAGCATCGCCACTGGTCGAGCGCCTTCGACCGACTCGAGGCCGCGCTCGCGGCCGAAACCCCACGAAAGCGGAAATCATGACCGACACCATTGGCGAAACAACGTTGCGCATGGAGCGCCTGATCGCCGCGCCGCCAGAGCGCGTGTTCGATTTCTGGACCAACCCGGCCCTGCTCGTGACCTGGTGGGGACCGGACACGTTCGACGTGCCGGAATACGCGCTCGACGTGCGGCCGGGCGGCGCCTGGCGCACGACCATGCGTTCGCCCGACGGCGGCCTGCATACGGTGAGCGGCGTCTATCGCAGCATCGAGCCGCCGCGCCTTCTCGTTTTCACCTGGGGCTGGGACGACGACCACGGCCGGCGCGGCGACGAGACCGTGGTGACCGTCGCCTTCGAAGCCGCGCCCGGCGGCACGCGGTTGACTCTCACCCAGGAAGGTTTCGCCTCGCGGCCGCAATGCGAGAACCATCACCAAGGCTGGTCGTCGAGCTTCATCTGTCTCGCGCGCGCGATGACGTGAGGACGCCGTCATGACTCGCGGCGTCGTCCACGACGTTTTGAAACTCACTGGAGGTCCATCGTGACGACAAGCACGCCGCGAACGATCCTTGCCGGCGTCGCCGGCGGTCTGGCGATGAATATCGCGATGCTGCTCACCTTCCGCGCGCTCGGCTTCGGCTGGAACGGCGACGGCATTCTGATCACCGCGCCCCACCAGAGCGCCAAGCTGATCGCGGTCTGGACCAAGCTCGAGCCGCTGCCGCTCGTCGTTTCCAACCCGCCGCCGATCATCGCGGGACTCGTACTGTTCGCCATCGCCCATGCGTTCATCTATCGCTGGCTCTCGCCCGCCTGGCCGAAAGGCGTGTGGCCGCGCGGGCTGCGCCTGGCCGGCTTGTTGTTCGTCATGACGTTCCTGTTCTGGGAATTCTTCACGCCGTTCAATCAATTCGGCGAACCGCTCTCGCTCGTCGCGCTGGAGCTGATTTTCTGGGCCGTCATCGCCATCGCCGAATCGCTCGCGATCGCCGCCGTCCTCGAATACGGCGGACACGCGCCGGCGACCTGAGATAGTCTGGCTTCACATCAACAACGTGGCACCGGCAAAGGGAGGACATCATGGCCAAGATCGAACTCATCGGCGCGCCGCAATCGACCTACACGCGCGCCGCGCGCATGGCGCTTGAGGAAAAAGGCATCGCCTACGACCTCAAGCCCGCCGCGCCGCACACGCCGGAAGTCAACGCCATCAGCCCGACCGGCAAGATTCCGGTGCTGCGCCATGGGGACTTCGAGCTGTGCGAGTCGATGGCGATCGCCGCCTATCTCGATCGCGCCTTCCCCGGCCCGAAGTTGATACCGGAGGACGCGCGCGCCGCCGCCAAGGCGATCCAATGGCTTTCGATCGTCAACACCATGTTGGATGGCGTCTGGATCCGCGATTACCTCTTCGCCTACCTCTTTCCCGACGGCAAGGACGGCAAGCCCGATCGCGCCCGGATCGACAAGGCGGCCGCGACGATGCGAACGCAGGCCGAGATGCTCGACAAGGCGCTCGCCGCGGGCAAGAACCTCACGGGCGACGGCTTCACCTTCGCCGACATCAACCTGATGCCGATCCTGTTCTATGTGCAGATGTTCCCGGAAGGGACGGCCGTCGTCGCCGGGGCGCCGAACCTGAAGGCCTTCTACGCGCGCAATAGCGCCCGGCCGAGCTTCGTCAACACGATGCCACCGCCGCCGCCCAAGCAATAGCGGCCGGCCTTCCCGCCGCGATGCGTTGACGGGCGGGAACGGCAGCCGAGATTGCCGTCGTTCCGTGGACCGCCCCATCAAGAGGCAGAGAGGTCGCGCGCGGGCGACCCGTTGAACCAAATCCGCGCCAGGCCGACAAAAGGGAGTGGCCACGGTCGATCTCGTGCCGTGGCGTTCCCGCGCGCTTCGGCCATGGCTCACGCGATATCGCAGTTCCCCCTACGATGCCGAGCTCTCGGGCTCCCGCCTTGTCCCGCGTTGAGAAGTGTCTTTGCACGCAAAATCGTGTCTCCTCGTATGCAACCAGCACCTAACGCATTCTCGGAAATGCGTTCTCAAACCATCCGGCTCTGGCGAAAGCTTCAGGTAACGACCACCATAATGTAAATTCTTCCCGTCTCGGATCGGATCGCGAGGTGATCGATGCTTGCACCGCCCAAGATCACATTCGAGGGCCCCCCGAGCGGGGCCGCCTACGAAGCGTGGCGCGAAGAGTACTGCCGCAAGGTGATTTCCTGCGACCTTTCGCCTCTCAGCGGCGGAATGTTTTCTTATGAGGTCATGCCGGTACAATTGACCGCGAGCGTCGCGTTGTTGTCCAGCCACGGCAGCGCGATGCATTACCGAACGCATGCGGTTGTCGACAAGCTTGTTTTGCTGATTCCGGACTCAGCGCCTCTTGATATGCGGACGGACAGACGAGAAGCACTGATCATGCCCGGTCAAGTCAGCTTTGGCGACAGCGGCGTTCAGGACGCCGTCGTCGTTCAGCGCACGACCGGCGCGTTTCGTTCCATCATCTTCGATCGACGGACATTGCTCGCTTCTTGCCCCACCGCCGAGGATCTCATCGCACGGCCGGCGTTGGTCGACGCCGCGGCGCTGACTCTCTTGCGCGCCTATGAGGACATCGTCCGAAATGAGTCGCACCGCTTCAATGGTCCGACCGCCAGCATTGTCGGCCAGCACCTGATCGATCTCACCGCGCTCGTGCTTGGCGCGGGCGATCGCGCGAGAATCGCCGAATCCGGTAGCGTCGCGGCGGCGCGGTTCGAAATCGTCAAGGCGGATATTCTTGCCCAGCTCGCCAGTCCGGGCTTCACGATCGTCGCTTTGGCCGCCCGCCATCGCGTCAGCGTTCGCTACGTACAGTATCTGTTTGAAAGGGCCGGGACGAGCTTCACCGAATTTGTCCTGGAGCAACGTCTTCTCATTGCCAAGCGCCTCCTCGCCAGTCCGATTGAGGCGCGCCGCAAGATCGCCGACATTGCGCTGTTGGCCGGCTTCAACAGCATCTCCTATTTCCATCGCGCGTTTCGTCAACGCTTCGGCATGACCCCGACGGAAGCGCGCGCCAAGATGAAGAGCGGAAGTCGATAACGCGGGCGGAAGATATTGTGCCCCGGAAAACACAGCCGCCGCGCAAAGGCTGCTCATTGCATCCAAGTGCATCCGAATGTGGGCCCCAGAGGACGACAGCGCCGGCCGCGCCAACTTATCTGGCCGTGACGTCCGCGAATCCGTGGTCATCGGAGGCCTAATCGAAATGAACCGTTTTCTGCGGTATGCACTCGTTGCGGGCGCATCATGTGTCTATTGCGTGGCGAACCCGGCGGGCGCCGCGGCGCAGCAAGCCTTCGCGGCCCCCAAGACTCCCCATAGCTGGACCGGCTTCTATGTCGGCGGCAATGTCGGTTACGGTCAGCAGTCAGGTTCCGCGCAGTTCTGGGGAGATGTACCCGGAGGAAATGGCGCTGGGACGATGACGCTCAACGCAATCTACACCGGCGTCGCCAATCCAAATGTCGATGCCTCGCCGTTTTCCGAACGCCTTGGATCAAACGGCGCGCTCGGCGGTCTGCAGGCCGGCTATAGCTGGCAATGGAATCCGACCGGGGTGATCGTTGGAGTTGAGGCCGATATCCAATGGACCGCCATGGGAAGCTCGCTGACCCGCACCAATCCTGCGGGCAATGTAGCCGCGGGCCAGTTGGCTCTGAGAGCGGAAGACCATTTGCGGTGGTTCGGCACGCTGCGCGGGCGCGCGGGCTTCTTGGCCACGCCGAACCTGCTGCTCTATGCCACGGGCGGCCTTGCTTTCGGCGAGGACAGGGCAAGCGCATCCGTGACCAACAGAGGGCCGGGCCCATTTGCCCCAAATGGCTCGACGACACTGCTCTGCCAAGACCCCAACACTTGTTTTGCCGGATCAGGCTCGCGCGGTAACGTCGGCTGGGCCGCCGGTGCTGGTGGCGAATGGGCCTTGACGCAAAATTGGAGCGTGAAACTGGAATACCTGCACATCGACTTGGGCCGGCAGGATGTTCTGATGCCCGTCGCCGCACCCAGCACCGGCACGGGGTTCCTCCAGATGCGCGTTCGCAATGCCTATGACATCGGACGATTTGGTCTGAACTATCATTTCTGACGCCGCGTTCGCTTGAGCGCCGGACCTTGCCACCGGCGCGAAGCCCTCCAATTTCCAGTCCGGCATGAGCGCCGCAGCCGATAGCCGCGGCGGCATGCCGGCCGCCATTTGCACGCCGCCGCGCGTTGACACCCGCCGCCGCCGGCCTACATTAATCCCCGTTCCGAGGGGAGCTCCGCGTTGGAGCTGAGAGGTCGCGCGCCGCGATGACCCTTTGAACCTGATCCGGGTCATGCCGGCGAAGGGACAGGGACTTTTCTGGCTCAACGCTCGCGTCATCCGGTTGTCCCCGACTTTGGAGGATCACCGATGAACAAGCACGTCGCCGCCGACGGCGTCACGCCGGCCATCACCACCGGGCCGCTGCCGTCCTCGCGCAAGATTTATGTCGCGCCCGCGGAAGCGCCGGACCTGCGCGTGCCGCTGCGCGAGATCATTCTCTCGCCGGAATCGGGCGAGCCGCCGCTTCCCGTTTACGACACCACTGGCCCCTACACCGATCCGGACGCGATCATCGACGTCAACAAGGGGCTGCCGCGCGCGCGCGCCGCGTGGGTGAAGGAACGCGGCGGCGTCGAGGACTATGAAGGCCGCGCGGTGAAGCCGGTCGACAACGGCAACGTGGCAGCCGATCGCGCCGCGCGCGAATTTCCCGTCGCGCACCGCCCGCTGCGCGGGGTCGCTCTTTCTTCATCTCCCCCCTTGAGCGGGAGGTCGGCCGGCACAGCCGGCCGGGAGCGGGGTATGCAACACGCTCAGGCGCAAATGGGTACCCCCCTCCCCAACCCTCCCTCGCAAGGGGGGAGGGAGCGGAGCGGAGCAGGCGGCCAGCATCCCCTCACCCAACTCGAATACGCGCGCGCCGGCATCATCACCAAGGAGATGATCTACGTCGCGACACGCGAGAATCTCGGCCGCGAGGCGATGCTGGAACGCGCGCCGGCCGCGCTCGCCGACGGCGAAAGCTTCGGCGCGGCGATCCCGCCCTTCATCACGCCGGAATTCGTGCGCGCCGAGATCGCGCGCGGCCGCGCCATCATCCCAGCCAACATCAACCACCCCGAACTCGAGCCGGTGATCATCGGGCGCAACTTCCTCGTCAAGATCAACGCCAATATCGGTAACTCCGCCGTCTCCTCCTCGGTGGAGGAGGAGATCGACAAGATGGTTTGGGCGATCCGTTGGGGCGCGGACACGGTGATGGACCTGTCCACCGGGCGCAACATCCACACCACGCGCGAGTGGATCATTCGAAACAGTCCCGTGCCGATCGGCACGGTGCCGATCTACCAGGCGCTCGAAAAGGTCGACGGCGATCCGACCAAGCTCGACTGGGACGTCTACAAGGACACGCTGATCGAGCAGTGCGAGCAGGGCGTCGACTATTTCACCATTCACGCCGGCGTGCGGCTGGCCTATGTGCCGCTCACCGCGTCTCGCGTCACCGGCATCGTCTCGCGCGGCGGCTCGATCATGGCCAAGTGGTGCCTCGCCCACCACAAGGAGAGCTTCCTGTACGAGCGCTTCGATGAAATCTGCGACATCATGCGCCGCTACGACGTCTCCTTCTCGCTCGGCGACGGGCTTCGTCCCGGCAGCCAGGCCGACGCCAACGATCGCGCGCAATTCGCCGAACTCGAAACGCTCGGCGAATTGACAAAGATCGCGTGGGACAGGGGCTGCCAGGTGATGATCGAGGGCCCCGGCCACGTGCCGATGCACAAGATCAAGGTCAACATGGACAAGCAGCTTCGCGAATGCGGCGAGGCGCCGTTCTATACGCTGGGGCCGCTCACGACCGACATCGCGCCCGGCTACGACCACATCACCTCAGGGATCGGCGCGGCGATGATCGGCTGGTACGGCTGCGCCATGCTCTGCTACGTCACGCCCAAGGAGCATCTGGGCCTTCCCGACCGCGATGACGTGAAGGTGGGAGTCATCACCTACAAGATCGCGGCGCACGCCGCCGACCTCGCCAAGGGACATCCGGCCGCGCAACTGCGCGACGACGCGGTCTCGCGCGCGCGCTTCGACTTCCGCTGGATGGACCAGTTCCACCTCGCGCTCGACCCCGACACCGCGCTCAAGTTCCACGACGAAACGCTGCCGAAGGACGCGCACAAGGTCGCCCACTTCTGCTCCATGTGCGGGCCGAAATTCTGCGCCATGAAGATCACGCAGGACGTGCGCGACTACGCGGCGAGCCTCGGCGATAACGAGAAGGCAGCGTTGGGGTTAGACGCCGAAATGGGCATGGCGGAAATGAGCGAGAAATTCCGCGCGCTCGGCAGCGAGGTCTATGTCGAGACGGAGATGGTGAAAATGACCAACAAGGCGCTGTGATCCTCACCTCTCCCCGCCCGCGGGGAGAGGTGAGGGCGAGCAACGCTCCGGACCTCAGTGGTACGTTCGGTGAATATTCGCGCGGGCATGGCGAGTGCCGCGCCTTTGCCCGCCCCCACCCCTATTTCAGCGACAGCGCCAACCCGCTGAGATCGGCGCTGACGATAAGGCCCTTCTGCGCGCCGGTGAGCGTGAGCACCGCGCCGCGCTGGTTGGTGAGCACCACCGCCTGCGCGCCGCGCACCGCCGCCGCGCCCACTCCGGCCTGCGCATAGACGCCCGCGACGTCCGACGCCTTCTTGATGTTGGTCACGGTGCCGGTGAAGCGCGTCTCCGAGGCGCCGAAGGTGAAGCCGTAGCTCAACCCGCCGATCGACAGCGGATAGGAACGGCCGTTGAAATTGAGCACGCCCGAGCCGGCCGAGCCGCCGATGACGAGCCCCGCCTTGTAGATGCGGATGCTGATGGTGCCGCTTTCGGCGAGCGCGGATGACGCGACGATGACGAGGGCGGCGAGAGCGAGGAGGCCGGTCTTCAGTCCGGAAAGAAATCGCATGCTGTGTTCTCCTTCAAGGCAAGTTCAAGGCAAGGCGCGTGCGCGCCGATCGACTCAGGAATCTACGCCAGGCGTGTCCAGCCGGCGACGGCGCGTCGCGCCTCACCCAAAGAAATCTTGCCCTCGGCGCGCGTGGCACGCACCCGGCCAAGCGGTCGCCGGCGCATTTCCTAGCAAGGTCGACTTGACCCCGCTTCAAAGGAAATCCGCCGATTCACCGCCTTGAGCAAATTCCGATCCCAAAAGCGCCACCTGCTCTTGCGGATTTGCGCTAGCGCACCCGCGACCAGGTGACCGACTTGCAGATCAAGCCGCCCAGCACGCAGCCGGCCGTCGTCAGCGTCGCGCCGCTGAGCGTCATGGTGCCCTTGTAGGTCTTGCCGTCCGCCGGATCGAGGGCGGTGCCGGACCAGCTGTTCGCGCCCGACGGCTTCATGTCGTAAAAGACGCGCTGGCCGATCTTCGATTTTGTTTCGACGCCCGGCTTGAGCCAGGCGATGGTGCCGCACAGCGCGCCGCCGCACGGGGCGAAGCGCACCTGCGAATTGCCGTTGTCGCGCAGCCAGACTCCGTTCACGTCGTCGGCGCGCGCGGTGCCCGCGCCGAGCGCCGCGCCGACAAGCGCGAGCATCAAAATCGTCCTACCAATCATGGCTTTCCTCCCGACATGTTTCGTTGGCGGCATCCGCATGCCGTCCCCCGCGATCAAGCGCGTGAGCCATTCTGCCCATGAAACGCGGCAAGTGGAAGCTCGCTCGTTCGTCTCCACAATGGCTGTTTTCCGCATCGGAGGGTGGCGCCGACACAATGGCCGGGCGCGCGGCGCGCCGACCGCGCGGAAATCGCCCCCGGGCGCGGCCAGACGCCAGATCGTTCAGCCGCCATTCAACTTCGTCCGTGTATGGGTGGCGGGCGAGGCGCTATCGGCCTCGCGCACGCAAGCGGCGCCGGGATGGGCCGGTTGGGCCCGAGGCGGCGGCCTCGCGCGGGAGCCGTATTTTCGCCCCGTTTTTTCGCTGGCATGATAGGATGTTCACGCGAAGCGGCGTGTTGGGCGTGACGAGGAAATTGAACCAATTCGGGTCCGCCGGACCCCTTGTCGGAGACAGCAACATGAAAAAGGCATTCACAGCGTTCCTGGCGATCGCGGCCGTGGCCGGAACGCTCGCGGCGACGACGACGGACGCGGACGCCCAGTGGCGCCGGCGCGGCCCGCCTCCGGGCGCGGTCATCGGCGGACTCGCGGCGGGCGCGCTGCTCGGCGCGGCGATCGCCGGCGGCGGCCCGGGCTATTATTACGGCCCCGGCCCCTATTACTACGGTCCCGGCCCGGTGGTCGTGGAAGATCCCGGCTGCCGCATCGTGCGCCGGCGGGTGTGGGACGAATATCGCGGCATCTGGGTGGTGCGCCGCGTCGAGGTCTGCGGCTGATCGCGGACGGCTTTCGCGGGGTTTCGTCCACGCGATGGGTTCAAAACGAGCTTCGAAGTCCGGCGGGGTCTTCTCCGCCGGATTTTGTTTTTCCAGCGCGGGCGCGATGACGCTTCGACGCGGGCAGGCACATGAGGCGCGATAAGCGCCGCGCTCATCTCCCCGCTTGCAGCGCGCGCAGAACGTCCGCGCTCGGCCAGCAGTCCGGCGCGAGGCCGCTCGCCTTCTGAAACGCGCCGACCGCCGCGCGCGTCTTCATGCCGGCCTTGCCGTCGAGCTTGTCCTGATAGAGGCCGACGCGCGCGAGATGTCGCTGCATCGCCTCGACGTCGGCGGTGCGCAACTGCGTCGTCCTGCTCCACGGCGTTTCGAACGGCCGCGCCCCGCCGATGCGGTCGGACAGGTGGCCGACGAAAAGCACATACAGGTCGGAGAAATTGTATTCCTTGATGACGAAGTAGTTGCGCGTGGTCAGAAACGCCGGGCCGCCGCGCCCTTCGGGCTGGAGCAGCGAGGCGGGTTCGGCAAGCTCGCTCGCGCCGAGGCGGCGATCGTGCGCGGGCGCGAAGCCCGCGCGCACCCACTCCCCGATCGGGCGCGTCACTTCCGGCACGCCGTCGGTGCAATCGGCGTCGCGCGGCGCGCGCACCTCGTAAGCCCAGCGCAGGCCAGGCTGCCAGCCCTTGGCGACGAGCTGCCGCGCGGCGGAGGCGAGCGCGTCGGGCACCGAGGTCCAGATGTCGCGATGACCGTCGCCGTCGAAATCGATCGCGTGCTTGTAGAACTCCGACGGCAGGAACTGCGTCAGCCCCATCGCGCCCGCCCATGAGGCGCGCATGTCCTTGAGCGCGACGTGCCCCTCCTGCAAAATCTTCAGCGCCAGCACGAACTCCTCGCGAAACTGCGCCTTGCGCCGGCCGACATAGGCCTGCGTCGCCAGCACGCGGATCGCGTTGTGCGGCAGCGCGTGGCGGCCGAAATCCGTCTCGCGCCCCCAGATCGCCAGCACCACCGACGAGGGCACGCCGAAACGCTGTTCGATCGCCGCCAGCGTGGGCCCGTGCTTTTTTCGCAGCTCCCGCGCGTGCGCCGCCAGACGCGCGATGCTCGTCTCCCGCACATAATCGGAGGGCACCTGCACGAACTCGGCCTGCGGCGGCGCCGAGGAAGGCGCGCGCCCCGGCAGGACCAGATCGGGAAGCTTGTAATCGGGCTCAAGTCCGCGCGTCGCGGCCTCGAACGTCGCGCGCGAGACGCCGGCCGCCTTGGCCTCCGGCCACAGCGAGGCGATGTATTGCGCGAAGGCGGCGTCCGCCGCGCGCGCCTGATTCGCCGGCGCCGCCGCGCCGACCGCGACGAACGCCACGAGCACTTGTGCCGTCAGCGCGCGAGCAAACCACATCGGGCATATCTCCGGACATCGCATGAACATTCGCCGAACACGGACGAATCGGAAACAGAGAGTGGACGGTAAAGAAGAGTTTAACGGGGCGAGAAAATCAACGCCGCGATCATTTTTTCGTCGCCGCGCCGGCGGATTTGATCACGGCGGCGCGCGCGGCCTTGAGCCTTACGCTGTAGTCGGCGGCGAACGGCTCGTCGAGATGTTCCTCGAGCGCGGCGAAGAGCGCCCACAGCGCGGGAATCTCGGCGTTGTGCTCGACCGCCGCGTCGATCGGCTCGCCGTCGCACTCATCCATCACGCGCGAGAGAAACTCGAACAGCGTCAGCGCGACGGATCGGTCGAGGGGGAGGGATATGGTCCGGCCGTCCGCGCTCATGGTGGTTCGCCTCCCGCGCCTTGCGGCCTCGACAGCTAGTGTATATGTTGATAATATACAGGAACATGAAAATCAACCTCGCGGACATTGTCGGCTTCGAGTGGGACGCGGGCAACGCCCGCAAAAGCGCGGACAGGCACGGCGTCAGCCAAAGCGAGGCCGAGCAGGTGTTCCTGAACCGGCCGCTCATCATGGTGGAGGATGCGAGCCACTCCGCCAGGGAAACGCGCTTCAATGCCCTCGGACGATCGAGCGATGGGCGTCGGCTTCACGTCACCTTCACGCTGCGCGGCGGCGCGACGTTGATCCGGGTCATTTCCGCGCGAGACATGAACCGCAAGGAGCGCATGCTTTATGAAAGCGAAGGCCATGAAAAAGAAGCTTAAGCCAATTCCGAAGTTCAAGAACGAGGCCGAGGAACGAAAGTTCTGGGAGACGCGCGACTCGACCGAATATCTCGACTGGAGCAAGGCCGTGCGCGTGACCTTTCCGAACCTCAAGCCGTCGACGACGGCGATCTCGCTGCGCCTGCCGGTGAGCCTGCTTGAACAGATCAAGGTCGCCGCCAACAAGCGCGACGTGCCGTATCAATCGCTGATCAAGATGTGGCTGGCGGAGAAGGTGGGGTGAACGGATTTTGGCAGCAAGCCTATATTGGAGAATTCAGATGCCCGATAACTCAAGAAAAGAAACGATCGGATGGGGATTTGGAGGCATTCTGTCGATCGTCTTCTTGATTGGACTTGCAGCCGTTACGCTGATCGGCGGTTTCGCGTATCTCGCACCTGAGGAAGCAAAACAACTCGGCCAGATCGGTGATTTTGTTGGAGGTCTGCTGAACCCTTTCCTGACATTTCTCACGTTTATCGGCCTACTGCTCACATTGCGTCTGCAAAAACAGGAACTTGTCCTCACACGCATCGAACTTGAACGTTCGGCTAATGCACTGGAAAATCAACTAACTGCTCTTAAACAACAAAGTTTTGAAAACACGTACTTTCGCCTGTTAGAATTACACAATTCAATCGTCAATTCCATTGATCTCGTTCGTAACGAAAAACGAACGCAAGGGCGCGATTGTTTTGCTGTATTCTATCAACGCCTCAAGGGAAAATATACTGTAACGTGCAGAGTTCGTTCGGCTCTCGGCAGGGATGAGCAATTGAGGGAAAGTTATGACGCTTTTTGGCCTGAACATCAGCTGGAACTAGGTCATTATTTTCGGTATCTATTTAACGTTATTCGGTTCATCGATAGTAATCCTAAAAGCGATCCGTTCTATATTAAGCTATTACGCTCTCAACTATCAGATCAGGAATTGCTTTTGCTTTTCTATAATTGCCTTTCGACCCAAGGAACAAAATTCAAAGAATATGCTGAAAAATATGCGCTATTCGACAACATGCCGACGGATAGACTTCTGGATCCATCACATAAAGATCGCTTCAATGTCTCCGCATTCGGCGAACACTCAACCAACTGAGGTGCCCCCTCACCTTGTCAGCTTCTTGTACTTCAACCGATGCGGGATGATCGTGTCCGTTCCCAGCCGGCGCATCTTGTCCTTCTCGTAGTCCTGGAAGTTGCCCTCGAACCATTCGATATGCGCGTCGTCCTCGAAGGCGAGGATGTGGGTGGCGATGCGGTCGAGGAACCAGCGGTCGTGGCTGATGATCACGGCGCAGCCGGCGAAATCCTCCAGCGCCTCCTCCAGCGCGCGCAGCGTGTCGACGTCGAGGTCGTTGGTCGGCTCGTCGAGCAGCAGCACGTTGGCCCCCGACTTGAGCATCTTGGCCAGATGCACGCGGTTGCGCTCGCCGCCGGAGAGCTGGCCCACCTTCTTCTGCTGGTCGGCGCCCTTGAAGTTGAACGCCGAGCAGTAGCCGCGCGAGTTCACCTCGCGCTTGCCGAGATAGATGATGTCGTTGCCGCCGGAGATTTCCTCCCACACGCTTTTCTTGCCGTCGAGCGCGTCGCGCGACTGGTCGACATAGCCCAGATGCACGCTCTCGCCGATGGTGATCGTGCCGGCGTCCGGCTTTTCCGCGCCCGTGATCATGCGGAACAGCGTCGACTTGCCGGCGCCGTTCGGGCCGATGACGCCGACGATGCCGCCGGCGGGCAGCTTGAAGGTCAGCGCGTCGATCAGCAGGCGGTCGCCGAAGCCCTTGCTCACGCCGTCGAAGGCGACGACGTTTTGGCCCAATCGTTCCGCCACCGGAATGACGATCTGCGCGGTGGTCGGCGCCCTTTCCGAAGCCTTCGCCAGCAAATCCTCGTAGCGCTGATAGCGCGCCTTGGATTTCGCCTGCCGCGCCTTCGGGCTGGCGGCGACCCATTCCTGTTCGCGCGCGAGCGTTCGCTGGCGCGATTCTTCCTCGCGGCCTTCTTGGAGCAGGCGCTTCTGCTTCTGCGCGAGCCAGGAGGTGTAGTTGCCCTCGTAGGGAATGCCGCGGCCGCGATCGAGTTCGAGAATCCACCCCGTGACGTTGTCGAGGAAGTAGCGGTCGTGGGTGACGATCAGGATCGCGCCGGGATAGTTGCGCAGATGGCCTTCGAGCCAGGCGACGCTTTCGGCGTCGAGATGGTTGGTCGGTTCGTCGAGCAGCAACAGATCGGGCTGCGAGAGAAGCAGCCGGCACAGCGCGACGCGGCGGCGCTCGCCGCCCGAGAGCTTGGTCACGTCGGCGTCGTCCGCCGGACAGCGCAGCGCGTCCATCGCCTGATCGACCTTGCTGTCGAGATCCCACAGCCCCTTGGCCTCGATCTCATCCTGCAGCCGGGTCATCTCGTCGGCGGTTTCGTCGGAATAGTTGACCGCGAGCTCGTTGTAGCGGTCGAGGACCGCCTTCTGCGCGGCGACGCCTTCCATCACGTTCTCGCGCGCGGTCTTGGCCGGATCGAGCTGTGGCTCCTGTTCGAGATAGCCGACGCGCGCGCCCTCGGCGACCCAGGCCTCGCCGTTATATTCCTTGTCGATGCCGGCCATGATGCGCAGCAGCGTCGACTTGCCCGAGCCGTTGACGCCGAGCACGCCGATCTTGGCGTCGGGGTAGAAAGACAGGTGAATATTGTCGAGAACCTTGCGGTTGCCCGGATAGGTCTTCGACAGGCCCTGCATGTGATAGATGAACTGTCTGGCCATGTCGGGCCGCGCTCCGCTTGTCTTGGTCGTGAATGAAAGGTCGCGCTGATGTAGCGGCGCCAAGGCCAAAGGGCAAGGCGCGGCGGGCGGATTTGAGCGCCGCGCGGGCATCCGCGCGTCGTCCGGCGCGCGGCGCGCTAGCCGGCGGCGGCCGTCTCTCCGGTCAGGCTATTCCACCAGGAATCGACCGCGGCGACATCGGCCTCGACGAAGGCCGACAGCGGCCCGGCGAATTCGCGCCAGGCGTCCACCACCGACGGCGTCACCGATGTCAGCACCGGCAGTTCGGCGGCGATCGCGGCGCGGAAGGCGTCGCTCAAACCGCCGCGCGCGGCTTCCTGCTTGCCGAATTTGGAGAGGATGACGATGTCGGCGCCCTCGCGCACCGCGCGCTCGACGGCGGCGCAGGCATCGGCCAGCCCGCCGGAATCGAGATTGCACGAGGTCGATCCGCTGCCGAGATCCTGCGAGATCGAATAGGTCTTGCCGGTGGTCAGATCGCGCAGCGCGTAATGCCCGCAGGGTCCGCCGACGTCGCTCGCCGGCACCTCGATCACCCCGGCCACGCGCACGCCGCGCGCGGACAGCCGCGCCGCGCAGCGCGCGATCATGTCCCTGACCGCGTCGCCCGACGCGCCCTTGAGCGCGATCACGCGCTGGGAATTTTCATCGAATTCGACCATTGTCGTCATCCCCGCGGCATGTCTCCGGCCGAAAGCCGGCCGCCCGCCACGCGGCCCAACCTATCTCACAAGCCGGGCGCCGATGCAGCCCAAATCTTGGGGTGGCCGGCGCATGCCGCCCGCCGACGCCGGCCCGCCGCCGACGCCCGGGACCCTCCCCGGCTTGGCCCGACGCTTGCGCTTGCAAGGCGCATCCGTGCAAGCGAGCATGGAGATGCCCCGAGGTCCGTGAGGGCGTTCCGCCCGCTTTCCTGGATTTCGCCGCCCGTCCCCGCCGCCAGCTTCGCCACTTTAGAAGAGGCCCGCCAACCGATGACACTCCGCTGCGCCATTCTCGACGACTACCAGAACGTCGCGCTCCGCCTCGGCGACTGGCGGCGCCTCGACGACCGGCTCGACATCCGCGTATTCACCGAACCCTTCGCGACGCCCGATGAGGCCGCCCGCGCGCTCGCCGACTTCGACATCGTCTGTCTGATGCGCGAACGCACGCCCTTCCCGCGCGCGATGTTCGACGCGCTGCCTAGGCTTCGCCTCCTCGTCACCTCCGGCATGCGCAACGCCGCGATCGACATGGCGGCCGCGGCCGATCACGGCGTCACCGTCTGCGGCACCGGCTATGTCGGCGCGCCCACGGCCGCGCTCGCGATCGGACTGATGCTCGAACTCACCCGCGGCATCGGCTTCGAGAACGCGCGCATGAAGGCGGGCGAGCCCTGGCAGATCACCCTGGGGCGAGACGTCGAGGGATGGACGCTCGGCGTCATCGGCCTCGGCAAGCTCGGCGCGCGCGTCGCCGCCATCGCCAGCGCGCTCGGCATGAAGGTCATCGCCTGGAGCCAGAACCTGACGCGCGAACGCTGCGAGGCCGCCGGGGTCGGATTCGTCTCCAAGGAGGAACTCCTGCGCGCGGCCGATGTCGTCAGCATCCATCTGATCCTGAGCCAGCGGACGCGCGGGCTGATCGGCGCCGCCGACCTCGCCTTGATGAAACCGACCGCCTATCTCATCAACACCGCGCGCGCCGCGATCGTGGAGGAAGACGCGCTGATCGAGGCGTTGCGCGCGCGCCGCATCGCCGGCGCCGGGCTCGACGTGTTCTGGCGTGAGCCGCTGCCGCGCGATCATGCGCTGCGCGCGCTCGACAATGTCGTGCTCACGCCGCATCTCGGCTACGTGACGGAAGAAGGCTACCGCCGCTTCTACACGGACATGGTCGACGCGATCGGCGCCTGGATGGACGGCGCGCCCGCGCGGGTGATCGAGTGAAGGTTACCGCGTCAACTGGCGCGGCGGCTGCAGCGGTTCGGCCGCGATCGCTCCGCCACCGCCCGAACGCGGCGTCGACGGGCCGACCGATGCCGTCGCCGGCCCCTCGGCGCCCGGAAGAACGACGACGCGGGTCCCCGGCTTCACGCGCTCGTAGAGATCCTCGACATCCTCGTTGAGGAGACCGAAGCAGCCCGACGACACCCGCTTGCCGATGGTCGAGGGCTGGTTGGTGCCGTGGATGCGGTAGACGGTGTTGCCGAGATAGAGCGCGCGCGCGCCGAGCGGATTGCCCGCGCCGCCCGCCATGAAGCGCGGCAGATAGGGCTGGCGCTCGATCATCTCGGTCGGCGGATGCCAATCCGGCCATTCGACTTTCTTGGTGATCTTCTGCACGCCGGACCAGCGGAAGCCGTCGCGGCCGACGCGGATGCCGTAGCGGATCGCGCGCGTGCTATCGAGCACGTAGTACAAATAGGTGTTGGCGGTATCGACGATGATGGTGCCGGACGGCTCCTTGGTCGCGAACGGCACTTCCTGGCGCTTGAGATGCGGCGGCAGTTCCTTGGGCGTGCCGACCTCGGGCCGGTCTTCCGGCGGCAGCAGCGACAGCGCTCCGGTCGTGTCGGCGGAGGGCGCGGCATTCGCCTGCGGACGGCCACCGTTCCCGGGACCGATATCGCGCGGGGGCAGCGGCGGGCGCATCGGCGAATCGTCGGGATAGATGAAGCGAGGGCCGCGATCGCCGGGGGTGCGCTCGACATAGTCCCGCTCGACGCGAGGCGGCGGAATGCCGGCCGGGCGCTCGAAGCGCGGGTCGTCGGGCATCACGCGCGGAGGCATCGCCCGCCCGGGCGGTGGCAGCACGTCGTCGTCGAGCGCGTCGAAGTCCGGCCCGTCGTCGGGAAATGGCTGGCCTGGAAGCCGATAGTCCGGGGGATAGGCGGCCGGCGGCGGTAGCGATTGGGCGATCGCCGGCCCGCCCGCGATCCCGCAGGCGAGGACGATCATCAAATGGAAGGTGCTGATTTTCATTGGCCCATTCTACCGGAAAGCCGCGAGCGGATCGTTAACGTTCAGATCGTGCATCATCGCGGCACATTCAAGACTTTTTCGGGAAATCGAGCCCGATAACCGGCAGAAATGATCGTTTTTGCGCCCCGTTCGGAGGGTTTCGGGGCCCGAAACGTTCCCGCCTGGGGACGCCGCCACGCGTCGCGGCGCGGGCGTCGTTCCCGGCGCGGGCAACATGAGGCGATCGGCGTGCCAGGGACCGCTCAGCGTCGCGATGATGGCGGTCGCGCCGAGAATCGTGGCGCGCCGGTCACGCGCGACGACCAAATCGCGGCGCCGCCGGATTCTTGCATCGCGTCGGCATGCCTGCGCTATCCTGTTCGGAAGTGATTCGTGCGCGGTTCGAGCGACTCGTTCGGCGAGTTTGACGCGCGGGATTGTTGCTTAAGCTGATATTGTGTGTGCTGGCGTTGTTTGTGTTGGCGTTGTGTGTGCTGGCGTTGCGTGACTTTCATCGCGACCACTCCTCGCGCCGGCCACCCGAGCCTTTCGGCGGGCGCCGCGTTCAACATTTGGACGACGAGCGATGCTTCCCGGACTGCGGTTCTTTTCCGCCTTGATTGTTCTGGCGATCGCGATCGTGACCTTCGCGCTCGGCGCGGCGGCATTGTTGCGTTCGACGCATGGCGAATTCGTCGGCGTGCAGACGTCGTGGACTGCGCGCGAGCCGGGATTGACGCAGCGTTGGGACGCGGTGCTGCCAACCATCGCCGTCCTCAGGGTGGAACCCGTCGCCCAAGCGCCGACGACCGCCGCCAGGCCGGGCGCGGATGCCGCCTCGCAAGACGCCGCCTCGCCGGATGACGCGTCACGCGAGGCCGCGTCCGACGCGGCAAGACTCGCGGACCCGCGAGTAGGCGCCCCCGCCTCGCCCGAGCCGAACAACGCGGCGACGCAAGCGGCGACCGAGCCAGCCAAAATTGTCGCGGCCGCGCCGGACCGAACCGAACCGGCCGCGACCGCCATTCCAGCGGTGGTTTCGACGGGAGCCGCCACTGTCGCGGCAGATCCGAAGCCGGCCGCCGCGTCCGCTCCGCCCGACCCACGCGAGGTTGCGGCGGCCGACGCGCCCTCGACACCGTCCGACCCGATGATCCCCGACCCACCGTTCGCGCTGAGCGAAATGGCAACGCCCTTCGAGGCGACCGGGAGCCTTCCGCCGGAAATGGGCAGGCTCCCCGAAGCCAAGAAGGAAGAGGTCGAAGCGGCGCCGCGATTCCGGCGCTCGCGGCTGAACGCGCGGCGTCACCTCGCCAATCGCAAGCGCGCGCAGGCGATCGCCCGGCAGGCCGAGAAGTCGGCGACGCCGCTATTCCCACTCTTCAATTTCTGATCATTCAGTTCCGCGTTCGGTTTTCCGCCGGCCGAACGCCGCGCCGCCCGGCGTTCACCGAGTTCCGCCTCACGCCGGACCGGTCGCGATCTCGGGGCCACCCGGCAATCCCCATTCGGCCCACGATCCGTCATAGACCGCGCCAAGGTCGACGCCGAGCCGCGCGAGCGCGAGCGTAATCGTCGCCGCGCTGATCCCGGAACCGCATGTCGTCACGATCGGCCGGCCCAGGTCGACGCCGGCGTCGGCGAAAAGCCGGCGCAACTCCGACGCAGACTTGAACACGCCGGTGTCCGCGTCGGCGAAGATCGGATACGGCATGCAGCGGCTGCCGGGAATGCGGCCCGATCGCCGCCCCGGCCAGGGCTCGGGCGCGGCGCCCTCGAAACGCTCGCGGCTGCGCGCGTCGATCACCTGCTCGGCGCGCGTGTCGATATTGGCGACGAGATCGGCCATGCCGCGCACGCGCGCGGGATCGAAGCGCGCCCGATAGCGGCCCGCCGCGGCCGGCTCGTTCCGGCCCGACTCGACCGGGCGACCTTCGGCGAGCCATTTCTTCATGCCGCCGTCGAGCACGAAAACGGCGCGATGACCGAAAGCGCGGAACGTCCACCAGACGCGCGGCGCGCCCATATAGCCGCCCGCATCGTAGACGACGACAACATCGTCATTGCCGATACCGAGCGCGGCGACGGCGCCGGCGAACTCATCCGCCGTCGGCAGCATATGCGGCAGCGGACTGGCGCGATCGGCGACCGCGTCGATGTCGAAGAACAGCGCGCCCGGCAGATGACGCGCCGAATAATCCTCGGCCACCGTTGGCGTCGCGCCCGGCAATTTGTAGCCGGCATCGAGGAGATGAAGACGCGGCTCACCCGCGCGCGATCGTCCAGGGCGCGTTTGATCAAGCCGCGCGGCCAGCCATTCGCTCGTCACCAACGGATCGGTCTTCGTCATCCGGCTTCACCCCGCTCCATCGCCGCGTTTCGCGCGCCGTCAGGCATGCTGGCCGCCGTCGCGCGGCGCGTGCGGCTCGACCTTCTCGATCGGACCGCCGCCTTCGCGCCAGGCCTTGAAGCCGCCGCCCATATGCGCCACCGGCGCAAGCCCCATCTCCTTGGCTACCTTCGCGGCGAGCGCGGAGCGCCAGGCGCTGGCGCAATAGAACAGAAACAGCGCGTCGCGCTGAAAGACCGGCTTGGCGTAGGGACTTTCCGGGTCGATCCAGAATTCGAGCATGCCGCGCGGACAATGGAATGCGCCCGGGATGCGTCCCTCGCGTTCAAGCTCGCGCCGGTCGCGCAAATCGACCAGCACGACGTCGTCGCGCCCGATATTGCCTTGCGGATAGCGCCGCAGCGCCTCGGCCGCCTCGATCGTCTCGATCACGCCATTGGCTTCGGCGAGCATCGCCTTGTAGCCGCGCCGGATGGTCAGGGGCATGATGTCCTTCCCGATGATGATGAATCGAACGTCGCGGCTAGTGGAGTGGATTTGACATTCGCTACCGGAATGCGCGCTAGCGCACCAGTTCCTTCATGGCGCCCTCGAGACCCTCGAGCGTCAGCGGGAACATGCGGTTGGTGAACAGGCGCCGCACCAGCATGACCGATTCGGTATAGCGCCAGTGATCTTCCCGTACCGGGTTGAGCCACACCGCGTGCGGATAGGTGCGCGTGACGCGTTCGAGCCACACGCTGCCCGGCTCCTCGTTCATGTGCTCGACCGAACCGCCCGGCATCAGGATTTCGTACGGCGACATCGAGGCGTCGCCGACGAAGATGACCTTGTAGTCGTGCGGGAAGGTATGCAGCACGTCCCAGGTCGGCGTGCGATCGGTGTAGCGGCGATGGTTGTCCTTCCACACGCCCTCGTAGAGGCAATTGTGGAAATAGAAATATTCCATGTGCTTGAATTCGGATTTCGCCGCCGAGAACAGTTCCTCGACCTGCGCGATGTGCCAATCCATCGAGCCGCCGATGTCGAAGAACAACAGCACCTTGACCGCGTTGCGCCGCTCGGGGCGCATGTGCAGATCGAGGTAGCCGTGATTGGCGGTCTCGCGGATGGTGGTGTCGAGATCGAGTTCGTCGGGCGCGCCGGTGCGCGCGAATTTGCGCAGGCGGCGCAGCGCGATCTTGATGTTGCGCGTGCCGAGCTCGACATTGCCGTCGAGGTCCTTGAACTCGCGCTTGTCCCACACCTTGACGGCCCGGTTGTTGCGGTTGCCGTCCTGGCCGATGCGGATGCCTTCCGGATTGTAGCCATAGGCGCCGAACGGCGAGGTGCCTCCCGTGCCGATCCATTTCGAGCCGCCCTGATGGCGGCCCTTCTGCTCCTTCAGCCGCTCGCGCAGCGTCTCCATCAGCTTGTCCCAGCCGAGCGCCTCGATCTGCTTCTTCTCCTCCTCGGTGAGGTATTTCTCGGCGAGCTTCTTGAGCCATTCGGCGGGAATGTCGGCCCGCTCGATCGCTTGCAACAGTCCCTCGATGCCCTTGAATGTCGCGCCGAACACCCGGTCGAACTTGTCCAGGTTGCGCTCGTCCTTCACCAGCGCGGCGCGCGACAAATAGTAGAAGTCCTCGACGGAATAGCCGGCGAGGTCGGCGTCGAGCGCCTCCATCAAGGTGAGATATTCGCGCAGCGTGACCGGCACCTCGGCGTCGCGCAGCGCGGTGAAAAAGCGGAGAAACATCGGCTCATGTTTGGCAACCGCGCCGGCAAGGTCAAGAGGCGAATTGGGCCCGGCGACGACCGAATTCCGGGGCGGGCATGGCGGAAAACCGGCCGCGCGGCGTGATTGCCGCCTGGATTTCGGTCGACTCTGGACGGCGGGGGTCTAGGATCAAGCGGTGTCATCGGCCGCGCGTGGGGCGACGGCCGTGTTTCACACCAACGCGCGAGGGTCGGTCATGGGCATTGAATCAATTGTTGTTTGGATCATCGTCGGCGCCATCGCCGGCTGGATCGCTGGTCTCATCGTCAAGGGCGCCGGCTTCGGACTTATCGGCAATATCGTCGTCGGCATCATCGGCGCCTTCGTCGCCGGCTGGCTGCTGCCGCGGCTCGGCATCAGCATCGGCGGGGGGATCATCGCCGCGATCATCAATGCCGCGATCGGCGGCATCATCGTCCTCGTCATCCTGTCGCTCATCCGGCGGGGTTGAACGCCGCGTAAAATCGACTGGAACGGGAACGGCCGCGCGAGCGGCCGTTCTTGTTTTTTGGCGAGCGGGATTCTAGAGCATTCGCCAAGCGAAAGAATGTCGTCTCGCGGAACAGGGAAATGGCCCGGATTCAAGGTCTTGAGCACGTCCTCCAGGCGATAGCGGTTGCCACTTTCGCGGAATTTGCTCTAGGTTGACCGCCCCCACCGGCGAAGGATGCTCCATGCGCTTTTCGGGTACCAAGGATTACGTCGCCACCGACGATCTCAAGATCGCGGTCAACGCCTCGATCGTTTTGGAACGTCCGCTGCTGGTCAAGGGCGAGCCGGGAACCGGCAAGACCGTGCTCGCCGAGGAGGTCGCCAAGGCGATCGGCGCGCCGCTTCTGACCTGGCACATCAAGTCGACCACCAAGGCGCAGCAAGGACTCTACGAATACGACGCCGTGTCGCGCCTGCGCGACAGCCAGCTCGGCGATCCGCGCGTCTCCGACATCGCCAACTACATCAAGCGCGGCAAGTTGTGGGACGCGTTCACCGCCGAGGCGCGCCCCGTCCTTCTGATCGACGAGATCGACAAGGCCGACATCGAGTTCCCCAACGACCTGCTGCTCGAACTCGACCGCATGGAATTCCACGTCTACGAGACCGGCGAAACCATACGCGCGGCCAAGCGACCGATCGTCGTCATCACCTCGAACAACGAGAAGGAACTGCCGGACGCCTTCCTGCGGCGCTGTTTCTTCCACTACATCAAGTTCCCCGACGCCGAGACCATGCACCAGATCATCGACGTGCATTTCCCGGACATCAAGAAGCGTCTGGTCGAGGAGGCGCTGCGCATCTTCTTCGAGGTCCGCGACGTGCCGGGCCTGAAGAAGAAGCCGTCGACATCGGAACTGCTCGACTGGCTCAAGCTTCTGCTCAACGAGGACATCTCGCCGGACATGCTGCGCGAGCGCGATCCCAAGAAGCTGATCCCGCCCCTGCACGGCGCGCTGCTCAAGAACGAGCAGGACGTGCATCTGTTCGAGCGGCTTGCCTTCCTCAACCGCCGCGGCAACTGAGCCGGCGGCGTCAGCGCCGCCCGCGTCGTTGCGTCAGCCTTTCAGGCGCTTGTTGCACTCGCTGTAGTAGCCGCCGCCCTTCTGGATCCAGTTCATGCCGCCATTGGCGTTCTTTTCCTTGTTGGCGTTGTACTGGTCGAGGCACGTATGCATGCGCCCCTTGCTCTCCTTTTCCTTGGCGTATTTCGCGGAGATCGCCTTCGGATAGGTCGCCTTGGAAGGATCGCCCTTCGGCGCGTCCTTGTCGGACTTTTCGGATTTCGCGCTCTTGTCCGACTTCTCGGATTTGGCGTCCTTGTCGGACGAGGGCTTCTCCTCCTTCGCCGACTTGGCCTTCTTGTCGGACTTCTCGGCCGCCGGCGCGGCCTCGGTGCCGCATTCGGCCTTGCGGAAGTCGTTCCAGCTCATGCCCTTGAGCGTGTCGGCCTTCTTGGCCGCGTTGTATTTCGCGCTGCACTCTTCCATCGTCAGAGCGCTCGCGCCGGTCGGCGCGACAAGCGCGGCGCCGGCAATGCCGGTGAACAGAGCGGCGGCAATCAACCCGCGATTCATCTTGCGATCCCCTTTGATCCCATGCGCGGCGGACCGTCCCGCCGGTCAATCAGGACAAGCAGTCTAGCAGAAAGCCGCTCGAAGTCAGGATCGACCGAAGTCAGAATCTCGCGCCGCCCGCCCGTCAGCGCCGGTGGCGGACCCGCCTGCCCTTCCGGCTTTTCTTCGTCACCGGCGACGCGATGGCGCTCAGCGCCAGCGGCAAGGCCTGCTCGCCGTAATTCGTCTGGTTGACGACGAAGCACTGGTAATAAAGGTCGGCGGGAATGGCCTTGCTGGTCGCGCATTGATGGAACGCCGCGAGCTGTTCCTCGGTACGGTAGGTCGTGTACGGCCCGATCAGATAGCGGCCCGAGCCGTCGAACGAGCCGCCGACGCGGTCGATCTTGCCGACAAGCGAGGGCTCGACGGCGAGAATCGCGTCGCGCAGCGCGTCGCCCTCGACGAAGCTGTCCGGGAGCTGGTCGAAGGGGCCATCGAGCTCGTTGTTGACGCGGGAATTGGCCTCGAACACGCCGATGAGGATTTTCCGATTCAGCCTCAGATCGAGATAGTAGGCGAAGCCCGTGCGCACGCCGATGAGGATGCGGTTGGTGTAGGACGCGGGGCGGAACTGGTCCGGCACCTTGACGGTCTCGTCGAGGATGTAGTGGAAGATCTTCAGCTTCGGATTGAACATCAGGAAGAAGCGGATGCCGGAATCGTCGAACACCGGCCCGAGATATTTCTCGTCCGGACCGACGGCGTGGGGCGGCGGCGTCACCGCGGCGAGATCGTTGAGCTCGAACACCACCGACTTTTCGAGATAGGTCACGCGGTAGACCAGGCGGTCGATCTTCTCGACCTTGACTCCGTCGGCCTCGGTGAAGACGTTGTAGGTCAGCGGCGCGTCCGCCTTCCATTCCTGCAGATCCTCGAAATAGGCGAAATGCAGCTTGCCGCTGTCGCGGTCCATCATGTCGAGGCGGATGTTGCCGGCGTAGCGGACGCCCTGATTGTAGAACTTGAAGTAGTAATAGCTTTCGGTCGGATAGACCTTCACGCGGTCCGGCAGGCTGCCGAGCACGAATTCGAACATCGCCTTCGGATTGGCGAGCGGCAGCGCGGTCTCGTTGGTGATGTCCTCGATGAGTTGCTGCCCGGTATAGAGCCGCGGCTTGGTCGGCTCGGCCGCCCGCGCCGGAGACATCGATGGCATCGGCACCTATGCCATCGACAGCAGCAGGAGCAAGACGCCGGCCGCCACGCGCGGAAGGACGAAGCCGCGCGCCGAAGCATTCACGGCTTTCGCGGCAACGTCAGCCTCAGGCAAAC
Organism: Xanthobacteraceae bacterium; assembly: GCA_041918675.1. Lineage (GTDB taxonomy): Bacteria > Pseudomonadota > Alphaproteobacteria > Rhizobiales > Xanthobacteraceae > SCUB01. The sequence goes on from JAYRVF010000014.1 coordinate 380,049, forward strand.
CCGTGATCCGCACCACTACATCTTCGGCCCGCCGCCGGGCGGCTGCTTTGCGGAGCCAGGAGGCGCATGCTTCTTCGCCGATCCCGGCGGGAAGTGTTGCTTCACCGAACCCGGCGGCTGGTGCAGCTTCACCGAGCCCGGAGGCATATGCTTCGGTCCCGCTGATCCCGGAGGCTGATGCAGCTTAATCGACCCCGGCGGCTGGTGCAGCTTGATCGAGCCCGGAGGCTGATGCAGCTTCACCGAACCCGGCGGCTGATGCAGCTTAATCGACCCCGGAGGCTGGTGCAGCTTAATCGAGCCCGGAGGCTGGTGCAGCTTAATTGACCCCGGAGGCTGGTGCAGCTTGATCGAGCCCGGAGGCTGGTGCAGCTTAATCGACCCCGGAGGCATATGCTTCGGTCCCGCCGACCCAGGCGGCTGATGCAGCTTTATCGAGCCCGGCGGGAAGTGCTTGATCGACCCCGGCGGCAGATGTTTCACCGACCCGGGCGGGAAGTGCTTGATCGAGCCCGGCGGCAGATGCTTCACCGATCCCGGCGGGAAGTGCTTGATCGAGCCCGGCGGCAGATGCTTCAGCGAACCCGGCGGGAAATGCTTCACCGATCCCGGCGGGAAGTGTTTGATCGAGCCGGGCGGGAAATGCTTGATCGATCCCGGCGGCAGGTGCTTCAGCGAACCTGGCGGGAAGTGCTTGATCGAGCCAGGCGGGAAATGCTTGATCGATCCCGGCGGGAAATGCTTGATCGAGCCGGGCGGCCAATGCTTGATCGAACCGGGCGGCCAATGACCCACCGAGCCCGCCGGCCAATGCGATCCCCAACGAAGATGGCTCATCGCCGGCCAGTGCGAGCCGTAGCGATAATGACTGTACTCGACGCGATGGGAGGCGAACCGGCCGTGGCTGATGCTCGGCGCGTGGCCTTCCTCGTAGATGATGACCGGCGGCGGCGCCATCACCGGGACGAAGCCCACGGGCGGTGCTTCGCACGGCGCGAAGATCGCGATGTCGCCGATCCGGGTCGCGTCGTTGCGGGTCAACTCGTCATAAATATAGGTACCGGATTGATCGGCGTTGATGTCGGTGTCGATCAGATACGACCGGTCGACGCCGACCGATTGCGTCTCGTATCCGGTTGACTGCTTGATCTCGGCGAAAGCCGACGCCGGCGCGAGTTCCGCGAAGGCGCTCTCGGTCATCCCCTGAATGCCGTGAACCTCCGACGGATCGCCGTCGTCCTGCCCCTGCCCTGCGCCCGCGGGCGAGCGACACAGGCCGTTCGGCGAGCATAGCGAGTCGCCGGTGATCCAGACATATTGGTCGACCTGGCGCGCGTCCGCCATCCAGTCCGGCGTGTAGCCGTAACCGAAAGTGACGCCGCCGGCGCAATTGGCGAACAGGTAGGGCACGCCCTCGGCGAACCGATAATAGGAGCCGACATCGTAGCGTCCGACGGGGCGCCAGACGCCGTCCTGATGCAGCTCGTAGCGTAGCGCCCGCGACTCATGCGGGGTCGCGAACGCGTCGTCCGCGTCGAGGCCGAGATTGCGGATGCCGCCGCGTTCGCCGAGCAGCATGATCGGCTTGTCGGTGCATTGCGGGAAGGCGATGTCGCTCACCGGACGGCTCAGGCCGGCGCGCGCGATGTCCTGCGGGTTGACGAAGAAGTCCGGCAGCGTGAATTCGCGCCGGATGGAACTCGCGTCGAAGCCCCCGTCGGGGCCGAGCCGGACCGACCAGACCGAATTGCGCTTCTCGTCTTCGGGCAGCGATTTCCACGCCGCGTCGCCGAATTCCGGGCTGCTCGCCACCGAATAATAAAGACGCAGATCGCCGCCCGAGGCGCGGCCGACCGCGAGCCCCCAGACGCGACGGCCGTTGGCCGCGATGTTCCAGCATTGCGGCGAGTTCTGGAACACGCCCGCCGCGCAATCCGCGATCCTGGGCTGTGACGCCGGATCGAAGGCAATCGGCGGCAGGTTGCGCGCGCTCTTGGCTTCCGCGTCGAAGAAATTCGCGCGCGCCTGAACGCCGTGGTCGTAATAGCCGAGGTCGGCGCCGTCGCCCGCGCGGATGCGGTGGATCATGCCGGTTTCGAGATCGGACGCGAACAACTGGTTGTTCCAGCGATCGTAGGCGATGTTGCCGAGCGCGGCGCCGCTGTTGGGCCGGCCGTTCAGCGTAATGTTGGCGAAGGGACGCGGCTGATAGCCGGACTGCGCGTCGAGCTTGTAGATCCCGCCGGGACCGGCCGGTCCCCACATGCCGGGCATCCAGCTCGAATTGTCGGTCGTGCGATGCAGGCCGAAGGCCGATGTCGCGGCCAGATAGATGCTCGGCATCGGTTCGCTTGAGATCACGACGCCGAAGACCTGCCCGACCTGACCGGCCGTGACCGGGTTGCGTTGCGGCTCGGTGTACCAATGGTCGCCGGTCGGCGGACGCCGCGGCGCGCGCACATCGATGATGCTGGCAACCGCGCCCGCCGGATCGATGGTGGAAATTTGCTGACCGGCGGGACCGGCCACCGCCGTCGTTCCCGAGAAGCGGGTCACCACGGCTTCGCCGGGTTGAATGCCTTGCGCGACCGCGCCGGCGCTCGCGCATGCCAGCAGCGCCGCCGCGATGCCGCCGCGCGCCCAGCGCTTGAGCGAAAAGTGCTTGGATGCGTCGTGCTTTGGCGCGCCGTGCTTGAGCGCGCTGTTCATGTGTGATTGTCGTGAGGCCGACATGTCGATGATCGCGGTCATCAGGCGCCACTCCGATCCAGAAAACACAAAACGGATCAGCAAAAATCCGACGAATGCCGAGTGCAAGATTACGGCAATCCGCGCATGAATGAAAGGCGAGACTTCCGCGACCGTCGTGAACTCAAGAACGAATTTCACGACGATTTAGTTGGGCGTGCTTATTGTTGCCGCATTTGCCGCAGAATCGCCCCGACGATATTCGAGTAGTCGTCCGTCCATGTGCGTTGGCCCGGATGCGGCCGCACCTGTATCCACTTCTCCTCGTCGGCCAGCGCGCCGAAATCGGCCTCGGCTCGCGCGGCGACGACGACCTGCGACGAATATCTGTAGGCGTCGTAATCGACGCCGTCCTCGGCGAAATTCGCGCGCGCGATCAAGCCGTTCGCTTCGGCGATGCCGGCGACCTCGGTCGTTAATTCCATGTAGCGGTTGGAGATATGCATCGCCACGATCCCCGCCGGCGCGAGCTTGTCGACATAGCTCGCCATCGCCTCTCGCGTGATGAGGTGGACGGGAATGGTGTCGGAGCTGAAGGCGTCGATCAGGATGAGATCGAAGGCCGCGTCCGGCGCGTCGCGTAGCGTGATGCGCGCGTCGCCGAGAACGATCGGCACGTCCGGCGCGCAGGCGCTCAGGAAAGTAAAGCGCGACGGGTCGCGCGCGATGGCGACCACGGCGGGGTCGACCTCGTAATAGGTCCAGTCGTCGCCGGGCGCCCGATAGCAGGAGATCGTCCCTGTGCCGAGGCCGACCACCGCGACGCGGATGGGGCCGCCCTTGCGCGCGCGCACGGCCAATACCGCCTGCACCATCGCCGATTGCTCATGATAATAGGTCGCCGGCAACGGACGTGTCGCGGGACCGGCGGCGATATCCTCGATACGTTCGGCGCCGTGAATGGTCGTGCCGTGCTGCAGCACGCGATAGCCGTCGCCGCGGTCGACGATGCGGTGCACGCCGAAGAAGCTGCGCACGCGACCGGAGTCGATTTCATAGGTCCGGTAGAGCATGAAGGCCAGCATCACCAGCCCCGCGAAGGCGAGCGGGTTGCGCCATTGCGCCGCCGCCAGCGCGAATGCGAGCAGGATGCCGAGGCTCCAGTAGAAGCCGCGATCGTCGAGCGAATAGCCGAACGACAGCGATGGGATGATGACAATCGCGGCGAGAACCAGAATGCCGATCACAATGCCGAGGGATTGGCGCGCGCTCGCGGAAAAGAGGCCGGGCCGGCACAGAATCGAAAGCACGATCAGGATCGGATATTCCGCGATCCAGGAAAAAACGTGCGGCGCGACCAGCCCGGCGGCGACGCCGCCGATGACGCCGCCAAGCGACATCCACAGGTAGAAGATCGTGAGATGACCGGCCGCCGGGCGGCGCCGGGCGAGCTCCCCGTGACAGACGAGCGCGGTGACGAAGAACGCCGCGAGATGCAGGAGGACGACCGCCAGGAGATATTCGATGACGGTGAAGACGATCGTCGCGACCACGCCGAGGATCAGGAGCGTCTGGATGCCGAGCAGGACAGGCCGGGGCAGGACCGGCCTCGCGCGGAACGCGAGAATGAAGGTCGCCAGATAGAGCGTCAGCGGAATGACCCACAGGAGCGGAGACGGCGCGAGATCGGTCGACAGATGCGCGGTGACGGCGACGAGCAAGCCCGACGGCACCGCCGACAATGCCGTCCACGCGAACGCGTCGCGCCAGCTCGGCCGCGTTCCGGCCGCGCTCGCGGCGAGGAGTTCGTGGCCCTTCGGCCCCGCCCGCCACATCAACGCCGCGCAGGCCGCGATCAGCGCCGCGAGGCCGAAATATCCGACCGTCCAGCCGACCGACTGCTGCCCAAGCCGGGTCAGCGGCTCGATCACGAACGGATAGCTGACAAGCGCGAGCAGGCTTCCGGCATTGCTCGCCGCGTAGAGGAAATAGGGGTCCTCCCCGCGCATGTGGCCGCTGCGCGCGAACCAGGCCTGCAACAGCGGCGCGTTCGCCGACAGCGCGAAAAACGGAAGACCGATCGAAACGGCGAACAGTCCGAACGTCCACAATTCCTCGGCCTGGGCCGGCGGTCGGTCCCAGCCCGTCGCGATCGCCAGCGGCAGCAACGGCGTCGCCGCGAGCATGACGGCAAGATGCACGATCGCGGTCAGGCGCGCCGGCACGCGCGTCGTCAGCAGGTGCGAATAGGCGTAGCCCGCCAGCAGCGCCATCTGGAAGAAGACGATCGCGATCGACCAGACCGAGGCCGAGCCGCCGAGGCGCGGCAGCACCATTTTGGTGAAAATCGGCTGCACCGCGAACAGAAGCGCGGCGCTGAGGAATATGGTCAGCGAAAACAGAACGAGATGCGGGTCGATCGGCGCGCCGCGCGGCGCGTCCGCGCCATCGACATTCTGCTCGTGCGGCTGGGACGTATTTTCCGCGGGCTGCATCGCGCAATTCCTCTCCGCCGCCCTGTCAAATCACACAGCCGACGCGCCCGCACGATAGCAAGACCGACGGGGCAACGGAACGGAAAGGATTCTCACGCGGGCGACGGGCCTTGCGATTCTCAACGACGCGCGGGCGACCCGCGAACGCATTTTCCTTCCATCCTTCGGGAAATAGTAGGACACGCTCTCCGCCGCGCGGCGCCCTCGCATCGCGAATTCATGCGCGGCGGACAAGTCGTCCCCGCGCGCGGATCGGATCCGGCCCCTTGCGCCGAGATTTCGGAGAAGTCGCATCGGGCGAGGAGTTCGTTACCGTCGGCAGGCACTCCGACGGGAACACCACCGCCAATCATCGCCCGGTCGCGCCCCTCCGCCGCCGCGTCCACCCCGTTCGACCAGGCCGCAGGTCACCGCGATGAAGGCTCGCGACGCAACGCGAGAAACGCGGTCCCCGTGTCGACGATAGCGCGAATTCTCCGGCGCCCCGCCTGCGCGCATCGCGTGTGGACATCCTGCGTACCGTGTTCGGTGATCGCGCCTCCCTTCGCATTTGCGAAAGGAATTGACCCGCGAATTCGGCTTCGTTCGAATATGTGCGATATGCATTTTTCGGATGCATGGAATGCATTTGAATCATCATGCGATGCGTCGCAGAGTTTTCCCGGCCGGGCGATCGATGATCGCCGCCGGCAACCAAGCAAGCTCGGAACCCGGCCGGCTTCGTTCAAGCGCGCTTGCGCGGCGCGAGGGCCCCAACGAATGGAACGCCAAGTTGACCACCGCGGCTAGAAGGTTGGTTCCTTGGATCGGTCCCTCGCGTTGGCGCGAGCAGCCGAGCTTGTCCGCGCGCGCGATTCCATTCCGCACGGTTATTCGTCGCGAAAGGGTCCGCCGTCCGTCCCCCCAAGGAGATCCGAAATGGCGTTGATGAGTGGCGCGAAAGCGGTCGTTGAAACGTTGAAATCGAACGGCGTCGAATTGGTCATCGGCATGACCGGCCACACCGTCATGGAGGTTGCCGACGCGCTCGCCAAGGACGGCTCTATCAAGACGGTCTATCCGCGCTCGGAGACCAACGGCACCTTCATGGCCTACGGCTATAACAAGGTCAGGAACGGTCCGAAGTCCGTTTGCCTGTGGCATGTCGCCGGCGTGCCGCATGCCGCGCCCGGCGTCATGACGGCCTACGCCGATTCCGTGCCGATGGTGATCCTCGGCGGCAACGTCACCTCCGACGCGCTCGGCAAAAGGGATTTTCAGGACACGCCGACGGCGGAAATGTTCGCGCCGATGACCAAATGGTCGCACCGCGTCAAGGGCGGCGCCGATCTGCCGCGAGACCTGTCGAAGGCTCTCCTGCTGGCCGGGACGGGACGACCCGGCCCGGTGATGCTCGACGTTCCGTTCGACTTCTTCGTCGAGAAGGCAGAGATCGAAATCTCGAGCGCGCCGGTTCGCCCGTCCGCGCCGAGCGGCGATCCCGCCGCTATCGCGCGCGCCTGTGACGCGCTGCTGTCGGCGAAAAAGCCCGTCATTCTCGCCGGTGGCGGCGTCGTCACGGCGGACGCCGGCGCCGAACTTCTGGAAGTGGCGGAAATGCTGTGCCTGCCCATCGCGTCGGGCCGCAGCGCCTCCAAGGGCGTCGTGTCCGAGGATCATCCGCTGGCGCTCGGAACCTCCGGATCGTTCGGCTGGCCGATCGCCAACGAGTATCTGCGCGAGGCGGATTGCTGGCTCGCGATTGGCACCACATTCTCTCAGATCGCGATGCAGGACTGGTCCGTGCCGGCGCCGGCGACGCTCATCCATGTCGACATCGATCCCGCCGAAATCGGAAAGATCTACAAGCCGACGGTGGGCATCATCGGCGACGCCAAACTCGTGCTCGCCCAGATCCGCGACCATTTGCGCGCCAAGACCAACGCGGCGAAAAACTACAGAACCCATCCGCGCTTCGCCGAGATCGACGAACGCGGCAACACGTGGCGCGCCGCGCTCGACGCCATGACGGCGTCGTCCGCCTCCCCGATCAATCCCTTCCGCGTCATGCGCGAGCTCAACGCCGCATTGCCGCCGGACGGCATCGTCACCGGAGGCGCCGGCAACAACGGCGAATTCGCCGTTCACGCGCTGAAATCGTTCCAGCCGCTGACCTTCCTGCTTTCTCAGAAATATTCGGCGGTCGGCTGTTCGTTCCCGATCGCGCTCGGCGCCAAGCTCGCCGCGCCCGACAGGCCGGTCGTCTGCATCGAAGGCGACGGCGGGGCGCATTATAATGTCACCGAGCTGGCGACCGCGGTGAAGGAGAATATCCCGGTCGTCCTGATCGTCATGAACGACGGCCATCTCAACGCCAATCGCCAGATCTCGGGCGTCCTTTTCGAGGGCAAGCAGGTCTGGACCGAGCTCAACAATCCCGATTGGGTCGCGCTGGCGAAATCCATGGGCGCGGAGGCCGAGCGCGTCGACGACCCGGGCGAGATCGGCGCGGCGCTGCGACGCGGGTTGAAGTCCGGCAAACCCTACCTCATCGACATGATCATCGATCCCAATGTCCGCTGCCCGATCACCGGCAAGCTCTGGAAGATCCGCTGGTAGAACGACCGGAGCGGCCGCACGAATTCGACAGCGGATCGGTGGACGCATGCGAGGCGAAACGACACAATGAGCGCTGATACAGCAAAACCGTTCTTGATCGGAGCGCAGTGGAGCTTCGGCAAGGGCAAGACCTTCCAGTCCATCAATCCGGCCGACGGCACCGTCGCCGCGACGATCGCCGAGGCCGAAGCCGAGGACGTCGACGCAGCCGTGCGCGCGGCTGAGGCGGCGCTGCGTCACCCCGGCTGGGGCGGCCTCCACGCGCACAAGCGCGCGCGCCTGCTGCACCGCTTCGCCGACCTGATCGAGCGCGACGCGGAGCTGCTCGCCGGCTTGCAGACACAGGACAACGGCAAGACGATCGCCGAAAGCCGCATCCAGGCGACATGGGCTGTCGACGCGTTCCGCTATTACGCCGGCCTGTGCGAGGTCTGGGAGTCGCATGTCGTTCCCCCGCGCGGCAATCATTTCGCGTTCACCTGGGACGAGCCGATCGGTGTCGTCGCGGCGATCACGCCGTGGAATTCGCCGATCTCGCTGGAAGCGCAAAAGCTGGCGCCGGCGCTGGCCGCCGGCAACACGGTGGTGCTGAAGTCCTCCGAAATCACGCCCCAGGTCGGCCTCGTCTACGGCAGGCTCGCGCTCGAGGCCGGCTTGCCGCCCGGCGTTCTCAACGTCGTGACGGGTTTCGGCGCGGTCGCGGGAAACGCCCTGATCAACCATCCCGGCGTCCGTCTCATCACCTTCACTGGCGGCACCGCCAACGGCCGGATGATCGCCAAGGTCGGCGGCGAGCGCGTGGTGCCGGTGCTGCTCGAACTTGGCGGCAAATCGCCGAACATCGTTTTCGACGACGCCGATCTCGACAACGCGGTCACCGGCAGCGTGTTCGCGATCTTCTCCAACGCCGGACAGTCCTGCATCGCCGGGTCGCGCATCTTCGTGCAGGACTCCATTTACGACGCCTTCGCCAAGCGGCTGGTCGAGGCCACCAAGGCGCTCGTCGTCGGCGATCCGCATGATCCGCGGACCGCGGTCGCGCCGGTTTCGTCCTTCGCCCATCGCGATCGCATCGAAGCGATGATCGGAATGGGACGCGACGACGGCGGCAAGGTGCTATGTGGCGGCGGCCGCCCGAGCGACAAGGCGCTGGCGCGTGGGGCCTATCTCGACCCCACCATCATCGAAGTCGCCGACAATCGCGCGCGCGTCGCGCAGGAGGAAATCTTCGGCCCGGTCGCCTGCCTGATCCGCTTCCGCGACGAGGCCGACCTGATCGAGCAGGCCAACGACACCGTGTTCGGCCTGTCCTGCGGCATCTGGTCGAGCGACTATAAGCGCGCGATGCGCGTGGCGCGCGCCGTTCAAGCCGGTACGGTCTGGGTCAACACCTACAAGATCACCAACGTCAACATGCCGTTCGGCGGCTTCAAGTCGAGCGGCGTCATGCGGGAGTGCGGCGTCGAGGGCATGAAGAGTTACATGGCGACGAAGAGCGTCTATTTTAATCTCGACGGCGGGCCGGTTCCGTGGCCTCCGCGCGGTTAGCGGTCGCGGCCGGCTCCCGCGGCGGCGCCGAATTCGGCCGGTCGCCGCGGAGCGCTGGGTCGACCGGTTCGGTTGGGTAGCGGCCGCGGCTAGACGATTTCATCCGGGAGCGACCGAGGTCATCAATCCCATGTCCTTCAAACATATTCGCCGCGTCGATCTTGGGCTGTTCGCCGCGCTGCTGGCGCTGGTGGAGGAACGCGGCATCACGCGGGCGGCCGAGCAGATGCATCTGAGCCAGCCGGCCATGAGCCGGCTGCTGGTGCGGTTGCAGACCCTGTTCGGCGACGAATTGTTCGTGCGCACCAAGCAGGGCTACGAGCCGACCCACCGCGCGCTGCGGCTTTACGAGGAAATCAAGCGGCTGCTGCCGCGCATCGAGGAACTCATCCGCGACGACCAGTTCAGCCCGGCGACGGCGACCGGAACCTTTCGCGTCGCCTCGACCGACCACGCCGCCAGCGTTCTGCTGCCGGCGTTTCTGGAGCGAACGACGAAGCTCGCGCCCAACATGACGGTCGAGATCCTGATGCTGACGGATCGCCTGTTCGACCGCCTTGAGTCCGGCGCCATCGATCTGATCCTCTGGCCCAACGCCGTGCCCAATCAGTATCGCACCCAGTTGCTTTACCGCGACCGCTTCGTCTGTCTGGTCCGCAAGGGGCATCCGCTCGGCACCAAGCGCCTCACCATGGAGCAGTATCTGGCCTATCCGCACGCGATGATCGTGCTCACCGATCATCGCCAAGGCATCGTCGACCAGACGCTGCAGACCAAGAAATTGACGCGCCAGGTGCAGCTCAAGATTCCCTATTTCGCCTGCGCCGCGTGGAACATCGAGCATTCCAACATGATCCTCACGCTGCCGAAGCGGCTGGCCACGCGCCTGGCGGCGATCTCGCGGACCAAGGTGCTGGAGCCGCCGATCGAGTTTCCGGAAATTGAATATTCGCAAGTCTGGCACCCGCGGGTCGACAGCGATCCCGCGCATCAATGGTTTCGGGAAATCATGGCCAAGGTCGCGCGGTTCCGATGACGACCGCGGCGATCAACACGGCGCGGCGCGCCCGCGCGCGGGCCGCGATCGCGACGCGGACGCGGTCAGGCCTGGGGGGAGAGTGGCGTGGACCTGTCGCTTGATCTCTACATCGGCGCGATCATCGCGGGATTGCTGCTCGGCGGCTTTTATACCGCCGTCACGATCGGGATCTCGATCTCGTTCGGCATCCTCAATATCGTCAACATCGCCCATCCCGCCTTCATCATCCTGGGCTCCTACGTCACCTATATTCTCAACGCACGCCTCGGCGTCGATCCGGTTCTCGCCGGCCTGATCATCCTGCCGGCGTTCTATTTCCTCGGCGGCGCTATCTATCAGGTCTATTTCCTGTCATTCGAACGACGGGGCGACGAGAGCCTGCGGAGCCTGGCGTTCTTCTTCGGTCTCCTGTTCATCATCGAGGTGGCGCTGATCCTCGTGTTCGGCGTGGATTACCGCTACGTTTCGGCGCCCTATATCGGCCCGGCGGCGCATCTCGGCGTGGTCGACCTGCCGCTGCGTATGCTGGTTCCCTGCGCAATCTCGCTCGTCATGGCGGTGGGGCTGCAACTGTTCCTATCGCATAGCTTTCTCGGCCGGGCGATCATGGCGGTGTCGCAGGATCAGCTCGCGCTGCGACTGATGGCGGTCGATCCGATCCGCATCAAGCGCATCGCGTTTTCCATCTCGATCGCGACGGCCGGTCTTGCCGGAGCGTTCCTCATCATCATCCAGCCCGTCGAGCCGTCGATCGGGCGGGAATATATCGGCCGGGTGTTCGCGATCTGCGTCCTCGGCGGCATGGGCAGCCTGTCCGGAACGGTGCTGGCCGCGATGCTGCTCGGCGTGGTGGAAGGGCTGACCGTGACGTTGATCGGTCCGTCATGGGCGCCCGCGATCGCCTTCGGCTTCCTGCTCTTGACGCTTGCCGTTCGTCCATCGGGGATCATGGGAAGATAGCATGCGCAACGGCACCTTCATTCTCGCCGCGATCGTCGTTGGCCTGCTCGTTTTCGGCGCAGCCCGGTTGAGCGGGAACGACTATGTGTTCTTCGCCGGTTACGTCGTGTTGCAATATGTCGTGCTCGCGACCGCCTGGAACATTCTCGGCGGCTATTGCGGCTACGTGAATTTCGGCGCGGCGGCGTTCTTCGCGCTCGGCGCCTACTCCTCCGTGGTGGTGCACAAGCTCGTTCCGTTGCCGGTGCCGCTTCTGATCGTCATCGGCGGATTGGTGTCGGCCCTCGTCGGCCTCGCCACCGGCTTTCTGACGCTGCGGCTGCGCGGCGTCTTTTTCTCGATCGCGACGCTGGCGCTGGCGGTGGTACTGCAGACGCTGATCACCAACTGGCATTTCGTCGGCGGATCGCGCGGCGCCTATATCCTGCGGCCGGCGCAAATCCACCTGTTCGGCGAAAGCATCGCCATCAACTATGTGGAATACCTGTTCCTGATCATGCTCGGCCTCGCGATCGTCGCCATCGCGACGGCTCGCGCCATCGAACGCTCGCGGCTCGGCATCGGCTTCGCCAGCATCCGCGACGACGAGCAGGCGGCGGAGGCTTGCGGCGTCCCGACACTGCGGCTGAAACTGGTCGCGACCACCTTGAGCGGCATGTTCATGGGCATGGCCGGCGCGCCGCTGCCCTATTACGTCACCTTTCTCGATCCCCATTCCGCCTTCAATCTCGCCTATGGCGTCAATAGCATCGCCATGCCGCTGATCGGCGGCGCCGCGACCTGGGTCGGGCCGCTGATCGGCGCACTGCTGCTGGGAACGATTCAGCAGGTCGCCACCGTGACGATCTCGTCGGCGGTCAATCTCCTGATCGTCGGCCTGCTTCTGGTCGGCTTCGTGATCGTCGCGCCGAACGGCATCGTCGGACTGGCGCAGTCGTGGACTCGGGCGGGGAGGTCGTGATGGCGGAAGCGCTGCTGGAGGTCCGGGACGTTTCCAAGCGGTTCGGCGGCTTCGCCGCGCTGAACGCGGTGTTCCTCGATGTCAAGGCCGGCGACCGCGTCGGATTGATCGGTCCCAATGGCGCGGGCAAGAGTACGTTCGTGAATTGCCTTTGCGGCGCGCTCTACAGCGATAGCGGCGCCATCCGCTTCAACGGACGCGACGTCACCAGGCTTTCCACCCACGAACGGACCTGGCTCGGCATGGCGCGCAGCTTCCAGTTGCCGCGACCGTTCCGCAGCATGTCGGTGATCGACAATTTGCGCCTTCCCGTGGTGTTCACCGCCAGGGCGCGCGGCGGCGACCATCCCAAGCCGCGCGAGGTCGATCGCCGCTGCCACGAACTCCTCGACATGGTCGGCCTGGGAAACATGGCCGATCGATCGCCGCATGTTCTCAGCCAGGTCGAGCTGCGCAAGCTCGAACTCGCCCGCGCGATGGCGACCGGACCGAAGCTGCTGGTGGCCGACGAGGCGATGGCGGGGCTCTCGCTTTCCGAGATCGAGGACATCGTCGATCTTCTGATCCGCTTCAACGAGAGCGGCGTCACCATCATCTTGATCGAGCACATCATGCACGCCGTGATGGCCTTCTCGCGGCGGCTGATCGTCTTCGTGTCCGGACAGAAGGTCGCCGACGGCGATCCGGAGACGGTGATCCGCGACCCCGATGTCGAAAGCGCCTATCTTGGCCAGCAAGTCGAAAGGAACGCGTCTTGGCCGGAAGCCTGATCATCGAGGGGGTTCACGCCGCCTACGGCTCGGTGCGGGCCCTCGAGGACGTGTCGATCACGGTGGGCGCCGGAGAGACAGTCGCCCTGCTCGGCACCAATGGCAACGGCAAGAGCACCTTGATGAAATGCATCATCGGGATCCTGCGCCCCACCGGCGGACGCATTGTCGCGGAAATCGACGACAAGCGCGTCGATCTCACGACATTGACGACCGAGCAGATCATCGACCTCGGCATCGCGGTGGTGCCGGAGGGGCGACGCCTTTTCCCCGCGCTCGCGGTGGAGGAGAATCTCCTGCTCGGCGCCTATCGCCGCACCGCGCGCGCGCGCATCCGGCGCAACATGGATTTCTGCTTCGAGATCTTCCCCGTCCTTCGCGAACGGCGCGGGCAACTGGCCGGCAAGCTTTCCGGCGGCGAGCAGCAGATGGTGGCGCTCGCGCGCGCGATCATGCTGGAGCCGTCCATCCTCATCGTCGACGAGCCGTCGGTCGGCCTGTCGCCGCTGATGGTCGCGCGCACGATCGACTCGATCCGCGAATTGAAGGAGCGACAGGACCTGACGGTTCTGATGGCCGAACAGAACTTCCATCAGGCGATCCGGATCGCCGATCGGGGTTATGTCATCGTTCACGGCCGCATCGTGTTCGAGGGCCGCTCCGCCGCCGAACTCAACGACAACAAGCTGATCCGCGACCTCTATCTCGGCGCGTAGCGCCAATCCCGAAAATGCGAAAATCGCTTTCGCGGCGATTGCCGGCTCCGCCCGACTTCAATCACGAGCATTTCCTTGTCGCGTCGACGTCGCGCGAGCCCCATCCATCTCACCTTGAACCGCTCCGCGCGGACGTTGCCCGCCATCACCGGGCGATCATCTGCGCGGCGAATGATCAACATGATTGGTTTGCATTGGACGCATGAAAAACGTGGCCGGTAAAATGTCCACGTACGCAACCGATTTCAAAGCCGGTTTGGTTTGAAGCCGAATTTGGGGAAACGCGCGGGAGGCTCGCGGCCCGAAGTCTTGGCTTCCAACGGGCCGAGCGCAACGCCGATTTGGGTGGTGGTCGACAGCGACGCCGGGTGGGGAAGCATCATCGCGGCGCGGACAGGGATAGCATGGCCAAAGTAAGCATCACCATCGCGACCTGGGACTACGACCGCGTGCGTCCGCTGATGGACGGCCGGGTCAAGGTGGAGGGCTGCGATGTCAATTACGTCGTGGTCAATCTCGAGGAATGCTTTCACCGCGCCTGGTATCATCAGGAATTCGACGTCACCGAGATCGGCTTGAGCGGCTACTACGTGGCCCTGTCGCGCGGTTCCGGGAATTTCGGCTTGAGCCCCTACGTCGCCATTCCCGTGCACATCTCCCGCAGCTTCCGCGCCTCCGCGATCTACACGCGCGCCGACCGAATGATCGCCAGGCCCGAGGATTTGCGCGGCAAGAAGGTCGGCGTGCCCGAATACCAGATCACGGCCGCGGTCTGGGCGCGCGGATTCCTATCGGACGAATACGGCGTGCGAACCGAGGAACTGAACTGGTTTCAGGGCGGGATGGACAATCCCGGCCGCCAGGACAAGTGGCCGAATAATCTGCCGGACGGCTTTCCGCTGCGGGCGATCGGTCCGACCGAGACCCTCAATCAGCTACTCGACGACGGGGCGATCGACGCGATCGTCTGTCCGCGAACGCCGCGCGCCTACAAGGCCCGCGACGGCGTGGTGCGGCGGCTGTTCGAGGATTTCGAGACGGTCGAGAAAGCCTATTATCGGAAAACAAAAATTTTTCCGATCATGCATGTGATCGGGATCCGGCGGGAGATCTACGAAAAGCATCCCTGGATCGCGCGCAACCTCTACCAGGCTTTCAGCGAGGCCAAGCGCATCTCGCAGGCCGACCTTTTTGAGACCGCCGCCTTGAGAATAGGGTTGCCGTGGCTGGTCAGCTCCGCCGAAGGCGCGCGCCGGTTGATCGGCGACGACGTCTTTCCATACGGCTACGAAAGCAGCCTTCCCTCGCTCGACGCCATGAGCCGCTATATGACCGAGCAGTTCATCGCCGTGCGGCGGGTCGATCCGGAAGAGCTGTTTCCGGCGACCACCATGGTCGATCCGAAGACCTGAGACGCGGCCGCCGCCCGCGCGCGGCCGATGCCGCCGCGAGGATGCCTCCCCCGCGCCTATAGCGCCCGGCCGACCAACTCGCCTTCATAGGTAGCCGTCTCGATGCGTCGCGGCGCGACGCAGTCGCCGACCGCATGGACCTCCGGGATCCGCCCCTTCAGCTCGCGGTAGAGCGCGTCATCGGCCTTCACGCCGCCGGCGACCACGACCGCGTCGATGCCGTCCAGCGCGCGCGTCGCGCCGGTGATGACGTCGAGGACCGTCACCGCGCCGTCGCCCACATCGATGATCGTCGAGCTTGGAATATAGGTCACGTGTTTTTCCGCCAGCCGTTGGCGAAGAAGGATCAGGCCGCCGAAATCGATATCGGCCCCGGCATGAAACGTCGGAGTGATGACGACGACGCTTCTGTTGCGCGCCGCGAGCGTCTCGGCGACGCTGCCGCCGCGAAAGTGACAGTCGAGATCGAGGAGCGCGACATTTCGGTCCGACGGCTCGGCGCCGGCGAGCGCCTCGATATCCGTCAGCACCGGCGTCGCGCCGGCGACCGCGAACGGCCACGGGCCGGGCACCGCGCCGGTGGCGATCACGACGGCGTCCGGCTCTTCCGCCAGGATCGCGGCTTTGGTGGCGCGCGTATTCAACCGCACCTCGACGCCGAGGCGGGCGACCCGCTTCGACAGATGGCGGATGACGCCGCCGAGCTCATCGCGATTCGCCGCCTTCGTTGCCCAGGCGATCTGGCCACCAAGCTCGGCCTGTTTTTCCATGAGGATCACGGTGTGGCCGCGCGCCGCCGCGATCTCGGCCGCCTTGAGCCCCGCCGGGCCGCCACCCACCACGACGACCTTCTTCTTCCGGGCCGCGCGCGCGAGCGTTCCCGCTCCGAGCGTCTTTTCACGTCCCGCCGCCGGATTGTGAATGCAGCCGATGGCGTCGAGCATGAGCAACTTGCCGATGCACTCCTGGTTGCAGGCGACGCAGGCGCGAATCTCGTCCGCCCGCCCCTGCTCGGCCTTCACCACGAATTCCGGATCGCACAAGAGTTGCCTGGCCATGCCGACGAGATCGGCGTGCCCATCGGCGAGCAGCATCTCGGCTTGGCGCGGATCGTTGATGCGCCCGAAGGCGACGACGCTCATATCCACCGCCTCCTTGATCGCGGAGACGGCGTAATTCGCGTATCCCAGCGGCGCCACCATCGGCGCGACCATCAGCGGAATGCTCATCCATGTCGCGATGTCGCCGCTGATATAGTCGAGCGAACCTTCGCGTTGGAACGCGGTCGCGAAGCCCTTGGCGTCGTCGAGCGTGTAGCCGCCGGGAATCAATTCGTCGAGGCAGAGCCGCATGCCGATCGGAAAGTCCTCGCCCACCGCGCGCCTGACCGCGCGAAGCACCTCGATGACGATGCGCATCCTGTTCTCGGCGCCGCCGCCATATTCGTCGTCGCGCCGATTGGAATACGGGGAGAGGAATTGCCGCAGCAACCCGTCATGCGCCACCTTGATCTCGACGCCGTCGAAGCCCGCCTCGCGGACATGGGCCGCCGCCCGCGCGAAACATTCGACGACGGTCCTGATGTCATCGATCTCCATGGCCTTCGGCACTTCGCGCACGCTCGCGTCGGGAACGTCCGAGGGCGCCCACAGCGGCAGCCAGTTGAAGCGACGGAAGGTTTGATTGCCGAAATGGGTGAGCTGGGCGAATATCTTGGCGCCGTGGCCGTGGCACGCGTCGATGGTCTCGCGCCAACGCCGCATGCGCGCCAAGTCGGAGGCGTCGACCACCTTCAGGTGCCCGCCGGTCGGGTGGACGGCTTGGCATTCGACGACGATGAGCCCGACGCCGCCCTTGGCCCGCTCGGCGTAATAGTAGCGATGCCGTTCCGTCGGCGCGCGATCCTCGGAGGCGAACAGCGTCAGATGCGGAAGAAACACCACCCGATTGCGCAAGGCGACGTTCTTGATCTTCGTCGGGCTGAGCAGCCTCGGGAATTGGTTCGTCATGTCGGATACCTTGGCCTTGAGTGACGCGCGCAGGACGGAAGCATCGGATCGTTCCCGCTAAATGATCTTGTGTCGCCGGAGCAGCTTCACCAGCTCGGCCGCGATTTCGCGCGGCGGTCCTTCGAGGATGCGCGAGCGTCGTCGCGCAAGTCCCGCGGACATGATCTGCTTGATCCGCTCGCCGGCCGGCTGGCCGCTATCCGGCGTGAAGATCCGCTTCGGCCGCGGCCTGGGATAGGTAAGGCCGGTCACTTCCAGCCGCTTCCGATGTGAAAGCACGGCCGCGCTCACGCCGACATCGGCCGGCGTCAGCACCGCGATCGGCGCCGACTGGCCCGCCATGACGCGCGGCAACGAGGAATAGGCAAGCTCGCTCGCACCCGCCTCGCAGGTCAGGACCGCCGGCGCGTCGATCCGAACGATTTGACGGTAGCCGCCCTCCATCCGGCTTCGCAGAATGAGCGCGCGTCCGTCTTCCACGCCAACCAGCCGTTCGACGAAAGGAACGACCGGCCAGTCGAGCGCGGCCGAAAGCGCGAATCCGGTCAGGCCGCTCAAACTATCCTCGGCCTGGCCGCCGCACAGAACGAGCGAAGCATCGAAATGTCTCGCGGCGGCGGCGAGCAAGACCGCCGCGACGCCCGACTCGGCGATCCCGCCACCCGTCCACGCCAGTCGCGCGGCACGATCGGCGCCAAGCATCAGGCTCTTGCGCAGCACGGCCGCGACACGCTCCGGTCCGGCGGACAGGGCGATGACCGCGCCGCTTTCCAGCCGGTCGCGAATGGCGCACGCGATCGACACCGCGACGAGGTCTGCCGGATTCGGCGCCCACGCCACCTCGTCATCGCGAAGGTCATTGGCCGCCGCGTCGATTTCGATGGGCGCGCCGCAATCGACGATTTGTTTGACGCAGACCAGGATGTTCATAACGATATTCCGCCGGGGACCAGACGCTAGTATCGAAACGCGACCCCGAATCCTCCCTTGGGATAGTTCCAGTCGAGCGCGCCGCTCCGGCAGGAAACCCGGCAGGCGCCGCACTCCAGGCAGGTCTGGTGAGAGAATGTCACTTGACCGTTTTCGAAGGTGAAGCACTCGGCCGGGCAGACGCGAGCGCAAACGCTATCGCTGCATTTCGCGCAAATTCTCCCGTCGACCTTGATGTGCGGCTCGGGATCGATCGCGCGGCGAACAAGTTCCGATCGGTCGGCGGCGAATGGCTGGCTCATAGCGATCTTCCGGCCTTGATGGCGTCCATGACCAGCGTCCATATCGACGCTCTTTCGAGCGCCGTCTTGCGCGCGAGCGCGAGCGCCCCGGCGCGCGGCTCGCCATCGCTCGTGAACAGCTTCAACAGGAAGTCGGCCGCCGCCGCCGGATAGACCGTGTGAAGCCGCGCGTTCGCCAGCACGTCCTGAGCGCCCTTGAAGCGAACGAGATCCTTCAAGACGAAGCTCCGTTCGAGCAGGTTCTGGTAGCGCTTCAGCGCCGCGGCCGAAAAATCCTTGGTCCGATGCGCATGCATGACGGCTTCGGCGGCGGCCGCGCCCGAGGCAATCGCGAAATTCATTCCCTCGAGATGAAGGCCCGTGGCCAACACCAGGCCCGCACTGTCGCCCACCGCCACCATGCCGTCGGCGAACAGCTTGGGCATCATCCTGGCGCCGCCCTGGGGAACGAGATGGGCTGAATATTCCCTCGCCTCGCCACCGCTCAACAGGCGGCGGATCATCGGATGCGCCTTGAATTCGCCGAACGCGTCGATCGCGGTCGCGTTGCCCGCCTTCAGCGAGGCGAGCTGGCAGACCATGCCGACCGACAACGATTCCCTGTTGGTGTAAATGAAGCCACCGAATTGCAGCGGCGACTTGGGTCCGCCGATGAACTCCATCGCCGCGCCGTCGGAGCCGTCGACGGCGAAACGATCCTCCAGTTCCTTTCGCGAAAGCCTGATCGTTTCCTTGATGCCGAGCCCCATATGCGCCGGATCGATTTCCGGCCGGAGTCCCGCCTTCCGACACAGCAAGGAATTCGCGCCGTCCGCCGCGATCACCACCGGGGCATGGAGATCACCGTCCGTCCTGCCGACACGGACCCCCGTGATCCGTCCGCCGTCGCGGATCACATCGTCGACGAGAACCTCGTTGACCAAGGTCGCGCCGGCCTCGACGGCCTTCCCCGCGTACCACCTGTCGAAACGCGAACGAAACACGGTCACGCCGGCGTTCGGGAATTGCCCGAGACGCGGATCGGAATAGTCGAGCGAGACCGCCGCGTCCCCGGAAAGCGCGGTCAGCACGCGCCGCGTGATGCGCCGCTCGATCGGCGCCTCGTTCCAGAAATCGGGCACCAGCGCGGCCAGCGCGTGCCCATGCATCACGCCGCCGAACATGTTCTTCGCGCCGGGAAATTCACCGCGTTCGAGCACGATCACGTCGAGGCCCGCGCGCGCCAGCACCAGCGCCGCCGAAATTCCCGCCGGACCCGCGCCGACGACGATCGCGTCGTAATGGCGTTTCACTCCGCCCCCTCCCGATCGCGAACGATGTCGTCCGCGCGCGCTTGATGACGGCGAACCTCCGCGATCATTTCAGGAAGAATCTCATTGAGGTCGCCGATCGCGGCGATGTCCGCCATCGTGACAATCGGCGCGGTCCTGTCCTTGTTGATAGCCACGACCAGCCCGGCGTCCCGCACGCCAGCCATGTGATGCGACGCGCCGGAAACGCCGCAGGCGAGATAAAGCCGCGGCGCGATGACTTTTCCGGTTTGTCCGATTTGTCGCGAAAGCGGAATCCAGCCGGCATCGACCGCCACCCGCGTGCCGCCGATCGCCGCGCCCATCAGCTTGGCGAGTTCATCGATCCGGCCAAAATCGGCGCTCCCACCAACGCCGCGACCGCGGCCGAGGACGACGCGCGCTTCGCCAAGATCCAGCGTCGCCGGATCGGGACGCTGAATTTCCAGAACCCGCGCCGCGTCGCCAGTTTCGTCGGCGGCGTCGACGGCGATCTCGACGATGTCGGCGCGCCGCGTCTCGTCCGCCCGCCCCGGGGTGAACACGCCCGCTTTGACGGCGACCAGCAACGTCGCATCCGGCGCGGCGCGCAAGGCAAGCTGCGCCCGCCCGCCATAAACCGGCTTGGTGACGCGGATCGCGCCATCCGGATCGAGATCGAGCCGCGTGACGTTGGATACGCAGGCAAGCCCGAGACGGACGGAGACGCGGGCCGCCGTCTGGAGCGCACGCGGGGTTGATGTGAACAGCAGGAGGCGGGGCGCGCGCGCGCGAACCAATTCAGCGATCGCTTCGGCGAGCGCGGAGACGCCAAGCCGGTCACTCCTCGCCGGACGCACGATCATGACACTGTCGGCACCGTGATGGCCGGCAACGGGGGCGTGCGCGCGCGCGCCCCTCCCCTCCATCACGACGGAGAGATGTCCGCCCGGCCCCGCGAGCCCGCGCGCTTCCTCGATCAGCGCGAGCGCGGGCAGCGGAGCTTCCTCACCGACGTCGTCCGCGACGATCCAGATCGCGCCCTTGGCGCGCTTCGCATCCTCGCGGGTCACGTCGCTTCTTCTCCGCCTGGGAATATCCGCGAAGCATGGCGGCCCCCTCCGCCGATGGACGGAAGGGGCCGAGACGACACCTGAAGCCCGCTACTTCGCCTTCTCGTAGGGGTAGATCGCCTTGCCGGTCGCGTATTTCTCCGGCCACAGGATTTCGAACGTCGACAGGTCCTTGAACTGGTTGATGTCGTTGCCCTTCACGCCGCGATATTGGACCAGCAGCATCCGGCTCTGATCCCATTCGCCGCCCGGACCGAATTTGACTTTGCCGACCAGGGTGGAAAAGGTCGTCTTGCGGATGTGGTCGGCGATCTTGCCGTCATCCAGGCTGTTGGTCGCCTTGATCGCCTCGCCGAGAATCTGAATGTAGGAATAGGCCCATGGCGGCAGATAGAGGCCGACCGGATCGACGCCCTGGCCTACGGCGCGCTCGCGATATCGTTTGACCAGATCTTTGGCCTCGGGCGTATCGAGATCGCCCACCGGCAGCCAGAATTCGTAATTGACGAAGCCGTTGAGCAGCGGTCCGAGCTGGGCCTTGAGGCCCGGCGAGGGAATGCCGTTCATCGCCCCGCCGACGAGTTTCGGCGTAAAGCCGATTTCGTTGATCGCGCGCACCATCGCGACCGAGTCGATCGGATAGGAGCTGATCAGCACGAGATCGGGATTCTTCGCCTTCAGGCTGCGGGCGAGCGGCGTCAGATCGGCCGTCGACAATGGATAGGTCTGGTCGTAGACGATCTCGAGGCCGAACTTCTTGGCGTTTTCGCGCGCGCCCTCGGCGATAAAGTGCGTCGCCTCGCCGTCACCCGCGACGATCGCGATCGTTCGCGGCTTGGGATCCTGTTTCGCCGCGACTTCGAAGAACGCCTCGGTGAACGCCGTTTTCGGACGCGGCCCAAGCGGGATCATCGAGAAATACCGATCATAGTTGAACTCGGTATTGACCGCCGTCGAGTAGATGGAGATGAGGACCTTCTTTTTCTGCATGACGACCGGCATCGCTGGCGCGGTCATATTGGTGGCGAAGGGACCGATCACTAGGTCGACCTTGTCGACGTCGAGCAGCTTGGAATAGATTCCCGGCACGTTCGAGGCGCTGGTCTGGTCATCGTAATGGACAAGCTGCACCGGCCGACCGAGCAGTCCACCCTTGGCGTTGATGTCCTCTTCCCAGAGCTTCATCGTGATCAGCGCCACCTTGCCCAGCGGCGCCAATCCGCCCGTGAGCGACATCGAAAAGCCGATGCGGATCGGGTCGGCGGCGCGCGCCGGCGCCATCGCGGCGACAACGGCGACCGACGTCGCGAAGAGGATCGTCGAGAAGAGACGAAGGACGGCTAGGCACCGCGTGATCCTGAACATGCTTCCTCCATATCGCGAGTGGTTGATTGGTTATTGGCGCAATCGCAGGCACGGCGTCGCATTATGCGGGGCGATTATCGTTGCAATGCAACAAGTGCCTTGGCGCGGCCCCGCCGCAACGGAAAGGGAAGCTTAGTGACCGCCCTCTCGCGGGCCTAATGCATTCTTCTGATGCGCGACATTTGTCTTGAGCATAATGCACGGGATCGGATTTCGACGCGTGGCGCTCCATCCTATGGTGCGATCACGACAGCTTATCGATCCGCGTCGCGATGGATCCGCGTCGCGGTCGCTGGCATGCAATGAATTTCGCGTCGTTCGACGACCGCCACCGCTTGCGATCGGCTTCGCGGGCCGCCCGTCTTCAATAATCGCCGCCGGACTTCATCCCGCGCGCGGATTTGAATTCCCCTGCGAGCCGGACCGAGGCGTTGCGCAGGAGCAGCGCGTCGACGCCGACGAGGAGAAAGCTCGCGCCGATTTCGAGATAGCGCGCGGCGAGCGCCGGGTCGGCGGAGAAGACGCCGGCCGCCTTGCCGGCGGCGATGATCGCGCTTAGCGCCGCCTCGACCCGCTCCCGCACTTTCGGATGGCCAGGCTGGCCGAGATGGCCCATCGCCGCGGCAAGATCGGATGGACCGATGAAGACCGCGTCGACGCCCTCGACCGCGGCGATCTCGTCAAGCGCGGCGAGACCGGCAAGCGACTCGATCTGGACGATCAGGCACATCTCGCCGTCGGCTTCGGCGAAATAGCGCTCGACCCCGTTCCATCGCGCCGCGCGCGCCATGGCGGTGCCGACGCCGCGAATGCCGCCCGGCGGATAATGCATCGCCTTGACCAGCGCCTCGGCCTGCCGCGCGGACTCGACCATAGGCACCATCAGCGTCTGCGCGCCGCCGTCGAGCAATTGTTTGATCCGCGCCGGATCATGATCGACGCAGCGCACCACCGGCCGCGCCGGATAGCCCGCCAGCACCTGCAATTGCCGGATGACGGAGCGCAGATCGTTGGGCCCGTGTTCGGCGTCGATGAGCAGCCAGTCATAGCCCGCGGTCGCGACGATCTCGGCGGCGTAGCCGTCGGCGAGACCGAGAAACAGCCCGATCTGCGTCTGGCGGGCGGCGAGCGCCCGCTTGAAGGCGTTCAGCGGCATGTCCATGGCGGCGCGCCCCTTCAGACGAAACGGCAGGTGATCTGGCCAAGCCGACCGTAATCGGCGTGGAAGGTGTCGCCCTTGCGCGCCTTGACCGGCCGGGTGAACGATCCGGCGAGGATGATCTGACCCGGCTCCAGCGCGACGCCATGGGGCGCGAATTTCCGCGCCAGCCAGGCGATGCCGTTGGCCGGATGGTTGAGCACGCCGGCGGCGACGCCGGTCTCCTCGATCACGCCGTTGCGATAGAGCAGCGCGCTGGCCCAGCGCAGATCCATGTCCATCGGCCCGATCGGCCGTCCGCCCCAAATGATGCCGAGATTGGCCGCGTTGTCGGAGATCGTGTCCATGACCTTGCGCGGCCGACCGGTCTCGGGATCGACGCGGTGGCAGCGCGCGTCGATCAGCTCGATCGCGGGGGAGACGTAATCGGTGGCGGAGAGCACGTCGAAGATGGTGACGTTGGCGCCGGCGAGCCGGCTCTTAAGCACGAACGCCAGCTCGACCTCGACCATCGGGTCGACGCACCGGTTGATCGGCACCTCGCCGCCATCGACAAAGACCATGTCATCGAGCAGCGTGCCGTAGTCCGGCTCGTCGATCTGCGAGGACTGCTGCATCGCGCGCGAGGTCAGCCCGATCTTGTGGCCGATGACCTTGCGGCCCTCGGCGAGTTTCAAGGCGATGCCGGCGCGCTGGATCGCGTAGGCGTCGGCGATTGTGATCTCGGGATGATCGAGCGAAATCTGGCGCGTCGGCGCGCGGTTCCTTTCGGCTTCGTAAAGGCGCCGCGCGGCGGCCTCGATGACGGCTTGATCAAGCATGCTTCTTCCTCGCGCGATCGCGGTTTCAGGGCCTCTTGTAGCGGGCGTGGATGTTGTTCTTCTTCCACGTGCCGGCCTCGCCGAACTCGGACAATTCAAGCGAGAGCGCGATGCCGCGCTTGTCGAATTGCGCGGCGAAATGCTGGCACATCACGGCGAACAGGTCGTCGCAGACCTTGTTCTTCTCGGCCTCGCCGCGCCCGGCACCGATCTTGAGACTGGCGTGGACGAAGGCGTCGTCGGGATCGGCGCCGTCGGCGATGCAATAATCGGCGAGCGCGATGGCGCGCACGCGGATGCCGCCGACCGGAAACACGCCCCCCTGGGCGATGAGAACCGCGCTCGATTTGCGCAAGAGGCCCGCGATGTCGGCCTCGTCCGCGAGATTGGCGGTGTATTCGTAAACCAGATGGGGCATCTCGCCCTCCTCGACGTCAACCGGCCGGCGCGCCGGACGCGCTCAGAGCGGAAACACGGCGTTGAGCTGCCCGGTGCCCGACGAACCGAAATATGGCGTGATCACCTCGACCTTGCCGGCGTATTCCTCCGCGCCGACCAGGCCCATCAGCATCGCGGTGTCGTGCATCATGCCCTCGCCGTGACATTTCACCGCGTATTCCTCGAGCAGGCCGCAGAACGTCTTCCAATCGCCGCGCCGCCACATCTCCACGATGGCGTGATCGACCGTCTCCAGGAACGGGCTCCACACCTTGTGCAGGAATTCGTCGGCGACGCCGTTCTGCGCGAAACGATGCGACAGCGAGCCGCTCGCCAGCACCGCGACCGTTCCCTCGTAGCGCCGCTCGATCGCCTTGCGCACCGAGCGGCCGAGCGAAATCGAATCCGACAGATCATGCACGGTGAGCAGCGCGGCGATGGAGACGACCTTGAAGCGGTTGTCGGAATTCATGTAGCGCATCGGCACCAGGGTGCCGTATTCCGGCGCGAGACTGGTGTTGTCGTGGACGCGGGTGAACACGCCGTCGGCGCTCGCCTGCTCGCCGATCAAGCGGCCGAGCTCCGGATTGCCGAAATGCTTGAACGGCAGGTTCTTGATGAAATGCGGCAGTTCGTTCGAGGTGTAGACCCCCTCCCACGACGGCGAGCAGTTGATGTGATAGCCGGAATTGACGAGCCAATGGGTGTCGAACACGACGATGGTGTCGACGCCAAGCTCGCGGCAGCGGCGGCCGATTTCCTTGTGGCCGTCGATGGCGGACTGGCGGCAGCCCTTGTGCGGTCCGTCCAGCTCGGACAGATACATCGACGGCACGTGCGTGATCTTGGCGGCCAGCGCGAGCTTGCCCATTTCTTCCTCCCTCAAATGCCCCAACGCGGAATGGCGTGATCGCCATAGGACACGGCGACGTTCTTCGCCTCGCAGAAGACTTCGTACGAGTAGTGATTGCCTTCGCGCCCGGTACCGGAGGCCTTCACGCCGCCGAACGGCTGGCGCAAATCGCGAACGTTCTGGCTGTTGACGAAGGTCATGCCCGCCTCGATTGCCTTGGCCATGCGCAGCACGCGACCGGTGTTGTTGGTCCACAGATAGGACGACAGGCCGTAGATCGTATCGTTGGCGATCCGCACCGCGTCCGCCTCGGTCTTGAACGGGATCAGGCACGGCACCGGACCGAAGATCTCGTCCTGCGCGATCCGCATCTTGTTGTCGACGTCGGCGAAAACGGTCGGCGTCACCCAGTTGCCGCCCTTGAAGGCATCCGGCACCCGCGCCGGCGCGCCGCCGGCGACGAGCCGCGCGCCTTCCTTCTGGCCGAGCTCGATATAGCCCGTGACCTTCTTCCAATGCTCCTTGGAAATGAGCGGGCCGACGATCGTCGCCGGATCGAGCGGATCGCCGACCGAAAGCCGCGCCGCGCGGGCGGCGTAGTCGGCGACGAATTTCTCGTAGATCGTGTCCTGCACGATGATGCGCGAGCCGGCGGTGCAGCGCTGGCCGTTGTTGGAGAAAATCATGAAGATCGCGGCGTCGAGCGCGCGCTCGTAATCGGCGTCGTCGAAGATGATGAAGGGCGATTTGCCGCCAAGCTCCATCGAGAACTTCTTCAGGCCCGCAGCCCGGACGATGCGATTGCCGGTCGCCGTCGAACCGGTGAAGGAAATCGCGCGCACGTCCGGGTGCGAGACCAGCGGCTCGCCCACCGACGCGCCGTAGCCGTGCACGATGTTGAACACGCCCGCCGGCACGCCGGCTTCGAGAATGAGCTCCCCCAATCGCGTCACGGTGAGCGGCGAAAGCTCCGACATCTTCATCACCGCCGTGTTGCCGAGGGCGAGACATGGCGCGGTCTTCCACGTCGCGGTCATGAACGGCACGTTCCAGGGCGAGATCAGCGCGCATACGCCGACCGGCTGCCACAGCGTGTAGTTGAGATGCCCGGTGTCGCTGTCATAGGTCTCGCCATGCTGGTGCTGGGCGAGTTCGGCGAAGAAATGAAAGTTGTCGGCCGCGCGCGGGATCAGCGCCTTCTTGGTCTGCGCGATCACCTGCCCGCAGTCGCGCGTCTCCAGCTCGGCGAGTTCGGCGACGTGCCGGGTGATGAGATCGCCGACATTTCGCATCAGGCGGGCGCGATCCTTGACCGCCATGGTCGACCATTTCGGAAACGCCGCCTTGGCGGCGGCGACGGCGGCCTCGACCTCGCGCGCGCCGCCGGAGGCGACCGCGGCGATCGCCTCGCCGGTCGCCGGATTGACGGTGTCGAAGGTCTCGGCGCTGGCCAGCTTCTCGCCGTTGACGAGATGAGTGATCATGATGCGCTCTCAGCGTGGTTCGGCGAAAAATGTGGAGTCGTCGACGATCGTATTGACGAGGCAGCCGACGCCCTCGATCTCGGTCTCGACCACGTCGCCCACCTTGGTGTCGGCGAGTCCCTCCGGCGTACCGGTCAGGATCACGTCGCCGGGTCGAAGCGTCATGAACGAGGAAAGATAGGCGATCAGCGTGGGGATGTCGAAGATCATGTCGGCCGTGGTTCCGGTTTGCGTCGTCCGGCCATTGACCCGCGTCGTCAGCCGCAGCGCCATCGGGTTCGGCACGTCCGCGCGCGCGACCAGCCAGGGCCCGAGCGGCGTGCAGCCGTCGCGATTTTTCACCCGCAGGTTGGGGCGATAGAAATTCTCGAGATAGTCGCGGATCGCATAATCATTGGCGACGGTGTAGCCGGCGACATGATCGTAGGCGTCGGCCTTGGCGATGTTCTTGCCGACCTTGCCGATGACGACCGCGAGCTCGCATTCGTAATGCATATAGGTGGCGTCGGCCGGTCGGCGCGTTTTCGCCTTGTGGCCGACGATCGTGTTCGGACCCTTCAGGAACACCAGCGGCGTTTGCGGAGTCTTGAATGCGAGTTCCTTGGCGTGATCGGCGTAATTGAGGCCGAGCGCGAAGATGGTGCCGACGTCGACCGGCGCCAGCCAGACGACGGATCCGTCCGCGAGCACGCGGCCGTCGGCGAGGCGCACGCCGCCTTCCGCCTCGGTCACGGCGTGGATCGCGCCCTGATAGACAACGCGGCCCGTCTTCATCCCTCGTTCCTCGCGATGGTGAAGGCGAGGCCGCCGAGGCCAGCGGCCTCGATGCGGACGGCGTCGCCGGGCCTCGCCTCGGGCGCGCGATAAAGGACGCCAACCAGCAGCACGTCACCCGCGTTCAGGGTCATGAATTCGGTCACGTCGACGAGCAGGCGTGCCGCGTCGCGGACGAGATCTCCGAGCGCGAAGGTGTCGACCAATTCCGCGCCGATCCGCGTCGTCAGCACGAGAGCGGAAATATCGTCGAGCCGCGCGCGCGGGCCGAGCACGAGGGAGCCGTCGAAACATTTCTCGCGTATCGGCGGACGATAATAGCTGGCGTGCGGCAGGCTGAGGTCGCAGGCGAGCGCGACTTCGCCGACATGACCGAGCGCGTTAGCGGGCGTCAGCCGCGCCGCGTCGCGCGCGATGACGAGACCGACGGTCGCGGCGACCTCGACAGAGGACGCGCCGGCGGGCAGATGGACATTGGCGCCCTCCCCGGCGACGGTGTTGGCCGGCTTGATATAGAGAACGGGCGCCCGCGGCGCGCCATGATAGGGCGCGGCATCGAGCGAGCCGATGCGCGCGAGCGAGCGCGTGTCGTTGAGAATGACGCCGTAATGCATGCCGCGTCCCTTGCCGATCCGTCTCGCTCCCCCGCGCCGAAGACGCCGACCCGGTTTTTCCTAATATGTTAGCAAATAAAACACTGCGATGTTAGCAAGTCAAGGCGGTGGGGCGGGACGCGGACGAATGACCGTCGTCGTCGCCCCTTTCTCGGGGGCGCGCTCGCCCGCCGGCGATCCGAGCCTCGCCGCCAGCCGCGCGCGCCGCCGCGCGGCTCGAAGCTTGCTGGCAAATCAGCGGCGGATTTGTTAGCTTTCCGCCGCTTGATGTTCCCGCCCGCCATTCGTTCCGCGCGACACCGATGAGCCGAGATATTCAATATCGCAATCTGCCGCTGCTCCTGCTGCAGGCGCGCGAGGTCGTGCTGGGTCATTTCCGCCCGCTGCTCGCCCAGTTCGGCCTGACCGAGCAGCAATGGCGCGTGATCCGCGTGCTGCACGAAGTCCACGAGCTCGAACCGCGCGAGATCTGCGAGAAGTGCCAAATCCTGAGTTCGAGCCTCGCCGGCGTCCTCGCGCGAATGGAGGACACCGATCTCGTGACGCGGTCGCGCATGCGGGACGACCAGCGTCGGGTCATCGTTCGGCTGACGCCGAAATCGCGCAAGCTCTTTATGAAGCTTCGCCCGCTCGTCGCGCGGCAATACAAGCTGATCGAACAGACGTATGGACCGGAATTGATCCGCGACCTTTATGCCGTGACCGACCGGCTGCTGGCGGCGGCGGACAAGAATGTCCCGTCGGTCGCCGCCCGACCCGCCCGCGACTGAACCCGATCCTGGCGCCCGGCGGCCGAGGCCTCTCGCGGACCCGTCTCGTTACTTCTTGGCCGAAGCCGGCGAGAATTTCGAAAAATGCAGGGCGCGGCTGGCGCATTGCGCCGTTCCTCGAAACCGACGGACGATGGCATGCGCGCGCTTGGCGGCGCGCTCGGATTCCAGCGGACGACGCGGCATGGTCTTGCCGCGACGAGAGGGGGAAGCGGACTATCGTCCGGCAGGCCATCGAACGAAATATCCAATGGCATTGTGCTGGCCGTTTGCGCGAAAAACTACTTCGTCGTGAATGTGATCAGTATTTCACCCCGGAATCGGCCGCCCGGTGGAGAAGGTAGTTTGGCGGCCGCGACCATGGCGCTCGCCGCGTCATCGAGTGTCCGGCTCCCGGACGATTTCGTGACCGCCGAGTTGATCACGCGCCCCGACGGTTCGACCGTGAACGCGACACCGACCGCGCCGCGCTCGTCGCGAAGACGGGCTTCCTTGGGATAATGCTTGTGACGATTGATTTCCGCGGACACGATCACCGCGTAGCGGGACAGGGATAGCCGCGCCAATTCGGTCTCGTGCCCGTCGGACCCGATCTTCGCGGCGGATGCCTCCATGGCCGGGACCGGCGGCGCGGGCGGCGCCGGCGAAGCGGCTTCCGGCGGGTCGGGCGGCTTTCGCGGTTGCTCCGTGTCGGCGTCCGATTTCAACACCGGCTCTGGCAAATCCGGCGGCTTTTCACTGGCCTGTGGCGGCGCGTCGGGAACGGGCGCGGATTCGGGCAACGCGCTTGTCGTCATGCGCTCCGGTACGGGCAGCGTCCGCGCATCGAACGCGATTTCGCCACGGCTGATGACGCCGACTTCAAGCCGCCCCAGCTGGTCGTTCGTCTCGCCGCGAAAATGACCGAGGCCCCCGACAATCGCGCCGTGAAATCCGGCGACGGCGACGAGCGCCGTCGCCCGCACCCATGGCGGCCTGAGCCGCAGGCCCGTGCTTGCCGCGCCATGCAACGACAACGCCTCGCTCGAACGGATCATGGCCGCGCGTCTCCGGCGGGCGCATGATCCGGGCGACCGTCGCCGCCGGCGCGTCCGCGTTCAACGATCATGACGACCTTGGCGATCCCCGCGCCGCTGAGCAGATCGACGATCGCAATGACCGAACCGTAACTCGCCTCGTGATCGCCCTGAATGTAGGCCGGCTGGTCTTCGCCGAGTCGGTCGCGGACGGCGGCCGCGAGCCCCTCGCGCGCGACCGCCTCCGAGCCGACCAGATATTTGCCGTCCTTGGTCACGGTCACGACAACCGGCGGCTTCCGCGTGAGCGGATCGGCCTGGCTCGCCTTGGGAAGATGAATGCCGAGCCCCGCGACCAGCATCGGCGCGGTCACCATGAAGATGATGAGCAGCACCAGCATCACGTCGACCAACGGCGTTACGTTGATGTCGGCAAGCGGCCGACAGTCGCTCAGCCCGTGCCGGTTGGTTTCGGGAAAAGGCATTATTCAGCCGCCATCGGGCGATCGTCGCGGGCGATGATCCGATCGGCATGGCGCTCGATCAGGTCGATGATCGCTTGGCCGCGGCGGACGAAGGCGGCGCCGATCCTGTTGTAGCCGACCGACGCCGGAATGGCGGCGGCCAGCCCATAGGCGGTGGCGGCGAGCGCCTCGGCGATCCCCGGCGCCACGATCGCAAGGCTGGTTTCCTTCGCCTCCGCGATGCCGGCGAAACTTGTCATGATGCCCCAGACCGTTCCGAACAGCCCAATGAACGGCGCGACCGAGGAGATGACGGCAAGGTTGGGAAGACCGCGCTCGGCCTCCGACAGGAGCGCGCGACCCGAACGCATCATTGCCTCGACCATCCGCTTGCGCGTTTCGCCCGGCGTCTCGCGTGTGACCGGCGGAACATCGCTGGCCGACTCCAGGACTGGCGCGAGCACAGTCCGCTTCCCACCGTCCGATGTACGCTCGACGCGAAGCGCGATGTCGAGCCGGCGCAACACGACCAGCGACTCGATGATGATGACCCAGCACCAGATCGATGCCGCGACAAGAACGATCATCACGCTCTTCACGACGAGCCCGGCCTGAACGAACAGGCCCCACGGCGACAATGTCACGACATCCATGGCTTTGTTTCCCGTTGGTCGCGATGAACCGAAGATCGCGGCAGGTGTCCTTGGCCGCGGCCGCGGGGGTGCTCCCCGCGGCCGGCGCGCGTCATTCGCCGAGCGACTCAGAACTCCATGTTCGCCCCGACATAGAACGAACGGCCCGGACCAGGAACGGCGGTACCCCACATGCTCGCGGTGCCCCTTGCTCCATAGCTTGCCGGGGGCGCGCCCATATTCTGGACCGTCCCGGCTTCCTGATTGAACGACATCGTGGCTCCTTCGCCGACATAGGCGCCACCCAGCGGCAGGTAGTAGCGCTGGTTGAACACATTCTCGACGCCGAAGGTCAGACGGAGCTTTTGCCAGGTGTAGCCGCCGCGCAGGTTGACCAGGCTGTAGCCGGGTGTCCTGAGTTCGTTGCGCGCGTTGGAGACGTCGTACTTGCCGCTCACCGCGACCAACTCGATGCCGCTATCCCAGCCGCCGAGCTTGTGGGTCAGTATCAGCTTGGCGTTCAACGGCATGATGTTGTAGAGGCCATCGCCGGTCACGAGATTGCGCCCGTTGGTGTAGCTGAGCACGCCTTTCAACCCGAAAGCGCCGAATTCGGTCACCCCGAGCGGCACTTTGCCGGATAGATCGAAGCCGTACAGACGAGCGGTCTGGTTGGCGTATGTCAATTTGACGAACGCGTTCGTGAGCGTCGGATTGTTATCGCAGCCCATCATGCCGCACGAATTGGGACGGCGCACCGCGTCAATATAGTTTTCGACGTGCGAATAGTACGGCGTGACCTTGATTTCTGTCTGGCGGTCGGTGCTATGCCATGCGCCCGTGAAGCTCGCGGTATAAGCCGTTTCGGATTTGAGGAACGGATTGCCGACGTAACCATTGCCGTCACCGACGAAGTTGTTCATTTCCATGGCCATCGTGTTCGTTGACCAGGCGTAGAGTTCGTAGAGATTCGGTGCGCGCGTCTTTCGAACGCCCCCGAGCTCGAATGTCAGGTTGTTGTTCGGGGTGTGCTTGATAATCGCCGACAGGTCGACATTGTTGAATGTGCGACTCCGGTCCATGGCATTGAATGCGCCGATCGTGCCAACAGAGCTTCCCGCATACATCGCGGTCGCGTTGTAACCCTGCACGACACCGGTATCCGCCCGGACCTGTTCGAAACGGACTCCCAGTATCGAGAGCCAGCTCTGATTCCACTTTGCCTCCCACTCGCTGAAGACTCCCACCCGGTCGCGCTGGCCGTTGTTGATGTTCCAGAATGTGTAGGGCGCCATGCCGCCACTGCAAATGCCGACGCCGCAGTCCGGCGCCGGTGTCCACCAGTCGTCGAGACGATAGGTCTGCGCGTCGAAGCCGACACGGATCAGGTCGCGGCGGTTGAGATTGATATCCGCCTTGGCGGATGCGCCGGTCGTCTTGCTCTTGGTGTACATCGGCATGCCATCGACCGGATAATCTAGTCCGTTGGTGCCGTGCAGCGATCCATACCAGAACAGCTTATCCTTGCCGAAATCCATGTAGTGATCGACGTGCTGGTGATAGGCGCGCGCCTCCAGATTGCCCCAGTCGAATTTGCCGAGGTAGCGCAGGTTGAAGCGGTAGTCCTTGTTGTCGAGCATATCCATGCGCTGGTTCGGATAGAGCTGGTAAGGAATGTGCTGATGGCCGAACTTGAACTCGACCAGATGGTTCTCCTTGCGTACGGCGAGACCGAACAGATGGTTCCTGGTTTCGTACGCCGTGGAGCCCACTTCGTTGGCGGCAACGAAGGGGGCGATTCCGCTTATCGCGAAGTTCTTGAAGTTGCCGCCGGCGGTGTAGTTGCCCGACTTGGCGTACGCGCCGCTATAGAACAAGCTCACGTCCTGGGTCGCCATGGTCGCCGAGGCATTGGCGCCAATGACGTTGCCGTTGGAGCGGTAAAACGTACCCACGCTGCCCTTCGTCAGCGTCCCCTGCCCAGGCGCCGCGAACACGGGTTCCGGCGAAGAAACGACAATCGCGCCGCCGATGGAATCGCCGCCGACGCTCACCGGCGTCGCGCCCGTCCAAACCTTGGCCGCGCCGACCTGGCTCGGATCGATGTAGGACAGCGCCGGGTTCATGTGATTGGGGCACGAGGCGACGAGGTCCATGCCGTCGACCTTGATCCGCAAGCGATCGTCGGCGAGGCCCTGAATCACGGGCAGGCTGGAAACGCCGCCGGCGGAATAGACGCCGACGCCCGGCACGTCCGACAGCAAGGCCGCGGTGTCGCTCGTGCTCGCGCTTCTGGCGGCGATTTCCCCTGCGGGAACCGAGGTCGCGCTCACCAACGTCGAAATCCCTTCCGGCGTCGCCGGCGTGAACGGAGCGGCCGGCGTCGCCGCGATCCGCGGCGCAGTTGCCCGACGCGTCGCCGCGCGCGGCTTTGGTTTGGCACGCTGTGCCTCGACCGTGACCGGCGGCACCGCGGTTGCCTGCTGCGCATGCGCCGGCTCGGCGTTGAACGCAATGGATGCGAAGGCCGCGACTGCCAGAGCGGGTGGCGGAAGCGCGGCCGTGGTCAAGAGACTCCGGCAACGACCGGAGCGAATTCGAAAAGACATGACGAACCCTCGAACGGAAACTCATGAACCAAGCGGTTCACAGGTGATGCCGTCAGCGGGATCGCCGGAATCTTGGCGCGCTGATGCGGCAACAGCGGACGCTGATCGTCATCGCCGCGCCGCCAAAGCGGCGCTTCGAACGACAAGCGTGGGTGATCAGGCTGTTGCCGGAGGTCCGCGAGCGGTGGGACGTTCATGCGCGGTGGCGCGCACGAAGACATGATGCTCCCGCCCGGAAAGAACGGAACTGGAGGTCAGTGGAGGAGGCGGCGGGCCGCCGACCTGCGCGGGCGGCGGGCTATGACCGAGAACGCAGACAATGCATTTCGGGCAGGTCTTGGCGGCGGGATCGACCGTGATCAGACTGCCGTCCGACGACGAATGGCAGATGACCGCCGCCGACGTGGCGTCGCGGAGGACGGCCGCTTCGCTCGCGCCGCTCAGCGCGATGGTCGATTGGAGGATCAGGCCCCAAGCAGCCGCCCAGACAAGCAGCGCGCGCAGGGCAACGACCGAATAGCTAAATAGACGACGAACGCCCGGAAGCAGCGCGAGAAAAAGCTCTCGCGTCGCGCGTTTGTACGCACGCACCACTACCGCTTCTCTGGAACATCGTCGCCCCATGGACGTTCCGCCCCCCTCGGACGGGCACCAATTCAATAATTGGTCGTTGTCGATCCCGCAAGGTGGGCATTCGCGATCTCGGCCCTCCACCGACGGTATCATCGTGGATCAATTCTGATCTTCACGGGCGCGCGGATCATTCAGTCGCGCGTCGCGCCATTTTCCCGCAACGCCGAATTGTTCCGTGGCGCGATCGCATTCTCATGTGAATGCGAGCAAGACTTGAGACCAATGCAGCCTGTTCCAATGCCTCGCAATGCTTGCGATGCGTCGATGACTGCAGCGCCGCCAGGATTCGTGGACATCCTCTCTCCTTGATTTGAAGCAAGGGGGCCGTGCCGGACAACGCCGAATTGAACGACGAGCTCAAGCGCGATGCGGTTTGTCGGCCGAACCAGCGAACCTAACCGATAGCCGAGGTTTCAGTTGCTGGGGGTCGGGCTGCATTCCCTTTGCGAGTGGCGGAAAAGCGCTCCCGAGGCGCCGGCGAGTTCGGGTGAGGAGGAGCGACCGGCGGATATCCGCTGCTTCACGCGAGAGCGCGCGATCGCCGCGCGCGCCGGCCACCCTTGAAGCGCGCCAAGATATCGACGCATCGCCGCCCGAGCCCAAGGGCGCAAAGCCTCGACCCCTCATGCTGCATCGCAACAACGCTTTTCCGACGCATTCGCCACCTCCATGGGGGCATTCGCCAGGAGCAATTGGGCGGCTTTGCCCGCGCATATAGAAATTCGTTATGGCGGCGTTTCAGTAAGTCATTGGCGCGGTGCAGCGCGCACGCCTAGCCTTGCCAGACAAGCTGGGAGCGACCCAACTGGCTGCCAATTTTTTTCTTCTGAATCGTCGGCGGACGGTCGCTTCGAGGGGGATACGCGGGAAATGCAGGCACGACGAGATATTCCGTCGCGGGCTACCGCCGAGCCTGATCGGGCCGGCGCGGCGACGGGACAATCCCTGACCCTGGAACGCATCAGCCATAGTTATGGCGGCGTGCCGGCCGTCAGCGACGTCACGCTGGAAATCGCCGCCGGCGAATTGGTGGCGTTGCTCGGCCCGTCCGGCTGCGGCAAGACGACCTTGCTGCGCATCATCGCCGGCTTCGTCGTGCAAAACGAAGGGCGCGTCGCGGTCGGCGGACGCGCCATCGACGACCAGCCACCGAACCGGCGTCAGGTCGGGATCGTGTTCCAGAACTACGCGCTGTTTCCGCACATGACCGCGGCCGACAACATCGGCTACGGCCTCGCGGCGCGGGGTGGCTCGCGCGCCGAACAACGCCAGCGCGTCGCCGAAATGCTGGCGTTGGTACAGATGCAGAACTTCGCCAGCCGCTACCCGCGCGAACTCTCCGGCGGACAGCAGCAGCGCGTGGCGTTGGCACGCGCGCTGGCGGTGCGCCCGAGCATCCTCATGCTCGACGAGCCGTTCGCCGCGCTCGACAAGAATTTGCGCCTCGACATGCAGATCGAGGTGAAGCGCATTCAACGTCTCGCCGGCATCACCACCGTGCTGGTCACCCACGATCAGGAGGAAGCGCTGTCGATGGCCGACCGCGTCGCCGTCATCAATCAAGGCCGGCTGGAACAGTTCGCCAGTCCCACCGACATCTACGACAATCCCGGCTCGCTATTCGTCAATACCTTCGTCGGCACGACCAACGTGCTGCGTGGTCGCCTTTCCACCGATGGCGGCGAGCCAACCGTCACGCTTGATAGCGGCGGCACCCTTCGCTGCCGTCGTCCCGCGACGGCGACGGCCGCCGGCGAGCGCGTGGTCGCCTGCGTCCGGCCGGAGAATTTGCGCTTCGTCGAAACCGGTTCCGGCCTGAGCGGAACGCTCGAGATGAGCCTTTCGCTTGGCGCCACCATCGTCCACGAGGTTCGCACCTCGGCGGGGGATTCATTGAAGATCGCGGAGCACCGTTCGGCGGGCAGCGACCTGCCACGCGCCGGAACGGTCGTGACGGTGGCGCCGAAAGCCCCGCATTTCGTCAACCTATTTCCCGACGTTGCTACCTAACGAGAACACGGAAACGCCCTAACCGGAGGAATGAATATGTCGATGAATCGCCGAGAGTTGATGGTATCCGCGCTCGCCCTGAGCGCGGCGCAGGCCTTCCCTTCCCTCACCCACGCCCAGACCAGGCGTCTGGTCGTCAACTGCCTGACCGGGAGCTGGGAGGTCGCATTCCGCGACGCCGCGGTTCCGGTGTTCCGCCGCGACAATAACAACGCGGAGATCGCGCTCGAGCCGATGATCGGCTTCGACCAAGTCGCCAAGGTCTCCGCCGCCCGCTCCAATCCGCCGCTCGATGTCATGATGCTTGATCCCGGCCCGTCGCTGACAGCCGCGGCGCAGGATCTCATCGTCCCGTTCCCCGCTGAAAACAGCAAGCATTTCGCCGACATTCATCCCGCGGCGAAGTCGGGACTTGGTGTCGCGCCGTGCTTCCAGGTCATCGGCATCGCCTACAACCCGGAGCGCGTCAAGACGCCGCCGACCTCGTGGGCCGACATGTGGAAGCCGGAATACAAGGGCCGCGTCGGCATCACCAGCATGAACGCGACGCTGGGTACCGCGTTCATGGTCGAGGTCGCGCGCATGCGCGGCGGCTCGGAGGCCAACATCGACGAGGCGTTCAAGGCGCTCGCCGAACTCAAGCCGAACATCGGCGCGGTCGCGGCCAATCCGAGCCAGGCGGCGGCGCTGTTCCAGCAGGGCCAGATCGACATCGCGCCGGCGATCTTCAACGAGATTCAGCTTCTCAAGGCGCGTGACGTCGCGGTCGAGATCGTGCTGCCCAAGGAGCGCGGCGTCGGCTACACGAGCACCATGCACATCGTAAAGAACTCGCCGCATCCCGAGTTGGCGTTCAAGTACATCGAAGCCTGCATGTCGCCGGAAGTGCAGTCCAAGCTGGTGGCGGCGCCATACATGGTCGTGCCGACCAACGGCAAGGTGAAGATGACCGGCGAAGTCGCCAAGCTGCTCGGCAATTCTCCGGAAGAGCTCAACAAGCGGCTGGTGGTGCAGGATTGGAAGACCATCAACCAGAACCGCACGGCGTGGATCGAGCGCTTCAACCGCGAAATCAAGGCCTGAGGCGATCGAATGGTGATCATCCCTCCCCGGTGACGGGGAGGGATCGCAAGCCGACCAATTCCCGCCGGCCGCGTTCCGGAAGAGTTTGGACGCAGTTCATGACCACACCGGCCGCTCGCGCCAGTTACAATGTCGGTTACGACCTCAAGCTGGCCTTGCCGCTGGCGCTGTTCTTTCTTGTCTTCTTCATCGCGCCGCTGCTGCTGCTCTTCTTCGTCAGCCTGCATGCCGACACCAGCATGACACGCATGGGGATCGATCAGTTCAGCCGCTTCCTGACGGATCCGTTTTCGCTTCAGGTGCTCGGTTCGACGCTGGTGGTCGGCGTCGAAGTCACGATCCTGTGCCTGGTGCTCGGCTATCCACTGGCCTGGCTGTTCGTGCGCAGCCCCGGCTGGCTGCGTACCATCCTGATTCTGATCATCCTGCTGCCGCTGCTGACCAGCGTGATCGTGCGCACCTTTGCCTGGATCGTGATCCTCGGCCGGCTGGGCATCGTCAATTCCACCTTGATGGCGCTCGGCCTGATCGATACGCCGCTGCGGTTGCTCTACAGCGAGGGCGGACTGGTCTTCGCGCTCGCGCAGGTGCACATGCCGCTGATGGTGTTGCCGCTCATCACCGCGCTGTCGCGCATCGACCCCAGCCTCGCCGACGCCTCCGCCGCGCTCGGCGCCGGCGCGTGGCGGACATTCCTGCGCATCACGGTGCCGTTGACGCTGGCGGGGATCTTCGCCGGCTGTCTCCTGACCTATTGCATGTCGCTCACCGCCTTCATCACCCAGAGCCTGATCGGCGGCGGTCAGATGACCTTGATGCCGGCCTACATCTATCAG
The DNA here is from genome assembly GCA_041918675.1 of Xanthobacteraceae bacterium. GTDB lineage: Bacteria > Pseudomonadota > Alphaproteobacteria > Rhizobiales > Xanthobacteraceae > SCUB01. Next base: position 418,379 of record JAYRVF010000014.1, read on the forward strand.
CAAGCCGGCTCCCTGCAGAACTGGCCGTTCGGCGCCGCGATTTCGATCGTCTTCCTGGTCGCCGTGCTGGCCGCCGTCACCGTGTTCAACCTGCTGGGCCGCCTGGTGCCCGGCGTGACGCGGACTTGAGGAGGGGTGATGCGCCGACGGGCCGATTTCGGAACGATCTCGCTCAAAGCCACGCTCGGTCTATTGGCCGCGGCGTGCCTCATATTGCTGATCATGCCGACCATCGTCGTCATCATGGTCTCCTTCACGTCCGGATTCTCGTTGAGGTTCCCGCCGCAGGGCTATTCGCTGCACTGGTACGCGGCGCTGGCGGATGCCTGGCAGTTGCAATTCGCCGCGTTCAACAGTTTCAAGGTCGCGGCCTGGACCACGCTCTTGTCGGTCATGCTCGGCGTCGCCGCCGCGCTCGCCATCGCCCGCTCGAGGCGGCTGTCGGCGGCTATCCTCGATTCGATCTTCATGTCGCCGCTGATTCTGCCGGGCCTCGCCTTCGGCCTCGCCGCGCTGATCTTCTTCACGTTGATCGGCCTGGAGGTGTCGCCGCTGACGCTGGTGATCGGGCACACCGTCGTCTGCGTGCCGTTCGTCATCCGCGTCACCATCGCCGCGCTCGCGCAGCTCGATCAGGCGCTGTTGGAAAGCTCGGCCTCGCTCGGCGCGTCGCGCTGGTATACGTTCCGCCGCGTGACGCTGCCGCTGATCGGCTCCAGCATCCTCGCCGGCGCTTTCCTCGCCTTCATGTCGTCGTTCGACAACATTCCGGTGTCGCTGTTTTTGCGCAACGCCGGCACCGATATGCTGCCGATCCGCATGTGGCAGGATCTCGAGAGCCTGCTTGACGTCAAGATCGCCGCCGTCTCGGGTGTGATGATCGCCATCACGCTGGTGCTGATGCTGGTGATGGAACGGCTGGCCGGCCTGTCGAAGCGGCTGCGCTGAGCCTAGCCCAGCGCCAGCATGGCGCGGGCGTCCGCGGCCGTCGCGACCTCATGATCCATCGCGGTGATGATGGCGACGGCCTTTTCCACCAGCGCGGCATTGCTCGGCGCGAGCTGGCCGCGCGACAGATAGAGATTGTCTTCGAGCCCGACCCGCACATGCCCGCCGAGCAATATCGCCTGCGCCACCATCGGGAATTGATGCAGCCCGACGCCGAACGTGAACCAGGTGCGGTTGGGCGGCAGCAGGTTGCGCATGTAGATCATGGTCTCGGTGTTGGCGGGCGCGCCACCACCCACGCCGAGACAGATCTGCACCAACGCCGGCTCGCGGACGTGGCCCGACTTGATCAATTTGTGCGCCTGAATGATGTGGCTGGGATCGAACACCTCGAGCTCCGGCAGCACGCCGGCGTCGCGAATCGCGGCGGCCATGTATTCGACATGGGGCACGGTGTTGACGAAGACAAAATTGCCCATGTTCATGCTGCCGAGGTCGAGGCTGCAGATTTCGGGCTTCAGTTCGATCACATGACGGATGCGCGTTCGCGGATCCGTCAGGGTGGAGGCCGCGTCGCCGGTCTTGGGATCGTCAACGCTCGGCACGAATCGCGCGCCGGCGCCCGTGGTGAGGTTGATCACGACATCGACGCCGCTGGCGCGGATGTGATCGACCACCTCGCGATATTTCGCGAGCTCCATGGTGGGACCGCCGGTCGCCGGATCGCGGACATGGATGTGAACGATGGCGGCGCCCGCTCTTGCCGCCGCGATCCCGGACTCCGCGATCTGCCGCGGCGTCACCGGCACGGCCGGGTTGACGCGGGTCGTATCGGCGCCTCCGGTCAGCGCGCAGGCGATCATGATCTTGCGGGACATTCAGCGCCTCTCACGGATCGAGGAAAGAACGGAGAACTTCACTTCGTCACCGGTGTCTTGTCGGAACACTGCATGATAACCAGCAAAGCGGCCGGTGCGTTGCCGCGATTGATGATCTCGCGCCGCTCCCCGGGACCGATAAGGCAGGAGTCCATCGGATGCAGCGTTTCCTCGCCCGCGTCGGTAATCAGGGTGATCTCGCCTTCCGTCACAACATAAACCCTTTCGACCGCCGCGCTGGAACTCTCCGCGCCGCCGCCGGGCAGGAAATACGACAGCCCCACCCAGAAATTCTGGGTGGGTGACGCCTCCAAGCCCTGCAGCCGCAGTCCGGTCATGTTGAAATGCTTCGCGGCGCTGTAGGCCTTGGCATCGCGGAGGCGGGTGATATGCACGGTCCTGTCCTTCCTTAACGGCGGCTAGCGTTGCCTCGCCGGTTCTTCATCCCGGCGAGGAACGCGCGAAGCCGCTCGCGCACCGCTTCGGCGGCTTCGGGTGTCCATGTCCGAAATCCCTTGCCCGCCTTCATCCCGGTCTCGCCTTTCTCGATCAGCGCGTCGAGATAAGGATGGGTATGGGGCGTGACGTCGAGATCGGGCAACAACACGTCGTGAATGGCCTTGGTGAGGTCGAGGCCGACCATGTCGGACTGCTCGAGCGGACCGAGCACGGCCAGCCGCGCGCCGAAGCCGAGCTTGACGACATCATCGACCGTCTCGGCGTCGCATATCCCCGCCGCGACCAGGGCGATCGCCTCGCGCTTGAGCGCGTGCTGCAGGCGGTTGCCAATGAATCCCGCGATGTCGCGATTGACGAACACCGGATGCCAGCCGACCTCGCCCAGCAACGCGGCGACGCGCTCGCCGGCGGAACGGTTGTCCGGCCCCATCAGCACGATCTCGACCAGCGCAACGAGATGCGGCGGATTCCAGAAATGCGTTCCCAGAATCCGGTTCCGGTCGGTCACCTTGGCGGCGATGTCCGAGATCGGAATGACGGAGGTGTTGGAGCAGAGAACGGCGTCGCGCGGCGCGTGGCGCTCCAGCTGCGCGAAGATCTCCTGCTTGAGCGCCAGCCGCTCCGGCGCCGCCTCGATCACGATGTCCGCGTCCGCGACGGCCGCCGCCAGATCCGGCGTGCCGGTGACGCGCGCGGCGATGGCGCGATCTTCGTCAAGAAACGCGCGGATGTCCTCGATCCGCCGGGGCAACGCCTCGATCGCTGGCGCGTGCGGGTCCTGCACCGCGACCGCGTGCCCGGCGGCGGCGAACCGCCAGGCGATTCCGTGCCCCATCAGGCCCGCGCCGATAACGGCGATGCGCGGCTTGCCCATGATCCTCAGCCCGCCGTATAGCCGCCGTCCACATACATGATCTGCCCGGTGCAGAAATCCGATGCCGGCGACAACAGGTAGAGCGTCATCCCGATCAGGTCTTCCGGCTCGCCGAGGCGGCCCAGCGGAATGCGCGACAGCGAACGCATACGGGTGGCCTGACCGACCTCGCCATCGCTCCACATCCACTCGGTGAGCTTGGAGCGGAACACGGTCGGTGCGATGGCGTTGACGGTGATGCCGTGCTGCGCCCATTCGGTGGCGAGCACGCGGGTCAACGCGTCGGTCGCGCCTTTCGAGGTGCAATAGGCGGTATAGCCGGAATAATTGCCGTGACGTCCGCGCACCGACGACACCAGCAGCATCTTGCCCTTGATCTTCTCCCTGATCCAGTAAGCGCCGACGGCCTTGGCCATCAGCCAGGCGCCGCGCACATTGGCGTCCATGACCGATTGCCACGCATCGTAATCCTGGTTCTGGATGAAGCCGGCCTTGTTCAAACCCGACGCCACGACGAGCTGATCGACGCGGCCGAACGCGTCGACGGCCGCCTTGAGCATGAATTCGGCGTCCGCGAGCGTATCCGGCCGGCGGACCACGGCGCGGACATCCGCCCCCAGCGAGCGCGCCTCGGCGACGACTTCCTCGAGTTCTCCTTGCGAACCCGAAACCAGCACCAGCTTCACGCCGCACGATGCCAGCATCAGCGCGCAGGCGCGGCCGAACGCGCCCGATGCTCCGGTGATCAGCGCGACCTTGCCGCTCACGTCGAATAACGATTTGGGATTGCGAAGAGCTTCGCTGATCATGCGCGTTGCCTCACTTTCCGGACGGGAAACGGAAGGTCTGATCGGGATCGATCACCGCGACAAGCCGCACCGCGCAGCCCTCCCCTTCCGGCCAGCGCCACGGGAACGCCATGAAGGTGCACCGCTTGCCGGTCACGGCATCAAGATCACCGTTGACGTTCTCGATGCCGGGTATGCCGCCCTTCACCATCATCGTCTTGTGCGCCGGCTCCCAATACGGGAAATCCTTCATCACGTCGCGGCCGGTCTCGCGGAAGTATTCTTCCATCAGATGCGGATGCGACGGGCCGGGGCCGTGATCGATCAGCTTGGTGCCGAGCGGATGGTCAAGCGCCTGGACGTCGATGCCGACCATCTTGACGCCCTTCTCCACCAGCCATTCCGCGGCCTCCTTGTAGAGACCCGGCGAGTAGGCGAAATATTCGTCGCTGTCGGAGAAATTGCGATGGCTGCCGGTGTTGATGATGACGATGTCGTTCCGCCGGATCGTCGGCGTCGCCCGCTCAAGGTCCTCGGGAGTGACCACGCCCCACTTGCCCTTGGGGATCGACACCGCGACGCCGGTGCCGAAGAAGCGCCAGATCGGGTAGCCGGTGATCGACGGCGTGTTCTCCATGACATGCAACGGCGCGTCCATGTGGGTGCCGCGATGCATGATGCCGTCGAAGTCATGGACGCTGAGACCGTCCTTGGCGTGATATTGATGGGTGTAGATATTGATGCTCGGCGACGACGGCCATTCCGGAATGCCGTGTCCCCAGCGCGCCGAGAGATTGTAGAACTTGAGACCGGAGGTCTTGCTTGCGATCGTCATGATGGCGTTCCTGCTTGCTGGCGGTCAGGCGGCGTGACCCGGCTCGATCCGATAGGAGCCGGTGGGATCGACCATCGCGACGAAACGGATTGGACAGGCATCGCCGTCGTGCCAGTTCCACGGAACGGCATGGAACACGGCGCGGCGGCCGACGAGCTCGGCGACATCGCCGCCGGTATTCTCGACGGTCGGAATGCCGGCCGCCAGCAACGTGCGATGCGCGGGATTCCATTCCGGGAAATCGGTCTTGACCAAACGGCCGGTCGCGGCCTCGTATTCGCCGGGGATGCGCTTCATCAGCGGGCCGTTGCGTTGCCGGCCCAGCGAGGTGGCGAGCGGGTGATCGACCTGCGGCGTATCAACGGCGACCAGCTTGACGCCCTTCTTCACCAGCCACTCCGCGGCTTCCTTGGACAGGCCCGGCGAGCGGCCGTAATATTCCATGCTGTCGCTATATTTGGCGTGCCAGCCGGTGACGATGACGACGATGTCGCCGGCTTCGATCCCGGGCTTCGCGGCGGCGAGGTCGGCGGCGGTGACGTGTTCCCACTGGCCCTTCGGGATCGACACCACGACGCCGGGGCCGAAACACCTATCCAACGGAATCTCGCCGACGCCTTCGGCGCGCTGAATCAAATGCAACGGCGCGTTAAGGTGCGTGCCGGTGTGCATGACGGTGCGGATGCGCTGGGCCATCACGCCATTCTTGGCATGCGTGCTGGGGCGAAAGATTCGGACGTCATCGTAACCCGGCTGGGCGGGGACGCCATGGCCCCACACATGACTGATCTCGTAGAAAACCAGACCGGATTCGGGATCGGTGATGCCAGACATGACGCTTCCCACTGATGAAGATGAGTTCTTGACGCGGCGGCCGGCGCGGACAAACGTCGCGGCGGCTGGCCCAAGGTGCCGACCGCTCCGGCCGGTGACAAATCAAAAGCCAGCCCCCCGCAATGCCCGAATGTTATGGCCGCGGCGGGTGCGGACGGATGCGGGGATCAGGTCGACAGCGCCGCGCGCAGAATGGCCTTGAAGCTTTCAACCGCCCGGATCGGATGGTTGGTGCGGCGGTAGGCGACGCCGGCCTCCGCCTCCCAGAATGTGCCCTCGTGAGAGATCTTGCGCAGCCCGTATTTCTTGGCGTCGGCGACCATGCGGTCGGGGAAATGCGCCAGGAAATCGCCCTCGCAGAGAATCTTGTACAGCCCCAGCGAGGTGGTCTCGACCGCGATGGTCGGCGGTTCAAGGCTGTTGGCAACGAAATAGGAGCCGATGCGACTGGTGCCGATCTGGTCGTCGGCCAGCACCAGCCAGGGATACTCCGAAAGATCCTTGGCCGTGACGACGCGGCGCTTGAACAGCGGATGCCCCTCGCGCGCGACGACATCGTGGCGGACCTTGATCAGCGGCTCCTTGACGATCTCGGACTGCGAGGGAAAGTCGAGCGTGGTGCAGATCATATCGACCTCGCCCGCGACCAGCGCCGGAACCAGCGTGGTGATGACCCCGCCGGTCAGCCGCACGCCGACCTTCGGATACTGACCGCAGAACTTGGCCACCACCGGCGCCAGAATCGTGGTGATCCACACCGGACCGGCGCCAATGCGCAGCTTGCCGGTCAGCCCCTGCTTGAAGGACGCGATTTCGGCCAGCGCGTGGCTGTATTCCAGCTCCATCAGCTTGACGCGGCGCGCCAGGATTTCGCCCTGCCGCGTCAGCGCCACGCCGGTCGGCAAGCGCTCGAACAGGGGCACGCCGATGATGGCCTCGAGCTGCTTGATGCTGCGGGTCAGCGCGGGTTGGGTGATGTTGAGGGCATCGGCCGCCGCGGTGATATTCAGCCGCTCGGCCGCGGCAAGAAACTGCACCAGCAGCCGCGAATGCATCATGGCCCATGTTCCCGGATGGATCGCACGCCGGACACGCGGAAACCACCATAAGAATAACTTATGGCACGGGGCAACGGCCCGTCAAGCGCGTCCGGCCACGGCGTGCTCACGCACGAGGGATGGCCGGCTCGATGAACGGCCACGGACTGGCTTCCTCGCCGCGCTGGAGCGTGACCTCGATCAGATACGGCGCGCCGTGCGCGAACGCCTTTTCCAGCACCAGCTTCAATTCGGCCGGCGACGACACGCGCCGCGCTTCCACCCCGAAGGCTTCCGCAAGCTTGATGAAATCCGGATTGACCAGATCCGCGCCGATGACGTGTCCGTCGAATCGCTGCTGCTGGTCGCGTCGAACATTGGCGAAAGAGGCGTTGTTGAACACGATGACGACGAGACCGATGTTGTATTGCACGGCCGTCGCCAATTCCTGCACGGCGAACATGAAGCCGCCGTCGCCGCAGACCGACACCACGGCCTTGTCGGGCCGAGCGACCTTGGCGCCAAGCGCGGTGCCGAAGCCGCTGCCGAGCGTGCCCTGATAGCCCGAGGAGATGTAGCAGCGCGGGCGATAGACGGGAAAGCCGAACCACGACGCGAAGCCGACCTGCGACAGGTCGTCGACAAATATGCCGTCCTCCGGCAGCACGTCGCGGATCACCCGCAGATAATCAATCTGCGGCCGCACGCTCGCGATCTCCGTGGCCGTCCGCGCCCTGGCTTCGCGGATGAGATCGCGCCGGCGCGACGACGCGACGCCGCGTTGACGCGCCGCGTCGATTAGCGCGCGGGTCGCGGCGGCGGATTCGGCGACGATGCCGACATCGCTCGGATAGCGGCGCATTTCCGCGGGATCGATGTCGACGCGGACGCTCTTGAGGCTCGCCGGCGTATGCTTCCAGCGCCAGCCGGCGATTTCCAGCCGCGTGCCGATGGCGATGACGAGGTCCGTCGTCGGCCACAGATGAAAGCCGGAGGCGATGTTGAGAGAAAGATCGTTGGCCTCGCTCACCACGCCGCGGCCGTTACGCAGCGCCACCACCGGCGCTTCCAGCATCTCGGCGAGTTCCAGCACCTCGGCGCCGGCGTCGACCGCGCCGCCGCCGACCATGATCATCGGCGCGCGCGCTTCCGCGATCAGGCGCGCGGCCTGATCGATCCGATCGAAGTCGAGCGCCGGCGGCGGGAGAAGCGGCAGCGGGTCGACCGGCTCGACCTCGACCTTCTCGGTGAACTGCTCCCAGAACATCTCCAGCGCGGCCGGACCCCGCCGGCCCGACAGCATTTGCTGAAACGCCTGTGCGACAAGGCTCGGCGCCGCCGCGGCATGGTCGATGCGCTCGGCCCACTTCGCCAACTGGCGCATGGTGGCGAGCTGATCGCGCATCTCGTGCAGATGGCCGCGCCCGCGCCCGAAGAAGGCGCTCGGCACCTGCCCCGTCAGGCACAGCACCGGGGCGTTGCAGCCATGGGCGGTCAGCAGCGCCGCCGCCGTGTTCAGCATGCCCGGTCCCGGCACCACCGCGTACACGCCGGGACGGCCGCTGGCGCGGGCATAGCCGAGCGCCATGTAGGCGCAGCCCTGCTCGTGACGCGCCCCGATCACCCGCACGCGCCGCTCGTGCAGCGCGTCGAACAAACCGTAAATCTGCGCGCCGGGCAACCCGAACACAACATCGACCTCGTGCCGCATCAATTCGGCGACGATGGCCTGGCCGCCGGTCATCCGTGACATTTGCTGTGCCGCTCCTGATCGAATGGAAGACGCTTTCGGAGCGCCCGCGCCAATTGTACCCGGCGATGGAAGCATGGAGAAGCTTACGTACCCACAGGCATCCCGCCCCAATGAGTTCAGCGGCGATCGCCATAAACGACGGTTATTCGTGGACACGCGGCGAGGTGGTCCGAGCTCAATTGCGATCCGACATCTTGTCGAGTCGCGGCCTCATATTTGCCTGTCTGGGCGGTCGGCGCAACCGCGGCGGGCGCGGAGAGGGCGGAAAGGGCGAGAGCATCGCACCGGCCGCGTCTGCTGTCGGACAACGGCTCATCTTACATCGCCGGCGATCTCGCTGACTGGCTTGCGGAGAAGGACATGAAGCACGTTCGCGGCGCGCCATGCCATCCGCAGGCGCAAGGCAAGATCGAACGCTGGCACCAGACGCCCAAGAACCGCATCCTCTTGGAAAACTATTTCCTGCAGGGCGATCTTGAAGCGGCGATCGGCGACTTTGTCGGTCATTACAATTATCGGCGCTACCATGAGAGCCTGAAAAACCTCACGCCGGCCGACGTCTACTTCGGGCGCGGGCAGACCATCTAGCTGGACCGGGAGAAAATCAAAAGGAGGACCTTCGAACGACGGCGCTTGCAGCACGCCAGATCCGTTGCTTAAACTCAAACCAATGATGCGCCAGAGCATCCGTTAGCTCAAACGCTCAACCGTCCCAGGTTATTCGACGACGGACAGGATACGGCGATCTTGCGCCGGTCACGACCGAAGGCAAGCCGCTCACAATTATCTACATCCTCGTTGGCATCGGATTGTTCGTCGCCGTCGCGCGCGATCTGGCGACGGGTCTGGCAACGTCGCGCAGCAACAAGGTCGCCGCGAGACAAAGCGAACGCGCGGAAAGACGACGGGATGACAAGCAGAAAAATCTAGAGGATCGATAACAAGACGCGGAGGACCGTCACAGGAAATGCCTGGCGTAGGGGCTCGCCGCTGCGGCAGTGATGTTCGGCGCTCCGGCATTTGCCCAGCAATACGAACTCGTCATCGATGGCGGCCGGGGTCATGGATCCGGAGATCATCATGCATGACGCTGTCGCCAATGTCGGCATCAAGGACGGGTTGCATCTATGCGCCAGTTTGGATTCGCGGCAAGCGTCACGCAGAAAGGTCATACTTGCAACAGGTGAGGTTTGTTGATGGCGCATCCTCCGGATGAGCAAGTTGCAAGAAACTGTGCCTCGGGTCTCTGGGAGCCAAGTCTCGTCGGCTTTTCATAGTGTTGTTGCGAATAGGTTCGGCGCACCGATATCAAGATCGACTTCTGCAATTGGCCCCAATTCGGACCCGCAGACGTGGCCAGCGAATGTCCGATTGTCGAGCAGAACCGAACGTCGTACCGGACGACTTTCTGTTGTCAGAGAAATCTACAAGAAAGCCGTCTCACACGGCCAAATACCTGGTCGCGATCTGCGCGAATTCGTCCGCGTTCGACGACGTTCGTTACAGAATGTCTGTGGGGAAAACAACCAGCAACGCCGCGCGCAGTTCGATAGGTAGTTGATCTTGCTGTGGTGGGCCCGGGAGGACTCGAACCTCCAACCAGACCGTTATGAGCGGCCGGCTCTAACCATTGAGCTACGGGCCCGACGCGGCAAAGACGCGCGGCGTCTCATCCGGTCGGCAGCGACTTGACCACCGTGAGCGGGTGGTTTCCCTCGTCCACGATCACGACATGCGGCTTGAACGCGGTCGCCGCCTTCGCCTCCATCTGCGCATAGGCCACGATGATGACCTTGTCGCCGACCATGGCGAGCCGCGCGGCCGCGCCATTGAGCCCGATCGTGCCGGAGCCGACCGGCGCCTCGATCACGTAGGTCGCGAACCGCGCGCCGGTGTCGATATTGTAGATCTCGACCCGTTCGTTGACGAAGAACCCGGCCGCGTCGATCAATTGACGGTCGATCGAGATCGAACCCTCATAATGAAGGTCGGCCTCGGTGACGCGGGCACGGTGGATCTTGCCTTTCATCAGGGTGACGAGCATGGGGACCGCATTCCTTTGAGCGTTCGCATCAACCCGTTAGGACGCGCCGTCCCGGGGGTCAAGGGGCGGCCGGGCGCCAAAATCCCGGGCCTGCCGGACCGCCAATGCCCTTGCCGGCGGACCGCGACGGGAGCAAGCTTTCTTTAGCCGGTCGAATTGGGAATTCGACATGGGAATAGCAAGATGACGCTGGATTTTTTGAAATTCGGTTACCGAGCCTCGGCGGCGGGGGCATTCCTTGCCACGGTCCTTGCCACGGTTCTCGCCACGGTCGCGCCGGCATGGGCCGACGCCATCGACGGCGACTGGTGCGGCGCCGGCCAGCATATGACGATCAAGGGCTCGAGCATCGTCACGCCCGGCGGCAATAGCATCGAGGGTCATTATTCGCGCCATTTCTTCTCCTACGAAGTTCCCGCCGGCGAACCGGGCGCCGGCGAGACGGTCGACATCGTGCTGCGCGGGGAATACCTCGCCCAGTCGCGACAGGGGCCGAAGGGCAGCCTGTCGGACGGTCCGGTCAAGGACTGGCGGCGCTGCCAGGCCGGCGTGAGCTAGCGCCGATCCCGCGCGCGGGCGCCAAATTCGCGACAGGGATCGGCTCGGGCTTCTTGATCTGGAGCATTGCCCGGCGAGGAGAATTCGTCTCTCCAGGAAATGTGCCGAGCACGGCCTTGAACGCTGCGGGGACTCGGACAATGCGCGGCGACGCGCCGGACTGACGGAGAGACGGCGACATGCTCGACGATCACGACACGGTCGATCCGCCCTATGAGCGGCGCGACCCCGACCTGCGCAATCTCTTCAGCGAGATGCGCGCCTCGCCGCTGATCCGCATGCTCGCCGTCAACCTCGCCGGCGGCATTCTGCTCGCGACGATCGCCGTCGGCGGCCTGCTCGTGCTCAATCCCAGCGGCATTCGCGGATTGCTGATCGCCGACGGTTCGTCATGGCTAACCGTCTCGCTTCTGCTGTTCGGCTTCATCGTCACCTTCGGCAGCATCGTCATGGGCACGGCCGTGATGATGATGGGCAAGGACGGATAGCGGGAGTGGGAAGCGCCGCGGGCGGCGACACTCCCCATCGCGCTCATCGGCAACGGGTGATCATGGCGAGCGTCGGTTTCTCGTCTTCGCTGTGAAAGGAGCCCACGCCCCAACTCTCCCTCGCGCGCGTGAGAGAGAGAAGGAAGGCCGGGCTTGTCTCTCGATCGAATTTCTCGTCATGGCCGGACTTGATCCGGCCGTCTCGATGAGGAGCGCCTTGGGCCGCTGAATCGGGATGCGCGGGTCAAGCCCGCGCATGACGAGAATGGGACCCGGCGTGACGAAGCCCGTCACCCCACGCCGTGCTTCTTCAAGGCGCCGCCGATCTCCTCGAGGATCGCGGGATCGTCGATGGTCGCCGGCATGGTCCACTGGTCGCCGTCGGCGATCTTCTTCATCGTGCCGCGCAAAATCTTGCCCGAGCGCGTCTTCGGCAGGCGCGCGACCGTGATCGCGATCTTGAAGGCGGCGACCGGTCCGATCTTGTCGCGCACCAGCCCGATCAGGTCCTTCTCGATCTCGTTCGGCGGACGCGTCACGCCCGACTTCAGCACCACGAAGCCGCACGGCACCTCGCCCTTCATCGAATCCTTGATGCCGATGACGGCGCATTCGGCGACGTCCGGGTGCGAGGCGAGCACTTCCTCCATGCCGCCGGTCGAGAGCCGGTGGCCGGCGACATTGATGATGTCGTCGGTGCGGCCCATGATGAAGAGGTAGCCGTCCTCGTCCTTGAAACCGGCGTCGGCCGTTTTGTAATAGCCGGGGAATTCGGTGAGGTAGCTTTCGCGGCAGCGGTCGTCGTGCTGCCACAGCGTCGGCAGGCAGCCGGGCGGCAACGGCAGCTTGACCACGATCGAGCCCATCTTGTTGGCCGGCACCTCGTGGTTCGCCTCGTCGACGATGCGCACGTCGTAACCCGGCATCGGCACGGTCGGCGAGCCGTGCTTGACCGGCAACGCGCCGAGGCCAAGCGGATTGCCCGCGATCGCCCAGCCGGTCTCGGTCTGCCACCAGTGGTCGATGACCGGCGTTTTCAGGATCTGCTCGGCCCATTTCACGGTGTCGGGATCGGCGCGCTCGCCGGCGAGGAACAGCGCGCGGAATTTCGACAGGTCATACTGGCCGAGCAGCTTCGCCTGCGGGTCCTCCTTGCGGATGGCGCGGAAGGCCGTCGGCGCGGTGAACAGCGTGACGCAGCCATATTCGGCGATCACGCGCCAGAACGCGCCGGCGTCCGGCGTGCCCACCGGCTTGCCCTCGTAGAGGATCGTGGTCGCGCCGTGGAGCAGCGGCCCGTAGACGATATAGCTGTGGCCGACCACCCAGCCGACATCGGACGCCGCCCAGAACACCTCGCCCGGGTCGACGCCGTAGAGATTCTTCATCGACCATTTCAGCGCGACCATGTGGCCGCCATTGTCGCGCACCACGCCCTTCGGCTTGCCGGTCGAGCCCGAGGTGTAGAGGATGTAGAGCGGATCGGTGGCCGCGACCGGCACGCAATCGGCGACCTTGCCGGCCTTGATCGCGTCGGCGCGCAGCGTCGTCCAATCGAAATCGCGGCCGGCCGTCATCGCGGCTTCCGCCTGCGGCCGTTGCAGCACGAGGCAGGCCTTGGGCTTGGCGACCGACAATTCGATCGCCTCGTCGAGCAGCGGCTTGTACTTGACCACGCGGCCGGGCTCGATGCCGCAGCTCGCCGACAGGATGAGCTTGGGCTGGGCGTCGTCGATGCGGGTGGCGAGCTCCTTGGCCGCGAAGCCGCCGAACACCACCGAGTGAATGGCGCCGAGCCGCGCGCAGGCGAGCATCGCGAACACCGCTTCGGGCACCAGCGGCATGTAGATCACCACGCGGTCGCCCTTGACGACGCCGAAATCGGCGAGCACCGCGGCGAGCGTCGACACCTCCTTCAGCATCTCGGCGTAGCTGAACTTCGCCTTCATGCCGGCGACGGGGGAATCGTAGATCAGCGCCGTCTGCGCCGCGCGCCCGCGCGCCACGTGGCGGTCGATGGCGTTGAAGCAGGTGTTGCAGGAGGCCCCGACAAACCAACGCCCATAAACGCCATCCTTGGGGTCGAACACCGCCTTGGCCGGCGCGTACCAGTCGATCTCCTTGGCGGCCTCCGCCCAGAAGGCGAGCGGGTCGCGCTGCCAGGCGCCATAGACCTCGTGATAGCGGCTCTTGCTCATGACGTTCCCCCGAGCGTTTCTCGTTGAAAGATCGCCATTTTGGTCGGAACGCGGAGCAATTCAAGCCGTCGCCCCTCGGCAATTCGGCTAGACTGCGCGACCCATGGCGCGGCGCACGCGGCGAGCCGGGCGCGCGGCCCGGCCGGGCCGCCGCCTCGCAGGCCGAGGGACGGCGCGAGGCCGCGGCGCGCCACGGCCTAGGGTGCTGGGAATGAGGGAAGATTTGGATGAACCGGGGAGCGAATTCGCGCGACTGACCGAGGATGGTCGCGTCCGAAACGGCTGAACGAGACCCAGGGCGGAGGACACCATGAGGCTGAAGCGCCGCGCGTGCCTGATCGTCGCAGCCATGCTGGGCTGCTGCGTCGCACTTGCTTGCGACGACGCCCGAGCCGTGTCCAACACCATCAGTCTAAGCAGCGTCACCGCGCGCGCCATCCAAATGCCGTCGCCCCATTTCGAGCCGCTGCTGCGCGGCCAGGCTCCTCAACCGGCCGCCGATCAGCAGCGAAAAAAACGCCCGCGCCACCGGATCAAGGCGCCGCGATAGGCCGTGGCGCTCTGCGGGCGCCACCCGTCCGCCCGCGCTTGCCGGCCGGCCCCGGCGCGGCGTAACCTTCGCGCTTCCCGCGAGCGTGACACGGCCCCCGAAGATTTCCATGGCAAGCGCGAACCTGTTCGACCGGCTGGAGGCGTCCATCACGGACGCGGCGCGAACCGCGATCACCACGCCGGACGGCGGACGCCTGAGCTACGGCGATCTCGTCGCGCTGACGGGACGCCTGGCGCGCCATCTCGTCGAGCGCGGCGTGAAGCCCGGCGACCGCGTCGCGGCGCAGGTCGACAAGACGGTGCCGGCGCTCGCGCTTTATCTCGCGACGCTACGCGCCGGCGCGGTCTTCCTGCCGCTCAACAGCGCCTATACGCCGGCCGAGGTCGACTATTTCCTCACCGACGCCGAGCCCGCGCTTGTCGTTTGCGATCCGGCCGGCGCGGCGAACCTTGCCCCGATCGCGGCGCGCATCGGCGCGCGCATCGACATGCTCGACGCCACCGGACGCGGCGATCTGATCGACGGCGCCATGACGCGGGACCCGGACTTTCCGACCCTCGCCCGCGCGGGCGACGACCTCGCCGCCATTCTCTACACCTCTGGCACCACCGGCCGGGCCAAGGGCGCGATGCTGACGCACGACAATCTCGTCTCGAACGCGCTGACGCTGATCGATATCTGGCGTTTCTCGCCCGCCGACATTCTCATTCACGCGCTGCCGATCCATCACACGCACGGCTTGTTCGTGGCCTCCAACGTCGCGCTGTTTTCCGGCGCGTCGATGATCTTTCTGCCCAGGTTCGACGCCGGCGAAATCATCGCGCTGATGTCGCGCGCGACCGTGCTGATGGGCGTGCCGACCTTCTACACCCGCTTGCTGCGACACCCCGCGCTTTCGCGGGCGACGACCGCGACGATGCGGCTGTTCATTTCAGGCTCCGCGCCGCTGCTCGCCGAAACGCATCGGGCCTGGCTCGACCGCGCCGGTCACGCCATTCTCGAACGCTACGGGCTGACCGAGACCGGCATGAACACGTCGAACCCCCAAGACGGCGCGCGCGTGGCGGGCACGGTCGGCTTGCCGCTCCCGGACGTGTCGCTGCGCGTCACCGATCCCGAAACCGGCGCGCCGCTGCCAACCAACGCGATCGGCCTGATCGAGGTCAAGGGTCCCAACGTATTCGCCGGCTACTGGCGCCAGCCGGAAAAGACCGCATCCGAATTCCGCGCCGACGGCTATTTCATCACCGGCGATCTCGGCCGCGTCGACGCGAACGGCTATGTCCACATCGTCGGCCGCGAGAAGGATCTCATCATCTCGGGCGGCTTCAACGTCTATCCGAAGGAAGTCGAGATCGAGATCGACGCGCTCGCGGGCGTGGAGGAGAGCGCGGTCATCGGGCTGCCGCACCCGGATTTCGGCGAGGGCGTGGCCGCCATCGTGGTCCGCCGCCCGCGCGAAACGATCGACGAGACCGCCGTGCTTGTCGCGCTCGGCGCGCGGCTTGCGAAGTTCAAGCAGCCCAAACGCGTGCTGTTCGTCGACGAATTGCCGCGCAACGCCATGGGCAAGGTTCAGAAAAACGTGCTGCGCGAGCGCTTCGGCGACCTCTTCAGCGCCCCGCCCGACGCCGGAATCTAGTTCGGGGCGTCGCCCGCGCTCAAATCGTCACGAGCGGAATTAGTCCGCGCGGCCGGCGTATAGAGGTATCCGCCGACCGCGCCGCAATATCCGGAACAAACCCGGTCATGACGAGACGGCGCGGCAAGTCGATCGGTATCCGCCTTGGAGCCCGGCCGGCGCCGGTAGCCGTGTGCGGAGCAACCGGCACCTGCGTTGCTTGCGGCGGCGCGCGAAATGCCGGATCATCCTTCTTTGGGCGTGATCGGCATCATCGGGCCCCCGCGTCCGCGTGGATCGCGCGGGTCCCTTGTGATTGTTCGCCCGCCAATGTGGCTCAACCCGTTTCGACGAATTGGAGCAAGGTCATGATCGTTCGCGCGGCAGTCGCCCTCATTATTCTCGCTCTGGCCTCGCCCGCCGCCCGCGCGCAGGAGCCGGTGGTCACCTACAAGACGCTGAGCCCGGACGTCGCGCTTGATCTCGCCAAAGGCGTGCTCGCAGAATGCCGGCGGCAGGGATTCCAGGTCGCGGTGGCGGTCGTCGACCGATTTGGACTGACGCAGGTGATGCTGCGCGATCGCTTCGCCGGGCCGCACACGCCGCCGACCGCGACCGGCAAGGCATGGACCGCGGTAACGTTCCGCACGAACACGTCCGAGCTGATCGCCATCAGCCAGCCGGGAATGCCGCAAGCGGGCATCCGCAACCTGCCCGGCGCCGTCATCATCGGCGGCGGCTTGATGATCATGTCGGGCGGCTCGATGATCGGCGCGGTCGGCGTCTCCGGCGCGCCCGGCGGAGAAGCCGACGAAGCCTGCGCCAAGGCCGGCATCGCCTCGGTCGGCGACAAGATCGACTTCTAAGCCGCGTATCCGGCGCGCCGCGCGTTCGCGGTGGGGCGGCGCGCGCCCGCCGCGCGTTCGCGCCCATGCGCGCTGCATCGTCAGGACACCGGCCTCGCCGACCTCACGCGGCGCGCACGGTCGCCAGGAACTTCGCGACCTCCGCCTTCAAGCGCTCGCTGTCCGTCGCGAGAGCTTGCGCCGACGACAAGACCTGGACCGACGCCGTGCCGGTTTCCGTCGCGCCCTGACGCACGGCGCCGATATTCTCGTCGACAAGGGCCGTGCCGTTCGCGGCGTTCTGAATGTTACGGGCGATCTCCTGCGTGGCCGCGTCTTGCTCTTCCGCCGCGGCCGCGATGACGGTCGCGATTTCGGCGATGCGGGCGATGGTCGAGGTGATTTCCTTGATCGCGGCGACGGAATCCTCGGTCGCCGTCTGCATGTTGGCGATCTGGGCCGAGATCTCGTCCGTTGCCTTGCCGGTTTGAGCCGCCAGCGCCTTCACTTCCTGGGCGACCACGGCGAAGCCCCTTCCGGCCTCGCCGGCCCGCGCCGCCTCGATCGTCGCGTTGAGCGCGAGCAGATTGGTCTGCTCGGCGATCGCCGAAATCAGTTTCACCACATCGCCAATTCGACTCGCCGCCGACGAGAGTTCGCCGACCCGCGTGTCGGTCACGCGCGCCTGCGACACCGCCTCGTTCGCGATCCGGCTCGATTCCTGAACCTGGCGGCCGATTTCTTTCACCGACGCCGCCATTTCATTGGTCGCCGACGCCACCGACGCCACGTTGGTCGACGCCTCGGTCGACGCGGTCGCCACGTTGACCGACCGCTGCTGCGCCGCTTCCGCCGTGTTGGTCAACGTCCGCGCCGCGGTTTCAAGATCGGCGGCCGCCGACGATACCGTGTTGACAATACCGCTCACGGCGCCTTCGAAGCCGTCGGCGAGCTTCCGCAATTCGCCCTTGCGCCGATTGGCGGCGATCGCATCCTGTTCGGCCTTGGCGTCCGCTTCGCGGCGGGCTTCTTCGGCCGCCTTGACCTTGAACGACTCGACGGCGGCCGCGATCAACCCGACCTCGTCCTTGCGGCCGAGCCCCGGGAGAACGACGGAAAACTCGCCCTCTCCCAACCGGCGCATCGCCGCGGCCAGACCGACCAGCGGACGCGAGATGGCCCGACCGATCAAAAACGCCAGCACAATCAGCAAAGCCATCACGCCAAGAATCGCGGCCTGGATTCGGCTGGTGGTCGCGGCGGCGACGGCATCGGTCGTGTTGCTTGCCTCGGTGCCGATCTTCATCAGAGATTCGTCGAGTGCCTCGATCACCGGCTGGACTTCGGCGAAGATCTTGGAAATCGCTGTCTGGATTTCGTCGACCGCCCTTTCTCCATCAACCCAAGCGGAAAAATCGCGCTGATAGGCGTCGAGCTTCCGCGCGACATCGTCCTTCGCGGCGGCTGGAATGGCTGATTCATTCAGGGCCTTGCTGAACGCGGCCGTTGCCTTCGCCATTTCGTCGATGTATTTGGCGTCGCGCCGCAACATGAAATCCTTTTCATGCCGGCGCAGCGTCAGCATCGCCGCGTCAAGCTTGCTTTCGCCGAGTTCCTTGACCTTGCCTTCGATGCCGTGAACCGCCGCGCGCAGCTTGCCCTCACGGCCCAAATCCGGCTTGAGCCCAAGTTCGACCTTGGCGCGAACCAGTTCATCGAAGCGCCGCTTGTAAACCTCGGCGCCCGCCGCGATCGTATCGATCCTCGCGTTGATGCCGGCATCGCCGAGAAATTCGACGCCCTTTTTCAAGACGACCATCTTCTCCAGGACGGAAGCGACGATCGGCTGCTGGCGATCCGCGTATTTCTGATCGCTGCGAAGCAGGAAATCCTTTTCCGCTCGTCTTGCGTCGAGAAGCCCGATCAGGATCGACTTGCTCACCACCACCGCGGCGACTGCCTGTTCTTCGATCTCGTGAGAGTGATCCCGTGCTCGCGTACCCGTGATATAGATCACGGCGATGATGACGAGACCAAGCACGCTCGCGGCGAAGCCGATAGAAATCTTGGTGCCGATCCCGAAATCGCTGAAGAAGGAGAACATTCCGCGCCGGGAGCGGGCGGCCGAAACCATGCGGGAGTCATTCATTTTTCTTCTCTCCGATCGCCGAGGCGGTAGGGCATCTTCTGGGATCAGCGACCCCGGCAGCCGCGCTGCACTATCGAATCCTTGAACTACTGTGCGTAAAATCAGGCTTGTGCATCATGGTTAAGGATTGGTGAATGCCGACGCGTCATGCGCGTCAAAACCAACAAAAAACCTTTTTTACGTTCGCGACGATCAAAGAAAGCGCCGCTTTAATAGGCATATTGACGGAAAGAGGATGCGAATTGAAACAAAGGCCGTCGCCTTGACGCGCCGGCAAATACGAGCTTGCCGCGCCGCGAGAATGGTCGGGCAGACGGACATATTGTCAGGAGGGGACGCGGCCGGTCGGCCGGGACGACGAATTGGCGAAGGCGTCCGCCCAGCCCCGCATGCCTTCGATCGCTTCAAGCATCGGCGTCGACGACATTCGCCGAGGTTGATATGCTCCTCGCCGAACCAGGTGCATTGACCGGAAGTTGCCCGTGCGGACGCCTATCGCAACCAATAGCATGGTGCTCGGTCGTATCCTGGCGCGTCACGCCCGCTACCGACCCCACCATACCGCGGTGATCTTCGGCGACCGTCGCCTGACCTACGCGGACTTCAATGCCTACGTGAATCGTTGGGCCAATGCCTTGGCGGCGCTCGGCATCGGCCGCGGCGATCGCGTCGCCACGGTGCTGCCGAACTCGCTCGAACTGCTGGCGACATACTGGTCCTGCGCCAAGCTCGGCGCGGCCGCCGTGCCGCTGTCTCCGCTGCTGCTCGCCGATGGACTGATATCGCTCTTCGGCGACGCGCGGCCACGCATCGTCATCACATCGGCCGCGCTGCGTCCGGTCGTGGACGCCGCCGCCGCGCGATTGACCTACATACCGGCGCCAACCCGCGTCCTGATCGACGCGGCGGGATCGGGGTTCGAGGCAGGCGGCGAATTGCTCGCGGCCGCGAGCGAGGCGGAGCCGGAAGCCGGCGTCGAGGCCGACGACCTCGCCACGATCATGTATACAAGCGGCACGACCGGACTGCCCAAGGGTATCATGCATACCCATTTCATCCGCGCGATGTACGCGGGGCTTCTCGCCAATACCTGGGAGATGAACGCGGAAAGCAAGGTGCTGCATACGGGCGCCATCATCTTCAACGGCGCGCTCGTCACCATGCTGCCCGCTTTCTATGTCGGCGCCACCTATATTCTGCACGAGCAGTTCGACGCCGCCGCCATGCTTGAAACGATCGCGGCCGAAGGCGTGACGCATATCATGCTGGTGCCGTCGCAGATCATCGCCATGCTGAACGCGCCGGGGTTCGACCCGGCCCGCCTGCAATCACTGCGAATGATCCTGTCGCTCGGCGCGCCGCTGCGGAAGGCGCCGAAGGACGCCCTCAACAGCGCTCTGCCCGGTCGATTCTGCGAGCTCTACGGACTGACGGAAGGATTCATTACCGTGCTCGACCGGGCCGACGCGTCGCGCAAGGCGGGCTCGGTCGGCATACCTCCGCCCTTCTACGAGATGCGCATCGTCGGCGAGGACGGCAAGGAGTGCGCGCCCGGAATCGTCGGGGAAATCATCGGGCGTGGTCCGATCACGATGGCGGGCTATGTCGATCGCGACGACCTCACCCGCGAGACGATCCGCGACGGCTGGATCTACTCCGGCGATCTCGGCTTCGTCGATGATGACGGCTACCTCTACCTGGTCGACCGCAAGAAGGACATGATCGATTCCGGAGGCGTGAAGGTCTATCCCAAGGATATCGAGGAAATCGCCACGCGACATCCCGCGGTTCTGGAAGTGGCCGTGTTCGGCATTCCGCACGACAAATGGGGCGAGACCCCGCTGGCGGCGATCATCCCCAGGGCCGACGCTTCCATTTCCGCCGACGAGCTTCGCGAGTGGATCAACGCGCGCGTCGCCGCGCGCTATCAGCGCGTCGACCGCGTCGAGATCATGAAGGATTTTCCGCGCAACGCCGCCGGCAAGACGCTGAAGCGGGAAATGCGCGAGCGCTATTGGGCCGGACACAAGAGCAAGATCTGAGCGCGGCGCGCCCAAGCTTCCCGCCGCCGCGATAATCGACCCAACGCTGTCACCGCCGCGCGAGCCCGCGAATGGCGGGCGCGAATTCGTTCCGGACAACGACGCGCGCTAGCCTCGCAATTTCATCGCCATGCGCACGAGGTCGGCGAGATTTGCCGCGCCCATGCCGCCCATGACCTTGGCGCGATAGATCTCGACGGTGCGCGGGCTGATGTCGAGCTCGGCGCCAATTTCCTTGTTGGTGCGACCGTGCACGGCGAGGTCCATCACCTGTCGCTGGCGTTCGGACAAGGCGGCGTACCGTTCCCGCAGATCGGCATGCTCGGCCGTGGTGGCGTGACGATGCTCCGCCGCCTTGACGGCCGCGCCGATCTCTTCGAGCAGCACCCTTTCGTCAAACGGCTTTTCGAGAAAATTGTGCGCGCCGGCCTTGATCGCGGCGACCGCCATTTCGATGTCGCCATGTCCGGTGATCAAAATCAGCGGCAGCGTCGATCCACGCCGCGCGAGCTCGCGTTGAAGGTCGAGGCCCGACATTTCCGGCATGCGCACGTCGCTGACGACGCAGGCCGGCCAGACGGGAGCGCCCAACGCCGCGAGCGCGTCGATGGCGCGCGCGAAACGTCGGACGACGAGGCCCCGCGATTCCAGATAGGCGGAGAGCGCGTCGAGCACCGCGACATCGTCATCGATCAGGTAGACCGTCGTCGACAAGGTCATCACGCCGCCTCCGCGGTTGGGAAGGTAATGCGCACGACCGCGCCCAGATCGGAATTTCCGATGATCAGGCGGCCGCCATGCGATTCGATGATCGACCGGCAGAGCGAAAGACCGACGCCGAGCCCATGCGGCTTGGTGGAGCGAAACGGTTCCAGCGCCTCGCTCAAGAGAGCGTCGGGAAAGCCGACGCCGTTGTCGCTCACCTTGATCTCCACATAGCCCGACCCCGCCGGAAAGGCCTCGATGATGATGACGCCACGCCCCCGACCGATCTCGCGGATGGCCTCGATCGAATTGCGAACGACGTTGAGCAGAACCTGCTCGGCCTGCAACATATCGACCATCAACGGCCGAAGGCCGCCCGTGATCCGTTGTTCGATCGTGATCGGCCCGCGTTCGATCTCGGGGCGCAGAAGTTCGAGCGTGTCGCCAATGATGCGCGACGCGGCGACGGGCGCGCGTTCGCTCCGCCCCAAACGAATGAGGTTGCGAAGACGACGCACGACCTCCGATGCCCGCTCGATCTGAGCCGCCGCCTGTCGCGCGTGATCCGCGATCTTGGCGGGCACATTGGCCGATGTCGTGGTCTCGGCGACAAGCCGCGCGTAGGTGCCGGCCGCCATCAGCGGCTGGTTGATCTCATGCGCAAGCGCGGACGCGAGTTCGCCCATGCTTCCCAGCCGCGAGAGCTGCGCTTGCGCCTCCTGCTGCAAACGAAGCTGCATTTCGGCCCGGCGCCGTTCCGTGACCAGCACGCCCGCCGACAAGCCGGTGAGCGCCAGGATCAGCATCATGGCCTGGAACGCCGTCATGTCGTCGCCGGCCGGTGGCCGCGTCTGCATCGCGGCGATCAAGCCGAGTTGGGTCAGGACGAGACCGATGGTGACGCCCTCGAGGCCGGCGCGCACCGCGATCCAGACTATCGGCAGGAACAATATATAGAAGAGCTGCAACTGACGGCTTTGGCCCAGCAGAAACACCGCCATCAACGCGATACCGATCGTCAAGAATTGCAAGGCGCTTTCCCAGCCCAATCGGAACGGTCGCCCGCGCGTCAGCGTGATCAACAGAAACGGCGTCGGCACGGCGATGCCGATGACGTCGCCGACCCAATATCTGACCATCGCCATGCCGAATTGGGACCAATCGACGAAGCCGGCGGCCGCATAGACCGTGATGCAACCGGCGGCCACGCCCGCCGCGCTCACGATCGCCACGCCAAGAAGCAGAAACAGATCGCGCATCGCGGAAAGCGAAACATCGAACCGCCTCGCCGGATGGAGCAGCGCCAAGGCCGCGACCGAATAGCCCGCGCCGATGATGGTGGCGGTGGACAGCGCGAGCGGAAACGACGCGTAGGGCGCGCGCACCAGATAATCGGCGAGAAACGGGGCGACGAACAACAAGGGCAGATAGCGTCGCCCAAACAGGAGAGCGAACACGAAGCTCAGGCCCGTCGGCGGATTCCATGGCGTGATGCCGAATGGGCCGAGCGGATGAATGAAGCTGATCCAGTCGAGCCCGACATACGCGACCAGATACCCCAGGGCGACGGCCGGGGGAGGCAGTGAGCGGAAGCGGGGAAACGCCATCGGGCGATCTCGCGGTTGCGGCGCCTGCGCGCGTTCCGCGACGATAGGATGGACACTTTCTCCGGGCACTTACGCGCATCTCCATAAGGATCGACCCTGATAGGATAGCACCTTACGGATGCAACCTGAATTGTGGAACCCGTCCGTTTGGCTTCCGCTCGGCCCATGCATCAATTCGCACCGCCGAGGCCCGGAATGGCAGATCAGACTGGTTTGGCGCGCGAAGCGGCCGCGTTACGGCCGTCGCTGGCCATTTCCGCCAAGCGGATGCTCGTCTTCATCGACGACGAGAATTGCGGCGCGGATATCGCGAGGTGGCTGAAGCGTGACGCGCTCGACGCGCCGGTTCCCGAGATCGTTCTCCTTGCGGTCCTTCCCCGACCCGACGAGGTGAGAACGCGGGGAATCTACATCGACAAGGTCCGGGCGCATTTGCGCGAAACCGGTCAGCGGCGCCTTCAGGACGCCCACCTCGCCCTCGCCGACGCCGCCATACCGCACATCATGCGCGTGGAATTGGGCGACGCCGCCCAAACCATCCTGCGATGCGCGCGCGAACAGAAATGCGACCTCATCGCCATCGCCGGCAAGCCCCGCGGCGAATGGCGAAAGAAATGGGTCTCGGCGACCGGGATCGTGCTGGACTCGCTTGCCGGTCAGGTCGCGGAAGTCGCCGATGTTCCGGTCGTGATTCTGAAGCCGGACGCGCGATGATGGACGCTTTCGCGGCTTCGAGCGGCCACGACGCAAGACCGCGCCCGCGATCGGCCAAGGCCCGCACGCCGATCACCGACCGCTTCGTCCCTCGCCGGACGCGCCTCGGACCGGTCGTCGCCCTGAAGATCGCCAACACGCGCCTTCGCGCCGAGTTCGTGAATGGCGGCTCCCCGGCTCGCGGCGCGCGCGCCGCTTAAGCGATCGACCGAGTGACGCATGACGCTTTCACCATCACCTGTTGAGGTCGCGGCCAGCCTCATCTTCGCGATCGCGATCGTCCACACCTTCTCGACGCGCTATTTCGAGCATCTTGCCCATGTTCAGCCGGGCCATGCCGGGCTCTGGCACGTGCTCGGAGAGGTCGAGGCGGTGTTCGGCTTCTGGGCCATGATCCTGCTCGCGGCGATCGCGATCGTCGCGACCAAGACCGAGTCTCTCAGCTATCTAGAAAGCCGTGACTTCACCGAGCCGGCGTTCGTCTTTGTCGTCATGGTCATCGCCGGCAGTCGTCCGATCACCGATCTCGCCGGCGCCGTCCTTGCGTTCCTCGCCCGATTGCTGCCGCTGCGGCCGGCGCTGGGCTATTATTTGGTCACGCTTTCGATCGGCCCCCTGCTCGGCTCGTTCATCACCGAGCCGGCCGCGATGACGCTGTCCGCGCTGTTGTTGCGCCAGCGCTTCTACAATCGCAACGCGCCCGCGCCGTTTCTCTACGGAACCCTTGGCGTCCTGTTCGTCAACGTCTCGATCGGCGGGACGCTGACGCCCTACGCCGCGCCGCCGGTGCTGATGGTGGCCGAGAAATGGGGGTGGGACATCGCGTTCATGATCAAGACGTTCGGCTGGAAGGCCGCGCTGGCCGTCGTGGTGAACGCCGTCGCCGTCACCGTGATCTTCCGTCGGTATCTCGCGAAGCTCGATACCATTTCAGCCGAGCTCGAGCGCGTCGATGTTCCGCGCTTCGTCATCGCCATTCATTTGCTGTTCTTGCTGGGAGTGATCGTCACCAATCATCACCCGCTCGTGTTCGGCGCCATCTTCCTTCTCTTCCTCGGATTCGCCGAAGCCTACAAGCAGCACCAGAAGCGCCTTATTCTTCGCGAAGGCCTGATGGTCGCGTTTTTTCTGGCCGGCCTGGTGATTCTCGGGGGATTGCAGAAATGGTGGCTTCAACCGACATTGTCTAGCCTTTCACCGACGCTCCTCTATTATGGCGCCACGGCGCTGACGGCGATAACCGATAACGCGGCGCTGACGTATCTTGGCTCGGTCGTCGATGGAACATCGACCGCGTTCCAGTACGCGCTTGTGGCCGGCGCCGTCACCGGCGGTGGCCTGACCGTCATCGCCAATGCGCCGAACCCGGCGGGATTCGCGCTGCTGCGCGACAGCTTCGAGGACGGCGCCATAAGCGCGCTTTGGCTTTTCGTCGCCGCCACACCACCTACGCTGATAGCGATCCTGGCGTTTCAACTGCTCCCCAGATTGTGACATTTGAGCGTTGTCGCCGTGCGATCGAGGCGTCGAGGACGATTCGCCTCGAACTCGCCAAGAATGGCAAGGAACGGTTCATCACTGGATTCATGGGTTTCAAACAACAGGTCAAGCATATGCGACGACTCTTTCACCGAAGGCGGCCGGGCGGCGGACGAATTGCACGGCGATCATTGGCCGAGCGGTTCACGCGCCGTGACACCGACGGCGCGGGCGCCGCGTTCGGATCGGACGATGATCATCGCAACCGCCTGCGGGAGGACGTCCGGCAAAATCCCGAGGGTTTCGCCGTGTTTCTCGATTTCGACGGAACCCTGGTCGATATCGCGTCGACGCCGGACGGCGTGCTCGTGCCCGACGATCTGAAGGCGACGCTGACGCGACTCGCCAGCGTGCTGGAGGGGGCGCTGGCCATCTTGACGGGCCGCCAGATCGCCGACATCGATCGCTTTCTCGGCCCGCTCAATCTCATCGCCGCCGGCGTTCATGGCGCGGAAATGCGAACCAGCGTGGACGCGGACGTGGTCCAGAGCAATCACGTGATCGAGCCGGAGATCGCGGCGGCGATCTGGAAGCTGGCGGAAATTTCGCCGGGAATTATCGTTGAAAACAAGCGCGCGTCGATGGCGGTGCATTACCGCCTCGCGCCGGACGCGCGCACGCAACTTGGCGAGGAGTTGCGGTCCATTCTTCGCAGCAATCCGGACCGCCTCGTCGTGCGTCCCGGACGAAAGGTTTTTGAGATCCTGCCGCTCGATGTTTCGAAGGGAAAGGCGCTCGGACACCTGATGACGTTGCCGGTGTTCAAGGGCCGGCGTCCGATCATGATCGGAGACGATGTCTCCGACGAGTCGGCATTTGAAGCCGCGGTGGATTTGGGCGGCCATGCGCTGCGCGTCGCCGGCGAGCATTTCTCGGCGGGCATCGCCGACTTTCGCGGGGTCGACGACGTCCTCGCCTGGCTCACCGGAATCGTTCGGAAGCAACATCCATGACGCGGCGCTCCTCGCTTGACCTCGCCGTCATCGGCAACAGCAATATCGCCGCCCTGATCGATCGCGACGCCCGGATCGTATGGGGCTGCTGGCCGCGCATCGATGGCGATCCCATATTCTGTTCGCTGATCGACGGCGATGACGCCGAAGACGGCTTCTTCGCGATCGAACTCGAGGGCGAGACGACAAGCGAGCAAAGCTATTGCCGGAATACGGCGATCGTCCGGACGGTGCTCACGGCGAAGGACGGCGCGTCGTTCTCGGTCACGGATTTCGTGCCGCGGTTCGAGCTGCACAATCGCCTTTTCCATCCGCCGATGATCGTTCGCCGGATCGAGCCTCTCGGCGGCCTGTGCCGGATACGCGTGCGGGTGCGACCGCGCATGGATCACGGCCGCTTGAAAGCCAAGGCGGTATGCGGCAGCAATCACATTCGCTACGTCTCGGAAGCCGGCGCGGTTCGGCTGACCACCGACGCCCCCGTCAGCTATGTCGCCGCCGAGAACGGATTCATCCTGACGCGTCCGCTGACGCTGATCCTGCATCCCGACGAATCCCTTCCCGACTCGATCCCGAATATCGGCCGCGAGTTTCTCGACAAGACCAGGGATCATTGGCTGGGTTGGGCGCGGCATCTCAACCTTCCGTTCGAGTGGCAGGAGGCGGTCATCCGCGCCGCCATCACGTTGCAACTTTGCAGCTTCGAGCAGACCGGCGGCATCGTCGCGGCGCTGACGACCTCGATTCCCGAAGCGCAAGGCACCGAGCGCAATTGGGACTATCGCTTCTGCTGGCTGCGGGATTCCTATTTCACGGTCCAGGCGCTCAACCGTGTCGGCGCGTCGGTGACGATGGAACGCTTCATCGAATATGTGATGAATGTCATCTCGCTTGGCGACGGGCCGAATCTGCGGCCGGTCTATTCGCTGCTGCCGGAGCATCCGCTCGACGAACTCATGATCGCGGAGCTTCGCGGCTACAGGAGCCACGGGCCGGTTCGCATCGGCAATGCCGCCGCGCATCAGGTTCAGCACGACAGCTATGGCAGCGTGATCCTGGCGGCGGCGCAGATGTTCTTCGACGAGCGGCTGCCGAAAAAGGGCGACCAGGCGCTATTCGAAATGCTCGAGCCGCTCGGCGCGCGCGCGCTCAAGCTCGCCTTGGAGCCCGATGCCGGGATTTGGGAATACCGCAACAGATTGCGCGTTCATACGCATTCGGCGGCGATGTGCTGGGCGGCATGCGATCGGCTCGCGCGGATCGCGGTCCGGCTCGACCTCCCCGAGCGCGCGCGGCACTGGCGCGAAATGGCCGACGATTTGCGGCGGACCATTCTTCGGCGAGCATGGAACGAGACGCACGGCTATTTCGCCGGCGTTCTCGACAGCGACGAGGTCGACGCCAGCGTGTTGCTTCTGCACGAACTGGGAATCGTCGCCGCGAACGATCAACGTTTCGTCTCGACGGTGGAGTGGATCGGCCGTCATTTGATGCGCAACGGCCACCTGTTGCGCTATGCCAGCCCGGATGATTTCGGCGCGCCGGAATCCGCGTTCACGATTTGCAGCTTCTGGTACATCGACGCCCTGGCGGCGATCGGCAAAGTCGACGAGGCGCGCAAGCTGTTCGGCGACATGCTCAATCACCGAAATCATGTCGGCCTGCTGTCGGAGGATGTCGACCCCAGGACCGGCGAATTATGGGGCAATTTTCCGCAAACCTATTCAATGGTCGGAATCATTATCGCGGCGATGCGATTATCGAAGAGCTGGGAGAATGCGCGATGACTAAATCGGCGCGACCGGCGGCCTCGACGGCCCGTCGACCGGCACGGAATAGCTGGTTCCAGCTTGGGCCACGGGTTCGATACGGCGTGCTCGGCTTCACCGCGACCATGATCATCATCGCGGCGATGGTGACGCTGGCCTCGCTGTTGGTCGAGGGATGGTTTCAGCGCGACGTCGAGCTCAGGACGCGGCTTGTGTTCCGCACGATTCGCGATCAGGTCATCGCCGGCATCAGCGCGGCGCCGAGTTACGACCTCGCGCGATTCTTCGAAAGATTGTCGGAAGACGAACGATTGACCGCGCTGGCATTCTGCTCGTCGGATGGCGCGTTGCTTCACGCCACCAAGGCGATGCCCAAGGAAACTTCCTGCGCGCGCCTTCCGCTTGAGAAATCGGATTCGTTCACGACGCTGCATCACGGCGGCAAGCGGTCGCTCATCGCGATGTTTCCCATCACCGCCGGAACGACGTCCGGGCATCTGCTCGTCGTCCACGACATGAGCTATATCGACCACCGCCGGCGAGAGGCGCAAACCTATCTGACATTGGCGCTGATCGGCATCGCCGCGGGATTCGGATTGCTCGCGATGGCCGTGGTGCAAGGCCTGACAAAGGGCTGGACGCGATCGATTCTGGGCGCGATCGACGCCGCGCGCGCCGGCGTCGGCAAGAGCGATCACGGCGATTCTCCCGTCAGCAAGGAGATGAGCGCGTTTCTCTCCGAGTTCCGCATCGAGCGACGTTTCGCCGAAGGCATCCACGTCGAATGGTCGCCGAAAACGCTGCACCGGCTGCTTGAGGAGGAATTGCCGGGCGCGCAGGTGATCGTGGTCTCGAACCGCGAGCCGTACATCCATAACAAATCGGATGGCCAACCGACGCTGCAGATTCCGGCGAGCGGCCTCGTCGCCGCCCTGGAGCCGGTGATGCGCGCCTGCGGAGGCACATGGATCGCGCATGGCAGCGGATCGGCCGACCGCGAGACCGTGGACGCGCATGATCGCATCAAGGTGCCGCCGTCCGAGCCGACCTACACGCTGCGGCGCGTGTGGCTCGGCGACGACGAGCAGGATGGCTATTACTACGGCTTCGCCAACGAGGGCGTCTGGCCGCTATGCCACATCGCTTTCGTGCGACCGACGTTCCGCGAACAGGATTGGGCCTACTATACGTCGGTCAACAAGCGGTTCGCCGACGTGGTGGCCGACGAAGCGACCGCGGACGACCCGATCGTCCTGGTTCAGGACTATCACTTCGGACTGCTGCCGCGCATGATCCGGCAACGACTGCCGAGGGCGACGATCATCACCTTCTGGCATATTCCGTGGCCGAACGCGGAAACATTCGGCATCTGCCCGTGGCGCAAGGAGATCATCGACGGATTGCTCGGCAGCACGATTCTCGGCTTTCACACGCAGTTCCATTGCAACAACTTCCTCGAGGGCGTTGATCGTTTCGTTGAAAGCCGGATCGATCGCGAAAACGCGTCGATCACCCTGGGCGGGCATGAAACGCTGGTCCGGTCCTATCCGATCTCGATCGAGTGGCCGCCGACTGCGCTCGCCTCGCAAGCGCCGATCGCCGAATGCCGCGCGGCCGTGCGGCAGCGCCACGGACTTGCCGATGACGCCCGGATCGCGGTCGGCATCGAGCGATTTGACTACACCAAGGGAATTCTCGACCGCATGCGCGCGGTCGATGACCTTCTCATCCGGCAGCCGGAGTGGCGCGGCAAGTTCGTCTTCATACAGGCGGCGGCGCCGACGCGTGGCAAGCTCGGCGCCTACGCGGCGCTGCAGGACGAGGCGCAGCGCCTGGCGAACGACATCAACGCGCGACACGGCGACGCCGCCTATCAGCCGATCCTTCTCATCATTCGCCATCATGAACCGCATGAGGTGTATGAGCTGTTCCGGGCCGCGGATATTTGCGTCGTCTCGAGCTTGCATGACGGAATGAATCTGGTCGCCAAGGAATTCGTCGCCTCGCGCGACGATGAAGCGGGCATCCTCATCCTGTCGAATTTCGCGGGCGCCTCGCGCGAGCTTTCCGAGGCGCTGATGGTGAACCCTTACGACACGCACGGCATGGCCGAGGCCCTGGGAAGCGCGCTGCGCATGCCGGCCGAGGAACAGCGCGAGCGGATGCGCTTGATGCGCGACCTCATACGCCAGCGCAACGTCTATCGCTGGGCCGCGCAGATGCTGCTTGACGCGGCGTGGTTGCGGCGACGCGAAAAGGTCGTCGACATGTCGCGCGACGCGGTCGGCTGAGAGGGGATGCGGCCCCCACGCCGGCCCGCGCTCGTTGGCGGAGCGTGGGTGTAGCCGGCGGCTGACATTGCTCCGAGTGACATTGCTGACCAACATCACGCCGACCGGCGTCGTGCCCCGAGGACGATTCACGCCCCAACTAATTCACCACCTAAGCCCGCCCGCGCGTGACTGGCATCTAAGTTATTGAAATAATGGTGCCCAGGGGCGGAATCGAACCACCGACACCGTGATTTTCAGTCACGTGCTCTACCAACTGAGCTACCTGGGCGCCGGCGGCCAAGCGGCCGAAACGGCATCAAGAGGGCCGGTTTATAGAGATCGGAGGCGCGGCTGTCCAGCCAGCCGGGCTATAGGCGCGGGCCGCGGGATTCGCGGTTTCCCGCGAGCCGGGGAGCCGAATTCGCGCTCCCGCGTGACCTGCCGAGCGGAAGGCCCGACGGCGAGCGGTCGCTCGATCGGCGCGTCCCGATTTGGCGATCAAACCCAATTCGCGCGCCGGCGCGACCTGCCGAGCGGAAGGCCCGACGGCGAGCGGTCGCTCGATCGGCGCGTCCCGATTTGGCGATCAAACCCAATTCGCGCTCCCGCGCGACCTGCCGAGCGGTAGACCCGACGGCGAGCGGTCGCTCGATCGGCGCGTCCCGATTTGGCGATCAAACCGAATTCGCGCACCGGCGCGCGCCGATCATGGCGGCAGCTCGGTCCCGCCGCCCGAACGCCGGGTCAGCCGTCCCCGCGCCTCTTGGTCAGGTTCGATCCGAAGCCGGATTCCACATCCGCCACCTCGGTCGAACTCAAATCCGATCCAGAGTTCGATCCCCAATCCGATCCCAGTTCCGATCCCAAGCCCAGTCCCAAGCCCAGTCCCAAGCCCGGTCCCGATTCCAATCCCAAGTCCGATCCAGCGTCCGATCCAGCGTCCGATCCCAAATCCGGACTAGATCTCGATTCCTATTCCGGTTCCGCGCCCGATCCCGGTTCCCCTTCCACACCCGGTTCCGCGCGCGCCTCCGCGCTCTCCTCGGCCGGGATGGCGTAGGAGCCCGACAGCCAACGATGCAGATCGATGTCGCGGCAGCGCGCCGAGCAGAACGGCCGATAGCGCACGTCGACCGGTCGCCCGCAGATGGCGCAGCCGGCGCCCGTTCTCGGGGTATCGCTGGGCGTTTCGATCGCGCGCTCCCTTCGGTCGGTCGAGGCGCGCGCCTCAGACCGCGTTCAGCCACCCGAAGCGGACCGGATAGCCTTCGCCGGAGAGCAGCGACGTCGTCTCGAAAAGCGGCAGTCCAACGACGCTCGTATAGGAGCCGACCAGCTTGACGACGAACGAGCCCGCGATCCCCTGCACCGCGTAGGCGCCGGCCTTGCCGCGCCATTCGCCGGAGCCGACATAGGCGTCGATATCCTCCGCCGTCAGCCGGCGAAACCGCACCCGCGTTTCGACCAGCCTTTGCCGGAACGCCTCCTTCGGCGTCACCATGCAGACCGCCGTATAGACCCGGTGATTGCGGCCCGAGAGCAGGCGCAGACAATGCACCGCCTCGTCGACGATCTCGGCCTTGGGCAGAATGCGCCGGCCGACCGCGACCACCGTATCGGCCGCGACGATGTAGGCGCCGCGCAGCTCATCGTCGAGGCGAACCCCCTTGAGCGCGGCCTCGGCCTTCGCCCGCGCCAGACGGTTGGCGCAGGTGCGCGGCAATTCGCCCTTGATCGGCATCTCGTTGATGTCGACCGGGCGCAGCGCGTCGGGCTCGATCCCGGCCTGGTTGAGCAAGGCCAGACGGCGCGGCGACCCCGAGGCAAGGACAAGCTTTGGGCGACCCATCATGTTGCGTCACGTCGGGCTGTGTTCGATCCGGAGGACATCGCGCGCGGGCGCCTTTCGGGGCCAGACCCGGCGCCTATTTGAAACGATAGGTGATCCGGCCCTTGGTCAGATCGTAGGGCGTCATTTCAACCAGGACCTTGTCCCCGGCAAGCACGCGAATGCGGTTCTTGCGCATGCGCCCGGCCGTATGCGCGATGATCTCGTGATCGTTTTCGAGCTTGACGCGGAACGTGGCGTTCGGAAGCAACTCCGTCACGACGCCGGGAAATTCGAGCAGTTCTTCCTTCGCCATTGAAATCCGTGGGTTCAAGGCCTCGCCGGCGAGCTGCCGCGAGGCGGATCGGTTTCACTCCAGGATGCGCGCGGAACCTATCCGAACACCACCATTTCCACAACAGCGGAAGGACCTTTTTCCGGGCCTATTCATTGCCGCGAATGGTGCCGCCGAAACGCTTGCGAATGCGCCGGGAAAGGAGATCGCGCACCGCGCGATAGGCCTCCAGGCGCTGTTCCCGCGTCCCCTCGCTGGCGCCGACCGGATCGGGCGTCGGCCAGTATTCGACCTCGACCGCGGCCGCGCGCGTGAGCTCCAGCGCCTTGTGATGCGCCTCCGGGGACAGGGTCACGATCAGGTCGAAATTGAGCCCCTCCCACTCGTCGAGCTCCTCGAAGGTCATGGGACGATGGCGGGCGATGTCGATGCCGATCTCCTCCATCGCCGCCACCGCGAAGGGGTCGAGCTCGCCCTTGCGCGCGCCCGCCGAGGCGGCATAGAGCGTGCGCGGAAACATCCGCCGCAGCAGGGCCGCGGCCATCGGCGAGCGCACCGCGTTCAAGGCGCAGGCGAACAGCACCGCCTGAGGTCGGGCGCCGCGCGCGTCGGACGCCATCCGCGGCTAGCCCTTCCAGTGCAGCACGGAAATCAGCGTGAACAGCCGCCGCGCGGTCTCGAAATCCACCCGCACCTTGCCCTCCAGCCGTTCCATCAGCGTCCGCGACCCCTCGTCGTGAACACCGCGCCGACCCATGTCGATCGCCTCGATCCGATCGGGCGTCGCGGTGCGGATGGCGTGATAGTAGCTGTCGCAGATCATGAAATAGTCCTTCACGATCCGGCGAAACGGCGACAGCGACAACAGATGCGCCACCACCGGCGTGCCGTCCTCCTTGCGGATGTCGAACATCAGCCGGTTGCCGGTGATGCCGATATGCAGCGCATAGGGGCCGCCGGAGGCGCCTTCCGGCGCGAAGAAGTTCTTCTCCACCAGATCGTAGATGGCGATCGCCCGCTCGTGCTCGATGTCGGGTCCGGACCGGCCGATCGATTCCTCGTCGAGCGTGACCGCCGCGATCCGGTTGGTGGTGTCGTCGCCGGCTGATTTCGTGCTCATCGTGGGTTCAGGCGGATCGCGACCGATCGGGCGTGCGCGTCAAGGCCTTCGGCCTGGCCGAGCGTCATGGCGGAAGCGCCGAGCACCCTGAGCTGGTCGGCGCCGCATTTGAGAATCGACGTTCGCTTCATGAAGTCAAGCACGCCAAGGCCCGACGAGAACCGCGCCGAACGCGCCGTCGGCAACACGTGGTTCGATCCGCCGACATAATCGCCGATGGCCTCGGGCGTGTGACCGCCGAGAAAGATCGCGCCGGCGTTGCGGACGCGGCCGGCCAGCGCCTCCGGATCGGCGGTCATGATCTCCACATGCTCGGCGGCGAGCGCGTCGGCGAGCCGGGGAGCCTCGTCGAGCGAACGCACGCTGATGATCGCGCCGAAATCCTCCCACGAGGCGCGCGCGATCGCGGCGCGCGGCAGGGTCGCGAGCTGGGCCTCGACGGCGCGCGCGACGGCGTCGGCAAGACCGCCGTCATCGGTGATCAGGATGGATTGGGCGCTGGCGTCGTGCTCGGCCTGGGCGAGGAGATCGGCCGCGATCCAGTCGGGGTTGGCGGTCCCGTCGGCGATGACGAGCACCTCCGAGGGTCCCGCGATCATGTCGATGCCGACCCGGCCGAAGACGAGCCGCTTGGCGGCCGCGACGAAGGCGTTGCCGGGGCCGACGATCTTGGCCACCGGCGCGATGGTCGCGGTTCCGTAGGCGAGCGCGGCGATCGCCTGGGCGCCGCCGACGCGGTAGATCTCGCTGACGCCGGCAAGGCTCGCCGCCGCCAGCACCAGCGGATTGAGCACGCCTCGGGGCGCGGGCACGACCATGGCGACGCGCGGCACGCCGGCGACCACCGCCGGCACCGCGTTCATCAGCACCGAGGACGGATAGGCCGCCGACCCGCCGGGCACATAGAGCCCGACCGCCTCGATCGCGGTCCAGCGCGCGCCGAGCTCGACGCCGAGCGCGTCGGTGAAGCGGTCGTCCTTCGGCAACTGGCGGCGATGAAAAGTCTCGATCCGGTCGCGCGCGACCTTCAGCGCGTCGATGAGATCGGGCGCGCACGCGCCAACGGCGCTCGCGATCTCGCCGGCGGTGACTCGCATCGTCGCCGGCGTCAGTTCGACATGATCGAACCGGCGCGTCGCGTCCAACACCGCCGCGTCGCCGCGCCTGACGACGTCGGCGATGATCTCGCGCGCCGCGGCCTCGACATCGGCGACCGTCTCGCGCTTCTGCGCGAGCAAGCCGGCGAAATCCGCGTCGAAACTGACATCGCGGCTGTCGAGGCGCAGCGGCATCGGGTCGTCCCAAGGCATTGATCCGCGCAACAGCGGTGGCCGGCGGATCGGTTTATTAAGATACTGATATAACGGATGATTTCGTCTGTCGACAGACCGATCGACGAGCTCATCCGCATGGGTGCGCCCGCCCTTCTAGTGCATGGCGCGGAAAAGTGCGACGCACTTTTCCGATAGCCGCGTGTACGAAGCCGGGAAAATCGATCGCGCGGATGAATTCGGATCGATGGTCCCACATGAGCTGGGGCTCGGCCCGCGCCGGGAAATTCGTTTCGCCGGCAAGTTCATCCGCCGATTCAAGGCGTTGGCGAGGTTGGCGGAATGCGGGTCCACGTGACGCCGATCCCCGACGCGCGTCCCTTTGCCGGCCCCGGCCCTCGGGCGCTGGTGCCTATGACGCCGATCAAGTCAGATCGTCGAGATCACGCGCAATGCGCTGGCTCGTGGACATCGGCGCGCGGCGGCCCCGATCATCCGGTGATGCGCTCGATGCTCGCGCCGCATGCGGACAGCTTGTCTTCCAGCCGCTCGAAGCCGCGATCGAGGTG
The DNA here is from genome assembly GCA_041918675.1 of Xanthobacteraceae bacterium. Classification (GTDB taxonomy): domain Bacteria; phylum Pseudomonadota; class Alphaproteobacteria; order Rhizobiales; family Xanthobacteraceae; genus SCUB01. The sequence goes on from JAYRVF010000014.1 coordinate 453,926, forward strand.
ATAGACGCGGTTGACGATGGTCTCACCCTCCGCGCCGAGACCGGCGATCACCAACGAGACGGACGCGCGCAAGTCGGTCGCCATCACCGGAGCCCCGCGCAAACGCTCGACGCCCTCGATGGTCGCCTTCTGGCCGTCGAGATGTATATGCGCGCCGAGCCGCGCCAGTTCCTGCACGTGCATGAAGCGATTTTCGAAGATCGTCTCGGTGATATGCGAGGTGCCGCGCGCGCGGCACATCAGCGCCATCAATTGCGCCTGCAGGTCGGTCGGAAATCCCGGGTACGGAGCGGTGACGATATCGACGGGATCGAGACCGGCGCCGTTGCGCGCGACGCGGACGCCTTCATTATTGACGGTGACCGAGGCACCCGTCGCCGCGATCACGTCAAACGCGGTCCGCAGCAATTCGGCCCGCGCGCCCTGAAGCTGCACGTCGCCGCCGGTCATCGCCACCGCCATCGCGTAGGTTCCGGTTTCGATGCGGTCGGGCAGCACGGTGTGACGCGTGCCGCCGAGCCGGTCGACGCCTTCGATGACGATCCGCGGCGTGCCGGCGCCGGAAATCCGCGCGCCCATCTTGTTGAGGCAGTCGGCGACGTCGGTGATCTCCGGTTCGCAGGCCGCGTTGGTGATGATGGTGGTGCCCCTGGCGAGAACCGCGGCCATGAGCGCGGTGTGGGTGCCGCTGACCGTCACCTTGGGAAAGTCGATCGCCGCGCCCGTGAGCCCCTTCGGCGCGCGCGCCAGGACATAGCCGCCGTCGATCTCGATCTCGGCGCCGAGGCGTTCCATGGCCATGATCAGGAGATCGACCGGCCGCGTGCCGATGGCGCAGCCACCGGGCAGCGACACGCGCGCCTCGCCCATGCGCGCGACCAGCGGGCCGATCACCCAGAAGCCCGCCCGCATCCGCGACACCAGCTCATAGGGCGCGGTCGTGTCGATGATGTTGGCGGCCGAGATGTGCAGCGTCTGGCCTTGATATTCGCCGTCGCCGGGCCGCTTGCCGCCGACCATGATGTCGACGCCGTGATTGCCGAGGATGCGTTGCAGGAGCCCGACATCGGCCAGGCGCGGCACATTGTCGAGGATCACCGTCTGATCGGTGAGCAGGCTCGCGGTCATCAAGGGCAGCGCGGCGTTCTTGGCCCCCGAAATCGGGATCGTCCCATTGAGACGATTGCCGCCCACGATGCGAATTCGGTCCATTCGGCGCAGCCCCTGCCGGTTTTCGGGCTGCTTCGCAGAATGGTCGGCGAATGTAAAGAAGCCCTTGGTCTCGATTTTCAGCCCTTTGCGGCGAAAGTCGGGTCATTCCGTCGCCAAATCCCCAGGCCGCGCGCGGCCGGGCTCCTGGTCGGGCGCGGGACACGGCTCCTCGCCGAGCGGTTTTTCGCTCTGGCTCCGCCGCCTCGCCTGTTCCTTGCGTCGTCGCAGGTTCTCGCGCAAGGCGGCCGAGAGCCGCTCCCGGCGGCCTTCCAGATCGCTCCTCGTCGGTGTCCTGGTCATCGCCCAAGGCTAGAGCAACATGACGAAAGATGTGAAGCGCTTTCGCGGCGCCGCGTTCGAGGGCGCGATCGAAAGGCCCCGAGAGCCCCCTCGCGCCGCGATTTCGGCTTGCTTGGGGTGAGCCCCGCCCCGGTCCCGGGCGCGCCGGCGATGCTTGCGCCTCCCCCCGGCTTATCGTAAGGATCGCCCACTTTTCGATGGAATTATCCCATGATTCCATCGGGCACTGGCGCCGCTGCCGTAGCTCAGTGGTAGAGCACTCCCTTGGTAAGGGAGAGGTCGACAGTTCAATCCTGTCCGGCAGCACCATTCCCTAGAATCCGCATCGCCAAGCGGCTGAATTCTCCCTCGATCCCGACACCGGCGATGCGTCGACGCGCCGGAGCCCGCGTTCGGCCGGCATTGGCCGCCAATCAGGAATTGAATTCGGTGAGCAGTTGCGCCCACAGCAGCGCGAACCCGACGAGACCGGCGCAGCCGAGACCGAGCGCGAGAGGGACCTTGTCGCCCTTGGCGGCGAACATCAGCGCCGGAAACGTCAGCGCGAAATAGACCGCTCCGAGCGGCATCACCGCGACCCATTGAAAGCCGCTGCCGTCACCCACCGGAAGCTGGGCGATGGCATAAAACGTATAGAGCCAGAACAACGTGCCCGCGCACGCGACGGCCAACGCCGCGATACGGGTCAATGACCAATGCATGGCGTTTTCCATGGATTTATCCTTCCGGCGATTGAAACCGCGCGCGTAGCCCTTGGTCGCGGGCAGGAACGCGAAGGTTCACCCATCGTCCTCGTCGAGCCCGGTCAGGCCCGACACCAGCACATGCTCGGGATCGAGCGCGCGCTTGACGGCGCGCAGAACGTCCATCGCGGGTTCGCCCTTTTCCTCGGCGAGCCAGCGGCGATGTTCGAGGCCGACGCCGTGGTGGTGGCTGAGCGTGCCGCCGTTTTTCCGCAGCGCGTCCATCGCCGCGATCTTGATCTCGCGCCATTGCGCGACCTCCTCGCCGACGCGGCGCGGAAACACCACGGTGAAATAGAGACTCGCGCCGTCGCGATAGGCATGGCTGACATGGCAGAGCACGACGCCGCGCGCGCCGGGCGCGGGCATCACGCGCGCCATGGCCGAAAGGGTCGCGGCGCGGGTCGCGCGGTAAAGCGGGTCCAGCCGCGACCAGGTCGTCGCGGTCTCGAAGGTTTCGACGCCGATGCCGCGATCGAGCAGCGCGTCGCGCAGATGCGGTCCGTGATAGCGGCCCTCGCGCCAGCGCCGCCCCGGCCCCGCCCCGGCCGCGAGGCCGCCATGGGCGCGCACGAGCCGCTCGACGCCGGCGCGCGTCGCGGCGACTTCCCTCGCCTCGCCTTCATAACTCGCCGTGAGGAACGTGAATGTCGCCGGCATGCCGCGCCAGCGGAGATAGGCGTCCGCCAGGCGCGGCTTCACCGACCCGCGCGCGCCGAGCGCGGCAAACTCCCTCAGAAAGCGCGTTTCGTCCTCGTCGGAGAGGCGCAGCATCGCCGGATCGAGCCCGGCCGCGCGGGCAAGACGAATGACCTCGGCGCCGCTTTCGAAATCCGGCATGACGTAGCCGCGATCGTCCACCACCGACGGCGCCGACCGCAGCCGGAAGGTCGCCTCGGTGATGACGCCGAACGCGCCTTCGGAGCCGACGACGAGATCGCCGAGGCGCGGGCCGGCCGCGCTCGCCGGCCACTCTTCCGTGTTCCAGACGCCGCGCGGCGTGACCACGCGCGCCGAGACGAACCAGTCCCGCGCGCGGCCGTAGCGTCCCGAATGCTGGCCCGAGCCGCTCGCCGCGATCCAGCCGCCAAGCGTCGATCCCTCGAAGCTCTGCGGATAGTGGCCGAGCACGAAACCTTGCGCGCGCAGCGCGGCGTCGAGCGCCGGACCGCGAATGCCCGCCTCGGCGCGGCCACGCGCGTCGCGCGGCGCGACGGCAAGGAGGCGCGACAGGTGGACGAGGTCGAGGCTGACGAGCGGCGCTCCCCGCGCGAGCGCGGGATCGAGCCCGCCGACCACGCTGGTGCCGCCCCCCGCCGGAATGATCTTGAGGCCGTGACGCGCGGCCGCGCGCAGGATGGTCTCGACGTCGCCCGCGTCGCGCGGCCGGGCGACGCCGTCGACGGCAAGCCCGACGCGTCCCGAACGGCGCGCGATCATGTCGGCGTAGCCGAAGCCGAGCGAATGATGGGCGCGGTCGAGCGGCGCGAGGCCGATGCAATCCTTGCCGAGCGCGGCGATCGCGTCCGCGCCGAGCCGGCTTGGCGGAACGCTCGCCGCGTCGAAGGCGGCCGCCGGCGTCGAGGCAAGACGGCCAAGCCCGAACACGCGCGCGAGCCAGGCCTCCGCGCCGTACCGTCCGGCCAGCGGATCGGCATGCGCCGCCACGCGCCATCGGCCGAACTCTCCTTCGCGCGCCTCCGCCATCATCAGCACCGCAGATTGAGCGCGCCCGGCAGCACCTCGAACGAGGCCGGCAGGCGGCCGGGCGACTCTCCGTCGATCTCAAGCAGCACGGGATCGTCCCGCCCGTCGGTCGCCGCCGGAACCACGTCGATCCTGCGCCCGCGCATGACGCGGACCGCGGGATGGTTCACATGCGCGCCGGTATAGACGAGGTTCATCGCCGCGACGAGCTCGCGCTTGTTTCGGCCGCGCACGATGATGATCTCGAAGACGCCGTCGTCGGGCTCGGCGTCGGGCGCGATCAACATGCCGCCGCCGAAATAGCGGCCATTGGCGACGACGACTGTCGCGATCGGCCCAAGCTCGATGTCGACGCCGTCGACCTTCAAGCCGACCGAGGGGAAACGGTAGCGCAGCAATTCCTTGACGCTGTGAAAATGAAACAGCGCCCGTTCGCCGAGCAGCCGCCGCGATAGCGTGGCGTCGTTGACCGCGCGGGAGGTGGCGCCGGAAAGGCCGAGGCTCGCGATATTGTTGAAGTGACGCAGCGCCGGGCGGCCCACGTCGTCGACGAAGCTCAGCCGGCCGAGATCGATCCGCCGCGTCGCGCCGCCGGCGAGCCGCGCGCAGGCCGCGTCAACTCCTTGGGCGATGCGAAAGGTGCGGCGGAAGTCGCCTCCGGTGCCGTGGGCGACGAAGCCGAAGCTGACGTCGCCGGGTATCGACAGATCGTCGCGGAAGAGACCGTTGATAGCCTCGTTGATGGTGCCGTCGCCGCCGACCGCGATGACGTCGCGCGCGCCGGCCGCGACCGCCTCGCGCACGAGCCTGGTCGCCTCGTCGCGCGCGCGCGTGGCGGCAGCCTCGAAGGCGCCGATCGCGTTCCTGATGCGGGCCGCGATGCTCTCCCACTCGCGGCCGGTGCGCCCGCCGGCCGATCGCGGATTGTAGACGACGAATTTCACGCTTCCTCCCGCTTCCTCCCGGCGCGCTTCTTCTTTTTTGAAATGTCGCTTCCGAGACGACCATTGCCTTGAGACACGCCTCCTAGAACATCGCCGCCGTCGCCGCGATTTCGCGCGCGACCCGCTCTTCGGACCAGCCGAGTTCCTTTCCCATCAGCGCGGCCGCCCACGACAGCACCGCCCGCGTCGGCTGGCCGAGCGCGCCAAGCGCGGTGCGCCGCATCACCACGTCGGCGAGCCGCAACGCCATTTCGTGACGCACGGCGTGGACGATCTCGGCCGCGGTCGTGGTCAGGCCCGGCGCCAGCGGCTCGATCGCCTGCTCGCCCGCGTCAAGCACGCGGTCCATGCGCCCGCCATAGGAGTGCCGCCATTCGCGGTAGATCGGACGCGGCACCCGCGCGAACGGTCCCGACGGCTCGGTGGCGAAGAAGGCGAACGGCACCGCCGGCGCGTAAGGCAGCCGCGCCACATGCGTCTCGCAATGCCGCGCGCGCCGTCCGAGCCTGGCGGCGATGAGATCGACCGCGCGCTCGGCGACCAGCCGCGAGGTCGTCCACTTGCCGCCGAGCACGGAGATCAGCCCCTCGCCATCCGCGCCCTGGCCGTGATCGATGATCTCGGCCCGGCGGCTCGCGCGATAGGTCTCCACGGCCGGCGCTCCGTCCTTGCCGACCAGCGGCCGCAGCGCGGCGTAGGCGTGCAGCACCTGGTCCCTGTCCAGCCGGACCGAGGGCAGGCCGCCACGCACGGCGCCAAGCAACGTCTCGATGTCGGCTTCCTCCACGCGCACCTCGCCGGGCTCGCCGCCATAGGCGGTGTCGGTCGTGCCGATCAGCGAAACGCCGCGCCAGGGAATGACGAAGACATGCGCGCCGCGTCCGGTCACGGCGATCGCGCCCGAGCGCGCGATCGGCGGAACGATGAGATGCGCGCCCTTGGAGCGGATCAAGCGACGGCCCGACGCGGCGGTCGAGGTCAGGCCGAGGATGCCGTCGACCCAGGGACCGGCCGCGTTGACGACGAGTCCGGCGCGGATATCGAAATCTGCGCCCGTCAATTCGTCGCGAGCGCGCACGCCGGCGATGCGTCCATTGTCGCGAATGAGACCATTGGCGCGCACGTAATTCGCCGCCGCGGCGCCGTGCTCGACCGCGTCGATCACGCATTCGACGCCGATCCGCTCCGGCGAGAGCATCATGCAATCATGATAGACGAAGCCGCCCTTGAGGCCCGTGCCGTCGAGCGCCGGCTCCCGCGCGATCGCCTCGGCGCGCGTCAGCCAGCGATGGCGCGGCAGCCGCTGTTCGGGATCGAGCGCGCGGTTGCGGTCATAGGCGAGCAGGTCGTAGAGCGAGAGCCCGACCGAAAACTGGCTTCGCCTGGGCGTGCGCCCCGGGATGACGGGAACAAGGAACGGCATCGGCGAGACCTGATGCGGCGCGATCGCCTGCCAGATCCGGCGCTCCTTGAGGGATTCGCGCACGACGCGGAATTCGCGGTTTCCCAGATAGCGCACGCCGCCATGCACGAGCTTGGAGGAGCCGGCGCTGGTGCCGCTCGAAAAATCCGACATGTCGATGAGCGCGACGACGAGGCCGCGGCGGGCGGCGTCGCGGGCGATGCAGGCACCGGTGATGCCGCCGCCGATGATGACCGCGTCGAAGCGCGTCCGTTCCAGAGCGGCCAGATCGCGCTTCACGGCGCCGCCTCCAATCCCTCATTGTGTCGAGGGAATGCTATGCCGCCCGGCGGGACGCGGCAATGGCGCGGCGACGGCGTGGCGGGTGTTGGCGCCGCGCGAAGGCGTCCCGCGTGCGCTGCGGCAAGGCGCGATCAGCGCTGGCCGACGCCCGCGGCCGCCATGATCGAAAAAGTCCGCGTGATATCCTTGATCGAGATCGGCTTGTCGGGATCGTACCAACGCGACACCCAGTTGCACATGCCGAGCAGGCCATAGGCGGCGATCCTCGGATCGATCTCGGAGTTGAACTCGCCCTTCTCCTGGCCCGCGCGGATGAGCTCCATCCAAAGCGCGCTGTAGGCGTCCCACACCGTGCGCAATTCGTTCATCCGGTCGTCGCCGATGTCGAAATGCTGCTCCTTCAGCGCCACGCTCATCTCGATATAGGAGGGATTGAAGGCGTCGAGATGAATCTCGATCGCCGCGTGCAGCTTGTTGGCGTTGGAATCGGTCGAGCGGATGATGCGCTGCAGGCTCAGCAGCAACGATCGCGATTGCGGCAGGATGATCTCGAGCAGAATGTCGCCGCGGTTCTTGAAGTAGTAATAGATGCCCTCGCGCTTGATGCCGACCGCGGCGGCGATATCCTCCATCGAGGTGCGAGCCACGCCATGGCGGGCGAACAGCTCCGCGGCGCGGCGTAAAATGTCCCTGCGACGGTTTGCCGTCATGTCGATATCCCCCTCGTCGCGGCAAGTCCGCAATCTTTACGATATGTAAGTCTGGCTGACAAGTGAAATGCTGACAGGTCTCCATTCCTTGGTCGATCATGGAAAACACATGATAATATGCTGGCTTTCGCGGCGCGTCGTGCCATCGCGGCAGAATTCCAATTCCGCACTACACACTGTAAAACCCTTGCTGCGTGGTACCTCGCATGGCATAGTCGGACCCGCTCGACGGCGGCGCCGATAACGCCCCCGACCGGCGGCCTTGACCGGTGGATTTCAGCGCGCGGAGCCCGTCTTCGGGCGAACCTCGTCCGGGGCGCGGCCGACGCGGGGTTTGGCTCCCGGCCGACCTTGGTTTCCGGCGGACCTTGACTCCCGGCCGATATGGGGCGCGCGCCGCCTCGCACGAAACGGAATGCGCGATGAATTTCGATCTCCTCGACGAGCAAAGGCAAATTCAGGAGACCTTCGCCCGCTTCTGCGACCAGCGGATCATTCCGCGAGCGGCCGCCATCGACGAGGCGCACGCCTTCCCGCGCGAATTGTTCGGCGAACTCGGCGCGCTCGGCTTTTTCGGCATGCGCTATCCCGCCGAGGTCGGCGGCGCGAACCTTGACCTCGTCAGCCTGTGCCTCGCGCTCGAGGAAATCGCGCGCGGATCGATGTCGCTGGCCGGCTGCGTGACGATGCAGGCGCTGATGGGAACCAAATTTCTCGAAATGCTCGGCGACGACGACATCCGCGCGCGGCTGCTGGTCCCGGCGCTGCGCGGCGAGAAGATCGGCGGCATCTGCATGACCGAGCCGAACGCCGGCTCCGATCTCGGCGGCATCGCCACCAGCGCGCGCAAGGTCGATGGCGGCTACCGGTTGAAGGGGCAGAAAATCTGGGTCACTTCCGCGCCGGTCGCGGACTTCTTCACCGTGTTCGCCCGCGCCGGCGAGGCGCGCAAGCTGACGATCTTCCTGGTCGAGCGCGACTTTCCGGGCTTGGTGATCGGCAAGGCGATCCCGAAAATGGGCGTCTGGGCGATCCCGACCTCCGAACTCGCGCTCGACGATTGCTTCGTGCCCGACAGCCATCGCCTCAGCCGCGAGGAGGGCGACGGCGAGGCGCATCTGCGCAAGCTGCTCGCCGAGGTCCGCGTCGTCACCGGCGCGCTGGCGCTTGGCGGGGCGCGCGGCGCGCTCGACGAAGCGGTGCGCTACGCCGGCGAACGCCAGCAATTCGGCAAGCCGATCAAGAGCTATCAGGCCATCCAGATCCGTCTCGCCGAAATGGCGACCGATCTCGAAGCCGCCCGACGCCTCGTCCACTACGCCGCATGGCTCAAGGATTCCGGCCGTCCGCATCACAAGGAGGCGGCGATGGCGAAACTGTTCGCCTCCGAGGCCGCGCTGCAGATCTGCGACAAGGCGGCGCGGGTTCTGGCCTCCTATGGCTACAGCATGGAATTCGCGGTGCAGCGCCATCTGCGCGACATCCGCTTCACGCTGATCGGAGGCGGCACCAGCGATATTCTCAAGCTCGTCATCGCCAAGGAGTTGACCCAGTGAGTGATCGGCGCATCAAGATCCTGTTGGGCAAACCCGGCCTCGATGGACACGATGTCGGGGCCAAGGTCGTCGTCCACGCGTTGGTGGACGCCGGATTCGACGTCGTCTACACCGGCCTGCACCAGACGCCCGAGGCGATCGTCGCGGCCGCGGCCGCGGCCAAGGCCGACGTGGTCGGGCTGTCGATCCTGTCGGGCTCGCACATGCCGCTCTGCCGTCGCATCCGCGACCTGATGCAGGAGCGCGGCCTGCACGACAAGCTGCTCGTCGTCGGCGGCAACATTCCCGAGGATGACCGCATGGTGCTGCGCCAGCTCGGCTATCGCGGCGTGTTCCCGACCGGCAGCCGCACCGGCGATATCGTCTCCTTCATTCGCGAGAACGTCCGATGAGCAGGGATTCAGGTGACAAGGCTTCCGGAGAAAAGCCGTCCGGCGCGAAGGCTTCCGGAGACAAGACCGCGCGCGATTCGGCGGCCAAGAGCAAGGTCCGGCCGGTCATCAACGAATCCGGCATCGAGATCAAGCCGCTCTACACCCAGGCTGACGTGCTCGCCTCCGGCGGCGTCGACGACAGCGCGCCCGGCCAGACGCCGTTCACGCGCGGCATCCATCCGCTGATGTATCGCCAGCGGCCATGGACGATGCGCCAATACACCGGCTTCGCCAACGCCGCCGACACCAATCAGCGTTTCAAATTTCTGATCGCCAACGGACAGACCGGCCTCAACGTCGCCTTCGATCTCGCCACCCAATGCGGCTATGATTCCGACGCCCCCGAGGCGCTCGGCGAAGTCGGGCGCGTCGGCATGGCGGTCGACACGCTGCGCGACTTCGAGATCGCCTTCGACGGCATCGATCTCGACGCCATCACCGTCTCGCTCACCATCAACGGCACCGCCGCGATCCTGATCGCGATGTACCTGGCGATGGCCGAGAAACGCGGCTACGACCTGTCCAAGCTGCGCGGCACCGCGCAGAACGACATCCTCAAGGAATTCATCGGCCGCGGCACCTGGATCTATCCGGTCGATCCGTCGGTCCGGCTGGTCGCCGACACCATCGAATATTGCGCCAAGCACGCGCCGAAATACTCGCCGGTGAGCGTGTGCGGCTACCACATCCGCGAGTCCGGCGCGACGCCGACCGAGGAGATGGGCTTCGCCTTCGCCATCGCCAAGGCCTACACCGACGCCGCGCTCGCGCGGGGTCTCGACATCGACGAATTCGCCGGCCGTCTGTCGTTCAACTTCAACATCTACGGCAACCTGTTCGAGCAGGTGGCGAAGTTCCGCGCCGGCCGCAGGCGCTGGGCCAAGATCATTCACGACGACTACGGCGCCAAGCGTCCGGATTCGGGCTGGCTGCGCATGATCGCCGGCGGCGGCGGCTTCGGCCTGACGATCGAGCAGCCGGAGAACAACATCATGCGCGGCGCCTATTACGCGCTGGTGGCCGCGCTCGGCGGCGCGCAAACCATGGCGCTGTGCTGCTACGACGAGGCCTACACCATTCCCACGCCCAAGGCGCAGCGCCTGTCGCTGCGCACGATGCAATTGCTGATCGAGGAGATCGGGCTGACCGACACCGTCGACCCGCTCGGCGGCTCCTATTTCATCGAGACGCTCACCAACCAGATGGAAGAAAAGATGGTCGAGGCGATGCGCTGGGTCGACGCCCAGGGCGGCATCGTCAAGGCGGTGAGCGAGGGCGTCATCCAGGCCAAGGTCTCCGAATACGCCTACCAGCGGCAGCGCGCGCTGGAGAACGGCGAGCTGCGCAAGGTCGGCGTCAATTGCTACGAGGACACCGACGAGGAAAAGCCGCGCGTCGAATTGCATCCTTACGACGAGGCCGGCGCGCGCGCGCAGATCGAGAGCGTGCGCGTGATCCGTTCCGAACGCGACGGCGACGCGGTCGAGCGCGCGCTCAAGACCCTGCGCGCGGACGCCGCCGCCGGCCGCAACGTGATGCCGGCCTTGGTCGAGGCGGTGAAGGCCTACGCCACCGTCGGCGAGATGAGCGGCGCGCTGGTCGATGTCTTCGGCCGCTTCGAGGAACCGACACGGCTGTGGCGGCGGGCTGGATAATGGCCCCCGCTCCGCGAATGCCGTCGGCGGCGCGCGCCTGGCGTCGCGATGGTCTACGCGTCCCCCGCGTTCGCGAGGCGAAGCCTCTTCTTGTCGATCTTGCCAACCGTCGTCTTCGGCAGCGCCGGCACCAGATGGATGTCGGTCGGGATCTTGTATTTGGCGAGCCTCGCGGCGAGATGCGCGCGCAGCGCGTCGGGCGAAAGGTCCGCGCCCTCGCGCGCCACGACATGAGCGACAAGCCGCTCGCCGCGATAGGCGTCCGGCCGGCCGACGACCGCGGCCTCGATCACGACCGGATGCGCGTGCAGCGCCTCCTCGACCTCGCGCGGATAGACGTTGTAGCCGGAGACGATGACCATGTCCTTCTTGCGGTCGCGGATGAAGAGATAGCCGTCGGCGTCGAGGACGCCGATGTCGCCGGTATGGAGCCAGCCATCGCGCAGCGCCGCGCGCGTCTCCTCGGCGAGGTGGCGATAGCCGCGCATGATCTGCGGGCCGCGCGCCCGAATTTCGCCGATCTCGCCCGGCGCGAGCACGCGCGATCCGGTTTCGGTGTCGACGATCTCGATTTCGGTTCCCGGCACCGCGACGCCGACCGAGCCGACCTTGCGCCGGCCGTGACGCGGATTGAACGAGAGCACCGGGCCGGCCTCGCTCTGTCCGTAGCCTTCGCAGATCGGGCAGCCGGTCGCCGCCTCCCAGCGGCGCAAGGTCTCTTCCGGCAATGCCGCGGTTCCGGAAAAGCACAGGCCGAGCGAGCTCAGATCGGCGCGCCCGAACGCCTCGTGCTCCATCAGGCCGGTGTAGATCGTGGGGCTGCCCGACAACAGCGTGATGCGATGGCGCGCGATCGCGTCGATCACGGCGTCGGGTTTGTAGCGCGGCATGATCACCAGCGTGCCGGCGCAATTGGCGGCGAGGTAGAGCCCCATCGAAACGGCGTAAACGTGATACATCGGCGTGATCGCAAGAATGCGCTCGCGGCCCCAGCCGGTCGGCAGCAATGCCTCGCGCTGGGCGACGTTGACCGCGACGGCTCGGTGGGCGAGCTCGACGCCCTTGGGCCGACCCGTCGTGCCGCCGGTATATTGCAGCGTCGACGGATCATCCGGCGAGGGCAAGCGCAGCGACGCCGCCGGATCGGAACGCATCGGCGCCCCGATCAGTCGGCGCCCGCCGGCGCCGATCGCCATGCGACGCGGAATGCCGCAATCGCGCGCGAGCCCCGCCGCGATTTCCTCGATTTCGGCGTCATGAATGAGAAGGCACGGCTCGGCGTCGCGCAGAATGGGCGCGAGTTCGTGAGCCGTATAGCCCGGATTGAGCGGAGCGACCTGCGCGCCCGCGGCTTGAACGGCGAAGGTCGCGATCGCGATGTCGGGCGAATTCGCCATCAGCAGGCAGACCCGCCCGCCCGCCGCGCCGAGATCGACAAGCTCATCGGCGAGCGCGGCGACGCAACTCGCGTAAGCCGCGTAGGTAAGACGCTCCTCGCCGCAGATCAGCGCGAGTTCCTCCGGCATCTCGCGCGCCGCGCGCGCCAGCATGTGGATGACGGTGGGATGGACGTCCGACATCGCCGGCCGATCCGGTTGACGCTGGTCGTTCATCGATTCTCCCCCGCAAGCATGCGACCGTTTCCCGATCGCCTTCGCGCGCGTCGCGCCGCGCGCGAGATTGCATCAATCCCCCTTCCGACGCGAATGCTTTTTTGTCGATGAAAACTCCCGCGCGTGACCCGCGTCACGCCCACAGTCAATCATGGAAATCCGCGATGACCTTCTCCAACCCGCTCCTGCATCGACCGACCCGGCCGTTCCCGAAATCGATCGCGATCATCGGCGCCGGCACGATCGGACCCGACATCGGCTATTATCTCAAGACCGCGATCCCGGATTTGAAGCTCACGCTCGTCGATGTCGCGCAAGGCGCGCTCGATCAGGCCCGCAAGCGCTTCGAGGACTACGCCCGCAAGGCGGTCGAGCGCAAGCGGATGACGCCGGCCGAGGCCGCACGCGTCACCGAGAACCTGCACACCACGCTCGATTACGCCGCCATCGCCGACGCCGACTGGTTCATCGAGGCGGCGACCGAGGATATCGCGCTGAAGCGGCGTATCTTCGCCCAGATCGAGGCGGTCGCGCGGCCCGACGCCATCATCACCTCGAACACCAGTTCGCTGCCGGCCTCCCGCATCTTCGCCGAGCTCGCCCATAAGGGCCGCGCCACGGTGACGCATTTCTTCGCGCCCGCCTGGCGCAACGTCATCGTCGAGGTGATCGACTGGGAGGGCGCGGAGGCGAACCTCGTCGCCGACATCAACTGGGTGTTTTGCATGACCGGCAAGGTGCCGCTGGTCACCACCGACGTTCCCTGCTTCATGCTCGATCGCATCTTCGACAATTGGTGCAACGACGCCGCGCTGTTGCTCGACCAGGTGACGGCGTCGGAGATCGATTCGGCGGTGACGGAATTCGTCCAGGCCGGACCGTTCTTCGTCCTCAACATGTCGAACGGCAATCCGATCATCACCGAGACCAACACGCTGCAGATGGCCGAGGAAGGCCCGCATTACCGCCCGGCGCCGATCTTCCGCTCGGTCGAGAAGTGGCGCACGGTTCCGCTCGGCAAGCGCGTCGACGTGACCGCGGACGCCGCCGCCATCATCCGCGACCGCATGCTCGGCGTTCTGCTGTCGCAATCCGTCGACATTCTCGACCGCGAGATCGGCGCGGCCGCCGATCTCGAAATCGGCTGCCGCCTCGCGCTCGGCTTCAAGCGCGGCCCGCTCGACATCATGCGCGAGATCGGCGAGGCGGAGGTCACGCGCGTCGCCGCGCGCATGAAGAAGGAACGTCCCGGCATGCCGCTGCCGACGCGGCCGATGGCGGAGTATCAGGCGTTCGCGCGCAACGTGCTGGTCGACGAGATCGACGGCGTCAAGATCATCACCATCCGCCGGCCGGAGGCGATGAACGCGCTGCATGATGAATTGACCGACGAGATTCTCGCGGTGCTGAGGCGATACGAGAACGACGCGGGTGTTCGCGGCTTCGTCATCACCGGCTACGGCGCGCGCGCGTTCTCGGCCGGCGCCGACATCGGCCGCTTCCCGCGCATGCTCGGCGACGCGGACGCGGCCACGCGATACGCGCGCGACTGCTCGCGGCTGCTGATGCATCTCGACCGGATGAAGAAGCCGGTGGTCGCCGCGCTGAACGGCATGGCGCTCGGCGGTGGCCTGGAACTGGCGCTGCGCTGCCACGGCATCGTCGCCAGCCGCAAGGCCACGATGCAGCTTCCCGAAATCACGCTCGGCATCGTCCCCGGCATCGGCGCCATGGTGGTGCCGTATCGCCGCTGGCCCGCGGCCGCCGAGGCGTTTCACGCCATGTTGCGCCGGGCCGAGCGCATGGACGCGGCGACCGGCCACCGGCTCGGCATCGTCGAGGCGCTCGCCGACGATTACGCCGGACTGATCAAGGCCGCGATCGCGCGCGTGAACGCGCTCGTCGACAAGGTCCCGGCGCCGAGTGATCGGGCGGTCGCCATCCCCTCGCTCGCGCCGATCGATCCGGTCGCGGCCGGCGGACAGAAGCTGAGCGCGGAAATCATCGGCATCATGGAACGGGCGATCGCCGAGGCCGCCGCCGCGCCGACATTCGATGCGGCGCTCGAAATCGGCTATCGCGCCTTCGGCGCGAGCGCGTGCACGGCGGCCGCGCGCGAAGGCATCGAATCGTTCCTGCAGCGGCGCGCGCCCGACTTCACCAAGACCGGCTGATGCCGCGCGTGGGACGCGGCGCCGGCGCGCGGCTTCAGTCGGCGGTGCCGGCGAAGCCGAGATAGGTCTCGATCACGCGCGGATTGGCGGCGAGCGAGGCCGCCGTTCCCTCGATCGCGACTTCGCCCATCTCCAGCACATAGCCGTAATCGGCGACGTGAAGGGCCGCGCGCGCGTTTTGCTCGACCAGCAGGATCGAGACGCCGCTGTCCTTGAGCGAGGCGATGACATGGAAGATGTCGCGCACGATGAGCGGGGCGAGCCCGAGGCTCGGCTCGTCCAGCATCAGCACCTTCGGCTTCGACATCAGCGCGCGCCCGAGCGCCAGCATCTGCCGCTCGCCGCCCGAGAGCGTCGCGGCGAGCTGCCGCCGGCGCTCCTTGAGACGGGGAAAGCGCTGGAACACCGCTTCCATGTCGCCGGCCGCGTCGGCCCCGCCGCGCCTGACGCGCGTGAACGCGCCGAGCAGCAGATTGTCCTCGACGCTCATCTCGCCGAACAATTCGCGCCGCTCCGGCACCAGGCAAAGCCCGCGCTCCACGCGCGCCTCCACCGCCAGGCGCGTCACGTCGTCGCCGAAATAGGAGATCGCTCCGCTCGCCGGCAACAGACCCATCGCCGCGCCCAGCATCGTCGTCTTGCCGGCTCCGTTCGGTCCGATCACGGTGACGATCGCGCCCTGATCGAGACGCAGCGCGACGTTCTGCAGCGCGGCGACCTTGCCGTATGAAACCGACAGCCCGGCGATTTCAAGCGCGGAGCTCATTCGACCCCTCCGAGATAGGCGTCGATGACGTCGGGATTTGACTGCACCTCGCGCGGCGTTCCCTCGGCGATCTTCTGGCCGAAATTGAGCACCACCACGCGATCGACCAGACCCATGACGAATTCCATGTCGTGCTCGACGAGAAGGATGCTGACGCCCTCGTCGCGAAGCGCCTTGAGGAGCTTGGCCAGCGCCTTCTTCTCCAGGTGGCGTAGGCCGGCCGCCGGTTCGTCGAGCAAGAGCAGCACGGGATCGGCGGCGAGCGCGCGCGCGATCTCGATCAGCCGCTGCGCGCCGAGCGGCAGCGTGCCCGCCGGATCGAACAGGCGATCGCCGAGCCCGACGCGATCGAGCTGGCGCGCGGCTTCCGCGAGCAGGCGCGCTTCCTCGGCGCGATCGAGCCGCAGGCTCGCCGAGAGAAAGCCCGTGCGTCCGCGCAGATGCGCGCCGAGCGCGACGTTCTCGAGCACCGACAGTCCGGGCAGCAAGTTGACATGCTGGAAGGTGCGCATCAGGCCGAGCCGGGCCACCTGCCGCCCCATCATGCGTTCAAGCTTGTGGTCGCGGAATTCGATCGCGCCGTCGGTCACCGGCAGCACGCCGGAGACGAGGTTGAACAGCGTGCTCTTGCCGGCGCCGTTCGGTCCGATCACGGCGAGAATTTCGCCGGTCCGGAGCTCGAACGAAACATTGTCGACGGCGGCGAGCGCGCCGAATTTCTTGACCACGCCGTCGATCCGAAGCAGGTCCCCGCCGAGCGCCGGCTGCGCGCGCGTGGGCAGCGCCGGCGCGGCGGTCGACGGCCGCGTGGGCCGCGGCGCCGGAAGCAACTTTTCGAAATAGGGCACCAGGCCGTCGCGGGTACGGTGCAGGAACAACACGATCAGCAGGCCGAACACCACGACTTCATAATTGGCGTTGTCGCCGATCAGCATCGGCAACCCCGTCTTCAGCCATTCCTTGAGCATGGTGACGAGCGCCGAGCCGATCAGCGCGCCCCAAACCGCGCTCGATCCGCCGATCACAGCCATGAACAGATAGTCGATGCCGGCGTTGATGTTGAACGGCGACGGGCTCACATAGCGCAGGAAATGCGCGTAGAGCCAGCCGGAGAGCGCGGCCAGCAGCGCCGCGATGACGAAGATGACGATCTTGATCCGCGCGGTGTCGACGCCGAAGCTCTCGGCCATGGTGACGCGGCCCTTGAGCGCGCGGATGGCCCGGCCCGGGCGCGAGTCGAGAAGATTGCGCACGGCGAGGCAGGCGGCGATGGTCGCGGCCCAGATCAGATAATACAGCGCGCGCGGATCGATCAGTTCCAGGCCGAACAGGCTGATCGGAGGCACATCGGCAAGTCCCGAATATTTTCCGAGCATTTCGAGATTGCCGAACAGAAAGAAGATGGCGATGCCCCAGGCGATGGTGCCGAGCGGCAGATAGTGCCCCGACAGGCGCAGGGTGATGAGGCCGACGGCGAGCGCGACGATGCCGGTCAATCCGAGCGCGGCGAAGAGCGACAACCACGGCGACACGCCGAACCGCGTCGTCAGCACCGCGCTGGTATAGGCGGCGACGCCGACGAAGGCGGCCTGCCCGAACGACATCAACCCGGCGACGCCGGTCAGGAGCACCAGCCCGACCGCGACGATGCCGGACAGCCCGATATAGATCAGCAGCGTCACCTGGAATTCGGACAACACCAGCGGCGCCGCGACAAGCAGCGCCAGCGCCACGGTGGAGAGAAGATGACGATTCATGACTCGTCGTCCTCCTCGACGCGATGCGTCGTCAGCGCCCGCCACAGCAGCACCGGAATGATCAGCGTGAAGATGATCGATTCCTTGAAGGCGCTGGCGAAGAACGAGGAGTAGGATTCCAGGAATCCGACCAGCAGCGCGCCGAAGGCCGCGATCGGATAGCTGACCATGCCGCCGATGATGGCGGCGACGAATCCCTTCAGGCCGATGAGAAAGCCGGTATCGTAGAAGATGGTGGTGACCGGCACGATCAGGATGCCCGAGATCGCGCCGATCAGCGCCGCCAGCGCGAAGCTCAGCTTGCCGGAGAACTCCGTCGAAATGCCGACCAGGCGCGCGCCGACGCGATTGATCGCCGTCGCGCGCAGCGCCTTGCCGTAGACGGTACGGCCGAAATAGAGCCACAGCCCAATCATCAGCGTCACCGAGGTGCCGACGATGCCGATGCTCTGCGCGGAGATCGAAAGCATGCCGACGCGGAAGCTCGCGCCGGGAAACACGGTCGCGCGCAGTCCCTCGCCGCCGAAAAAGACGAGGCCCAGCCCCGTCATCATATAATGCACGGCGACCGCGATGATGAGCAGCACCAGCGGCGACGCGCTGGCGACCGGCTGAAACGCCAGCCGGTAAACCATCGGCCCCATCGGCGTGACGATGCCGATCGTCGCCAGCATCTGCAGCCAGATGAGTCCCGGACTGTTGGCCGCCCACACCGTCAGTCCGGCGACCACGAGCGGAAGGCCGATATTGAAAAGAATCAGCTGGCGCAGACCGCTCCAGTCGCGCTCGCGCGCCAGCCGCGGCCCATCGAGCGCGACGATCAGCAGACCCGCGCCGACGAGTAGATAGATCGTACCCGGAACGCGGCCGACCTGCATCACCGCGAGCGACAACGCGGCGAACGAAATGAACTCGCCCTGCGGAATGCAGATGACCCGCGTCACCGCGTAGACGACGATCAACGCCAGCGCGAGCAAGGCGTAGATCGCGCCGTTGACGATGGCGTCCTGCGACAGCCACAAGATGACGGCGAGGTTCATCCGCGAGTCCGTTGGGCTCTGGCGATGACGATAGCGACGGCGCGCCCGGCGGCGACGGCGCGCGCGCGCGGAGCGCCGGCGGATTTGCCGACGCCATGCCCGCGGCATATCGTGCGCGCTGTCGTCATGTCCGTGATCGCGATTGGCTTGGGAGCCGCGCCGCCAAGACCGCGCCGGAAAGCGCGACCCGAGCGGCGAACGCAATGGCGCGTTGAACGCAACGGCGCGAGGAACGAGATGTTCTCGGCCGGCGGGTCGTCACCCGGCGCGGCGGCGTCGAAACCCCGTCCCCGCGTGACGCGCGGACCGACGCGTGGATCGTCGATCCCGACGCGGCGGCGGCGATCGCCATGATCGATCCGCGGCCGCGTCGTCCACTTCCCCCTCGCGCGTTCGCCCGCGCCTACTGCACCAACCGCCACTTGCCTTCCTTGACCTGCACCATGACACGGGCGCGATCGTCGACACCGGTGTGGTCGCTCGGCGTCATGTTATAGACGGCATGGGTGCCGAAGACGTCCTTCACGTTCTCGATCGAATCGCGCAGCACCTGCCGGAACTCCGGCGTGCCGGGCTTGGCCTTCTTCACCGCGTCGGCGACCGCCTTGTCGAGAATGAGATAGGCGTCGTAGCTGTAGCCGGCGAACGCGTTGCGGCTGCCGGCGCCGAAGGTCTGCTCGTAGTTGGCGACGAACTCCGACGCCACCTTCTTCAGCGCGTGATTGGCCGGCAGATCCTCGGGAACGAGCAGCGCGCCGGTCGTCGCGATCGCGCCCTCGACCGCCTTGCCGCCCACCTTGATGAATTCGAGATTGGCCGTGCCGGGGTTGTGATAGATTTGCTTGGTATAGCCGCGCTCGACCAGACCGATTTGCGGCAACGCGCCGCCGGTGCCCGAACCACCCACCACCACGGCGTCGGGATTGTCGGCGAGAATCTTGATCACCTGCCCGGCGACGCTGGTGTCGGCGCGGGCGTAGCGCTCCTCGGTGACGATCTTGATGCCGGCCGGGTCGGAGTGCTTCTTCGTCGAATTCAGCACGATGTCGCCCCAGGAGTCGGAGTAGCCGATGAAGCCCACCGTCTTGACGCCCTTGGCGACCATCTGATCGACCATCGGCTTCATCATCAGCGGGATCGGCTGCACGACCTGGAAGATCCATTCGCGCTTGTCGGGCGGCAGCGCCACCGGCGCCACGGCGATCATCGGCGTCTTGGTTTCCGTCGCGATGATGGCGACCTGCGTGGTCGAGGGCACCGACACCGAGCCGACCAGGGCGTCGACCTTGTCCTCGGTGATCAGCTTGCGCGCATTCTTGGCCGCGGTCGTCGGATCGCCGCCATCCTCGAGAATGATGTACTTCACCGGAAGGCCGCCGAGCGTCTTCGGCATGAGCTGGAACGCGTTCTTGTAGTGAATGCCCAGCGAGGCGCCCGGACCGGTCGCTCCGAACGTGGCGCCGATCGTAATCTCCTGCGCCAGCGCCGCGCTCGCGAGCGCGGACGCGGTTGCAAGTCCAATCGTGAATGACGCGAGTTTTGTCATCGTTTTCCCTCCCTTGTGGTCACATGCCACACCGTGGTTTGCATAAGGGCGTCTTGCCCAATGTCGATTTAGCCCCCGGCTTTTCTTCGTTACTTGTCCTAGCATAATTGCACCGCCGATGAATGCGTTAGTTTCAGGCAGCAACTCCATCGGCGATGTGCAGATCGATTTCCGCGGCGGAATAGCCGGCTTCGGCGAGAACCTTGCGCGTGTCGGCGCCGTATTTCACCGGGAACGGCATGATCGGTGGTGACGCCGACAGGTCCACCGCCATCGGTTGCATGCTGACCGACCGACCGTCGGGAAGAATCGTTCGCATCAACTTGTCGCGGAGCTGCGGCATCTCCCGTACGCGCCGGATATCGTAGATTTGCGTCGCCGGAATCGTGGCCGACCGAAGGTCGGTTAGAATTTCATCGACCGTGGACTTGCTCGTGACCGCCGCGATGTCGCGATGAATGGCGGCGCGTTCCCTGATGCGGCCCTCATTGGTGACACGAACGTCGTTGGCGACCGGCTGGAACCGCGGCATCGCCATCAACCGGCGCCATTGCACATCGCTGCCGATGGCGAGATAGACGAAGCCGTCCTTGGCCGGATAGACGTTCGAGGGCACGAACTTGCGGTGCTCGTTGCCGGCGCGCGTGATCTCGTCCGGCGCGCAGCCGAAGTCGATCAATGGCAGCGTCGTGATCAGCCACGACGCCGCCGCCTGCAGCATCGACACGTCGATGCGCCGCCCCTTGCCGGTTTCGGCCTTCTCCAAAAGCGCGAGCAGGACGTTGGCGTAGACCTCGTCGCCCGCCTTGAGATCGATCACCGGCAGGCCCATCAAGGTCGGCGCGCCTTCCGGGTCGCCCGTGGTTTCCATGTAGCCGCACATCGCCTGGATGACCGGATCGTAGCCCGGCACCTCGGGATAATCCGGCCCCATCGCCGAGATCCCTGCCCAGATGAGGTCGGGCTTGATCGCGGCGAGCTGGTCGTAGTCGATGCCGAGCTGCTTGTAGCGCACCGGGATCGTGTTGCAGCAGAACACGTCGACATCGAGCGACTTGATGATCCGGTGCAGCACCTCCCGCCCGCGCGGATCCTTGAGGTTGAGCGCGATCGCCTCCTTGCCGACGTTGGGCGCGATGAAATAGCTGCGCCGGTCGTCGTCGGCGACACGGCCGCCGATATAGCGGTTGGGATCGCCCGGCAGGCCGCGCGATTCCGAAGTCGCCTCGACGCGGATGACGCGCCAGCCGAGCTGCGCGAAACGCAGCGTCGCCGACGGCATCGACAGCGCCTGCTCGAGGCTGAGGACGGTCCGCTTCTTCATCCGCGCAAATCCCATGATGGCGGCGCGATCTCGCCGTGCAACGCGCGATAGACGCGTTCGGGCGTGAACGGCAACGCGGTGATGCGCACGCCGGTGGCGTTGTAGATGGCGTTGGCGACGGCGGCGGCGACGCAGATCGCGGGCGCCTCGCCGACGCCCTTGGCGCCCTGCGGCCCCTCGCCGTCCATGGTTTCGATGAACGAGATGTCCATTTCCGGAATCTCGGGCGCCGTCACCAGCTTGTAGTCGCGGAAGTTCGGATTGCGGATGACGCCGTGGTCGACCATCAGATCCTCGGTCAAGGCGTAGCCCTGTCCCATGATGATGCCGCCCTCGATCTGGCCCTCGATGCCGAGGCGGTTGAGCACGCGTCCGACGTCGTGCGCGGCGCTCACCTTCACCAGCTTGACGACGCCGGTCCTGGTGTCGACCTCGACCTCGACCACTTGCGTCGCCCAGGCATAGGCGGCCGACACGTCGCCCTTGAACTCGCGGTCGGCGTGCCGGCTCGGCGGCTCGTAGTAGAAGGTCGTCATCACCAGCTCGGCCTTGTCGGAGAAATGCAACGAGCGGATCAGCTTGCTGAGCTCGATCAATTTCTTGCCGGTGGCCACCTCGACGACGGCGCCGCCCTTCAGATCGAGCCCCTCGCGCGGGGTGTTGAATTTCGCGGACGCGGCGGCGAGAATCTTGTCCTTGGCCTTGCGCGCCGCGCCGATCGCCGAATTGCCGGCGATGAAGGTCGTGCGCGAGGCGTGCACGCCGACGTCCCAGGGCGTGATCTCGGTGTCGTTGTTGATGACGCTGACCGCCGACAGCGGCAGGCCCAGTTCCTCGCAGACGAGCTGCGACAGCACCGTTTCCGAACCCTGGCCGATTTCGGACGCGCCCGTGATCAGCGTGACATGGGCGAAGTCGTCGATCTTGAGGATCGTGCCGCAGCCGTCCGAGGGATAGATCTTGGCGCCGCCGCCGACGTGAAGCATCGAGGCCATGCCGACGCCGCGCTTGATCGGGTTGGGATCGGTCCAGCGCGCGCGATTCTCGTGATGCTTGCGCTGATATTCGCCGTGTTCGGCCGCCGTGGTCAGGCATTCCTTGAGGCCGCAGGCCTTGAAGTTCAGCCCCTGCTCGGAAACTTCGCCCGGATCATGGGCGTTCTTGAGCCGGAATTCGAGCGGGTCCATGCCGATCGCCTCGGCGAGGCGATCCATATGCGCTTCCACCGCGAAGGTCGCCTGCAGATTGCCATAGCCGCGGAACGAGCCGGCATAGGGGTTGTTGGTGTAGACCGCCGTGGTGTGATAGCCGCAATGCGGCACGCGGTAGAGCGAGGAAATCGTCTGCATCATCACGAACGGCGTGGTCGCGCCCCAGGAGGTGTAGGCGCCGTTGTCGTGGATGGTGTCGACCTCGCGGAAGGTGAGCACGCCGTCGCGCGTGCAGCCCGAGCGCAGCTTGAGCAGCACCGGCTGGCGCGTCGGCGAGGCGGCGAATTCCTCCTCGCGCGTGAACACCAGCTTGACCGGACGCCCGGTGATGCGCGCCAGATAGATGGCGATCGGCTCGAACGGATAGATGTCGAGCTTGGAGCCGAAGCCGCCGCCGATCGGCGGTTGGATGATGCGCACGCGCGCCGGATCGATGCCGAGCAGGTCGGCGAATTCGCGCTTGTGCAGGAACGGCACCTGCGAGTTCGAATGCAGAATGAGATTCCCGGCGATGTCGAACTCGGCGATCACGCCGGAAACGCCCATGCAGCAATGGGTGACGTAATGCAGCCAGAACACGTCCTCGACGACGATCGCCGATTCCGCCTCGCCCTTGGCGAGATCGCCATGCTTGTAGTCGAAGGTCATGGCGATGTTGTCGGTCTTGCCGGTGAAGGCGATCGGCATGCCCTGTTTGAGATGCTCGGGGCTACCGTCGGCGCCGTGCGGCTCGGGATGGATCAGCAGCGCGTCGGGCTTGAGCGCCTCGCGCGGATCGCTGATCACCGGCAGGTCCTCGTACTCGACCTCGATCAGCTTCAGCGCCGCCTCGGCGATTTCGACCGTGTCGGCGGCGACCGCGGCGATCTCGTCGCGCAGGCTGCGCACGCGATCGGGCTTGAGCGGCAGATGGTCGCGCGCCACGCCGATCGGCTGCTGGTTCGGAATGTCGGCGGCGGTGATGACGGCGCGCACGCCCGCCAGCGCCTTGGCCTTGCTGGTGTCGATCTTCTTGATCTTGGCGTGAGCACGGCTCGAACGAAGGATCTTGGCGTGCAACTGGCCCGGCAGATCGATGTCGTGAATGTAGCGGGTCTTGCCGCTCGCCTTGGCCGGCGCGTCCATCTTGGGAATGCGCTTGCCGATCAGCGTGCCGCCGTCGGCCTTGTCCTCGGCCCGTGTTTTTTCCAGCGCTGCCATGACGCCCTCCTATCTCGCCGCCGTGCTGACGTCGGTAACGGCGTCAATGATCTTGCGATAGCCGGTGCAGCGGCACAAATTGCCCTCGATGCCGCGGCGGATGTCGTCGTCGCTGGCGGCCGGATTCTTCTCCAGCACATGATGCGACTGCATCACCAGGCCCGGCGTGCAGAAGCCGCATTGCACCGCGCCGTGCTCGACGAAGCTCGCTCGCAGCGCCGCGCCCAATTCATCGGCGACCCGTCCCTCGATGGTCACGAGCTCGCGGCCGTCGCAATCGGCGGCGAACATCAGGCAGGAATTGACCGTCGCGCCATCGACCGAGATCGTGCAGGCGCCGCATTCGCCCTCGCCGCAGCCGTATTTGGTGCCGGTCAGACCCAGCACCTCGCGCACCAGGTCGAGCGCGCTCATGTCGGGCGGCACGCGCGCCGAGGTCTCGGCGCCGTTCAGCTTGAAGGTGATATCAACCATGACCGACATCGCCGAGCATCCTTTCCAGCATGTTCCGGACGAGTTCGCGGCGGTACCATTCGGACGCGCGAACATCGCTGATGGGATGAATGTCGCGCTCGGCCGCGGCCGCGGCGAGGGCGATCACGTGATTGTCGAGCGGCTTGCCCTCGAGCGCGGCTTCCGCGCCGGGCGAGCGGATCGCGGTCGGCGCCACCGCGCCGAAGGCGACGCGCGCCCCGTGCAGCGCCTTGCCCTTGAGCACGCCGCCGATGCCGATCGAGATCGTGGAGATGTCGAGCGCCGGGCGCGTGCCGAACTTGAAGAAGGCGCCGACGAAATCCTTCGGCGGGGCGGCGATTTCGACGGCGACGAGAAGTTCGGAGGGCTCGCGGCGGGTCTTGCCCGGTCCCAGCAGGAATTCGGCGAGCGGCATCGTCCGCGTCGTCACCGCGCCGTTCGGCTTGCTCGCCAGAACCACCCGCGCGTCGAGAACGAGCAGCGGCACGTGGGTGTCGCCGGCGGGCGAGGCGTTGCAGATATTGCCGCCGAGCGTGCCAGCGTTCCTGATCTGGTCGCTGGCGAAATGATCGCACGCTTGCCACAACACGCCGAGCTTGGCCTTGATCTCGGGATGATTCCGCATCTCGCTGATCGTCGTCAGCGCGCCGACGCGGAAGACGCCGCCGCCATGATCGATGCCGCGCAACTCGCCGATACGGCGGATGTTCATCAGCGTCGGCTTGAAGGCGAGCTTGCCGGACTTGGCTTGCGGCATGAGATCGGTGCCGCCGGCCAGGATGGTGACGTTGCCGCCGCGCAGCAGTTCGGTCGCTTCGTCGAGCGAGCGCGGCGCCGCGTAGTGTTGAATGCTGGACATCAGGTGCTCCACCCCATTGACGCGTCCGTGATCCTCATCGATCAGAGTCCGTAGATCGCCTTGGCGGCATCCGCGGAAATCAGGCCGTCGCGCACTTCTTCCCTGAGCCGCGCGCGGTCGCGCCGCTTCGGATCGCCATAGCCGCCGCCGCCGCCGGCCTGTTGATGATAGACCGTGCCCTTCGGCACGCCGGTGATCAGATCCTTGTTGTGCGGCGTCACGTCGCGGCCGTCGGGATATTTCAAGCGGATGAAATTGAGAGTTCCCTTGCCGCCGCCGAACAGGCCGAAGGCCGGTTCGAAATCGCCGTCGCCGAAGGTGACGAATTGCGTGTCCTCCGAACCGATCGTGAAGATGGTCTCCACGCCGATGCCGCCGCGCCACTGGCCGGGGCCGGCCGAGTCGGCGAGATATTCGTGCATGACGAGATGATGCGGCGTCTGCTGCTCGAACATCTCGTAATCCTGGTCGAGCACGCCGCCCGACGCGTCGATCATGCCGATGTGATCATAGCCGTCGGTGCCGCGCATCGCGCCGGAGCCGCCCTTCTGGCCCATGAAGCCGATGTCGACGTAACGGTCGTTGGACTTCGGATCGAGCCCGGTCGTGAGCGAGCACAGCAGATTGTTCCAGCCGGCGGTGACGCGATCGGGAATGACGGGCGCGAGCGCGCGCTGGATCGCGTCGGCGTTGGGCGGACACAGATGATTGCCGAAGGTCGTCGCCTTCGGGTAGCTGGCGTTGAGGATGGTGCCTTCCGGGATGATGATTTCGATCGGCGCCACCATGCCCTCGTTGTGCGGAATGTCGGGATTGACCATCTGCAAGAGGGTGAGAATGGTCGCCGACGCGCTCGAGGTGAAGGTGCCGTTGACGAAGCCGTTGGTCTGGGCGTCGGTGCCGGTGTAGTCGAACTTGACGCGCCGATCCTCGACGGTGACGGTGACGCGGATGACGAATTTCGAGCCGACGTGGCGGCCGTCGTAATAGACATAGCCCTCGCCGGTGTAGACGCCGTTCGGGATGTTGGCGATCTCGGCTTCCATCATCTTGCGCGTGGCGTCGAACAGCGCGTGCTTGTGCGTGTCGAAGCTCTCGAAGCCGTATTTTTCGAGCAGCGACAGCATCCGCCGCTCGCCGACGGTGCAGGCGCCGATCTCGGCCTTCATGTCGTGCTGCACGATGTCGAAGCGGATGTTGGCGAAGATCAGATCCCATACATCCTTGCGCAGCTTGCCCTTCTCGTAGACCTTGACCGGCGGGATGCGCAGCGCCTCCTGCCACACCTCGACCGCGTTCGGATTGTAGCCGCCGGCGACCGCCCCGCCGATGTCGGCCTGATGGCCCTTCACCGCCGTCCACGCCACCAGCTTACCCTCGAAGAAGATCGGCTTGTAGACGGCGACATCGTTGTTCTGGTTGCCGAGCGAGAACACGTCGTTGTGGAAGATGACGTCGCCCTCGTGAATGTCGTCGCCGAAATACTGGCGGATGTATTTGCACACCGGCGCCAGCGAGAACGCCAGGATCGGCAGATTCTCGGTCTGCTCCAGCATCCGCCCGTCGGCGTCGTAAAGGCCGGTGACGAAGTCCTTGGCCTCGCACAGGATCGGCGAGCGCGTCGTCTGCTGCATCGAGATCGACATCTCGTCGGTGATCGACTTGAAGGTCCGCGCGTAGACGGACAGAAGGATCGGATCGATTTTCATGCCGGCACCTTTTCGGCCTCGGTTGAAAGACAGGAGCGCACTAGGTCCTCGCGGCCCTTGCGGTAGAGGATGAAGGAACGGTGGCGGTCGACGACGCAGTCGAAGCCCGCCGAGATGAAGACCGCCGTTGTCACGGTCTCGATCATGGCCGGGCCCGCGATGCGATTGCCGCGGCGCAGGCGGTGGCCGTCATAGATCGCGACCTCCTCGAATTTCGAGGTCTCCGGAATGTAGACCGAACGCCGGCTCTTGCGCGCGTGATCGGCGTCGGCGCCGGCGGCGGTGTCGGCGGCGTAGCTCGGCCGGTCGGTGGCGCCGACGGCCTGGACGCGCAGATTGATGAGCTCGATCGGCGACCCCTCGGCCTCCAGCGTGTAGCCGAAACGGCGCTTGTGCTCGTCGTGGAAGGCGCGCGCGACGGCGGCGACATCGCGCCGGTCCAGCGTCGCCCATGGCACCTCGAAGGAGACCTCGTGATATTGCTTCACGTAGCGGCAATCGAAACGCGCGGTGAAGGCGCGTTGCCGCTCGGGCACCCGCTCCTCGGCGAGCATGCGGTCGCCCTCGGCGCGCATCGCCGCGATCGTCGCGACGAGCCGGTCCCAATCGATGCCGTCGAGGCGGGAGACGAAGGTGCGGACGAAATCGTGGCGCAGGTCCGACAACAGCATGCCGAACGCGCACAGCACCGAGGACGACGACGGCACGATCTGCAGCGGGATCTCCAGCTCGTTGCAGATGAGGCAGGAGTGGATCGGACCGGCTCCGCCGGCGGCGATGAAGGGAAATTCGCGCGGATCGTAGCCGCGTTTGATCGTGACCTCATGCACGCCCTGCGCCATGTTGTTGCAGGCGATGCGGTACATGCCGGCGGCGGCCTGCTCGATCGACAGGCCCATCGGCTTGGCGATCGCGGATTCGATCGCCGCGCGCGCGGCGGCCACATCGAGCTTCATCTTGCCGCCGGCGAAATATTCCGGATCGAGGTAGCCGAGCACGAGATTGGCGTCGGTGGTGGTCGGCAACGTGCCGCCCTTGCCGTAGCTCGCCGGTCCCGGCGCGGCGCCCGCGCTTTGCGGGCCCATGCGCAGCAGCCCGCCCTCGTCGATCCAGCCGATCGAGCCACCACCGGCGCCGATGGTGTGGATGTCGAGCATCGGCAGCGCGATCTTGTGCCGCGCGATTTCGCCGTCATTGACGGTGGCCGGCGCGCCGTTGACGACGGAAGCCTCGAAGCTGGTACCGCCCATGTCGGTGATGATGCACCGGTCGGTGTCGAGCGCGCGCGCGTAGAACAGTCCCGCCGCCGGGCCGCCGGCCGGTCCCGACAGCAGCGTCAGCGCCGCTTTTTCGCGGGCGAGCTGCGGCGAGATCACGCCGCCATTGGATTGCACGATCAGCAGAATGCCGTCGAAGCCGGCCTGCTTCAGCCGCGTGACGAGTTGGTCGAGATAATGGTTGAGCTTCGGTCCGACATAGGAGTTGAGCGCCGTGGTCGACACGCGCTCGTAGAAGCGGATCGACGGCAGCAGGTCGGAGGAGACGGTCAGATAGGCCTCGGGCATTTCGCGCCGCACGATCTCGGCCGCCGCGCGCTCGTGGTCCGGATTGGCGAAGGAGTTCATGAAGCAGATCGAGATCGCCTCAACCTTCTCGCGCTTGTAGAGGTCGATCGCGGCGCGGATGTCGTCGATGGCAAGCGCCTCGATCTCGCCGCCGTCGCGGTTGAGCCGCCCGCCGACGCCGACGCGCAGATAACGCGGCACCAGCGGCTTCACATTGGTGAAGCGGTTGTCGTATTGGCGCTCGCGGATGCCGCGCCGCATCTCCAGCGCGTCGCGCACGCCGCGGGTGGTCAGCAGCGCCGAGCGCGCGCCGGTGTGGGTCAGCGTCGCGTTGGTCGTCACCGTGGTGCCGTGCACGATGGTGTCGATGCGCTTGATGAAGGCGGAAAGATCGGCGCCGGGATCGAGCAGTTCGCCGACCTCGCGCAACCCCGCCAGCACCGCGATCGAGGGATCGGCCGGCGTCGAGAGCACCTTGTGGATCAGCGCCTCGCTACCATGCCCGGCGACGATGAAGTCGGTGAACGTGCCGCCGACGTCGATGCCGATCTTCAACCTTGGGGAGGTTGCCATTCCAGCTCTCCTATCCCGCGCGCGCCGTCGCGATCACGGCGCGCAGACTATCCCGCATCACCTTGCCCGAACCCGTGCGCGGCAACGCTTCCATGAAATGGACCTCGCGCGGATGCTTGAAGCGGGCGACGCGGCCGGCGAGCAACGCCATCACCTCGCTCTCGCTCATGCGCGCGCCAGGCCGCAGCACGACGGCCGCCACCACCATCTCGCCCCATCGCGGATCGGGCCGGCCGACCACGCTGACGTCGGCGATGGCCGGACATTCCAGCAGAATGCTTTCGATCTCGGCGGGATAGATGTTCTCGCCGCCGGAAATGATCATGTCGCTCTTGCGCGCGTCGACATAGAGGTAGCCGTCGGCGTCGCGGTGGCCGAGGTCGCCGGAATGATACCAGCCCTCGCGCAGCACGGCGGCGGTCGCCTCCGGCGCGTTCCAATATTCGCGCATCAAATTCGGCCCGCGCACGAGAATCTCGCCGACCTCGCCGACGCCGAGATCGCATCCCCGAGAATCGACGACGCGGATCTCGCTGTGCAGGCCCGGCAGGCCGGCCGCGCCGGGCTTGCGCTCGGAGGAATCGACGCGCTGATAGGCCGCGACCGGGCAGGTCTCGGTCGAGCCGTAGACCTGGACGAGGCGGATGCCGCGCTCCTGCACCTTGCGCACAAAGGCCTCCGAAATGATGGTCGAGCCGGTCGTCACCATGCGCAGGCTCGACAGATCCGCCGTCTTCCAGCGCGGATGCTCCAGCACCGCGACGAGCTGGGCCGGCACCAGCACGGTCAAGGTGATGCGCTCGTTCTCGATCGCGGCGAGCGCCTCGCCGGGGTCGAACCTGGCGTGCAGCGACACGCTCGCGCCGGCGTGCAGCGCCGGCGTGGTCAGCACGTTGAGGCCGCCGACGTGAAACATCGGCGATGTCGTCAGCACGCGATCGGCGCTGGTCATGTCGTGCATATGCGCACTGTTGACCGCGTTCCAGAACAGCGCCGACTGCGTCAGCACGACGCCCTTGGGCGTGCCGGTCGAACCGGAGGTATAGCAGAGCACCACGGCGGTATCGGCCGACGGCAAGTCCGCCCCGGGACGCGCGGCGGCGACGGCGTTCCATGTGTCCCATCCGGACGCGGCGTCGGCGAGCGCGAGCCACGTTCGCTCGGCGAAGGCCTCCCGCAGCGGCGCGGCGTGATCGAGAAAGGCCGGCTCGACGATGACCAGGCGCGCCCCGCTGTCGCGCAGGATGTAGACGTGTTCGGGCGCGGCGAGCCGCCAATTGAGCGGCGTCAGCATCGCGCCGAGACGCGCGCAGGCGAACAGCAGCGCCAGCGCCTCGGGATTGTTGTAGCCGAGAAAGGCGACGACATCGCCCGCGCCGATCCCGCGCGCGAGGAGACGCCCGGCGGCCTCCTCGATCCGCGCCGCCAGCGCCCGATAGGTGATCGTCTCGCCGGCGAAGCGGATCGCTTCGCGCTCGGGCGAAAACGCGGCGTGACGTTCGATCCAACGCGCTACATTCATCGGTCGATTACCCGGCATCGCTGACCCTGATGACCACGGCCATCGCCGTGTCGCCGGCCGCGCAGCCCGTGAACAGACCCCAGCCGCCACCGCGCGACGCGAGTTCCTCGATCAGCTCGATCACGGCGCGCGTGCCCATCGGCGATTGCGGATGGCCCCACACCAGCGAACAGCCGTAATTGTTAAGCTTGTCGATCGGCACGCCCATTTCGCGCGAGAACAGCACGTCGTTGACGGCGAAGGGGTTGTGGGTCTTGATGGCGTCCATCTGGTCGATACGCATATCGGCGACGGCAAGCGCGTGACGCGCCGCCGGCGCCGGAGCCTCCGGCATGAACGCCACCGGCACGCGCGCGCTGCCGAACCCGTGCAGCGTGACCCTGATTTTCGGATTGGCGCTGAGCTCGCGCGCGCGCTCGGGCAGCGCGACGATGATGCCGGCGTTGCCGTCGGCAGGATGGGTCTGGCCGCCGAAAGTGACGGAGCCGTCGGGAAGCACCGGCTTGAGCTTGGCGAGGCCCTCGGGCGTCGAGGTGGTGATGCCCTCGTCGCCGGCGATCGTGGCCGCCGTCTTGCGAAAGCTGGCGTCCGGCACGTCGAACGGCAGGGTCATGAAGCGCTTGTGGAACGCGCGATCATCGGCGAGCGCCTGACGATATTGCGCCTCGCGCGCGAGCACCACATCGTGCTGTTCGGCGGTGGTGATCTGATGCTTGGCGGCGACGTTCTCGGCGGTCTTGATCATGGCGTGACGGCCGAGCGGATCGCAACTGAAGTTGTCCATCACCCAATCCTCGGCCGCGCCGGTGCCGCCCGGTCCGCGCGGATTGGGATAATAAAGATGCGGCCCGTTCGACAGCCGGTCGCAGGTCACCACCAGCGATGTCGAACACAGTCCCGCCTCGACTTCCTGCGTGGCCGCGAGCAGCGTGCGCGCGCCGGTGGCGCAAGCCTGCATGATGGTCGGGCCGGCGATGTGGCCGAGACCGGCGAGGCCGGCGAGCCAGGGCAGGCCATAAAACGAGTGCTTCTGCGGAACGGAGATGCCGAGCACGCCGTGTTCGATGGCGTTGGCGGGAATTTCGCGCTTGGCCAGCTCGCGCTTGACCACATGGGCGGCGAACTCGATCGAATGCAGATGGGCGAACGCTCCCTGCCAGCGCGTGAACGGTGTCGTCCAATAGGCACCGTAGGGAATCTCAGCCTTGTACTCCACCGCCATTCTCCTTGCGTAACTTGTCGGACTCTTCCCGCAGGATGCGCCGGGCGTGCTCGAGATGCACGCGCATGACCGCGGCCGCGGCGTCGCCGTCGCCGGCCCGAAACGCGGCCGCCAGCCGCCGCAGATTCTTGATGACGATGGCGCGGGTGGCCGGACTGCCGAGCGTCAGCGCGCGCAGGAAGCGAACGTGATCGGCGTATTGCTCGATCACCCGCAGCATGCGCGAATTGGTGACGAGCCGCAGCCAGGCGGCGCGAAAGCGGTAATTCGCCTCGATGAAGGATTCCACGTCGCCGGTCTCGTTGGCGGCGATCATCTTGGCGAGTTCGGCGCGAAACGGCTCGACCTGCTTGCGATCGGCGAAGCGCGCGGCGACCTTGCGCAGCACTTCCGGCTCGATCATCAGCCGCAATTCGTAGATGTCCTCGATGTCGGATTCAGAGAGCGTCGGCACGACGAAGCCGCGCCCGGTCGAATCGATGAGACCCTCGCTCGCCAGCCGCGCCAGCACCTCGCGCACGGGCGTGCGCGAAACGCCGAGCTGGGCGGCGACCATCGCCTCCTGCAACGGCTGCCCGCTCTTGAGACGGCCGGAACACAGGTGCTCCCGCAACGCGGTGTAAACCTGGTCGCTCAAGGAGCGCGGCCGATCGATGACCTTCAGCGAAGGCGCCATGGGGCGATTCTCCCGTAGACTGTGTCCCGTATACGGTATACGTTTGGCCTTGTCCAGTTCGTCCCGCGACGCGGAGGGGGTTCCCGGGCGGGAAGCGTCGATTGTGTTTCAAGCAAATCGGATGCGCCATGAAGCCGGTTTCATTGGACGACAAATATTTGATCGAAGACGGCCGGGTGTTCCTGTCGGGCTCCCAGATCGTCGCGCGCCTCGCGCTCGACCAGCAACGGCGCGACGCCCGCGCCGGCCTGCGCACCGCCGGCTTCATCTCCGGCTATCGCGGCTCCCCGCTCGGCGGCGTCGACACGGCGCTATGGCAGGCCGCCCCCTTTCTCTCGGCCAACGACATTCACTTCGAGCCCGGGCTCAACGAGGAAATCGCCGCGACCGCCGTCAGCGGCAGCCAGCAGGCGTCCCTGTTCGGCAGCAAATATGACGGCGTGTTCGGCATCTGGTACGCGAAGAATCCGGGCGTCGACCGCGCCGCCGACGCGCTCAAGCACGCCAACGCGGTCGGCACCTCCCCTCATGGCGGCGTGCTGGCGGTGGCCGGCGACGATCCTGGCGCGATCTCATCGTCTCTGCCCAACCAATGCGATCACGCCTTCATCGCCGCGTTGACCCCGCTGCTCAGCCCGTCGAGCCTGGCCGAGGTGCTGAGTTTCGGGCTGATCGGCATCGCCCTGTCGCGCTACAGCGGATTATGGGTGGGCCTGAAGACCGTCGCCGACACCATCGAATGCACCGCCTCGATCGCCGTCTCGCCGACGCAGCCGGCCTATTCGACGCCCAACGATTTCGAACTGCCGCCGGGCGGGCTCGGCGCGCGCTGGCCCGACGAACGATGGGACCAGGACCTGCGGCTGCTCAAATGGCGGCTGCCGGCCGCGCGCGCCTTCGCGCGCACCAACCAGCTCGACCGCATCACGCTTGGCGGATCGCGGCGGCGGCTCGCCATCGTCACATCGGGCAAGGTTTACGGCGACGTGCGCCAGGCGCTCGACGAACTCGGCATCGACGACAAGCTCGCCCAGGAGCTCGGGCTCATTATCTTCAAGGTCGGCATGGTCTGGCCGCTCGAACCGGATCAGATTCGCGACGCGGTCGAGGGCGTCGAGGAGGTCATTGTCGTCGAGGAACGCCGGGCCGTGATCGAGCCGCAGCTCAAGGACCTCGCCTATAACTGGCCGGCCGATCGCCGCCCGCGCATCGTCGGCAAGCGCGACGAGGAGATGCGCGTCCTCTTTCCCGAGGAAGGCGAATTGTCGCCCGCGCTCGTCGCCTTGGCGCTCGGCCGGCGGCTCAAGGCGCTTGGGCTGCCGTCCGCGTCCCTCGATCGCCTGCGAGCGATCGAGGAGCGCCGCGACGCGCCGAAGCAGGGACAGACGCGGATCAACCGTATTCCGCATTTCTGCTCGGGCTGCCCGCATGCGCGCTCGACCCGCCTGCCGTCGGGAAGCCTCGCCATGGCCGGCATCGGCTGTCATTCGCTGCGCATCTGGATGCCCGACAGCCAGACGATGGTCCTGCCGCAGATGGGCGGCGAAGGCGCGCCCTGGCTCGGCATCGCCCCGTTCACCGACACCGGCCACGTCTTCCAGAATCTCGGCGATGGCACCTACATGCATTCCGGCAGCCTGGCGATCCGCGCCGCGATCGCCGCCAAGCGCAACATGACGTTCCGCATTCTCTATAATGAGGCGACCGCCATGACCGGCGGCCAGCCGATCGAAGGCGGACCGGGCGTCGCCCAGATCGCGCGCCAGGTCGCCGCCGAAGGCGTCAAGCGGATCGCCGTCGTCTCCGACGAGCCGGGCAAATACGCGTCGGCCGAGGCCCTGGGGCCGGGCGTGACGATCCACCACCGTGACGAATTCGATTTCCTCCAGCGCCAAATGCGCGAATGCGAGGGCGTGTCGGTGATCATCTACGATCAGGTCTGCGCCACCGAGCAGCGACGGCGGCGCAAACGCGGCCTCGCCGCGCCGCCGGCGGTACGCCCCTTCATCAACACGCGCGTCTGCGAGGGATGCGGCGACTGCGGCGACCGGTCGAACTGCGCCTCGATCCTGCCGCTCGATACCCCGCTCGGGCGCAAGCGCGTCATCGACCAATCCTCCTGCAATGTCGACCTGTCGTGCATCACCGCCTTCTGCCCGAGCATCGTCACCGTCGAGGGCGGCGAGTTGCGCCGGCCACGACCGGACGCCGCGAGCTTCGACGTGCCGCCGCCGGCGGCGCGGCCGGTCGCCTCGCAAGCCGACATCATCGCCGCCGGCATCGGCGGAACGGGCGTCATGACCATCGGCGCCGTCGCCGGCATGGCCGCCCATCTCGCCGGCATGGGCTGTTCGGTGCTCGACAATACCGGCATCGCGCGCAAGGGCGGCGCGGCGTCGAGCCACATCCGCCTGTCCCCCGATCCCGATGGCATCCGCGGCTCGCGCGTCTGCGATGGCGACGCGACGCTGATCATCGCCCATGACGTCATCACCTCGACGACGCCGGCGGCGCTCGCGAAAATCCGGCGTGGCCGCACGCGCGTGATCGCCAATGCCACCACCATACCGACGCTCAACCAACGTCTCGACCCGGACAACCATTTCGATCCCGAGCCCCTGCGCCAATTGCTGCGCGAGGCGGCGGGCACCGACCGCTGCGAGTTCATCCCGGCGACCGATATCGCCGTGCGCGTTCTGGGCGACGCGATCTACGCCAACATGGTGATGTTCGGCTATGCCTTCCAGAAGGGCTTCGTGCCGCTGCCGCTGGAGGCGATCGAAGAGGCGATCACGCTCAACGGCACCAGCGTCAAGACCAACAGGCTCGCCTTCGCCTGGGGACGTCGCGCCGCGCACGACCCGGCCGCCGTCGCCGCCGCGCTCGGCGCGGCCGAGGAGGAGCCGGACGATCCCGATCTCGACGCGATGCTCGCGCGCCGCGCCGCGTTTCTCACCGACTATCAGGATGACGCCCATGCGCGGCGCTACCGCGACTTCATCGACCGCCTGCGCGCGGCCGAGATCGCGATCGGCGCGACGACCGACGATCTTTCCCGCGCCGCGGCGCAAAGCTATTTCCGCCTGCTTTCGGTCAAGGACGAATACGAGGTGGCCCGCCTTTTCACCGACGGCGAGATGGACCGCGCACTCGCGCGCCAGTTCACCGGCGCCTACAAGATTCGCTATCACATGGCGCCGCCCAGCCTGACCAAGCCCGACAAGATCACCGGCCAGATCAGGAAATGGTCGTTCGGCGCGTGGATCAGGCCCGCCTTCGCGCTTGTCGCGCGGATGCGGCGATGGCGCGGCACCTGGCTCGACGTCTTCGGGCGAACCGCCGAGCGGCGCCTCGAACGGCAATTGGTCGCCGATTACGAGGCCTTAATCGCGATGTTGCTGTCGCGGCTGAGCCGCGACAACCACGCGCTCGCCGCCGAGATCGCGGGTCTTCACGCCGGCATTCGCGGCTTCGGCCATGTCAAGGCGGCCAGCATCGCCAAGGTCAAGGCGCGCGAGGCCGAGCTGCTTTCCGCGTTCAACGCCCCGCTGAAACGCGCGGCCTAAGCGCGGCATGGAATATGATTTGGACGCGGCCCACATCCAGCACGGAATCTCCGCGCGCGGCGGCGCTCACGGATTGAATGCGCGCATCCGATGACGATCATTTCCCGATGATGAGCGAGGACGCGGCGGAGTGTGTGCTTGAAATCGCCGCGGTCGGTCCGTCCGATCGCGCGCGATCCGTCGAAACATGGGTGTCGAACGACGTCGCGCGCGCGATCGCGGACGCGCCGGGGCTTTCGCACGCCGATGCCTATCGCCTCGCGGACGCCGAGGCGCGCGATCCGTTCGTCGACGATGGGGCGGGGCCGCTGGCGCTGATCATTGCCTGCTTCCGCGACGAGGTCGATCTTGGCCGTATCCTCGCGGCCCAGTGGTGCGATCGCCTGATCGCGGCGGCGCCGGTCGGCGTCGTCGTGACCGCGACGGCGATGCGCCGCGCGCGCTATCCGCTCGCGGATGGAACGATGGGTTCGATCGGCGACGCGCCGTTTTCCTACGTCGTTCGCTACCACCGGCCCGCCGACGACGAGGCGCGATTTGTCGCCGAATATGCCGCGACCCATCCACCGCTGATCGCGCGCCTCGAGCGCGTGCGCGCCATCGCCTGCTATTTTCCGATCGGTGGAACGCGGGCGCGAAATATCGCCCCCGCCGACTACATGATCGGCAACGAAGCCGTCTTCGACAGTCTTGAGGATTTCAACGCGGCGATGGCCTCGCCGGCGCGCCGCGAGCTTCGCGCGCACTACCATTCCCTGCCGCCGTTCAGCGGCCGCGTCACGCATTATCCGATGCTGCGTCGACGAATTCTCGGCTGATCAAGAGGCCGTGGCGGCCGTCCGAGAAAAATGGATGCCGGCCAGCCCGCCCGGCGTCAGCTCGCCACATCCGCCTCGAGCTTGAGATCGGCGCTGTTGGGCGCGGCGCAATAGACCCGGTAAAGGGTCTCGAGCAAGGCGCGCGCCGGGCCGCTGCTGATCGTGTACCAGATTGTCTGCCCGTCGCGCCGCGCGGAGACGAGCCCGTCCTTGCGCAGCAGCGCGAGGTGCTGGGAAACCGTCGAGTCGCGCAAACCCAGGAGCCGCGCCAGCTCTCCGACCGAACGCTCGGTGTCGACGAGCTGACAGACGATCATCAGTCGGTGCGGATTGGCCAACGCCTTGAGGAGCTGGCTCGCCATGTCCGCGGATGACGACATCTGTTGTATGTCTAGTTCCATAGCTGTCTATCTACGAATGCTCGGTGAGACGATTGACAATCAGACCTATTCGACGTGCGAGCGCGCCACCATCGCGCCGGCCGTCGTCGGTTCCCGCTCTCGCGCCCGCGCCGCCGAAACCCTCCACCACATAGCAGTAGAATCAATAAGATACCATAGCCGCCCAGATCGGCGGTTGATTTCTCCCGCGCCTCGCCGTCATGGGTCGCACGCGAATTGCCCCGCCGGATAGCGGGAATTCGGTCTGACCGGCGGGCCGCGCGGGGCCGGACCCGGTCATGGCGGCGCACGCGGAGCCCTGTGTGTCTCCCGTCGCAGCGACCAGCGAGGGCTGTTCTTGCCGACTCGCCGAATTCGGCCGCCGCTCCGATCGCTCGATAAACCCATTTAGTTCCAGTAGCTTACCTTAAAGCCCCGCCCGGCCGACCGCCGGGGCGAGACGTGCGGCATGTGCTCCCGGACGTCTCCTTCGCCACAGGTGGACCCCGCCGCCAAAACCATCGCGGAAGAATCAGGTCGCTGCCGTTCTCGCGGGCCGCTAAATTGCCCCGATCAGACGCCCAAGCAACGCCGAGGGGCCGGGCCGACCTTTTCATGCTCGAAAGCTGGACCATTATCGCCGCCGCGCTCGGCTATATCGGGCTTCTCTTCGTCATCGCGAGCTATGGCGACCGCTTCCGGGTGCTGCCGCGCGAGGCCGGCCGCAGCCTGATCTATCCCCTGACGCTCGCGATCTACTGCACCTCATGGACGTTTTTCGGATCGGTCGGCGTCGCCACCCGGACCGGATTTGAGTTCATCGCCATCTATCTCGGCCCGATCATCATGATCGGCTTCTGCACGCCGCTTTACATGCGCGTCATCCGCGCCGCCAAGCTGCAGAACACCACCTCCATCGCCGACTTCATCGCCGCGCGCTACGGCAAGAGCCAGGCGGTCGCCGCCACCGTCGCCGTCATCGCGATCATCGGCTCGATCCCCTACATCGCGCTGCAGCTCAAGGCGGTCGCCTCGACGATCGAGACCGTGCTCGCGCAAATGGGGCCCGCGGGCGGCGGCGTCCCGGTGGTCGGCAACCTCGCCTTGATGGTGACGCTCGCGATGGCGACATTCGCCGTGCTGTTCGGCACCCGCCACGCCGACGCCACCGAGCACCAGCATGGACTGATGCTGGCGATCGCGACCGAATCGATCGTCAAGCTGCTCGCCTTCCTCGCGGTCGGCGTGTTTGTGACGTTCTGGATGTTCGACGGCCTGGGCGACCTCATCGCCAGCTCGCGCATCACGCCGAAGGCCGCCGCGATGCTCGATCACGCGCCGTCGCCGGCCAATTTCATCGCGATGACGCTGCTCGCGTTCCTCGCCATCGTGCTGCTGCCGCGCCAATTCCATGTCGGCGTGGTGGAGAACTTCAGCGAGCGCGAGGTCCGCCGCGCGCGCTGGATGTTCCCGGCCTATCTCGTCGCCATCAACATCTTCGTGGTGCCGATCGCGCTGGCCGGATTGGTGACGTTCCCGGGCGGCAATGTCGACGGCGACATGTTCGTGCTGGCGTTGCCGCTGTCGGGCGGCTCGACGCTGCTGACGGTGATCGCCTTTCTCGGCGGATTGTCGGCCGCGACCGCAATGGTGATCGTCGAGTCGGTGGCGCTCGCGATCATGGTCTCCAACGATCTCGTCGTGCCGCTCGTGCTTCGCCGCCAGGCCCGCGTCGCCGACGGAGGCCACAGCGTCGGCGGCCTGTTGTTGAAGATCAGGCGCATCGCCATCTTCGCGATGCTGCTGCTCGGCTATCTCTATTACCGCGTGTCCGGCGACGCCCAGCTTGCCTCGATCGGCCTATTATCCTTCGCGGCGGTGAGCCAGTTCGCGCCGGCGTTCTTCGGCGGCATCATCTGGCGCCGCGCCACGGCGGCCGGAGCGATCGCCGGCATGTTCGTCGGTTTCGCGGTGTGGGGCTACACGCTGTTCCTGCCGAGCTTCGTCGGCGCCGGCATTCTTGGCGATACCATCATGCGGGAAGGCCTGTTCGGCCTGGCGGCGCTGAAGCCGAACGCGCTGTTCGGCCTCGACCTGCCGCCGCTGGTTCACGGCGTGTTCTGGAGCCTGAGCCTCAACGTCCTGTTCTATGTGGTGGTGTCGCTGTCGCGCCAGCCGACCGCGATCGAGCGCCTGCAGGCCGACATCTTCGTGCCGTCCGCGCTCGCGCCGATGGCGCCGAACTTCCGCATGTGGCGCTCGTCGGTGACGGTCCAGGATCTCCTCTCCGTGGTCGGGCAATATCTCGGTCCGGAACGCACGCAACAGTCGTTCGAGACGTTCGCGCAATCGCGCGGCCTGCGCCTGGAGCCGGCCGAGCCGGCCGACTTCCTGTTGCTGCAGCACGCCGAGCATCTGATCGCCTCGACCATCGGGGCCGCCTCCTCGCGCCTCGTGCTGTCGCTGTTGCTGCGCCGGCGCGCGGTGTCGGCCAAGGCCGCGCTCAAGCTGCTCGACGACGCCCACGCCGCGCTTCACTACAATCGCGAGATCCTGCAGACCGCGCTCAATCACGTGCGCCAGGGCATCGCCGTATTCAATCGCGACCTGCAGCTCATCTGCTCGAACCGCCAGTTCGGCGAAATCCTCGACCTGCCCGGGCGGCTGAGCCACCTCGGCATCGGACTCGACAACATCCTCCAGGAAATGGCGACCAAGGTCGAACCATCGCCGGCGAGCCGGGCGGAATTCGTGCGCGAGCGGATCGAGGCCTATACCGCGGCGGAACGGCCCGTGCTCGAACGTTTCCCCGCCCGCAATCTCGTCGTCGAGGTCCGCGCCAACCGCATGCCGGACGGCGGCCTGGTCGTCACCTTCTCCGACATCACGCCGAGCGTGGAGGCGGCCGAAGCGCTGGAGCGCGCCAACGCCACGCTGGAACGGCGCGTCCACGAGCGCACCGAGGAACTCACGCGCCTCAACGACGAGCTCGCCGGCGCCAAGAGCGCGGCCGAAGAGGCCAATCTTTCCAAGACCCGCTTTCTCGCCGCGGCGAGCCACGACATTCTCCAGCCGCTCAACGCCGCGCGGCTCTACGTGACAAGCCTGGTCGAGCGACAGACCGGCGGCGACGATTCCCGCCTGGTCGGCAATATCGACGACTCGCTCGAGGCGATCGAGGAAATCCTCGGCGCGCTGCTCGACATTTCCCGTCTCGACGCCGGGGCGATGCCGGCGACGGTCTCCAACTTCAATGTCGGCGACCTGTTGCGCACGCTCGAGGTCGAATTCACGCCGGTCGCGCAGGAAAAGAAGCTCGCGCTGAAATTCGTCGGCAGCACGGTTCCGGTCGCTTCCGATCGCGCGCTGTTGCGGCGCCTGTTGCAGAACCTGATTTCCAACGCGATCAAATACACGCCGCGCGGACGGGTGCTGGTCGGCTGCCGCCGGCGCGGCGATCGCCTCGCCATCGAGGTCTACGACACCGGGCTCGGCATCCCCAAATCCAAGCACGGCGAGATCTTCAAGGAATTCCATCGGCTCGACCAGGGCGCCAAGATCGCGCGCGGGCTCGGTCTCGGCCTGTCGATCGTCGAACGCATCGCGCGTGTCCTCGACCATGAGATCGATCTCGACGAGGTCGCGAGCGGGGGCTCGCATTTCTCCGTCACCGTCCCGATCGCGCGATCGGTGAGCCAGCCGGCGGTGGTCGCCGGATTGCGTTCGGCCAAGGCGCCGATGACGGGCGCGCTGATGCTGTGCATCGACAACGAGCCCTCGATCCTCGACGGCATGCGGACGCTGCTTGGCGGCTGGGGCGCCTCGGTCATCACCGCCAGCGACGCGGCGAGCGCGATCGCGCTGATCGCGGCCGACGGGCGCGTGCCGACCGGCATTCTCGTCGACTATCATCTTGATCACAGCACCGGAATCGAGGCGATTGGCGAGATCCGCCGCGCCTTCGGCGACGGCATTCCGGCGGTCCTGATCACCGCCGACCGCGGTCAGGAGGTGCGCGACGCCGCGCGCGCCGACGGCATTCCGGTCATCAACAAGCCGGTCAAGCCCGCGGCGCTGCGCGCGCTGCTGGCGCAGTGGCGGGCGCAGCAATTGGTGGCGGCGGAATAGAACGAAGGCGCCCGGGTCAGTTCGCGGCGTTTTCGGCCGAGCGCCACTGCCCGCCGGCGATGCGCGAGGCCGCGATCACGGCCTGGGTGCGGCTCTCGACGCCGAGCTTCTGGAGAATCGCGGAGACGTGGGCCTTGATCGTCGCCTCCGAAACGCCGAGCTCGTAAGCGATCTGCTTGTTGAGCAGCCCCTCCGACAGCATCATCAGCACGCGCACCTGTTGCGGCGTCAGTGTCGCCAGGCGATCGCGCAGTCGCGCGGCCTCGGGATCGGCGCTGGCGGCCAGATCGACGTCGGAGGGTATCCACACCTCGCCGGCCAGAATCTGAGCGATGGCCTGGCGCATGGTCTCGATCCCCAGCCGCTTCGGGATGAAGCCGGACGCGCCGAAATCCATCGATTTCCTGATGGTCTCGGCGTCGTCGCTGGCCGAGACGATCACAACCGGGATCTCGGGATATTGCGAGCGCAAATAAAGAAGGCCCGAAAAGCCGCTGATCCCGGGCATGGTCAGGTCGAGCATGATGAGGTCGGAATCGACGTTGCGCTCCAGCAGCGCGGTGAGATCGCCGAATGTCCCGGCTTCG
Source organism: Xanthobacteraceae bacterium (assembly GCA_041918675.1). Lineage (GTDB taxonomy): Bacteria > Pseudomonadota > Alphaproteobacteria > Rhizobiales > Xanthobacteraceae > SCUB01. Next base: position 495,602 of record JAYRVF010000014.1, read on the forward strand.
AGAATGGCCGGCGAGGACAAGACGCCCAGAACCGCCTCGCGCAACGCGCCGCGGAATAGCGGATGATCGTCGGCGATGATCAGCCGATAGGTGGAGGACGCGTCCATAACCATCATCCCTGGTCGCACAGCCGAACAAGCATTTTCCGGCGAAACGGCATCGTCACGCCGAAGGGAAATGCTCCCCATTCAGAGCCTTGAGCAAACCGTCCTCGCGAAAATGTTTCCACTTCCGCATGGGCTTGCCCCAAGCCGGCCGCGCGCGCCCGCCGCATCTGCGGCCGCTCTCGCCATGGGCGTGCCGGCGCGGACTTCCCTCTATTCCATACAAGGCCCGTGCGTCGCAAATCAATCGCGCCCCATTGTGCAATGCAGGATGGGCCGGCCGACGGCGTGGCAGGCAGCGGGCCCCCGCCGTGACTCAATCGGCCGATGCGAGCCCGGGCTCATTGGCCGCTTCCGATGAATTGCAGCACGACCTCGCGATGATGCGGCCGGCGCCGGTGCTCGACAAGGTAGACGCCCTGCCACTGGCCGAGCGCCAACGCGCCTCGCGTCACCGGAATTTGTAGGAATGTTCCCGTCAGCATGGATTTGATGTGCGCCGGCATGTCGTCGGAGCCTTCCGACTCGTGTCGCCAGCCGCCCTCCGGGGCGAGCCGGTCGAGCGCCGTCGCAAGATCGACGAGCACGTCGGGGTCGGCGTTCTCCTGGATCGTCAGCGAGGCCGAGGTGTGCCGGGTGAACACCGTCACCAATCCCTCGCGCGCGGATGCCTCGGCGACGAAGCGGGCGATATCGCGGGTGATTTCGAAAAAACCCTTGCCGTTGGTGGAAACGCTCAGCACGGCCGACGCCACGCGATCGGGCGTCGATAGAGCGATCTCGAAGTGACGGTCCTTCACGTCGCAAGCCTCGGGTATCGGCGGGAAACGCCGCGCCACCTTCACTATACCGGGCGGCGGGGCTTGTCTAAATCCTGGCCCGCGGCGGATCGCGATCGCCTTGACCCCATGCGTCGTGACGCGACTTGTCTCGACCGACTCGTCTTGATCTGGCTCGTCTTGATCTGGCTCGTTTTGATCCGGCTGTCCTGGCCCATCATTCTCGTCATGGCCGGGCGTTTCCAGGCCATGACGATGCCGACGGCGGGGCGCCCTCGCAAGCGGCATGCGCGGGAACGGCTCGCGTATGACCAAGTCAAAACACGTGGAACCCCGGTCTAAATCCTGGGGTCCGGCTCTTTCTGCAAGCGCTGAACCATGTCGATCAGCTTGCGCCACGCGCGTTCGAGATAGGCGAGCGCGCGATCGAGCTCGGCCTCGTCGGGCAGGCGGGGTTCGGCGCCTTTCGCGATCGGCGGCGCGTGCCGCCCGGAAGGCGGCTCCTTCTCGGCCTCGGCCGGCTTCGGCTCCGCGAGCGGCGGGGCCCGCAAGCGGAGCAACTCCTTCTCGGCGGCTTCGGCGGCGTTCTTCACCTCCGCGACGGCGCGCTCGCGCGCGGCGAGCTCCCGCGTCAGGCGCTCGGTCTCCTCCTTCAGCCGGGCGATCTCGGCGGCGTCAGCCGCGCGGCGTTCGGCCCCTTGGGCCACGGCCGCTTCCTGCTCTCGTGAGGATCGCGCGCGTTCGGCGACGGCGCGCTCGCGCGCCGCGAGTTCCCGCGCCAGGCGATCGGTCTCCTCCTTCAGCCGGGCGATCTCGGCGGCGTCAGCCGCGCGGCGTTCGGCCCCTTGGGCCACGGCCGCTTCCTGCTCTCGTGAGGATTGTGCGCGTTCGGCGATGACGCGGTCGCGCGCGGCGATCTCGGCCTGAAGACGCTCGATCCGAAGCGCCATCTCGTTTGCCGCGCGCATCATGTCGGCGGCAACGGGAGCCGGCATGTCGATCACTTTCGCCGGCGGTGAATTCCTGTCCGCTGTCGGCGAAGGCGGCTCGACGTTCGGCGGCCGGCTCGTGTCCTTGGCGTCGGTCTCGGCGCTTTTGATCGATTCCTTCGCCAAGCGGTCGCGCGCGGCAAGCTCGCGCTTGAGGCGATCGACCACGTCGCGAAGCCGGCCGATCTCGGCGTCATAGGCCGCGCGATCGTCGGGAACACCGATGCACTCCCAGCCGGCGCCGCGCCACGCGCAGATGGAGACTTCGCCGGTGCGACTGTCGAGCCGCATGAACCCGTCGTCTTTGGGCACGAGCGAATAACGGCCGTTGCCGCCATCGGGCATCAGGCGCTGCGCCGTCGCGGGCATCGCGAACCCCGCCCACGCGATCGCGCCGCCGAGCAAGACGAAAACCATCCGCCGCGTTCCTCGCCTCACGCGCACCCGTTCTTCTCCATGTCGTCGCGCTTCTCCATGTCGTCGCGGCCCCTACTATAGAGGCTGGAATCCGGCGGCGAGAGGGCGTGTTGCGGAAATTTCGAGCGCCCAAGCCGCGCCGCGACCGCGCATGGCCGATGCCACGGCCGACACCGCCGACATTCATATGAGCGCCGCCGACACTCCCTAATCGCGCGCGCGGAACCCGCTTTTTGCGACCGGCTGGCGGATTGCGCGCGTTCGTCCGGCAGTGTCTTCCCGCGCGCGGGTTCCGCGCTTTGAACAAGTCGGATCCGCACTTTGGACGAGTCTCCTTGCGCGCCGCAATAAGGCTTGTTCTTTCAACGGGATAATAGGCTGTCGCGGCCTTGCGATCACCTTGACTTGGGCGGACCCCATCAGTATGGTCCCGCCGGCTTTTGAGGGCGGCGGGGCGTTTCCTTTTCTGGCCGGGCGCGGCGAGCGGGTGTCGAGAGCATGGCCGACGACACACCTGATGGCGGCGACCTGAAACCACGATCGGGCAATTCCCCTTCTTCCGACGAAGCCGCGCTTTCCGTAAGGCTTCAGCGCCTGGACCAGCGGATTTCCGAGATTCGGAAAGGCCGCGATGATCAGGCGAAGCAGTCCGAACACGAAAGTCAGAATCGCTCGGCCAGCGCTTCGGCGATGGCGCGCGGATTTCGGCTGTCGTCGGAGCTGGTCGGTGGCGTGATCGTCGGTTCGATCATCGGTTGGAGCATCGACCGCTGGCTGTCGACCTCGCCCTGGGGCCTGATGGTTTTCTTGATGCTGGGTTTCGCCGCCGGCGTCCTGAATGTGATGCGAACGGCGGGCGTGGCGCGAGACGGCGGGACCGGCGACCGGGATCCGCGGTGACAATCAAGGCGGCGGCCGATCCCAAGGGCCGCCCATGACGAGAGACCGGAAGAATGGCCGATCCCATCCATCAATTCCAGATCACCAAGCTGTTCACGGTCGGCCACATCGGCGGTCAGGAAATCGCCTTCACCAATTCCTCGCTCTACATGGCGATCGCGGTCGCGGGCATCGGCGCGTTGATGCTCGGCGGCACCGCCGGCCGGCGTCTGGTGCCGACGCGGGTCCAGTCGGTGGCCGAAATCTGCTACGAATTCGTCGCCGACACGCTCGGCAGTAGCGCCGGCAAGGAAGGCATGAAGTTCTTCCCGCTGGTGTTCTCGCTGTTCATGTTCATCCTCGCCGTGAACATGGTCGGCATCATTCCCTACACCTTCACCGTCACCAGCCACATCATCGTCACCGTCGCGCTGGCGATGACCGTCTTCATCACGGTGCTGGTCTACGGCTTCTGGCGGAACGGATTGAAATTCCTCAAGCTGTTCGTGCCGAGCGGCATTCCGGTCTACATCCTGCCGCTGATCGTGGTGATCGAGGTGATCTCGTTCCTGTCGCGGCCGATCTCGCACAGCGTGCGTCTGTTCGCCAACATGCTGGCCGGCCACATCACGCTGAAGGTGTTCGCGAGCTTCGTCACCATGCTCGGCGCGTTCGGTTTCGCCGGCTGGATCGGGGCGGCGCTGCCACTGGCGCTGACGACCGCGCTGACCGCGCTCGAACTCCTCGTCGCGTTCCTGCAGGCCTATGTGTTCACCATCCTGACCTGCATCTATCTCAACGACGCCATTCACCCGGGACACTAGCCCGGTCCATTCACCCCAACAGCGGAACTTTCAAGGAAGGAGCTTCATCATGGATCCAGTCGCGGCAAAGTACATCGGCGCCGGCATCGCGTGCATCGGCATGGGCGGCGCGGGCGTGGGCGTCGGTTCGATCTTCGGCAACTATCTGGCGGCGGCGGTGCGCAATCCGTCGGCGGCGCAGGGCCAGTTCGGCAACCTGATCTTCGGCTTCGCCGTGACCGAGGCGCTCGGCATCTTCTCGCTGCTGATCGCGCTTCTGCTGCTGTTCGCGCTCTGAGACCGCCACGCGTCCGGCGCGCGAGCGACCGGCGCGTGATCTGTTAGAAGGAGATGCCGATGGCGAGCAGTCACGGCGGCCATACGGAAGTTCCGGCTGGCGGCAAGGCGCCGTTTCCGCCTTTCCAGAAGGATACGTTCGCCTCGCAGCTCATCTGGCTCGCGATCTTCTTCGTCGGCCTTTATTTGATGGTGTCGCGCATCGCGCTGCCGCGCGTCGGCGGCATCATCAAGGCGCGACAGGACGCCATCGCCAACGACCTCGCGCAGGCGCAGCGTTCCCGGGAACTGTCCGACCAGGAACTTGCCGCCTATGAAAGCGAACTCGCGGCCGCCCGTTCGCGCGCGCAGGCGATCGGCGCGGAGACGCACGACCGCCTCGCCGCCGAGACCGAGGGCGAACGCAAGAAGCTCGACGAGCGGCTCAACGCGCGGCTCGCCGACGCCGAGGCCAAGATCGCCGCGACGCGCCAGGCGGCGATGGCCAATGTTCACGCGATCGCGGCCGACGCGGCCGCGGCGATCGTGCAGCGCCTGACCGGCAAGGCCGCCGACGCCAAGGCGGTGGAGCGGGCGGTCGACGCCGCGTTGAAGGGGTAAGCCATGTTCGGGCCTGAATTCTGGGTCGCCGTCGCCTTCGTCATCCTGATGGCGGTGTTCGTCTATGTCGGCGTGCCGCGCATGGTCGGCTCCGCGCTCGATGAGCGGCGCGATCGCATCAAGGCCGAGCTCGACGAGGCGCGCCGCCTCAAGGAGGAGGCCGCCGCTCTCGTCGCCGAATATCGCGCCCGCCGCCAGTCGGCCGAGCGCGAGGCCGACGAGATCATCGCCAGCGCCAAGGCCGAGGCCGAGCGGCTCGCCGCCGATTCCAAGGCGAAGATGGAAGACTTCGTCGCCCGCCGCACCAAGATGGCCGAGACCAAGATCGCGCAGGCCGAGGTTCAGGCGCTTGCCGACGTGCGCGCCGCGTCGGCCGAAGCCGCCGTGACGGCGGCGGCCAAGATTCTCGCGGGATCGGTGCAAGGGCAGGTCGCCGACGATCTGATCGCGCGCGGCATCGACGAAATCCGCCAGAAGCTCAATTAGTTTCAGGCGACGCGGCGCATCGGCCTCGCAACCGCGCGCGCCACGGCTTTCGCGCGTTTCCGCGCGCGCGATCGCGCCCGCATCGCGCCTCTTTCCGATCGTTCGAATGGTTCTTATGGTTCCGACTTGAACGCGGCCGGCCGCGTCAGCCCGGGGTCCTTGTCTTGCGCGAGCGCGCCGGTTTCGTCCGCTCGGGCTTGAGCCCCTGGGAATCGAAGCCGACATAGAAGATGTAGTTCTCCGATGCCTCGGGGGTCGGTGTCGGATAGCTCACATCCTCGGCCACCAGGGCGTAGCCGACGCTTGCCTGGCCGGCGGACATGTCGACGGTCGTCTGGTAGACCTTCGAGAACACGGTCTTGGGCTGCGGGCCTTCCTGCACGACGGCGACGCGGATCGGGATGACGATGGAGGGGGGCGCGCCCGCCGGTCCGACGATGACGCGCCCCTGCACGCCGACCTTGGCGTTGATGGTGCCGCCGGCGGCGTGGCATTCGCGCGCGGTGTCGGTGATCGTTCCCTGATAGCGCAGATCGAGCCCGGAGGCGGGCTTGCCCGGCGCGCCGACCGCGAGCGTGGACGCGCCGGCGCGAATGTCGACGCCCGGACAGGTCGGCTCCGAGGCCTTGCGCTGCTCCTGCGGCGTGGTTCCGGCGGGCTGCGAGGATGCTCCGAAAAGTTCCGCGAAACGGTTGCCGACCGATCCGCCGACCGGGTCGCCGAGAAAACCCCCGCCGGTCGTGCCGCACCCGGCCAGTCCCGCGGCCGAAAGCGCGAGCAACATCGCGGCCAGGGTCAGCCCCCCGCGCGCGCCCTTCCCGCTCAGGTCTTGATGTCGCATGCGCCCGCCCGCTCCCCTTCAATCCGTGGCGCGATCATACCCAAACAATCTTGGCGGGCAAAAGGCCAAGCGGCCGAACGCGGTTAATGCCGAGGGTCGTCGACCAGGCGCGCGTAGAGATAATGGTCCTGCCAGACCCCGTTGATGCATAGATAGCGCCGCGCGAACCCCTCGCGGACGAAGCCGCAGCGCTCCAGCAGGCGCATCGAGGGCTCGTTGGTCGGAATGCACGCCGCCTCGATCCGGTGCAGTTTCAGATCGTCGAACAGATAGGGAATGAGCGCCGTCAGCGCGTCGGTCATCAGGCCCTGTCGCGCGAACCGCTCGCCGATCCAATAGCCGACGCTGCCGGCCTGGGCCACCCCGCGCCGGACATTGGCGAGCGTGACGCCGCCCACGAGCGCCGCGTCGGTCCGGCGAAAGATGAAGAAGGGATAGGACATGTCCGCGCGCATGTCCTCGGCGTAGTGGCGCAGGCGCCGGCGAAAGCCCGCCCGGGTGAGATCGTCGGCGCCCCACACCGGTTCCCACGGCGAGAGAAACGCGCGGCTCTCGCCGCGCAGACGCTCCCATGCCGGGAAATCCGTCATCTGCGGCGCGCGCAGCACGACGCGGTTTCCATCGACGATCCGCGGCGACAAATCGTGGCCAATGCGAAACAACGACATCACTCGATCCGTCAGGCTTCCGGCCCGGCGGCTCGCGCGCCGGTTCCCGCATGATCGGGCATCCGCGACGGCAATTCAATCCGCCGCGCCGGGGTCTCGACCGCCATGGTGGCGCGACCCCGCGCGGGTCAGGCGCGCATCGAATCCGCGACGACGTTGACGACGCGATCGAGGCTCCGGCCCGTGCCAAGCACGGCGAGCGCCGAGCGCCCGCGTGCGAGCAGGCCGCGCCCGGCCGCGCGTGTCGATTCGACCGTCACCGCGTCGATGCGCGCCAGCAGCTCGGGCACGGTCAGCGGCCGGCCATGAATCGCGATGTGGCGGGCGAGCTGTTCGGCGCGCGCGCTGCAGCTTTCCATCGCCATCAGCATCCCGGCCTTCATCTGCGCCTTGGCGCGCGCGACCTCGGCCTCGGTGATCGAGGCGATCGCCGCCGTCAATTCGTCGACCACCACCCGCATCAGCTCCGGGGCGTCGGAGGAGTCCGCGCCGGCATAGAGGCAGAACATGCCGGTGTCGGAATAGGGCGTGTGGAACGCGTAGATCGAATAGCACAGGCCGCGCTTTTCCCGGACCTCCTGGAACAGGCGCGACGACATGCCCCCGCCGAGCGTCGAGGTGAACGCCTGCAGGCTGAACAGCGCCGCGTCGGTCTGCGCCACGCCCTCGAGCGCCAGCGCCATGTGGACCTGTTCGAGTTCGCGGCGAACGACGCGCGAGCCGCCGCCGAAACTCGCCGCGGCGCTCGCCGGCGCGGCCGGACCGGCGAAACATTCGAACCGCGCCGCGGTATCGGCGACCAGCGCCTCGTGATCGACGCCGCCGGCGGCCGCCACGATCATGCCCGGCGCGCGATAATGGCGCGCGAGATAATCGCGCAGCACCGCGCGATCGAACCGCTTCAGCGTCTTGGCGGTTCCCAGCAGCGATCGCCCGATCGGCTGATCGGGGAAAGCCAGTTCGTGCAAATGCTCGAACACGACATCATCGGGCGTGTCCCGCACCGCGCCTATTTCCTGAAGGATGACGTTCTTTTCCCGCTTGATCTCCTCGTCGTCGAAGGACGGATCGGCGAGAATGTCGGAGAGAACGTCGAGCGCGAGCGGCACGTCGGCCTTGAGCACGCGCGCGTAATAGGCCGTGTTCTCGGCGCTGGTGGCGGCGTTGAGCTCGCCGCCGACGGTCTCGATCTCCTCGACGATCTGCTTGGCCGTACGCCGCGTCGTGCCCTTGAACGCCATGTGTTCGAGCAGATGGGAAATACCGTGCTCGTCGACGCGTTCGTGCCGACCGCCGGTGCCGACCCACACGCCGAGCGCCGCGCTCTCGAATTGCGCCATCGCGTCGCTGACGACCGTGATGCCGGATGGAAGGCGTGTCACCATCGCCGCCATCACGCCACTCCCCGCTTGAGCGAACGGCTCGCGCCGCGCACCACCCGCTCGATTTCCCGCTGGTCCGCCGGCATGACGCGGACGCGCTCGGGACGCGTCATCAGATCGTCGAGCCAAGCGGGCAATCGCGGCCGCGCCCCGCAGGCCGCCTCGACCGCGTCGGGAAATTTCGCCGCGTGCGCGGTCGACAGCAGCACCATCGGCACCGGCGGATTGGCCGTCTCCTTTTCCTCGACCGCGAGAGCGACGGCCGTGTGCGGATCGACGAGATCGCCGGCCTCGTGCCAGGCGGCGCGGATGGCGGCGTTGGTTTCCTCCTCGTCGGCGCGGCCGGCGTCGAATTCCTCGCGGATCGCGGCGAGCGCGGCGCCGGGCAATTCGAACCGGCCCGATTGCAACAGCGAGGCCATCAGCGTCCGCACCATCGCGGCGTCGCGACCGGTCGCGTCGAACACCAGGCGCTCGAAATTCGACGAGACCTGAATGTCCATCGACGGCGAGGACGTCGCCCGCACCCCGCGCACCTCGTAGGTACCGGTCGCCAGCGTTCGCGCCAGAATGTCGTTGACGTTGGTGGCGATGCGCAGCCGGCCGATCGGCAGGCCCATGCGCTTGGCGACGTAGCCGGCGAAGATGTCGCCGAAATTTCCCGTCGGAACGGTGAAGTCGACGGCGCGCGCGGGAGCGCCGAGCGCGACGGCGGCGGTGAAATAATAGACCGCCTGCGCGACGATGCGTGCCCAATTGATCGAATTGACGCCGGACAGCGACACCTCGTCGCGGAAGGCGTGATGGTTGAACATCGCCTTCACGATCGCCTGGCAATCGTCGAAATTGCCCTCCACCGCCAGCGCGTGGACGTTGCCGTCCGGCGCCGTCGTCATCATCCGACGCTGCACGTCGGAGATGCGCCCTTGCGGAAACAACACGACGAGGTCGATGTTGTCGCGGCCGCGAAAGGCCTCGACCGCCGCGCCGCCGGTGTCGCCGGAAGTCGCGACCACGATCGTGGCGCGCTCGCCGCGCTTGGCCAGCACATGGTCCATCAGCCGCGCCAGCAATTGCATGGCGATGTCCTTGAATGCGAGCGTCGGACCGTGAAACAGCTCGAGGATGAACTGGCGGGGCCCGACCTGATCGAGCGGGACGACCGCCGGATGGCGGAAGGTCGCATAGGCCTCGTTGGCCATCGCCGCGAGATCGACATCGGAAATTTCATCGCCCACGAAAGGACGGATCACCTCGACAGCCGCCTCGGCATAGGGCTTGCCGAACAGGCCGGCGATGGCTTCCCGCGACAGGGTCGGCCAGGATTCCGGCACATAAAGCCCGCCGTCGCGGGCAAGCCCCGTCAGCATGACGTCGCAGAAGCCGAGCCTTTCGGCCTCACCGCGGGTCGAAACATAGCGCACGAAATCCGTCTCCTCGGACCATGTCCGTCATAACATGCTGATATAACTATATAAAATCAGCATTGGCCTCGCCTGAGCCGGGCACCATAACGCATGATCCGGGCCAGTGGAATTCCATCCTTGCCCGGCGAAGATGGCGCCCCTTCGCGCGTCAAGCGCCGGTCCGGCCCATATGGCCCCGCGCTCGGCGCGCGTGAAGGCCGGAGCCCGGCCATTCCGACGCCACCCGACCGTCGCCGAAGGCACAACCCGGGAGGGCGACGCTTCACCACCCACCTTGACACCTCCAAATCGGGCGGTAGGCAGGCAAAGCCATGAAAATCGGCGGTGATTCGCGGAATGCGATTGGTTGTCGGCCACGCCGTCGACGCAATTTGCTGGCCAGAAGTCTGCTGGGATGACCGCCGAGGCGCCCATTTCGAGGCACTTCGGAGGCCATTCAAGGCGTTCGCCGCGAAAAGCGCATGGGACGCGCGAAAGCGCCCTGGCGCGGCGCGCGAGGACGGTGCCTGACGCGGCGCACGAACATGGCGATCGAGGATGGCGGATCGGCAATAACGGATCGGCGATGAAGAAGAAAATGGCACCAGCTTCGAACCATTTTTCCGCGACCGGACTTCTATCGGCGGCCGGGCTTGTATCCGTGGCCGGACTTGCCTGGACTTTCCTCGCCGTCGCGGGTCTCGTGTTCTCGCTGGGCGCGAGCAAGGCCTCGGCACAGGGCGCGGTGCGCTCCATTCACGGCGACTGGCAGATTCGTTGCGACACGCCGCCCGGCGCGAAATCCGAGCAATGCGCGCTGATTCAGAGCGTGACGGCCGAGGACCGCGCCAATGCCGGCATCACCGTCATCGTCCTGAAGACCGCCGACCAGAAGAGCCGGCTGATGCGCGCGGTTGCCCCGCTCGGCGTGCTGCTGCCGTCCGGCCTCGGCCTCAAGGTCGACCAGGCCGATGTCGGGCGCGCCGGCTTCGTGCGCTGCCTGCCCAATGGCTGCGTCGCCGAGGTCGTCATGGACGACACGCTGCTCGGCCAATTGCGCGCCGCGAAGACCGCGACCTTCATCATCTTCGAGACGCCGGAGGAAGGCATCGGCTTTCCCCTGAGCATGAAGGGCTTCGGCGAAGGCTTCGACAAGCTGCCCTGAGCTCTCGCAATCGCCGGCGAATGCATTATCTGTTGAGAGGATTTCGCATTAACCCCGGCGGAGCCGGGCGGCCGCGGTCGCCCGCCTTTCGCCGCCCACCGATCAGCCCGCCATCCAGGAGGAGCGCCGCATGACCAATTCGCTGATCAAGCGCGCCGGACTTGCCCTTGAGGACGTGCGCGGCGAAGTGGAGCGCGGGCTGCACGGGGCCGACGACGGCGAGTTGTTTCTGGAGGCGCGCCAATCCGAGCTGCTGTTGTTCGACAACGGACGCCTCAAACAGGCGACCTACGACAGCGGGCGCGGTTTCGGCCTGCGCGCCGTCAAGGACGACGCGGTCGGCTACGCCCATTCCTCCGACGTGTCGCTGCCCGCGCTGCGCCGCGCGGCCGAGGCCGTCCGCGCCGTGCGCGGCGGCTATGAGGGACACCTCGCCGAACCGCCGGCGCGCGGCAACGCCCAACTCTATGACGCGGACAATCCGCTCGACGCGCCCGGCTTCGAGGTCAAGACGCGCCTGCTCGCGGAGATCGACGCCTATGTGCGCGGCCGCGATCCGCGCGTGCGCCAGGTTTCGACGAGCCTGGCCGCGACATGGCAGATGGTCGAAATCCTCCGCGCCGACGGCCAGATCTACCGCGACATCCGCCCGCTGGTGCGCGTCAATGTCTCGGTGGTGGTGGGCGCGGGCGACCGGCAGGAGACCGGCTCGCACGGCCATGGCGGGCGCGAGACCTATGCCCGCTTCATCGAGACCGGCGCGTGGCGCGTCTGCGCCGACGAGGCGCTGCGGCAGGCGCTGGTCAACCTCGAATCCGTGCCGGCCCCGGCCGGCGAGATGGACGTCGTCCTCGGCCCCGGCTGGCCGGGCGTGATGCTGCACGAGGCGGTCGGCCACGGCCTCGAGGGCGATTTCAACCGCAAGGGTTCGTCGGCCTTCGCCGGCCTTCTCGGACAACAGGTCGCCGCCAAGGGCGTCACCGTCGTCGACGACGGCACCATTGCCGCCCGGCGCGGATCGCTGTCGATCGACGACGAGGGCACGCCGACCTCGCGCACGGTGCTGATCGAGGACGGCGTCCTCAAGGGCTACATGCAGGATCGCCAGAACGCGCGGCTGATGAAGGTCGCGCCCACCGGCAACGGACGGCGGGAAAGCTACGCGCATCCGCCGATGCCGCGCATGACCAACACCTTCATGCTCGCGGGCACGCATGATCCCAAAGAGATCATCGCCTCCGTCGCCCGGGGCATCTACGCCGTGAATTTCGGCGGCGGCCAGGTCGACATCACCTCCGGCAAATATGTGTTCCAGGTCACCGAGGCCTACGCCATCGACAACGGCAAGCTCGGCGCGCCGCTCAAGGGCGCGATGCTCATCGGCAACGGCCCGACCGACCTGCATCGCATCTCGATGATCGGCGACGATCTCGCGCTCGATCCCGGCATCGGCACCTGCGGCAAGAACGGACAGGGCGTGCCCGTGGGCGTCGGCCAGCCGACCTTGCGCATGGACAAGATCACGGTCGGCGGGACGGGTTGATCGAAGATCGACGCCGGCGGCGCGCCTCGCCCGGCCGGCGGGCGCGCTACCTCACCACGCCAGAAACGCAGCACGGCTTGCGGCGCGGCGGTTTGATCTGGCTCTTGAGATAGCAATGCGGCCCCATCGCGCCGTAGCCGGGCCGGACATAGGTCCAGGCGCGGCATTTCGGATCGCCGGCGCACGCGTCCCGGCATGCCTCGGCGGGCTGATCCGATCTCACCTCGAAATTGCGGTAGTCGCCGCCGAAGCGGTCGATCGAGGTTTCGATGCCGCCGGTGCGCGGCTCGACCACGCCCGCCCCGCGCACACCGGAAACGCAGCACGCGCTCTCGACGCGGCGCGGCACGATGTTCTTCAACGAGCAGGCGGCCACGTCGCGCGCGGTCGGATAGGAGAAGCTCCACGCCTTGCAGCGCCGGTCGCGCTCGCAGCGCAGCGCGCATTCGGCCGGATCGCCCGAATCGAGATCGAAATGGGCGTATTCCCCGCCCGGCCGATCGGTCGCCGGCTGCGCCGCGACGCGGCCGAGGCGCGTATCGATGCCGGCGATCGCGAGGAGGACGAGCGCGACCGCCATCCACCACGCCATCCAGGCCTGTCGCCTCTCGATCAAATTCCGCATGGCGCGATCCACGGCACGATTTCGTCTTGCTCCGTCGCATCTCGGCGCATGCGGCATTTCAGGCGCATGCGCGCGCGATTGCAATGCCCATTTGATCGGCCCGCGGATGTATGGTCGATGAACAATCTGACAGATTGTGGGTATTGCGATCGGGTCGACGCCGCCCGTGACACCGTGTCAGGTCAAAACGCGAACTCGTCATAGACCGGCTCGACCGAACCGGCCCAATCGGATTCGAATTTGCGCAGCAGATGTTCGGCCGGCGTCATGCCGTCGTCGACGATGTGGTCGAGCGGATCGAGATGGATCGTCTCGTCGCGCCCGTCCGGTCCGAAGCGGCCGCGCCTGGCGAGCCCGGCGCGAGCGAGCGCGAGGCAGTCGCGCGCGACGTCGCGGATGGTGCGTCCGCCGATGGGTGTCTTCAATCCAAGCCGCGGCACGTCGTCGCGCATACGCTGCCGCTCCGCCGCCGACCAGTCGCGCGCGAGCATCCAGGCCTCATCCAGGCTCTTGTCGTCGTAAAGGAGGCCGACCCAGAACGCCGGCAGCGCCGGAATTCGCCGCCAGCCGCAGCCGTCCGCGCCGCGCATCTCCAGATAGCGCTTGAGCCGCACCTCGGGGAAAACCGTAGAGACGTGATTGGCCCAGTCCGACAGCGTGGCGCGCTCGCCCGGCAGGCGCGGATGGCGTCCGGCGAACAGATCGCGGAACGAGGAACCGGCGACATCGAGATAGGCGTCGCCGCGCTTGATGAAATACATCGGCACGTCGAGAACGTAGTCGACCCAGCGCTCATAGCCCATGCCGTCCTCGAACACGAAGGGCAGCATGCCGGATCTCGCCGGATCGGTATCGCGCCAGATCTCCGAGCGGAACGAGAGAAAGCCATTCGGCTTTCCCTCGGTGAAAGGCGAGTTCGCGAACAGCGCCGTCGCCACCGGCTGCAGCGCCAGCGCCACGCGGAATTTCTTGACCATGTCGGCTTCCGACCCGTAGTCGAGATTGGTCTGCACCGTGCAGGTCCGGTACATCATGTCGAGGCCGAGCGTTCCAACCTTCGGCATGTAGCCGGTCATGATCTTGTAGCGGCCCTTGGGCATCATCGGAATTCGCGCGCGCGACCAGCTCGGCGTCATGCCGAGGCCGAGAAAGCCGATGCCGAGCGGCTCGGCGATCTCGCGCACCTGGGCCAGATGCGCCATCAATTCCGCCAGCGTGTGATGCACGGTCGTCACCGGCGCGCCGGAAAGCTCGAACTGCCCGCCCGGCTCGAGCGAGATCGCGCCGCCGCCGGTCACGTCCGACAGCCCGATGATCTTGTCGCGCTCGACGATCGGCTCCCAACCGAGCAGATATTTCATGCCTTCCAGCAACGCGCCGATGCCGTTCGCCCCCTCATAGGGAATCGGCGCGTGGCCCTCGACCCTGAACGGCGTCTTCTCGTGCTCGGTGCCGATGCGAAACGCGTGTTTCGGCTTCTCGCCGGCCGCGACCCAGGCGACGAGTTCGTCGCGCGACGTCACCGGCGTCATGTCGATCTGATCACGAGCCATGAGTACTTCCAACCAAAACGCGCGCGACCATACACGGCCCGCGATCGGGCAGGCAACGACAAACATCCCGATGCGCGCCCGTCGCGCTTGGTTCACGCGGAATTGTCGTCGTCGATCCGGTCATCCAGCAAATCCCGCCACCGCGAAAGGCGCGTGAAGAAGAAAATACCACGTCAGCGCGCGTCGACGGATTCATCGATCGCTTCGTCGACGCGCTCGAGCAGGTTCGCCAACCGCGCCGCTTCCGCGTCCGACAGCCTCGAGCCGAGATGATGCTCGACCGCCCGCGCGTAGGCCGCCTTCATCCGCTTGCGCAGGTCGCGCCCGTTCTCGGTAATGACCACGAAAAGCCCGCGCCGGTCCTTCGGACATTGCGCGCGCTCCACCAGCCCGGCCTCGACCAGGCGGTCGATCAGGCGCGACAGGCCATATTGCGGCATCGCGATCAGCGGCTCGAGATCGACCGGCCGCATCGCCCCGTGCGGCGCGCGCGCCAGCTCGTGCAGCGCGTCGTACCAGGGCAGCGGTGGAAATCCCGCGCGCTTGAGATCGCGCTCGACCGCGTCGCGCAAGCGATGCCGCACGCGCAGGAGACGCGTCCAGGCGGCCGCGATTTCTGGCGATGGCTTGCGCGGCATGGCGGCTCACCCCGCTTGCGGTCGCCGCGCGCGGCCGCGCGCGGGCCGCGGCGCAAGCCCCGACCCATCGCCCCGCCGGCGGCCGGCGCCGATCCGATTTTGTTGCATTTGCATCCAACTTGACAAGTTCATGCAACTGCATTCATATCGGCTCCGCCGAGAATTGCAAGCCGGCCCCCTCGCCATCCCGTCCGGCCGTCGGCAAATCCCCCGCCCCTCAAGGAGTTGCCCCCAATGAAACTCTATTATCTGCCCGGCACCTGTTCGCTGTCGCCGCATATCGCGCTGCGCGAGGCCGGACTCGCGTTCGATCTCGAAAAGGTCGACCGCAAGACCGGCGTCACCGCCTCCGGCGAAACCTACGGCAAGGTCAATCCGCCGGGTTATGTACCGGCGCTGCGCCTCGACGACGGCGAGGTCCTCACCGAGGGGCCGGCGATCGTCCAATATGTCGCCGACCGGGCGCCGGACAAGAAGCTCGCGCCGCCGGCAGGCACGATGGAGCGTTATCGGCTGCAGAGCTGGCTCAACTTCGTCGCCACGGAGATCCACCGGAACTTCACCCCGCTGTTCAACCCCACGATGTCGGACGAGACCAAGGCATTCTTCAAGGAGCGTATTCTCCAGCGCGTCGGCCACGTCGACACGCGGCTCGCCGGCCGCGACTATCTCACCGGCGACCAGTTCACCATCGCCGACATCTACCTGTTCGTGACGATGACCTGGACCAAGCCGACCAAGATCGATCTCTCGCCATTCCCCAACATCGTCGCCTTCATGAAGCGGGTCGGCGAGCGCCCTTCGGTGCAAGCCGCGCTGAAGGCCGAGGGCCTCGCCGGCTGATCGCCGCGCGTCCCGCCACCAATCAAAAATGGCCGGAAGCACGACGCTTCCGGCCATTTTCGTTTCAACCCGCTCGGCGCCGGAGCATTTCTCGGCGCGGCGGAATCATCGCGCCGGGGAGCGTTCCGGACGCGCGCTCACGCCGCCGATTTCGCCGGCGGGAACCGCCCGTAGAAGGTTTCGCCCTTCGCCGCCATGTCGACGAGCAGCTTCGGCGGCTTGAAGCGTTCGCCGTATTTCTTTTCCAGCTTGCGGCAGAGCGCGACGAAGGCCTTGGTTCCCATCATGTCGATATAGGAGAGCGTGCCGCCGGTGTAGGGCGCGAACCCGAAACCCAGGATCGAGCCGACATCGGCCTCGCGCATGTCGGTGATGACGTTGTCCTCGACCGTGCGCGCGGCCTCGACCGCCTGCACCACCAGGAAGCGCTGCTTCATTTCCAGGACGTCGAGCGTGTCCGGATCGAGCTTCTTCTTCTGCATGTCGGCGAGCCCGGGCCACAGCTTCTTCTTGCCCTTGTCGGGATAGTCGTAGAAGCCCTTGCCGTTCTTGCGGCCGAGGCGCTCGCGCTTTTCGACCAACTCGACCAGCATCGCCTTCTGCGCCTGGTCGATCGCCTTGGGGCCGAGATCGGCTTCCGTCGCCCGCACGATCTTCAGCGCCAGGTCGATGGCGACCTCGTCGGTCAGCGACAATGGACCGACCGGCATGCCGGCCATCTTGGCGACGTTCTCGATCATCGCCGGCGGAACACCCTCGCCGAACATGAAGTGCCCCTCGGCGATGTACTTCAGCACGCAACGGTTGGCGAAGAAGCCGCGCGAATCGTTGACCACGATCGGCGTCTTCTTGATGGCGCGGACATAGTCGAGCGCGGTGGCGAGCGCGGCGTCGCCGGTGTTCTTGCCGAGAATGATCTCGACCAGCATCATCTTGTCGACCGGCGAGAAGAAGTGGATGCCGATGAAACGCGCCTGGTCCTTGAACTCGGCCTGCAACGAGGTGATCGGCAGCGTCGAGGTGTTGGAGGCGAAGATCGCGCCCGGCTTGAGCAGCGGCTGCGCCTTGGCGAAAATATCCGCCTTGACCTTGCGGTCCTCGAACACCGCCTCGATGACGAGATCGCAATCGCTCAGCGCGGCGAAGTCCGGCGTCGCGGTGATGCGCGCGAGCAGCGCCTCGCGGTCGGCCTCCTTGGCCCGGCCCTTCTTGATCTGGCCGCTGATCAGATTGTCGGAATGCGCCTTGCCCTTGTCGGCGCTGGCCTGATCGCGATCGAGCAGCACGATGTCGATGCCGGCCATCGCCGTCACATAACCGATGCCCGCGCCCATGAAGCCGGCGCCGATGATGCCGACCTTCTTGATCTTGGTCGGCGGCGCGCCGGCCGGGCGGCGCGCGCCCTTGTTGAGGTCCTGCATCGAGATGAACAGGCTGCGGATCATCGCCGCCGCCTCCGGCGTGCGCACGACGTGGGCGAACTGACGCGCCTCCACGCGCAGCGCCAGATCCATCGGCAATTGCAACCCCTCATAGACGCATTGCATGATCGCGCGCGCGGCCGGATAGTTGTCGAAGGTCTCGCGGCGATAGATCGCGTTGGCGGCGGGGAAGAGCTGCATGCCGGCCTTGGAATAGACCGGGCCGCCGGGAAGCTTGAAGCCCTCGACATCCCACGGCGCGACCGGCTTGCCGCCGCCCTTGATCCAATCCTTCGCCGCCTTGACGAGGTCGGCCGCCGGCACGATCGCGTCGACGAGCTTGGCGCCCTTGGCGCGCGCGAGGTTGAGGACATCGCCCTTCAGCATCATCTGCAGCGCGTCGCCGGGCTGCATGATCCGCGCGAGGCGCTGCGTGCCGCCGGCGCCGGGGAACAGGCCGATCTTGATTTCGGGAAGGCCGAGACGCGTCTTGGGATTCTCCGCCGCGATGCGCTGATGACACGACAGGCACAGCTCGAACGCGCCGCCGAGCGCCAGGCCATTGATCGCGGCGACCCACGGCTTGCCGCAGGTCTCCAGGCGGCGGAAGATGCGCGACAGGCGTCCGGCGTCCTCGAGCAGTTGCGCCTTGGCCGCTTCCTCGCCCTTCTTCTTGAGCGTGTCGGCATAGACCCGTCCGAACGTCTCCAGCATGGTGAGGTCCGCGCCGCCGGAGAAGGCCTCCTTGGCCGAGGTGATGACGACACCCTTGACGCCGGCGTCGTTGGTCGTCGCCTCGACGATGGCCGCCAATTCGTCGATCGTCTTGATATCGAAAACATTCATGGAGCGCCCAGGCATGTCCCAGGTGACGAGGGCAATGCCGTCGGCGTCGGTATCGATCTTGAAATTGGTATAGGACATATCGCGCTCCTTAGCCCCGCCCGTCATAGGGCTCGCCGGACTTGTGAAAAAAACCTCCCTTGCCGTCCGCGCGGACGTAGGACAGGTCGATGTCGGGATAATGCGCGCGCTCGTTCGTCGCGCGCGCGCCGATTTCCAGAAACACGGCGTCGCTCGTCGATCGATTGACGAGATGATGCCCGACGGCGACGCCGGCCTTGAAGCCCGCCGCGTCGCCGGGGCGCAGCACGGTCGCGCCGTCGTCCTCGATCAGCACCACCTCGCCCTCGAGCACGTAGACGAATTCGTCCTCGTGATCGTGCCAGTGGCGCAGCGCCGACGCCGCGCCCGGCTTGAGCCGCGTGAGGTTGACGCCGAATTGCGTCAGGCCGACGACCGCGGCGAGCGCGGTCTTCTCGCGCCCCGCGGTCACATGCGCGAAGGGCTCGGGATAGACGGTGCTGGTCCGCGTCGCCGCCCTGGACCGGTCGATCTTGGGCATGCCGGGAGCCTTAGACGCGCTCGATGATCGTGGCCGTGCCCATGCCGCCGCCGATGCACAAGGTCACCAGCGCGGTCGACTGCTTGCGCCGCTCCAATTCGTCGACCGCCATGCCGAGGATCATCGCGCCGGTGGCGCCCAGCGGATGGCCGAGCGCGATCGCGCCGCCATTGGCGTTGACGATCTTGGGATCGAGATCGAACGCCTGCAGATAGCGCAGCACCACCGAGGCGAACGCCTCGTTGACCTCGAACAGATCGATGTCCTTGAGCGACATCTTGGCGCGCGCGAGCAGCTTCTTGGTCACGTCGACCGGTCCGGTCAGCATGATCGCGGGCTCCGAGCCGATATTGACGAAGGCCTTGATGCGCGCGCGCGGCTTGAGGCCGGCCTTCTTGCCGGCCTGCTTGCTGCCGATCAGGACGGCCGCGGCGCCGTCGACGATGCCCGACGAATTGCCGGGATGGTGGACGTGCTTGATTTCCTCGATCTCGGGATGCGCCTGGATCGCGACCGCGTTGAAGCCGCCCATCTCGCCCATCTGCTCGAAGGAGGGCTTGAGCGAGGCGAGCGACTGCATCGTCGCGTCGGGGCGCATGTGCTCGTCGCGCGCGAGAATCGTGATGCCGTTGATGTCCTTGACCGGCACCACGGATTTCTTGAAGCGGTTGTTGCTCCAGGCGTTGGCCGCGCGCTTCTGGCTTTCGACGGCATAGGCGTCGACGTCGTCGCGCGAGAAGCCGTATTTCGTCGCGATCAGGTCGGCGGAGACGCCCTGCGGCATGAAATAGGCCGGCACCGCGATCGAGGGATCGACCGGCCAGGCGCCGCCCGAAGCGCCCATGCCGACGCGGCTCATCGATTCGACGCCGCCGCCGATGGTCATCTCGTGCTGGCCGGACATGACCTGCGCCGCGGCGAAGTTGACCGCGTCGAGACCGGAGGCGCAGAAGCGGTTGATCTGCACGCCGGGCACGCTATTGCCGTAGCCGGCGCGCAGCGCCGCCATGCGCGCGATGTCGCCGCCGGCCTCTCCCACCGGATCGACGCAGCCCAGGATCACGTCGTCGACCTGGCCGGCATCGAGCTCGTTGCGCGTCTTGATCGCCTCGAGCACCTGGCTCGCCAGCGACAAGGCGGTCACTTCGTGCAGCGAACCGTCTTTCTTGCCGCGGCCGCGGGGCGTGCGGACGTGATCGTAGATGAAGGCTTCGGCCATCTTGTTCTCCCGCAATTCCTAAAATGCCTCGACCGGCAATTCCATCGTCGTCGCCGCGCCCGTCTGGATGCGCGCGAGATGGCTCACCGTCTCCGGCAGGATTCGTTCCATGAAGAAGCGTCCGGTCACCAGCTTGGCGTCAAAGCGCGCCTTGTCGCCGCCGGCCGCGATCTTGTCATGCGCGGCCTTTGCGATCCGCGCCCACATATAGGCGAACACGACCAGGCCGAACATGTGCATATAGTCGGTCGCGCCGGCGCCGGCGTTGTCGGGATTGCCCATCGCGTTCTTCATGAACCACATCGTCGCCTGCTGCAGTTGCCCCAGCGCGGCGCCGAGCGGGCCGACATAGGGCTTCATGGCGTCGTCCTGGTTCTCCTTGATGAAGGCGCCGACCTCGCCGAAAAACGCCATCGCCGCGCGGCCGCCGTCCTTGCCCAGCTTGCGGCCGACCAGATCGAGCGCCTGAATGCCGTTGGCGCCCTCGTAGATCATGGCGATGCGCGCGTCGCGCACGAATTGCTCCATGCCCCATTCGGCGATGTAGCCGTGGCCGCCGAACATCTGCTGCGCCATCACCGCGTTGGCAAAGCCCGTGTCGGTGAGCACGCCCTTGATGACCGGCGTCATCAGGCCCATGTGGTCGTCGGCGGCCTGGCGCTCCTTGGCGTCGCCGGAGCGATGGGCGATGTCGCTCTGGAGCGAGGTCCAGATGACGAGCGCGCGCGACGCCTCGTTGAAGGCGCGGATGGTCAGAAGCGTGCGCCGCACGTCGGGATGGACGATGATCGGATCGGCGGGCTTGTCGGGCGCCTTGGTGCCGGTGAGCGCGCGCCCCTGCAGGCGATCCTTGGCGTAGGCGACCGCGTTCTGATAGGCGACTTCCGAAAGCGCCAGTCCCTGGGCCCCGACGCCAAGACGCGCCTCGTTCATCATCGTGAACATGGCGTTGATGCCGCGATTTTCCTCGCCCACCAGCCAACCGACCGCGTTGTCGTAATTCATCACGCAGGTGGAGTTGGCGTGGATGCCCATCTTGTGCTCGATCGAACCGCAGGACACGCCGTTGCGCTCGCCGAGCGAGCCGTCGGCCTTGACCGTCACCTTCGGCACGACGAACAGCGAGACGCCCTTGATGCCTTGCGGCGCGCCCTCGATGCGCGCCAGCACCAGATGGATGATGTTGTCGGTGAGGTCCTGCTCGCCGCCGGAAATGAAGATCTTGGTGCCGGTGATCTTGTAGCTGCCGTCGGCCTGCTTTGCCGCCTTGGTGCGCAACAGGCCGAGATCGGTGCCGCAATGCGGCTCGGTCAGGTTCATCGTGCCGGCCCATTCGCCCGCGACCATCTTCGGCACGAACTTGGCCTTGAGTTCGTCATTGGCGTGCGTCAGCAGCGCCGAGATCGCGCCCTGGGTCAGGCCCGGATACATCGCGAAGGACAGGTTCGCTGAGACGAGAAATTCGTTGACGATCGCGGTCATCGTGTAGGGAAGGCCCTGACCGCCGAATTCGGCGGGCGCCGACAGGCCGACCCAGCCGCCCTCGCTCACCTGCTTGAAAGCCTCCTTGAAGCCCTTCGGCGTCGTCACGCGGCCGTCGTCATGGCGTTTGCAGCCTTCCAGATCGCCGCTGCGATTGAGCGGCGCGATCATCTCCTCGCAGAGCTTGGCGGCTTCCGAAAAAATCGCCTCGCGGACGTCCGCGGACGCGTCGCTGAAGCCGGGCAGATTGTCGTAGCGGTCAACATGAAAAACGTCGTCAAGCAAAAACATCACGTCATCGACGGGCGCGCGGTAGCTCGGCATCAACTCCTCCGGTCATGGAAACGGTCGGCGGTCTTTGCGGATGCGAGACAATTCCACGATCCGGCCGCAAAGTCACACGGAAAACACGATTGTGATCGGGGCTCAAGTCCGCCCCCAGAACCCCGCGAGCGGGGCCGGAGACCGGCGCGCCGACCCGGCGCAAGGTACCCCGGCGGGAGCGGGATTTCGCCCCGCGGTCCCGGAAATTAACCCGTTCTTTACCGTAACGCGGAAAAGTCAATTCCGAGAACGGAACGTTACGCCACCGTTTTCGGCATTTTGAAGACGTTCGGCGCGGCCGCCACGGGGGCTTGCCCGCCCAGCTTGAGTGAACGCATGAAATCGCGCGGTCCGCGGGGCGTCAAAGGTATGCGACCCGAAGCGCTCGACAGGGCGCGCGAAGCCGCGCGTCAGTCCGGTGTATCGATCGGTCAATGGATCAATGACGCGATCCACGCGCGCGACAACGACCGCGAGCCGGGCGCCTATCGCTACCCCGATTACGCGGCCGACCCGCGCCCGCGCCGGGAATACGTCGAGCCGCGCGAACGCATCGACCCGATCGCGGATATTCATCATCGCCTCGACATGATCAGCGGCCAGGTGGAGCGGCTCGCCGGCGCCACGGGCCGCGCGCCCGAGCGCTCGCTCGCCCATCAGCTCGACGACGCCATTTCCCGCCTCGATCACCATCTTTCGCGGATTTCGGTGGAGCGGCCGGCACAGGCGCCCGTCGCCGACCCGCGCTATCGTCCCGCCGGTAATCATGTCCGGTCGGACGCGCCGAATCCCGGTGCTCCGCGCCGCCACGACCCCGACAATCTCGGCCTCGCCATCGCCGAAATCAGCGCGCGGCAGAACGAACTGCGCGGCGCGGTTTCCTCCCCTCCCCCGGGCATGGCGCAAGCCCCGGCGCCGCGCATGGCCCCGCCACTCGGCGCCCACGAGGCCGCGCGGCCCTTCGATGTTTCCGGCATCGAACGACAGCTCCACGCCCTGACCGGCCAGATCGAGGCGCTGCGCCGTCCGGGCTTGATCGAGGAATCGATCGCCGCGTTCCGCGCCGAACTCGCCGAAATCCGCCAGTCGATGAAGGACGCCATGCCGCGTCGCGCGATCGAATCGCTCGAGAGCGAGATTCGCGCGTTGGCCCAGCGCGTCGACCAGGGCCGCCACGACGGCGTCGATCCGGCCGCGCTCGCCGGCATCGAGCACGCGCTCGCCGATATCCGCGAGGCGCTGCGTTCGCTGACGCCGGCCGAGCAACTGCGCGGGATCGACGCGACCGTTCGCGGCCTGTCCGACAAGATCGACCTGATTGTCCGTTCGGCGCAAGATCCGGGCGCCTTCCATCAGATCGAGAACGCCATCAACGCGCTGCGCGGCATGATCGGCAACGTCGCCTCGAACGAAACGATCGCGCGCCTGAGCGATCACATCCACGCCCTCGGCGAGCGCGTCGACCGCCTCACGCGCGACGACGCCGCGCAGGCGGAACTATTCTCCGCGCTCGAACAGCGGATCGCGACGCTGACCGATTCGCTGCAGTCGCGCGCGCACGCGCCGGCCGGCGACACGCGCGAATTGGAAAGCGCGGTTCACGCGCTGACCGCGCGCATCGACCGCCTGAATATCGGCCAAGAAGGCAGCGAGACGTTCGAGGGGCTGGAGCGGCGCATCGCCGAACTGCTGCAACGGTTCGAGGGCGATAGCGCGCGCTTCGCCCAATTCGATCTGGTGACGCGCGAGCTCACCGACGCGCTGCGCCATCTCGAGCAGGAACGCGCGACCTTCGCGGCGGCCGCCGCCCCGTCGATCGCCTCCGTCAATGGCGACTTCGTCGACGTCATCAAGCGCGAGATCAACGATCTGCGCTTCAGCCAGACCGAGACCGAGCGCCGCACGCGCGACACGCTGGAAGTCGTCAACGACACGCTCGGCCACATGGTCGACCGCCTGGTGACGCTGGAGGACGATTTGCGCGACGCGCGCGCCGCGCCGGTCCAGCCCGCCGCGCCGCATGCGCCCGCCTTCGGCGAATCGCCCACGCATCTATCGCCCACGCATCTATCGCCGATCGCGACGCCCGCGTTTCCTCCGGCGGCGTTCTCGACCGCGCCCGACTGGCAACAGGAAGAACACCACGCCGGCCACGGGCCCGAAGCGGAATTCGTCCGCAACGCCGCGCCGTTCCTTCCCAATCCGGTCCTTGACGAACGACGCGAGGACGCCCCCGCGCGGGCGTGGGATCCCGGCGCGCGCGCCGAAATTCCGCTCGCGCCCTCGATGCACGATCTGGGCATCCAGCCGACGAACGACATGCCCGCCGAGATGCCGCCGATCTTCGCGCCGCAATCCTCGGCGACATCCGTTCCTCCGCCTCCCGACCGAATGGTCGATGATCGGCACTTCCACGAGGCACCCGCGCGCCCCGAGGACATCGCGATCGGCGGCGCGCAAACGTCGCCGTCGCATCATATCGACCTTCCCCATGTCCCCGCCGAAATCACGCCCTCCGCCATCCCGCGCGATGTGCCGGAGCGGGTGTTCACGCCGTCGACGCCCGCCGGCGAAACGCCGAGCCGGGCATCGGCCCCGCGCGAACGTCCCGCGATCGAGCCGATACGGCCGATCGACCCCGATCTTCCTCCCGATACGCCGATCGAGCCGGGATCGCGGTTCGCGCCGCGCACCGGTCCGCGCGCGGCCGAGCGAATCGCCGCTTCCGAGGCGGCCTTGAGCGATGTCGGCGTTCAGGCGCCAGCCGAAGCCACGACCAAGCTGAATTTCATCGTCGCCGCGCGGCGCGCCGCCCAGGCCGCGACCGCGGCCTCGGAGAAGTCGACCGAGACGAAGAAGCCGAAGGCCCTCGCCGGTTCCGCGCCGTCGCCGGAGCAGACCTCTTTCTCCGCCAAGCTGCGCACCCTGCTGGTTGCCGCGAGCGTCGTGGTGATCGTGCTCGGTGCCTACAAGGTCGTGACGTCGCTGTTCTCGACCCCGGATTTCGAGCCGCCGGCGACGTCAAATCACTCCGAATCCGCGCCCGCCTTGGACGGGCCGCCGATCGCCATGCCCAAGCAGGGCACCGAGGGCGCGCTCACGCCGCCAGCCGAACAGCATACGACGCTTTCAACCGGCGCGAACGCACCGTCCGAACCCGCCGGCGCGCGCGAGCCCGTTGCGGCCGCCCCGCGATCGGAAATGGCTCCGGCTTCGCAACCGGCCTTGCAGGAAGGCGTCGCGCCGGCCGCCAAGCCGCGCAACAACGACATTACCGGATCGATTCTTCCCCCGAGCGCGACGCCCGCGCCGAATGCGAATTCCGCGCGCGAGGCGGCCCCAACCGTCCCGGCCATGCCCGTCGACGAGGCGCTCGCGGCAAAGCTCCCCGAACCGCTCGGCGGCCCCGCCCTGCGCGCGGCCGCGATGGCGGGCGACCCCGGCGCCATGTTCGAAATCGGCCAGCGCTATTTCGAGGGCAGGCTCATTTCGGGCGATGCCGAGGAAGCGGCCAAGTGGTTCGATCGCGCCGCGAAAAAGGGCGTGGTCATGGCCATGTTCCGCCTCGGCAGCTTCCACGAGAAGGGCGTCGGCGTGAAGAAGGATACCGAGGCCGCCAAGCGCTATTATCTCGACGCGGCCGAGCGCGGCAACGCCAAGGCGATGCACAATCTCGCCGTGCTCTATGCCGACGGCGGCGCGCGGGCGCCCGATTACAAAAACGCGTCGCAATGGTTCCGCAAGGCCGCCGGCCACGGCATCTCCGACAGCCAGTACAATCTCGGCGTGCTCTACGCGCGCGGGATCGGCGTCGAGCAGAATCTGAGCGAATCCTACAAGTGGTTCAGCCTCGCCGCCGCCCAGGGCGATTCCGAATCCGGGCTCAAGCGCGACGATGTCGCCAAGCGGCTCGACGCCCAGTCGCTGGCGGCGGCCAAGCTCGCGGCGCAGACCTTCGTCGCCGAACCGCAGCCGAGCGACGCCATCACCGTGCCCTCGCCGGCCGGCGGATGGGATCGCGTCGACGCCAGGAAAACGGCGGTCAAGAATCCGGCCCCCGGCAAGCGCGCGAAGCAATAGCCGCGCCTTCGGGCTCATTCCCGTCAACTTGGACGCGGAACTCGCGCCGCGTCAGAAGCAGCGCGAGGCCGGAAAGGCGTGCAAGCGCTGCTCGCCGAGAAGATAGGCGGTGAAATCGCGGCCGGAAAATATCTCGGCGAACGCCTCGTCGCGAATGCCGAGACCGCCGGCGAAGGCCCCGAAAGCCGGCATCACCAGCCGCGCGCCATTGGCGGCGAAGCAGCGCCGGCTGAAGGAACGCCCGCGCACCGCGACGCGCGCCACCGGATGCAGGTGGCCGGCGATCTCGCCATCCGTCCCCGTCGGCGCGTGGCGGAACGCGACGGCGCCGATGGCGATCTCCCGCGCGCGGACCCCGGCGAGCCCGGCCGGCGGCGCCGGATCGTGATTGCCCGCGATCCAGATCCATTCGCGGCGAAGCTGCAACGCGGCGATCGCCGCGCGATCTTGCGCCCGCAGCCGCTCATGCGCGCCGTCGTCATGGAAACTGTCGCCGAGCGCGATCACCACGCGCGGATCGTGCCGCGCGATGAGCGCGGCGAGACGGGCGAGCGTCGCGGCGGTATCGAACGGCGGCAACAGGACGCCGCGCGCGGCATAGGCCGATCCTTTTTCCAGATGCAGGTCGGCGACGACGAGCAGGCGTTCCTCCGGCCAGACCAGCGCGCCGGCGGGGTCGGCGAGGAATTCGACGCCGGCGACGGCGATGGTCGCGGCGCGAGCAGCGCCGGTGGACGCCGCCGCCCCGATCATGCCTCCCGCGCGCGACGCGCCCGCCCCCGTCATGTGCTAGCCCTTCGCCTCACGCATCAGTTCGTCGGCGGCCTCCGCCAACAGCGCGTCGCCGGCCTCGCCGTGGATCGGCTCGCGGCCGATCTCTAGCATGACCGGGACCGCCAGGGGCGAGACGCGGTCGAGCGCCTTATGCACGATTCGCCCCCGCACGCGCGCGAGCATGCCGCTCAGCCTGCGGATGTCGAGCAGGCCGGTCGCCGCGTCGGCCCGCGCCGCGCGCAGCAGAATATGATCGGGCTGGTGCCGGCGCAAAACGTCGAAGATGAGATCGGTGGAGAACTGGACCTGCCGCTTGGTCTTTTCCTCGCCGGGAAAGCGCCGCTCGATCAGCCCGCCGATCACCGCGCAGGTGCGGAAGGCGCGTTTCATCAGCGCGGACTCGTCGAGCCATGCCTCGAGATCGTCGCCGAGCATGTCGGCGTCGAACAGTTCGCCGAGCGAGAGCCTGTCCCGCCGGATGGCGAGCGAAAGATCGGACGTGCCCCACACCGCCAGCGCGTATTCATTGGCGACGAAACCGAGCGGATTGAGCCGGGCGCGCTCCAGCCGCCGCGTCAGGAGCATGCCGAGCGTCTGGTGGGCGAGCCTGCCCTCGAACGGATAGCAGACGAGATAATGCTTGCCCGCGCGCGGAAAGGTTTCCACCACCAGTTCCCTCGCCTGGGGCACGCGCGACAGATCGGCCTGCAAGGCGAGCCATTCGCGTACCTGGTCGGGCAGGTCGCGCCACAGGCGGCGGTCGGCGAGCAGGGCGCGCACGCGCTCGGCGAGATAGGTCGAGAGCGGAAATTTACCGCCGCCATAGCTCGGCACCTTGGCGTCGACGCCGGTCGCGCGCGAAACATAGGCCTCGTCCTCGGCGAGCGCCTCGAAACGCACGACTTCGCCGGCCAGCACGAAGGTGTCGCCCGCCACCAAACCCTCGATGAAATATTCCTCGACCTCGCCGAGCAGGCGCCCGCCGCGCCCGATCGCGCCGGTCGCGCCCGCGCCGCGATGGCGCGAACGGACCAGCCGGACCTTGATCATCGGCTCCTCGACGATGGTGCCGACGTTGAGGCGGTAGCGCTGGCGCGCCTTCGGATTGGCGACGCGCCAGCGGCCTTCCTTGTCCAGGCGGATGCGCGCGAACCGCTCGTAGGATTTCAGCGCGTAGCCGCCGGTCGCCACGAATTCGAGCGCGTCGTCGAAATCCGCGCGCGCCAGCCGCGCGTAGGGCGCCGCCGCGCGCGCCTCGTCGAACAGGTCGTCGGCGCGGAACGGCTCGGCGCAGGCGCGGCCGAGAATATGCTGCGCCAGAACGTCGAGCGCGCCCTCGCGCGCCGGCGGCGTGTCCTGGGCGTTGTCGGCGATCGCGTCGATCGCGGCGCGGCATTCGAGCACCTCGAAGCGGTTGGCCGGCACCAGCACCGCGCGGGACGGCTCGTCGAGGCGGTGATTGGCCCGGCCGATGCGCTGCATCAGTCGCGAGGCGCCCTTGGGCGCGCCGACATTGACGACGAGATCGACATCGCCCCAGTCGACGCCGAGATCGAGCGAGGACGTGCATACCACCGCGCGCAGGCGGCCTTCCACCATCGCCCGCTCGACCTTGCGGCGCTGGGCGACATCGAGCGAACCATGATGCAGCGCGATCGCCAGCCCCGCGTCGTTGGCGCGCCACAATTCCTGAAACAGCAGCTCGGCCTGGCTGCGGGTGTTGACGAAGACGAGCACGGTCTTGTGGCGCCCGATCAGGTCGAGAATTTCGCCGATCGCGTGCCGCGCCGTGTGTCCGGCCCAGGGCAGGCGCTCGCGGGTATCGAGCATCGTGACCCGCGGCGCCGCGCCGCTATCGGCGACGACGAGATCGGCGGCGTTGTCGATGCCCTCGATCCGCGGCACGAGATAGCGGCAAAGCGCCATCGGATCGGCGACGGTCGCCGACAGGCCGAAGGCGCGCGCTTGCGGGGCGAGCCGGTGGAGCCGCGCCAGGCCCAGCGACAGCAGATCGCCGCGACGCGAGGTCACCAGCGCGTGCAATTCGTCGAGCACGATGCGCCGCAGCGAGCCGAACAGAAAAGGCGCGTCATCCGACGCGATCAGGAGCGCGAGCTGCTCGGGCGTCGTCAGCAGGATTTGCGGCGGATGCCGGCGCTGGCGCTGACGGCGCGAGGCCGGCGTGTCGCCCGTGCGGGTTTCGATCCGAAACCGCAGATTCATTTCCGCGACCGGTTGTTCCAGGTTGCGGGCGATGTCGACCGCGAGCGCCTTCAAGGGCGAAATATAGAGCGTGTGCAGCCCGTCGGCGCGCGAGGTCGCCCGCCGCCGCTTGGCATCCTCGTTCAGCTCGACGAGCGTAGGCAGAAATCCGGCGAGCGTCTTGCCCGCCCCGGTCGGCGCGATCAGGAGCGCGGAGCGACGCGCGGCCGCTTTCTCCAGCATCGCGAGCTGATGGGCGCGCGGCGTCCAGCCCCGCGCGGCGAACCATCGCGCGAATGGCTCCGGCAAGGAGGGCGACGTCTGCGATGCGTCTGTCACGCGTCAAGACGTAGCGCCGCGCACGCGCCGGGTCGAGCCCCCGGAAACGCCCGCCCCCGCCGGCGATCACGCCTTCATCGCCACCGCGATCAGGCCGGGCACCGGTATGTTCGCCTCGGCGCGGGTCGAAGCGGCCTCGAGCACCGCCAGAACGAGGCCGGCCGCGCCGATCGCCTCGCGCACGGCCGCCGCGTCGCAGGCGTAGCGCAAGGACCGGCCGAGCCGGATACCCTTGCCCCCGCCGCCCTCATGCGTCTCGACCGAAAACGCGAGCAGCCCCGAGGGGCGCAGAACGCGCGCGGTCTCCCGGCAGATCGGCGCGAGCTCGGAGAGATAGACGAAGGCATCGGCGGCGATGGCGAGATCGGCGGAGGCGTCGTCTTCGCCGCGCATGAAGTCGAGCATGTCGCCGACATGCAGGCGGCGATAGCAGCCCCGTGTCCGCGCGCGCTCGACCATTTTCGGCGACAGGTCGACGCCGTCCATCTCCGCGACCATGCCGGCGAAGGCTTCGCCCGAAAGCCCCGTGCCGCAGCCGAGATCGAGCCCGCGCGAAAACCGCGCGCGGCGGCCGGACGCGGCGCATGCCGCTTCGACCGCCTCGCGCAGGAGGCGCGGACCGCGATAGGCAAGGCCCTCGACCAGCGCGGCGTCGAATTTCGCCGCGTATTGATCGAACACCGCCCGCACATAGGCCTCGGGCATGGCGCCCTCGGGCGCCGCGCCGAGGCGCATCAAATGAAGGATCGCGCCATGGCGGTCGGCGGGATCGGCGGCGAGCGCCGCCCGGAAGGCCGCGACCGCGCCCGGCGCATCGCCGAGCGCCTCGCGCGTCTCGCCGAGTGCGAACCAGGCCGAGGCGAAGCCGGGCGCGAGTTCGATCGCCTGCTCCAGCAGGTCGGCGGCCGCGGCCAGATCGCCCCGCCCGCGCAGATCGCACGCGTAGGTGTAGCGGCGGTCGGCGACAATGTCGCCCGATGAGACATGGAAGGAGGCGGTTTCCGGCATCGGATGTGCCCAATCGCAGGCCGGCTTGTTGTGGACGGAACTTGACGGAGGCGCAATGCCATCCCATCTGCGGGTAGCATGCCCACTTGGCTCCGCCGGCGCGGCGGGGAACGCGGGGCGAATGGCCGGACGCATCGGGAGGCGGGTAATGGCGAACGATCAACTGGCTCGGTTCATGGGCGGCACCCCCGCCGCCGTGTTCTTCCGCCTGATCCTGCTCTCGATCCTGGTTGGCGTCGTGCTCTCGGCCGTCGGCCTCGACCCCTGGAACATCATTCAAAGCATCCGCACGCTGATCCGGCGCGTCTGGGAGCTCGGCTTCGACGCCATCGATTGGCTGTGGCGCTATTTCCTGCTCGGCGCGGTCATCGTCGTGCCGATCTGGCTGCTCAGCCGCCTCGGCTCGCGCGCGACCGGACGCTGACGCGTTCGCGGGGGGCCGCATGGCGATCGCACCGGTTTGACGGTCATTGGGAGGGGCGTCACACCGGCCATGGCTCGGCCGTGATGGTGGCCGCGTCCGCGCCGACGATCTCGGTGAGCGAGGCGCGGTTCGTCCGGCGCAGCGTCGAGGCGAGATCGGCCTTGATCGCCTCGACGAGGCCGAGACCCTTGTAGATCAGCCCGCTGTAAATCTGGATCAACGTCGCGCCCGCGCGGATTTTCGTCAGCGCCGCGCCGCCGGAATCGATGCCGCCGACGCCGACCAGCGGAAACGCGCCCTCCGCGCGCACGAAGGTTTCCGCCACCATCCGCGTCGAAAGTCCGAACAGCGGCCGCCCGGAAAGTCCGCCGGCTTCCCGCGCCGTGGCGCGGTCGCGCAGCGACGGCGGGCGCATCAGCGTGGTGTTGGAGACGATCATGCCGTCGATGCGCCGCGCGCGCACGATCTGAACGACATCGTCGAGCTCGGACAATGTCAGATCCGGCGCGATCTTGAGAAGCAGCGGCGTGTCGCCCGCCCGCGCGCGGGCGCGGTCGCGCGCCTCGGTGACGCGGGCGAGCAAGTCGTCGAGCTCGGTGGCGTTCTGCAGGTTACGCAGGCCCGGTGTGTTGGGCGAGGAAATATTGACGGTGAAATAGCTCGCCACCGGCGCCATCATATCGATCAGATTGACGTAATCGGCGACGCGATCGGACGAATCCTTGTTGGCTCCGATATTGACGCCGACGATGCCGCCATGGGACGCGCGCGCGGCGAGCCGGCGCAGCGCCGCCTCCGCTCCGTCATTGTTGAAGCCCATGCGGTTGATGACCGCCTCGTCGGCCTCCAGGCGAAACAGGCGCGGCCGCGGATTGCCCCCTTGCGGCTTCGGCGTCAGCGTTCCCACCTCGACGAAGCCGAAGCCGAGACGGAGAAGCCCGTCGGCCGCTTCCGCGTTCTTGTCGAAGCCGGCGCCGATGCCCACGGGATTGGGGAAGTTGAGGCCGAAGGCGCGGATCGCGAGCAGCGGATCGGAGGCCGGCGCCTGGGTGAGCGGCAGGACGCGTAGCCCATTGACCGCCAGCCGATGCGCGACTTCGGGATCGAGCAGGCGCAACAGCGGCAGCGTCATTGTGTCGAAGGCCCGGATCATGGCTCAAGCTCCGGCATGATGGGCGTACCATCGGACGCCATCGCGAACTCGAGCACGTCGGTCACCGCCGCGAGATCAAGCGGCGCATGAAGATGGGGATAGAGCTCGCCGCGGCGCGAGCGCTCCCAGCGCAACGCCTCCCCGAGCAAGTCACCGTCGACGACGATCAGGAACAGTCCCTGCTGCCCTGAGAAATGGCGGCGCGCCGTTTCGGCGAGCTGAGCCTGTGTACAAAGGTGGATAAATCCGTCGCGCAGATCGTCGGCGGAACCGGCGAAGACGCCGAGCCGTTCTGCCTCGCGCCAGGCCGATGCGGAACAGATCTTGTAAATCTTTGACACGAAAGGAGGTCTTGCCCTTGAGGAGTAGGCCGAGCGACCGTATCGGGGCCAATGGTGCGGTTCAAGTGCGACAATTCATCATTGCCGCTCGCGCGCACCAAAGGCTATAATTCCTATCGAGGGACAGAATTCAGCTTTT
This sequence comes from Xanthobacteraceae bacterium, assembly GCA_041918675.1. Lineage (GTDB taxonomy): Bacteria > Pseudomonadota > Alphaproteobacteria > Rhizobiales > Xanthobacteraceae > SCUB01. The sequence goes on from JAYRVF010000014.1 coordinate 527,931, forward strand.
CCGATCGGCCCGGCGATGGAAGTCCGTCCATGTTGACCCACACCCAGATCTGGACCGCGCTCGACCGCTTGGCGGCGCGCGCAGGCATGACGCCGTCGGGTCTGGCGCGCAAGGCCGGACTCGATCCGACGACGTTCAACAAGTCCAAGCGGATCACCCCGGACGGGCGCGAGCGGTGGCCCTCGACCGAATCGGTCGCCAAGGCACTGGCGGCGACCGGGACGAGCGTGGATACGCTGGTCGAACTGATGCAGGAGACGGGGCGGCTGGCCGCGCAGGCCGTGCCGCTGCTCGGCTTCGCCGAAGCCGGAGCGGGCGGCTATTTCGACGACGGCGGTTTTCCGGTCGGCAAGGGCTGGGACGAGGTCGCCTTTCCCGCCGTCAACGACGAGCACGCCTACGCGCTCGAAATCTCCGGCGATTCCATGAAGCCGGCCTATCGCGACGGCGACGTCATCATCGTCTCGCCGGGAGCGCCGATCCGCCGCGGCGATCGCGTCGTCTGCAAGACCAAGGACGGCGAGGTGATGGTCAAGGAACTCAAGCGCCGCACCGCGAAGACGATCGAATTGCAATCGCTCAATCCCGTCCATCCCGACCGGGCGCTGTCGACCGCGGATGTGGAGTGGATCGCGCGCATCGTCTGGGCGAGCCAGTAGCCGCGCCGGCCGACCGCGCCGAGGCGTGGCCGATCAGTTCATCCGGCGCAGAAAGCCGGCGATGTATTTTGCTTCCGTCTCGCCCACCGCCCGCGCGACCTCCTTGCCGTCCTTGAAGCCGATCAGCGTGCCCTGCGAATTCACGTTGAAGGCGCGCGCCGCCTCCCGCTGCGCGTCGAAATCGATGCGGAAGACGATGAGATGGTCGAACTCGGCCTGCCGGTAGAAGCCGTCGAGCGCGGCGCGCTGATAGCGGCAGGTCGGGCACATCTGTCCCATCACCTCGACGATGATCGCCTTGCCCTCGGCCCGCGCGGCCTGGAAGGCGACGCCGTCGAACGGCTTGACCTCCGCGGCGGTCGCGGCGCCGGCGAAGAGCAGCGCGGCGAGAACGGTAAGCGCGGTTCGCTTCGACATGATCGTTTCTCCCTCCGCGGCGGCTTTCGCCGTCCGTCCACGTCCGTGCCCGCGCGCGATCACGCCGAGCGCGCCAGCGCGCCGTCGATCATCGCGACGGTGTTGCCGAGACCGTAGACCGCGACGAAGGAACCGAAGCGCGGTCCCTTCTGCTGTCCGAGCAACACCTGGTAGAGCATGTTGAACCATTCGAGCGAGACGCCCGGCTTGCCGTCCTTGGCCTTCTTGGCGTGATCGAGGAACGGCTCGCGGCGGCCGATCTCGTAAACGACGTTCTGGATGTCCTCGGCGCGCGCGTCCTCGGACAATTGCGTCAGCGCGTCGCGCAGGTCCTGCAACGCCACGCGCTCGGCCTCGCTGGCCGCGCGGTATTTCTTTTCCGGCAGCACGAAGTCGCGGAAATAGTGGATGGCGCATTCGACATGGGCGGCGAGCCTCGGATGCGATGCCGGCGTCACGCCGGGACGATAGCGGCGGATGAAGCCCCACAGCGTCTCGGCGTTCTCCGCGTTCGACGTCGCGACCAACGTCAGCAGCATCTGGAACGTGACCGGCATGTCGGCTTCCGGCGGCGCGCCGGCGTGAATATGCCAGACCGGATTGGTGAGCCGCTGGCGGTCGTCCTGCCGCGCGTAGGCCTCCAAATGCTGCTGATACTCGTCGACGTTGCGCGGGATCACGTCGAAATAGAGCCGCTTGGCCGCTTTCGGCTCGCGATACATGAACAGCGACAGCGATTCCGGCGAGGCGTAGCGCAGCCATTCCTCGATGGTCAGGCCGTTGCCCTTCGATTTCGAGATCTTCTGCCCCTTCTCGTCGAGGAACAATTCGTAGTTGAAGCCTTCCGGCGGCGCGCCGCCGAGCGCGCGGCAGATCTCGCCCGACAGCTTGACGGAATCGATCAGGTCCTTTCCCGCCATTTCGTAATCGACGCCGAGCGCATGCCAGCGCATCGCCCAATCGGGCTTCCATTGCAGCTTGCAGCTTCCGCCGGTGACCGGAACGCTCACCCGTTCCCTCGTTTCCGGATCGTCGTAGGAGATCGTGCCCGCTTTCACGTCGCGCGCGACGATCGGGACCTGCAGGACGATTCCGCTGCGCGGGCAGACCGGCAGGAACGGCGAATAACTCGCCGCCCGCTCCTCGCGCAGGCTCGGCAGCATGATCGCCATGACCTCGTCGTAACGGTCCAGCACCCGCAGCAACGCGGCGTCGAACCGGCCGGAGGTGTAATAGTCCGTCGAGGAGCCGAATTCGTAATCGAAGCCGAAGGCGTCGAGAAAGGCGCGCAGGCGCGCGTTGTTGTGGGCGCCGAAGGAATCATGCGTGCCGAAGGGATCGGGAACCCGGGTCAGCGGCTTGTTGAGGTGGGCCGCGATGCGTTCCTTGTTGGGAATGTTGTCGGGAATCTTGCGCAGCCCGTCCATGTCGTCGGAAAAGGCGAGCAGGCGGGTCTTGATCCTGTCCTCGGTCAGCACGCGAAAGGCGTGGCGCACCATGGTGGTGCGCGCGACCTCGCCGAAGGTGCCGATATGCGGCAGGCCCGAGGGGCCGTAGCCGGTCTCGAACAACACCTCGTCCTTCGGCTTCTTCTTCAGCCGCGCGACGATCTTGCGCGCCTCCTCGAACGGCCAGGCATTGGACTGCTCGGCGAGAAACCGCATGGCGGCCGCGTCCGGCGCGGTTGCTGGAGAACTCATCGACTTTGCTTCCTCGTTGCGGCCGACACTATTGGCGGGCCTCGGCGCGGTCAAATCCAGGCGGGCGCGCCGACGCGGCGGCCGTCAGAACGGACTGATCGGAAAATAGCGCAGCCACAGGTCGGTGAAGCGCCCGCTTTCCCAGACCCGGAACAGCGCCCAGTTGAGCGCCTGCCGCAGCGAATCGTTGCCGCGCCGCACCGCGATGCCGACGCCCTCGCCGAAAAAATTGCCGTCGAGGAACGGCCCGCCGGAAAACGCGCAGCAATTTTCCGAATCCGTGCCGTTGAGCCAGAACGCCAGCGAAATCGCGTCGCCGAAAATGAAATCGACCTCGCGGCGCTGGAGCGCGGCGTGCAACGCGACGTCGTTGGGAAACGGCTTGATCTCCGCGTCGGTGAAGTGCGCCTTGAGATAGGCCTCATGCGCCGTCGCGCCGACGACGCCGACCCTCTTGCCTTCGAGATATTCGGGACGGACTTCCGGGATCGCCACGTCGCGGCGGGAAACGAAGCGCGCCGGCGTGCGGTAATAGGAATCGGTAAAGTCGACCCGGCCGCGCAGCTCCGGCGTGGTGGCGATCGAAGCGATGATCGCGTCGCCCCGATTGGCCGACAAGGCGTCGACCAGGGTCTCGAAGCGCCGCATCTGGATCGTGCAGGCGACCTTGATCTCGTCGCACAGGCTGCGCGCGAGATCGACATTGAAGCCGGCAAGGGTGCCGCCCGGCCCGGTGAAGTTGAACGGCGGATAGTCGGCCTCGGTCAGAAAGCGGATGACGCTCAGGCGGGACAGGTCGGGCCGTTCGGGACGCCGGCGCGGATCCCAGAAGCCGGGCACGGTCTGCGGCCCCGCTGTCTCGGCCAGGGCGGGCGTTGAAAAATTTCCCATCGGCGCCGACGCGCACCCGACCAGGAGGGCGACGCAGACGCGGCGGACGAGCCGCGCCGCGCGCGGCCGCGATCGAAGATTGCGGAAATTGGCGATCCATGGTTGCATTTTCAGGTACCCGTGGCCGGGGGGTCTTATAGACCATTCATCGCGGGTGGGGAGCGCGATTCCGGCGATCGGGTGCCGTGGATTTTGGGGTAGGCCATATGGCCGGGCGTGGCGTGAGGGCCGCCGTCGAGATCGACGCCGGCGGGACGAGTTCGGGGGGCGAGCGGAACGGTGCGGTCCGGCCCGGCGCCGAACACACGGGTCATCCCGCCCCGGGCGGCACGGCCCCCTCACCGCGCGGCCCGAACCGCGTCAACGCGGCAGGACTTTCGCCCAAGGCCGCCCTCGCTTCCGGCAACGACAATTTCGATCCTCGAACCGCTTTCCGATCCGCCGCCGAACTCGACTGCCTGCGTCACGCGTTGAGCCCCGGCTTGCTCGCCGCGGCCGAACGGCGCGCGGCCGTCACCGGCGTCGGCGCGGACCGCGTTCTGATCGAAGCCGGCGTGATCGGCGACGACGCCTATCTGCGATATCTCTCGCGCCACACCGGCATCGCCGTCGTCGACGCGGACGCGGCCGGACTTTCCGATTGGGGATTGCGGCCGGACCAATATGTCAGCGCCGCGCGCTCGGGCATTCTGCCGATCGGACTGGAGGGAGGCCTCGTCTGGCTCATCGCGCCGCGCGGTCACGCGGCGCGCCGGATCACCGGGCTTACCGCCAACTCGCCCGACGCCACGCGGCCGCTGCGGCTCGCGACGGAGGCGGCGTTTCACGCCATCATCCTAAGGCTCGCCGGCGACGTATTCGCCCACGAGGCTTGCCGTGGCCTCGGCGACCGCGCCGCCGACCTGACGGCGGCGCCGCGAAAGCGACGCGCGGTCCCCGCGCGCCTGCTGATCCTTTCGCTGGCCGCCGCGCCGCTCATCGCGCTCTTTCCCGGCGTCCTCTATGAGGCCGTCGCCGCCGCGTTCGCGATCTGGTTTCTTGCCTTCGTCGCCTTGCGCCTGGTCGCGAGCCTTGCGTCGCGGCGCGCGCCGCCGCCGCTGGCGCGCCTTTCCGACGACCGCCTACCCGTCTACACCGTCATCGCCGCGCTCTACCGCGAGGCCGGCTCGGTCGCCGATCTCGTCCGCGCGATCCGCGACCTCGATTATCCCCGCGAAAAACTCGACCTCATGTTCGTCGTCGAGCCCGATGATCTGGAAACCCGCGCCGCGATCGCCCGACTCGACGACGCCTCGGCCTTGCGGGTCGTCGTCGCGGCCAATGACGGTCCGCGCACCAAGCCAAAGGCGCTCAACTGCGCCCTGCCGTTCGCGCGCGGAAGCTTCATCGCGGTCTACGACGCCGAGGATCGCCCGGAGCCGGGCCAGTTGCGCGCCGCGCTCGACGCCTTCCGCGGCAACGGCGAGGATGTCGCCTGCGCGCAAGCGAGCCTGTGCATCGACAATCCGTCCGATAGCTGGCTGTCGCGCATGTTCGCGGCCGAATACGCGGCGCAGTTCGACGTCTTCCTTCCCGGTTTCGCGAAATTCCGCCTGCCGCTGCCGCTCGGCGGCTCGTCCAACCATTTCCGCGCCTCCGCCCTTCGCCATGTCGCGGGCTGGGACGCGTTCAACGTCACCGAGGACGCCGATCTCGGCGTGCGCCTGGCTCGGTTCGGCTATCGCTCCGTGGTGTTCGCCTCGACCACCTATGAGGAAGCGCCGGCGCGCTTCGGCGCGTGGCTGCGCCAGCGCACGCGCTGGATGAAAGGCTGGATGCAGACCTGGGCCGTTCACATGCGCTCGCCGCGCCGACTCTGGCGCGAGCTGGGTCCGCGCGGATTTCTGGCGACGAACGTCGCCATCGGCGGCGCCGTCCTGACCGCGCTCACCCATCTCTTCTTCGTCGGCGAAATCGCGATCGCCGCCGCCGCGCCGCTGTTGAACGAGGCGCCCACGATCATCGCGAGCCCATTCGCCCCGCTGCACCAAGCCACGATCGTCGCGGGCTATCTCGCCGCGATCTTCATCGGCGCCATCGGACTTTGCCGGCGCCGCCTGTTCGGCAGCCTCTGGGTGCTGACGCTGGTTCCGCTCTACTGGCTCTGTCTTTCGCTCGCGGCCTGGCGCGCGCTGTTCGAACTCGCGCGCGATCCCTATCACTGGGAGAAGACGGAGCACGGGCTCGCGCGCAGCTCGCGGTTCGTCGCCGCCGGCCGGCGCGGCCGCGATCACGCCGAAGACGACGCCGCGATCAGAAATAGCGGCGCAGTTCCTCCGCCGCGTCCGCGGGCGGCCGCTTGACGTTGAACGGGGCCACGAACTTTCCCTCGCGATCCATCAGATAGACGAGCGCGGTGTGATCCATCGTGTAGTCGCCGCCATCGAGCGGGACTTTCTTGGCGTAGACCCGGTAGGCGGTCATGATCTTGGCGGTCGCCTCCGCGCCGCCGCTCAGCGCCTTGAGATGCGGATCGAAGCTGCCGAGATAGTTTTTCATTTTGCCCGGCGTGTCGCGTTCCGGATCGACCGAGACGAAATAGGCGCCGACCTTGTCGGCATCCTTGCCGAGCGCGCGCAGCACTTCGGAAACCTCGAACAGGGTCGTCGGACACACATCGGGACAGTGGGTGAAGCCGAAGAAGAGCAGTGTCGGCCGCCCGCGCAAAACCTTTTCGGTGACGGTGTTGTTGTCCTGGTCGACGAGCTCGAACGGTCCGCCGATCATCGCGCGCGCGACGCCGCCGCCCTGGCGATCGCCCGACATCAGCCAGACGGTCAACGCCAACGCCGCGATCAAGCTGCCGGCGAACGCGATGATGATTTCGATCGACCGTTTCTTGCTCACCGCCATGATGGGGCTCCCATGCATCCGTGCGCATGGCCGGGCGCGGCGTCGTCATCGCCCCACGACCATGAACCAATTCACACTCCGCCTGGAGTATTTCCCGGCGAGACGGACGGGTCTCGCCGAAATGAATGCTCCAGATTCAAGGCCTTGAGCAAATACAGGCGCGAAAGCGGCTTCCACTTTCGCGGGTTTTGCTCTGGCGCGAACGCGGCCCCATCTCGCGATCGCGTTCTAGAAGCAGGCCGCTAGACCAGCCGCGATCATCTCAAAAAAGACGGCCGTGCCGAGTCGCGCCCAGAGCACGACGCCGACAGCCGCCGCGATCACGAGCACCGCGCCGACGACAAACGCCGGCAGGCGTTTGCCCGCGCCGGTCGCGCCTTCCCGCGCTTGGATGGTGTCGGCGTTGAGATTGCTCATGATCAGATCAAGCCCGGCAAATGCGCGCCCGCGATGCCGGCGCGGACGCCGCCTTCACATAAGCCCAACACGGGCCGATCACAAGCTTGGTTATTGCCGCGCCGAACCCGCGCTGGCGTTGACGACGCACGACTTGTAGAGCCCGGCGAGCTCCCGTCCGCGCAGAAAGATCATGCGCTGCGTCAGCCCGCCGCGCTGCGCGATCCAACTCTTGATGCGGGCGGGATAGAGCGAATAGAGCATGCGCGTCGCGCGCGGGTTGATCACCGGGCGACCGGACGGACCCGGATCCCAGGCCGCGTGAAAACCGAGACTGGCGCGGGGCGTGACGCAGATGCGCTCGGCGGGAAGCGCGCCGAGGACGATGGTGCAGGCCGACGCGCAGGTGCCGTCGATCACGACCGTTTCGCCGGAATCGCGCAGGGACTCGTACTTGTCGAGATAGGTTCCAATTCGCCCGCCGCGATCATCGGCGATGCGCACGGCGGCCGACGCCGAATTGACGCATGCCGTCAACACGACGATCGCCGCGATCCCAGCCGCCCAACTCCGCATACGCGCGCCCCGTCAATTTTCTTAGTCGAGGCGATGATCGTGGCGGGTGCGGTCCTTGTCCAGACGGCACACGCACGCGCCCCGCTGTGCCAAGCGCGGCGCCGCGAGCCTCGCGGACGAAGCTAACACTTTGAATCTCGGAGCATTATCGACGCGCTGAACGCGCGACGCGCGCGACAGAAAGACGCGGGCGGCGACGTTTTCTTCGCCGGTGTTGCATCCAAGTTGCAGTCATCGGCGGCGCTGGCGCGCGACCCACGCGGCGGCCTGCTTGGGACGCGCGTCCGCGACGAACCGCGCTCGCTTCGAGCGTCCGCTGTTATCGCAGCGGGTTGCCGCCCATCACGACGATGCCTCCGAGCACGATCGCCGCCGCCACGACCAGGCAGACGAGCGCCACGAGCGCCGACCCGGCGACCGCCGCGCGCGCGTCCTCGTAATCCCGGGCGGGTTTGCGTCCGGTGATCATCGCCTCGATCAGCGGATCCTTCTTGAACACGCGATAGAACACAACGGCGGCCACATGCACGACCCCGAGCACGACGATGAGGTCGAAGATCATGCCGTGCCAGCGCGAGGCCCGCGTCACCATGGCGTCGGAGACGAGTTTGGCCAGCGGGCCTTCGATGATGATGCGATCGTCGTCGGCGGAAAACAGACCGAGCATGCCCTGCGCGGCGAGCGCGGCGAGCATCGCCAGAATCATCAAGGCGCCCATCGGATTGTGGCCGAGGAAATGCCGGACGCGGCCGCCGACGAGATCGCGCGCGTAGCCGAGCACCACGGCCGGCGCGCGAACGAACGTGGCGAAGCGGGCCGTCGTTCCGCCCGCGAAGCCCCAGAGCACGCGAAAGACGACGAGCGTCAGGATCGCGTAGCCGTTCCACTTGTGCCAGAGCGGCGTGCCGCCGCCGAAATGATTGCTGATCCAGGCCATCGCGACCAGGACCACCAGCGTCCATTTGAACAGACGCGTGGGAAGGTCCCAGACCAGGACCTTCCCCCCGTCATGTGATTGTCGCGACAAGATCAGCTCTTCTTCTGACGGAAATCGTCGTGGCAGGCTTTGCAGTTGCCGAGCACCTTGGGATATTCGGCCTTGAACGTCGCCTCGTCCTTGATCGCGGCGGCTGCGGCTGCCGCATCCTTGCCGAGCTTGGCGTAGATATCGAGGAACTTCTGCTTGTTCTGCCAGATCGCCGGCAGCGCTTCGGTGTCGCCTCCGGTCTTGGAGTTCTCGGGGAAGAGATCGGGCAGCTTCTTCGCCCCATCCGCATAGGCCTTCAGCGCGGCCTGCGCGGCGGCGAGGTTGAACGGCACTTCACCCTTGAGCGCGCCGGCATTCGGCTTCGTCGCGTCGCCGAATCCCTTGAGGATTTCCTTGCGCGTCTTGATCGGATCATCGGCGGCGGTGACCGCGGTCGCGGCCAGAGCGGTGGCGGTCAGGGCGACGGCGGCGAACGAAAGCATCCATTTCTGCATGGGATATCCTCTCCGGGGGGGCTAGACGATCGACCCAATTATCGCGGGCCGGCGAATGTCGTCGCAATGCGACATTTCGTCAAACAGCACAACAACCACACCGGCCTTCTATTCCCGAGTCACAATAAATTCATCCGACAAATTCATACGATGCCGCCGCGCGCGCCCTGGTCCGCGTTGGCCGGCGGACGCGGCGACGCGCCAAGGGGCGCCGGGCGCGCTCACCAGGGGACGTGCAAGATCTCGACTTTCGGCAGACCTATGGGGGTGACGCCAAGATCGCGCGCGAGCACGCCGAAACCCTCGGTCTCGACGAGATCGCGGTAGGGCCATTCGGGAAACCGAAGACCGCCGCGATGAAGGCTCGCGTCGACGAGCAGCATGGCGCCGCCGACCGCGTCCAGAGGCACGCGATCGAGATAGCGCAGGTCGCTGAGATGCAGGCGCCGGTTGAGACCAGGCTGGGGTTGATAGAGCCCATCCTTCAAGTCGCGATAATAGATCCAGTCCCTCTCGCCCGTGGTGACGGAGAAGGTATTGAGGTCGAAGCTTGGTCCGCCCGGCTCCCTGACGCAATTCGGCGTCACGATCCGCGCCTCGGCCGCGCGCAATTGGCGCAGGATATCGCGGGGAAACCGCCAGACATCGACGTCGATCCAAAGCGCCCAGTCGTCCCCTGAGTCCAGTCCGTGATCGATCAGATGGTTGCGAACCATCGAAAGGCCCGACCGGCGCGCGCGCTGATATTTTCTCAACCACCGCCGCTCTCGCGGGACGACGGTGCCGACATCGTGGCGCAACAGCACGATGTCGCGATAGCGATCGCGCATCGGCGCGGTCAGCTCCACCAGCCGCTGATAGGTTCCGTCCCGGCTATCGCCCTCGCAGAAGACGAGCTTGATGCGGTCCGAGGGATGGTCGAGCGTGGCGATCGCCTCGAGGAAAGGCGCGATGTGATCGGCGGCGTCGCGCACGGGCACCAGAATGGCGACGGCGTCGCCGGCCGGCGGATCCGATCGCAGCACCGCCGGATCGACCGCCGCGCGCGCGGCCGCCTTGTCGAGACGCTTGCCGCGGGTCAGCCAATTCCGCGCCCGATAATAGGACTTGCGCAATCGATCGCGAACGGGACGTTCGCGTCGCTCGTTCCACCACGATCCCATCCAATGGTGCCGCGCCAGGCTGACCGGCTTCGGCCCGGCATAGGCCGGCGCCTCGATACCCTGCTTGTCGAAAGCGTTGAACAGGTGGCAGGAGTGCACGGCGATCGCCGCCTGATCGGGATAGTTCCCGACGATACCCGTCAGCAGAAGCGGCCCGGTGGCATCGAGCACCTGCGGCGACCGCGCCGTGGCCGGCAACACGTCGATCAGATGCGGCCAGAACGGATGCCCCGCGGGGCTCGCCATGGTGCCGTTGAACAATACATGCGTCAGCCCGCGGTAGGACGTGTACAGCCGCCAATGCGACGGCGGCTCGTGGCACAGAACGACGCGGTCCTCGCCGGTCAAGGGCTCGAGCGAGGCGAGGCACTCGGCGTCGAGGTCGGCGTAGATTCCGCCGAAATGATGCAGCAGCATATAGCGCGCCGCGTCCGCCCGCATGATGCCATGCGGATAGCCGCAATAAAGCGAGAGCATGCGCGGATAATGCCGCGCGACGAAGTCGAGCAGCATCCGGTCGCTCCACAGGATGTGGCGCCAGCCGGGATTCTTCTCGCTCCACGAGCGCGACCATTCGCGCAATTGCTCGGGAACGGTGTCGGTCTTCCAGACTTGATGAATGATGCGCGGGATCATGCGGAATGCAATTCGTTCGAGAAGCCAAGGCCGGCGGCGACGGCGCGCGCGATCGCGTCGGGACCGAAGCGATCGACCGCGAACGCTCGCGCCGCGTCGCGCTGGCGAGCATAGGCGGCCGGGTCGGTCTGAAGCAAATGAATCGCGCGCGCGAATTCGGCGGCCGATTCGGCGAGCCGCGCCTCCACGCCGTCCGCGACTCCAAGTCCCGCGACGGCAAGACGCGTCGCGACGACCGGCACCCCCCACGCCATGGCTTCGAGAATCTTGATGCGCGTTCCGCTGCCCATGGTCAGCGGCACCACGGCATAGTCGGACGCCGCGAGCAGCGGCGCGATATCCGCCGGATTGGCGAGGACATCGATCCCCTCGCCGGCCAGCGCCATGACCCGCGCGTGCGGATTGCGCCCGGCAAGCGTCAGCCGCGCGCGCGGCATCAGCCGGCGCACCCGGGGAAGAATTTCGCGGACGAGTCGCTCGGCCGCGATGAAATTCGGTTGGTAGCCGAAATGCCCGACGAAAATAAGCCGCGGCGCGTCGGAAACCTGACGCGGCGGCTGTTCGCGCGGGAGCGCGTCGGCATTGGGAATTCCGTTCGGCACCACGAAAACCGGCGGCAACGCCCCATGAAGTTCGGCAAGCCTCGCCGCGTCCACCCCCGAGCAGGTCCAGATCGCGGCCGCGCGGGCGCAAGCCTCGCGCTCGACACGCCGCGCGGCTTTCACCCTGGCGCGGTCCCAGTTGATGAGCCGGCGCAGGCCGGTCGCGCGCTGGGCGACGAGATCGGATTCGACATTATGCATATCGAGGACGAGCCGAGACGGCTTGGCGAGCAGCATGTCGAAAAGCGGATGCAACCCCAGATGCTCGATGATGACGTGGTCCGGGCGCATCGCCGTCCATTCGGCCTCGACCGCGGGGCCAAGCTCGGCCGGGAAGGTCAGATCGAGGGCGCTGCCGCCCGGCGGCGGCCGGTAGACATCGGCGGATCGCGCGCGCGTCAGCACGCCGGTCGTGACGTTCGCCGCGGGCGCGGGCCGGTTCGACGGTCCGCCCAGCACCGACACCAGCCGCGCCGCGCCGAAGCGCGCGCACGCGGCAGCGATCCGCCAATTGCGGTGATCGGCGCCGGAGATCGGCGGCCACGCCGGATCGACCGTGATCACCAGCGTTCCGCTCATCGCGCCGCCGATTTCAAGCGGCGCGCCTGGCGCATCGGCATCCGCGCGAGAAGGGAACGCGCGAGGATCTTGACCGCGTAGCGCGCGCACCGCCACCTCTGGTGAAATTCCAATGGCGCCGCCCAGGCGATGATGAGGAAGCGCCTGGCCGAACCGAATTCGCCCCGCGCACATTTGGCCCGCGCGATTTTCAGCGCGATCAGGCCCTCGCGCATCGCGATCTCCTTGGTGTCGACGCCCGCGCGGGCCAGATCGCGCATTTGCCTTCGCCAACGCAGAAAGGAGGAACCCGCCATCGTCGTCAGGCGGTGATCGGCGCGCGACGACGACGCGTTGTAGGTCATGATGACGTCGTCGATCGTTACCGTCGTCCCGCGCGCGATGATTTCGGTCCAGAACAAGGTATCCTCGTCATAGGCAAGGCCGGACGGGAATCGCGTGTCGGCGATGGCGGCGCGCCGCGCCAGTACGCATCCCGTGGCGATCGCGCGCACGCGGTCGACGAGATAGTCGGCGGCGTTGCGCGCGCCCGAAGGACCATAGCGGCCGGGGGTCTTGAGGCCTCGGTTGATTCCGTCGACGTAGCGCACATAGGCGCCGATGACGAGGTCGGGCACGGGCGCGCGCGCGGCTCGATCCATCAGCCGCCGCAACCCGCCGGCGGCATGGTGATCGTCGGCGTCCATGAAATAGATCCAGGGAGCGCGGGCGTGCGACAGCGCCAGGTTTCGGCTCTTTCCGATATCCCTGTAGGTCGCCGCGACCACCCGCACCGGCAGGCCGAGACTATCGCCCGATTGCCGCGCGACCGCGCCGGTGCCGTCGGTCGAACCGTCGTCGACGACGATGATTTCCTCGATGACCTCGGCCTCGCCCGCGAGCGAGGCAAGCGCGTCCGCGATCACATGCGCGGCGTTATGCGCCGGTATGATGACGCTCGCGGTCGTCCTGGCCGGCGGGGGACCGCTCATGGGTCCGCCGCAAAAGCGTCGCGCGGTTCGAACAAGCTGGCGCCCTCGATCGAAAATCTCGCGCCGACCATAACCGAACCGGAAAAATACGCCACCAGTCCGCCGTCCGGCCGCGATTCTCCCGCCCATGCCAAGCGCTCGCGCGCAGGCGAACATTCGTCCGGGTTGGACCAGGCAGGCATCGGCGCGAAGGAATGCTGGAAAGGACGGATGTCGGAGTGGGAGAACGGCGTGCGGGTTGACGTTGGACGGGTGGACGTTGGACGCGTGGACGTTGGACGGGTGGACGTTGGACGGGTGGACGTTAAAGCGGACGGATGTCAAAGCAAGCGGATGTCGAAGCAAGAGGATGTCGAAGCAAGAGGATGTCGAAGCAAGAGGATGTCGAAGCAAGAGGACATTGGAGCGGGCGATGGGAATCGAACCCACGACATACAGCTTGGGAAGCTGTCGTTCTACCACTGAACTACGCCCGCGAACGCAGGTTTTTTGACTATTTGGCTCCGTTTTGGCTCCTACCATCCGCCCGTGCGACGCGCAATTGGTATTCGAAATGGTGATAGGGCGGTCGCAGGCACATTGCGGAACGAAAGGAGCCGCCCAACGGGCGGCTCCACGATCTCCGGTCGAATGCCAATCGATCGAGGCGCCGGGCCGTCGACGCTTCGGTGGACGACGGAATTGGCCTGATGCACCGGCTGCTTTGCGTCGTCACGACATGAACCATCCGCTTGGATCGCCGAGCCGCAAGCAATCCGCGCCGGGGATCTTCGCTCCCGTCCATCCCGGCGGATTTCGCCGCCCGTGCCGGTGCCCCAACCGGCGCCGCGCGAACATTCAGCCCGGCGAACGCGCGGCAGGGGAGCCGAACAGGCTACTTGGACAATCGAAGCTGGCTGATAGCCGTCCCGATTTGCTGGAACGTCGAAACCATTTGGTTGGCGGAGGTCAGCAGGAAGAACTTGTCGGCGCCGCTGGCGCAATTCTTGAGCTGCGTCGAGAGCGGATCACCGCCCGTGTTTAGCTGAACCGAATAGATCGTAATGCCGGCCGCCTTGATCTTGTCGCACTGAACCGTCTGACGGGCGTCGACTTCATTGGAATGATTGACTCCATTTCCGTACCAACGATCATAAGTGTTGAGACCATCCGAGAACATCACGATGATCTTCTTGTATTGTTGCGTTTGGTCCTCGGCGGGGACCGTCAGCGGGCCTCCCACCGTCAGGGTGTTCCAAGCCCAGGCGAAACCGATCGGCTGATTGGTGGCGCCCACGGGCGTCATCTGATCGATGCGGGCCTTCACCGCCGTCCAATCATAGGTCAACGGCATCACCAAGGCGGACGGACATTCCGGATCCTGATCGGCGGGGTAAAGCGTGCCGTTAACGCCAGCGCTGACTGCGGCATTGGTCACGTCATACGATTGATCGCGATCGATGACGCAGCCTTTCCAGGCATCGTGCTTATTCGGGGCGTTGCTCGACCACGTATTCCCATGGCCGACACAGACCGCGCGCGTGAACGAATACTTGTCGCTGCAATACCATGACTTCGAAGTGTAGAAGTTCGTTGAATCGTCCCATTGATCCCAACGGAGCCAACTCGCGTCGACGTAGCTCGTGCCGACATTGACGGTGAGCGCGAAGGGAACGATCGAAACATAGACGTCGCCGGGATTTTTGCCGGCGGTTGAAAGTTGATCGACCAAGTTCTTGGCGGCGGTCTTGAGCGCGTCTATCTTTCCCGAATTCGCCATCGACCCCGTATTATCGAGCGCGAGCGCGACGCGCAGACGGGTGCTGCCCCAGGTCGCCGTCGCCGTGGTCGCGATCGGGACCGTGGAAAATCCAACGACCTTGAGGAACGAAGTCGGCACATTGCCGTTTCCTTCGAGCGTCACGGTGGCGCCATTGCCCAATCCAGCATTATATTTGGCCGTCACGGTAACGGGCGTGATGTTCGCGGAATTGTAATTGGCATCGAAATAGCCCTGAGCCTTGTTGGCGAGTTGCACGCCTATGAGCGTATCCGCATCCTTCGACAACATCAGAGCGGCGGAATCGAGCGCGGCCTGCATCTTGGTGCGAGCGTGATTTGCGCGACTGAAATCGGCCACGGCGCCGATGAATCCGATGATCGGCAGAAGAGCCAGCGCGAAGGTGATGGCGATATTGCCCCGCCGGTCGGCGGCAAAGGCGCCGATGACGCGCTTAAGCGGACGGATGTCGATGAACGAAACCATGGCTCGCGGAGCAGTCGTCTTTTCCGCGAGGCTAAGAATTGCCGCTTAATTTTCGAATAATTTCGAAGGAGAGAGGTCGGCGGTCGACGTAACGCCCGAATTAGCGCGGCTAATCGCCTTTCGCCAGGGATAATCGAATCCAGAAAATACGCCATTTCATTGCGGTTTGCGTCCGTTCGCGCGCGTGGAACGGATCGCGCAATGCCGATGAGAGGCTATCCGCGATCAAGCTTGTCGAAATAGGCGGCTACGGTTTTTTCGCACGAGGTTCTGGATCATGCCCGGTTTGAGTTCAAGGGGACCCAATCCGGCTCGCTTACGTCGGCGTAGGCGCCGGGGGTCTTGAGCCGCGACGCCATGATATCGGTCAGGTGAAGTGCGGCATTCTTGGCTCCGTTTTGGCGCCCAAATCATGCGCGCCGAGGCGCATTGGCGTTGGTCGCGGTGCCCACATCTTGGAAACAAAAAAACGAAAATTGGACCCGCTCTTTTTCTGGTGCGTCAGCGGTGGTTATGTGCAGCGATGCGTTTCGCCGTCAAAGATCTCTTTCGACGTTGGGAAACTGCCGTTCTGCCACTGAACTATGCCCGCGATGGCGCGCGGGTTAACCGCGCCGGCCGCTTCCCGGCAAGCCTTCCCTACATCCGGAAGTGCTTCGACAGTTTCAGGCCTTGGGCCTGGTAATTCGATCCGATGCCCTGGCCGTAGAGCATTTCCGGCCGCGACTGCATGTGCTCATAGACCAGGCGGCCGACGATCTGGCCGTGTTCGAGGATGAACGGCACCTCGCGCGAGCGCACTTCGAGCACGGCGCGCGCGCCCGTTCCCCCCGCCCCGGCATAGCCGAAACCCGGATCGAAGAAGCCGGCGTAGTGCACGCGGAATTCGCCCACCAGCGGATCGAACGGCACCATCTCGGCGGCGTGGTCCGGCGGCACCTGCACCGCCTCCTTGGAAGCGAGGATGTAGAACTCATCGGGATCGAGAATGAGGCTCCGGTCCGCGCGCGCGCGGATCGGCTCCCAGAAATCATCGATCGCATAGCCGGCGCGGCGGTCGACATCGATGACGCCGGTGTGGCGCTTGGCGCGATAGCCGACGAAACCACCCGCCCCTTCGCCGGACAGATCGACGCTCACGGCCACGCCGCTGGTCAAGTCCGGATCGTCGGTATCGACCAGCCGCTCGCGAATGTGCAGCGCGACGAGTTCCTCCTCCCCGAGCACGGCCTCGCCGCAGCGAAAGCGAATCTGCGACAGGCGCGAGCCTTCCCGCAGCAGCACCGGAAACGTCTTCGGACTGATCTCGGCGTAAAGCGGCCCGTGATAGCCGGCGGTGACCTGGTCGAAGCGACGCGTACCGTCGGCGATGACACGCGTGAACACGTCGAGCCGCCCGGTCGAGCTTTTCGGATTGGCGGCGGCCGAAATCGATTTGGGCAGCGCCAGGCTCTCGATCAGCGGCACGATATAGACGCAGCCCGTTTCCAGGACCGCGCCGTCGGAGAGCGAAATCTCGTGCAGCTTGAGTTCCTCGATGCGTTCGGCGACCGTCGTCTCCGGCCCCGGCAGGAAGCTCGCGCGCACGCGGAAGGCGGTGTCGGCGAGCCGCAGATCGAGACTTGCCGGCTGGATCTGGTTCGCGATGAAAGGATAGGCGGGCAGGATCGCGCCGGCCGCCTCCATCGCCCTGATCATGCGATCGGGAAGAATGCCCCTGCCCTCGATGTGAAGTCCGTGCGTCACTCGGGCCCCCGCCCGCGCGCGCGGGCCCCGCGATGAGGCGCCGCGCCGCGTTCCAGCCCCGCATCTAATCGCCACGACGACTTGACGGAAAGGGCACCCGCCCTTAAGAGCATCACTTATCCCCGTGGTCATTTGAGCCGGCCGGCTTGCAGCCACGTAAAACAACTCGCTAAACAGGCCGGGGACGCGATGGATCCCGGCCTGGAACATTTCCGGCCGGTTTTTTTGTGGCCAGAGGAGGCCGTCGATGTCCGCGTCCCAGAAGCCCGAATCCGGGCAAGCCCCGTCCGCCAGCGCCGCGACAAGCGGATTGCACCCCGAAACCCGGCTGGTGCATGCGGGAACCTTGCGCTCGCAATTCGGCGAGACATCGGAGGCGATGTTCCTGACCCAGGGCTTCGTCTATGACAGCGCCGAGCAGTGCGAGGCGCGCTTTACCGGCGACGAGCCGGGCTTTCTCTATTCGCGTTTCTCCAATCCCACCGTCGCCATGTTCGAGAACCGCATGGCCGCCTTCGAGGGCGCCGAGGCCGCGCGCGCGACCGCGACCGGCATGGCCGCCGTGACCACCGCGATCTTCGCCCCGCTCAAGGCCGGCGATCACGCCGTCGCGGCCAAGGCGATGTTCGGCTCGTGCCGCTGGGTGGTGGAGGACATGCTGCCGCGCTACGGCATCGAAACCACGCTGGTCGACGGCCTCGATCTCGATCAATGGCGCGCGGCCGCGCGCCCCAACACCCGCACCTTCTTTCTCGAAAGCCCGACCAACCCGACGCTCGATGTCCTCGACATCGGCGCGATCGCGGAAATCGCGCACGCCGCCGGCGCGCGGCTGATCGTCGACAACGTCTTCGCCACGCCGATCTGGCAGAGCCCGCTCGCGCTCGGCGCCGACGTCGTCGTCTATTCGGCGACCAAGCACATCGACGGCCAGGGACGCTGTCTCGGCGGCATCATTCTTTCCTCCAACGACTTCATTCAGGAACACGTCCACATGTTCCTGCGCCAGACCGGCCCGTCGATGTCGCCGTTCAACGCCTGGGTTCTCCTGAAATCGCTCGAAGCGCTGCCGCTGCGCGTGCGCCGCCAGACCGAGAACGCCGGCGCGGTCGCCGAGGCGCTGGCGCGCCACCCCAAGATCAAGCGCCTGATCTATCCGGGCCGGGACGATCATCCGCAGGCGGCGACGGTGCGCAAGCAGATGCGCGGCGGCTCGACGCTGGTGGCCTTCGAGATCGACGGCGGCAAGGCGGAAGCGTTCCGTTTCCTCAACGCGCTGAGGCTCGCGCGCATCACCAACAATCTGGGCGATTCAAAAAGCCTGGTCACGCATCCGGCCACGACCACGCATCAGCGCCTGACGCCGGAACAGCGCGCCGAACTCGGCATCGGCGACGGCTTCGTTCGCTTCTCGGCCGGAATCGAGCATCACGACGACATCATCGCCGACCTGTACGCCGCGCTCGGGGCGATCTGACGGCGGGCGGAGAGCGCGCGTCGGCGCTATTCGTTCGACGCGGCGTCGACGGAGAAATTCACGCGCGCGACCGATCGCGCGCGCTTGACCGAGCCGGCGATCGCCTCGCCGAGCAGGCGCGCCCAGCAGGCGTAGCCCCAATCGTTGAGATGCAGGCCGTCGTCGGTCAGGAACGTCTCGAACGGCATCTGGCGCTCGTCGCGCCAATGGCGCATCACCTCGAAGCGGTGGAACACGGAAACCGATTCCTCGCGCGCGATCCGGTCGATCAGCGTGTTCATTTCCGCCGCGCCCGACGGCCGCTCGATCACGCGCGGCGCGTATTGCGGATTGATCAGGATCAGCTCGGCGCCGCTTGCCTTGATGCGCTTCACGCCGTCGAGCATCACGTGGTAGAGCGGCAGAATGTTGGCGTCGCGCACGACGGCGTTGGTGCCGAGTTGCCAGAGCACGAGATCCGGATTTTCCGAAAGCACCGTCCGATCGAGGCGGGCGACCATCTCCGGCGCGGTCTCGCCGTTGACGCCGCGGTTGATCATCGTGATCCGTCCGCCGGGAAAATGCTTGCGCAACTCGCCGGCCAGACGATGGGGATAGGCGAAGGCCGGCGAACTCGCGCCGGCGCCGCCCGTCGAGGATGAACCGACGGCGACGATGACGATGTTCTCGCGCGCGGCGATGCGCCGCGCCAGGCGGTTGAGCGTGCCATCGAGCCGGAAGACCGTCGCCGGCGCGCGGCATTGCGCGCGATTGAGCACGTCGTCCCGGCCGATCGGCGCGGGCGCGACACTTTCCTCGTCAAGCTCCGTCGGCGGCGCGATCGCGACCGACAGCGCGGCCGGCGCCAGCGCCGTCGTGGCGCGCGCCGACGCCGCGATCATCGCCGACTGGGCGCGCGCGGCGCTCGGCAATGTCGCGAACAGGATCGCCGCGCACCCGGCAAGAGCCACGAGCCGAATGCGTCGCGCCCGATCCCGCCCTTGCGCCGTCACCGCGACACCTTCGGTTTGTCCGGCTCGACGCGGACGGCCTTGACGATCAGCGCCGACAGCACGCGGCCGATGCAATCGTGCACGCGCTTGGCCATGCCGAGCCCGTGGAATGCGCCGTAGAGATCGAAATTCCCCGCCTCGCTCCAATGGTGCATGATCGCGAAGCGATCGAACAGCGCTACATCGTGCTGCTGCGCGACCGCCTTCATCATGTCCATGTAGGACGATGCGTTGATGATCGTCTCGGTGCGTGGGCTGTATTGCATGTTCATCAGAACCGCGTCGGCTCCCGCCTCTTGGATGGCACCGATGCCCTCTTCGAGCGCGGTCCTGAAATCCTCAAGATCGACCGCTCGCATAGCATCGATCGTGCCCGTTTGCCAGATGACCAGGTTCGGCTTGCGCTCGGCGAGCAGCTTGGGCAGATTTTCTGAAAGTTCCGTTGCGTTGCGGCGCGGAAGGACTTCCACCGCGACGTTAACGCTAACGTCGGCAAGGGCTTGCCGCAGTGCGAATTCCATCCTCGCGGGATAGGCCGCCTCCTGCGCACCCGAACCGCCAAGCGCGGACGACGCGGTGCCCACGACCAGGACTTCGAGTTTCTTGGATTTGGCGACGGCTTCGGCGGCCCGCTTGAGTTCCTCGGCGAGGGACAGGAACTGCTCGGGCACCTCGCAGAGCTTGTCCGGCGGCGGTTCCGTCGCCATGGCGGACGCCGCGACTAGCATCGACGCGATCGCGACGAGGCACCCGCGCGCCGTGCGGCGCGCGCCCGAGCGCCAGCTCGCGCCTGCGTTCATGCGTCTCCTCCCGCGACATCGCGGCCGGCCGCCGGCCCGCGCGTTCCGCTTTTTCCTTCCGTGGTCTTGTACCACGAGATCAGCCAGCCCACCGCCGACATGATCAGGATACCGGCCAAACTGACAACAAGGTGAATGCCCGCTCCGCCCGACAACTCGACCAGGACGAACTGTCCGGCGAAAGCGAGGAACACGCCGAGACAGAAGATCTCCAGCGAGTTCTGCCCGCACAGAATGAGCGGGCGCAGCCACGGCGAATTGAGCCCCGGCCAGTCGCCGCGAATGAACCAGACCGTGATCGCGGCGAGCGCGAGGAAATGCGCGAAGCGCAACACGTCGAGATTGGTCTTGTCGATCGGATACATCCACGTCTCGAGCGCGCGCGGCATCCAGACGTTGAGCGCCGGATAATGCCAGGTCAGCGTCACCGCGAAGGCGAAGACCAGATAGGCGATCGCGATCGCCAGAACATAAGGCGACGTCGTCAGCCGCGACAGACGCGCCGCGCCGCCGAGCGCGCACCAGGCGCCGAACACGAACAGCAGTTGCCAGGCGAAGGGATTGAAGAACCAGACGCCGCTCGGATAGGCCGCGAGCGCGAGATCGAACTCCCAGGTCGCCGCGTAAAGCCCGACGGCGAGCAGCAGCGCCAGATCGGGCAGGCGCCGCAACAGCCACAACACCGGCGGAAAGATCAGCAACAGCACGATGTAGAGCGGCAGCACGTCCATGTTGACGGGCTTGAACCTGAGCAGCAGCGCCTGCACGATCATGACGTCGGGCTGCTTGAGGAATTCGAGGATGTTCATTTCCTCCGCGTAGAGCGGATTTTCGAAGCGCGTGGCGACATAGGAAATTTCGGCGAGGAAGATCGCGAACAGAAAGACGTGCGCGACGTAGATCTGCCAGACGCGGCGCAGAATGCGCGCGGTCGCCACGATGAAGCCGCGCTCGGTCATAGCGCGGCCATAGACGAAGGCCGCGGTGTAGCCGGAAATGAAGATGAAGATTTCGGTCGCGTCGCTGAAGCCGTAATTCCTGATCGACGCCCAAGTCAGGATGCTCGGCGGCAGGTGATCGACGAAGATCAGCCACAGCGCGAGACCGCGGAAAAGATCGAGCCGCAGATCGCGCGCGCCGCCGGCCGACGGCGTCATGGCAATGGCGACCGGTCGCGTCATGGCCGCGTCATCGCACGCCGCGCGCCGCGAGAGCCGTCGGCGCCGGAATCGCGCGCGTTGGGCGCGGACCGAAACGCCGCGACGCCGCGCGCCGCCTCGCCGCTCCATGTCATATGGTCAGGCGGCGCGGCGGATTGCCGCCCTCCGGCGCGAACGGGCGATGGCGTCATGACTTTCTCGCTCGACGACATGGCGATGGCATGAATTCGGCGCTAAATTTCAACGCGCTGGCTGAAACGCTTGACGTTACCCGCAATTCGGTTGGAAAACAGGCGGCCAAGCCGGGGCCCCCATGACCGCCAATGAAATTCACGAACATGTACCGCGCCATATCACATGAGATCGAGGTCAGCGTCGAGCCGGAGTTCATGGCGGACCGCTCGTTTCCCGACGAGAATTACTTCTTCTGGGCCTACACGATCACGATCGTCAATCGCGGTCCGGCCACGGTTCAGCTCAAGACGCGCCACTGGATCATCACCGACGCGCTCGGCCGCGTCCAGGAAGTTCGCGGCGACGGCGTCGTCGGCGAACAGCCGCAACTCGCGCCCGGCGAGAGCTTCGAATACACGAGCGGCGTTCCGCTGGCGACGCCGTCCGGCTTCATGACCGGGACCTATGGCATGGTCGGCGCGAACGGGCACGCCTTCGACATCGACATCCCGACATTCTCGCTCGACCGGCCCGGCGCCAAGCACAGCCTCAATTAGAGGGCGAGGCCGACTTCGGCGGGCACGAACGGATGGACCGCGCCGCAGAATTCGCAGGTCACGGTGATCTTGTCGCCCTCGACCAGGTCGCGCCGCTCCTCGATCGAGAAGCTCGCGAGCATCGCGGCGACCGCCTCGCGCGAACAGGAGCATTTCGCCGCGACCAGCCGCGGCCGGAAGACGCGAACGCCGCGCTCGTGGAACAGGCGGTAGACGAGGCGCTCGGCGGACAGATCCGGATCGATCAGTTCGACATCCTCGACGGTCGCGATCAGCGACTGTCCCTCAACCCAGGCGTCATCCTCGGCCGGTTCGGCGAGCGCGAAATCCTGCGGCGCGTCGCCGGGATGCAGGTCGCGCCGGGCGACGCGCCCCTCGGCCTTGGGCAGGAACTGCAGGAGCATCCCGCCCGCGCGCCACCGGCGCCGCGCGCCGTCTTGAGAGGCGCGGTACTCCTCGCCAACCGCCAGGCGCACCCGCGTCGGAATCTGTTCCGAGCGCAGGAAATATTCGTGCGCGGCCGCTTCCAGTCCGCCGCCTTCCAGCGCCACCAGCCCCTGATAGCGATTCATGTCGGCGCCCTGGTCGATGGTCATGGCGAGATGGCCGCGTCCGAGCAGCGCGCTGGAGTTGCTTGCCGCGCCGATCCGGTCGGCGTCGAAGCGCGCATAGGCCCGCAGATGACCCGGCGTGCGATAGTCCACCACCAGCATCGGCACCGCGCCGTCGCTCTTGGTCTGCAGGATGAAACGGCCCTCGAATTTCAACGCCGAGCCGAGCAGCGTTGCGAGCACGATCGCCTCGCCGAGCAAGCGGCCGACCGCGGGCGGATAATCATGGCCGGAAAGAATGGAATGGACCGCGGGGCCGAGCCTGACCATGCGGCCGCGCAGATCGAGCGCGGCGACCTCGAACGGCAGAACCGCGTCATCGACCGGCTCCGCCGACGGCATCCGTCCGAGGTCCGGCGCCGTCGTCATGGCACGGCCGCGTTCAGGCACCAGGCGAGAATTCCTTTTTGGGCGTGCAGGCGGTTTTCGGCCTCGTCGAAAACGACCGATTGCGGTCCGTCGATGACCTCGTCGGTGACCTCGTCGCCGCGATGCGCCGGCAGGCAATGCATGAACACGGCGCCCGGCTTCGCCCGCGCCATCAGCGCGGCGTTGACCTGATACGGGCGCAGCAGTTCCTGGCGCTTCTCGATGTCCTTGTCGCCCATCGACACCCAGGTGTCGGTGACGACGCAATCGGCGTCGCGCACGGCCTCCCCGGCGTCGGTGCCGATGCCGATGCGCGCCGTGCTGGCCGCGGCCCAGTCGCGCAGCCATTTCTTCGGCGCGAGTTCGGCGGGCGTCGCCACCCGCAGCGTGAAATCGAACTGTTCGGCCGCGTGCATCCACGAGGCCATGACATTGTTGGCGTCGCCCGTCCACGCCACCGTCTTGCCACGAATGGGCCCGCGATGCTCCTCGAACGTCATCACGTCGGCCATCACCTGGCAGGGATGGGACCGCCGCGTCAGGCCGTTGATGACCGGAACGCTGGCGTGCTCGGCGAGTTCGGTCAGCGCGTCATGGCCGAGGATGCGGATCATGATCGCGTCGACGTAGCGCGAGAGCACGCGCGCGGTGTCGGCGATGGTCTCCCCGCGCCCGAGCTGCATCTCCTGCCCGGTCAGCATGATGGCGTCGCCGCCCAATTGCCGCATGCCGACATCGAACGACACCCGCGTCCGGGTGGAGGGCTTTTCGAAGATCATCGCGAGCGTCTTGCCGGCGAGCGGACGGGCGGCCGCGCCGCCTTGCGCCCCGGTCCCGGCCGCGTTCTTGCGCGCGGCCTTCATCGCGACCGCGATATCGAGAATCCGGCGCAGATCGTCGCGCGCGATCTCGGTCAGATCGAGGAAATGGCGCGGCTTGGCGCTCATCGCGCGCTCCCTTTCGCGGCCGCTTCGCCCAGGCGCGCGCAGGCGCGGTCGATGCGTTCGACGGCCGCGGCGATTTCCGTCTCGCCGATGATGAGCGGCGGCAGCAGGCGCACGACGTTCTCCCCGGCCGAGACCGTGAGCAGGCCCTGCTCGCGCAAGGCCACCACGAGTTCGGCCGCCGGAACCACGGCCTTCAACCCGAGCAGCAGGCCTTCGCCGCGCACCTCGGCGATGACGCCGGGATGGCGGTCGCGGATCGAGGCGAGCTTCTGCTTGAGCAGAAGCGACATGCGCCGTACATGGTCGAGAAAGCCCGGCTCCAGCATCACGTCGAGCACCGCGTTGACCACCGCCATCGCGAGCGGATTGCCGCCGAAGGTCGAGCCGTGCGAGCCGGCCGTCATGCCCGACCCCGCGCGCGCGGTCGCCAGACACGCGCCGACCGGAAATCCGCAGCCGAGCGCCTTGGCGAGCGCCATGATGTCCGGCGTCGCGCCGGTGCGCTGATAGGCGAACATCTCGCCGGTGCGGCCCATACCCGTCTGCACTTCGTCGAACACCAGAAGCAGGCCGCGCCGATCGCACAAATCGCGCAGCGCCCGCAGGAAAGCGGGATCGGGAACGCGCACGCCGCCCTCGCCCTGCACGGGTTCGATCAGGATCGCGGCGGTCGCGGGCGTGACCGCCTTCTCCACCGCCTTGATGTCGTTCAAGGGCACGCGGTCGAAACCTTCGAGCGGTGGCCCGAAGCCTTCGAGATATTTGGCGGTGCTGCCGGCGGCGAGCGTGGCGAGCGTGCGGCCGTGGAACGCGCCTTCGAAGGTGATGATGCGGAACCGTTCGGGCTCGCCCTTGGCGGCGTGGTAGCGGCGCGCCATCTTGATCGCGCATTCCATCGCCTCGGCGCCGGAATTGGCGAAGAACACCACGTCGGCGAAACTCGCCGCGCACAGCCGCTCGGCCGCGCGCGCGGCCTCCGGAATCTCGAACAGGTTCGAGACGTGCCAGACTTTCGCGGCCTGTTCGGCGATCGCGGCGACGAGGCGCGGATGGGCGTGGCCGAGCGAATTGACGGCGACGCCGCCGCCGAAATCGAGATAGCGCGCGCCGTCCGCCGTGATCAGCCAGGACCCCTCGCCGCGCTCGAACGCCAGCGGCGCGCGGGCAAAGACCGGCAGCAGATGGGAGGGTGAACTCGCGCTCATGTCACAACATGCCGACCTAGGGTTTCCCGCGGGGGGCTATCTCGCAAGCGCCCGGAAAGGGACGGCCGCGCGTCGGCTCCAGACGGTCGGCTCCAGACTGCCGGCTCCAAACAAAATGTGCCGCCCCCAAGGCGGCACCTTGACAATATTCTCTATTGGCGACCCGCACGGTGTCAACAGCGCCAGGGACGCGCGAAACAATCGCGGAAACCTCTCAAGGGGCCGGCGACGAATGAAAATGTGGACGCGTGCCGCCGGACTCTTGCGCCCGAGTCGCCCCATATTGTAGCCTGCGAGCCATCAGATACGACATCTCGTGCGGCAACTCGTCTGAATTCGTGATCTCCCTGGTATGTGTGTGTGCGACCGCTCGCGTTTCGCGACCGGCGAGGGGGGAGGATTCCGCGAGGTTGCGGCGGGTGGCCGGCCCGGATCGGGTCCATGCGAACGGGGACGGGCATGGCGGTCGGGGTTGGGGGGTCGAGCTGATCGGCGGACGGGCAGGACCCGGGCGCGGCACAACCAGGCCGGATTTAGGGATTGCAGGCAATGACAACGATAACCTGGACCGACGAGCGCGTTGAGCAGTTGCGAAAGCTTTGGGAAGCGGGACTTTCGGCGAGCCAGATCGCCGCGGAGCTCGGCAACATCACCCGCAACGCGGTGATCGGCAAGGTTCACCGTCTCGGCCTTTCGGGCCGCGCCAAATGCTCGTCATCCTCCGCGCCGCGGCCGCGCAAGGCGCGCGCGCCGACGCATATGGTGCGCATCCCCCGCCCCGCCGTGCGCGGCAACACGGCGCTCGCCCAGGCCTTCGAGATGGAGCTCGATCCCGATCCGATCGCCTATGACAATGTCGTGCCGATGAGCCAGCGCCGGTCGCTGCTCGAACTCACCGAGGAGCATTGCCGCTGGCCGATCGGCGATCCCGGCAGCCCGGATTTCTTCTTCTGCGGCGGCAAGTCGATCGTCGGCCTGCCCTATTGCGCCCATCACTCGCGCGTCGCCTTTCAGCCCGCGGGCGATCGCCGCCGCCGCCAGGCACAGCCGAAATAGCGATTTCCGAATTTCAGCGGGAGTCCTCGCCGCGAGAATTTCGCCGCGAGGATTTTGTCGAACGGCGCTCGGATCTGTGACTGTCGATGCGGTGGTCGTCGATCCGGCCGCTATCGATTTGGCGGCTGTCGATTCGGCGGTTGTCGTTACGCTTCGCCGCCGGGACGATCGCCTCTGGCCGCGCCGCCGTCGTCTTGGACGTCGCCTTTCGCGCCCATGCTCTTGCACAGTTCGCGCCCGGCGAGTACCGCGAGCGAAATGACGAACGGTCCAAGATAATAGAGAACGCGGAACAGCAGCAGCGCGGCGAGAAGATCCTCCTTGTCGAGTTGCGACAGGCCGACGATCATCGCGGCGTCGAACACGCCGAGGCCGCCCGGCGAGTGGCTGACGAAGCCGAGCAGGGTCGCCGCCACGAAAATGACCCCGACGGTCACGAAATCGACGTACGGCTCGCCCGGCGTCAGCACGTACATCGCCGCCGCGCAGCAACCCAGATCGACGATGCCGATCGCGATCTGCAACAGGGTGAGCGTCCCGCCCGGCAGACGAACCGCCCAGACGCCGCCGCCGACGACGCGGGGGCGCAGCGATACCCAGATGATGTATCCGACCAACGCCGCCAGCATCGCCGCGCCGATCATGCGGTTGACGCCGGGCGACAGCAGGTCGATCGCCGATGCCGCCTCCGGGTGATAGAGCACGCCGAGGCCGAGAACCGTGGCGTTGCCAAGCCAGAAGGTCAGGCCCGCGACGAAACAGACCTTGGCGACCTCGACCGCGTCCAGCCCGCACGAGGAATAGATGCGGTAACGCACGGCGCCGCCGCTGAAGGCGCTGGCGCCGATATTATGGCCGATCGAGTAGCTGGTGAATCCGGCGAGCGCGGCGACGCGGTAGGGAATGTCGGTCCGCCCGATCGTCCGCAGCGCGAACAGGTCGTAGAATGTCAGCGTGAAATAGCCCGCCGCGACGAAGAGCGCGGCCAGCGCCACCATCGACACATCCGTCTCGCGCAGCGCCGCGACGAGATCGTCGACGTCGATGTCCTTGATGTTCTCGTAGAGAACATAGACGGCGACCGCGATGATGACGACGCTGAGAACGGCGCCGAGCCGATTGAGCACGCGGTTTTCCTGGAGGAAGGTCAGCGCGTTTCGAATGGCAGGCAGCATTCCGACCTCGACGCGGGGTTCATCTCCGAAACGAATGGGACCGGCGCGGCCCAGCCGCGCGATCCGGCGAGAAGTCCGTCGCCGGACCATGCGCCAACTTCCGTGACGCGGAGATAGCACCCCTGGACGCGGTCCCCACATTCCAGGTCATGCTCTAGCCTATTCCCGCACGCGGTGGGAGACCTTGCCGGGGGCAACGCGGGGAGCCCGATCGGTTTCTGGCGTTTCGCGCGCGATCCGGCAGGACGGCCCTTCAATTCCCCGGCCATCGCCCGTGAAAACGCGGCGCGCGCGATTTGCCGGGCGGCGGCCAGGCGCCCGGGAATGGGCCCCAGATACCGCGCGCGGCGATCACGAGTCCGCCGGCTGTTCGCGATCCTTGGCCTGTCGGCGCATGCGGCGGAAAGCCGCAATCGCCTGCTGGCGCGAGATCAGAAAACCGCGCAGCAACGACCCGGCGACGCATCCGACGACATAGACGGCGAACATCAATAGCCCGAGATCGAGCCAATAGCCCGGCCGCCCCGGCACGAGGCGGACAAGCGACAGCACGATCAGGCCCGCGACCACGGCGGCGGTCCAGCCGACGAATTTCCACGAACCTCCATTGCCGCGATGCACGACGGCGATCCAGCCCATCGCCAGACCGACGATCGCGGCGGCGACGAACCACGGCCAATGGAAGGCAAGAAGGAAGGTCAATCCGCCCATCTATTCGATCCTGAACTCGATCCGCCGATTGCGCGCCTTGCCTTCCTCGGTGTCGTTCGGCGCGATCGGCTGCATGCGGCCGTAACCGACCGGCCGCAGGCGTTCGGCCGACACGCCCCCCTTGACCAGGAAATCGACCACCGCCGCCGCCCGTCGCTCCGACAGCGCGAGATTGGACTGGTCGTCGCCATCGGCGTCGGTGTGACCGCCGACGACGATGTTGGCCGACTGGCAACGCATCGCCGTGGCGACGAGATGATCGAGCAGGCCGAGCGAGTCGGCGTCGATCATGGCGTTGCCGGAATCGAACCGTATCTTGGTCTTGCCAAGCACCTCGGAGAAGAGTTGCTGGCATACCGATGGATCGACGCTGGCCGCCGGCGGCTTGACCGCGATCTCGAATTCGCCCCGCCATCCCTGCGGCCAGTCGCTCGGCGCGGCGGCGCGAATCTGCGTCGCGGCGGCCGTGTAGAAGGCGTCGCCCTCGAGGCGCGCCGTGCGATCGGAAATGACGAGCGAGCCGGTGCTCAGGCGCGACAGGCGGCCGAGCGCGACGCCGACGGCGGCGGCGAAGTTCTGCGGCGCGCCGATGCTGATCCTGAGATTGTCGACGATCTTCTCGCCGAAGAACTTGCGCGCTGTCGCCGCGACCAGCGCGCGGCGCATGTTGTCGTCGGGGACATTGCCGCTCAAGGTCAGCGTTCCGGCGACCGGATCCTTGACGGCCTGAAACACGTAAGGCGGCGCGGTGATCGCGCGCGAGGCGACCGAAAATCCCTCCGGCAGGTTCTTCAGCGCGGCGATGATCGCCTCGCGTCCGCCAAGTTCCCGCGTCGTGCCGACGAAGGCGATGGCGGTGTCGGCGATCTTGACCTCGCCGCTCTTGAGCAGCGCGAATTGCTCGACGACGAGCCTGGCGACGGCATCGAATTTCGGCGGCGCGCCCCGTGCGAACTCCATCTGATCGACAACCTCGGCGCCGCCCGCGGACGCGCGCGCGGCCTCGATAAGCGCGGTCCTGACCGCCGGCAGGGGAACGGCGCCGTCCAGCGTCACGCGGGCGCCGTCGCGCCGGATCGACCAAGTATAAGGCTTAAGTTCAGGAACGAGCCGCGTATCGTTCCACGCGCGGCGGACGCCGCTGGTGCGCTCGATCGCGGCGATGGCCGCCGCCCGCCCCTCGTCCGAAAACGCTTCCGCGCTCAACCGGGCGTCGCGGCCGGAGACCTCGATTTTCGCCTTGCTCAGCGGCAGATCGGAAAGCGCCGCGCCCGCCCGCTCGGTCAGCGTCCGCTCAAGCGGGACGGTGTCGTAGGACGCCGCCGCGACGATCAACGCGAGGAGCGGTATCAATCCGGGCCAGCATTTGCGGACGAGCGCGAACCGAAAATAGCGCATCATCGACCAACTCAATCGCCGAACGGCCCGATCGCCGCCGGCCTATCCTTCAACCGCTTCGTTCGCCGGGTGGCGTCTCAACCCTTCCGCGCGTTCGCGAGTTCGGCCAGCCCCTGTTCGAGCAGCTTCGGCAGCTCGGACGGAAGCGCCAGGCGAAGCGCGTGTTCGTGGCCTTTCGCCGACATCTTGTGCCATGTCTTGGCGAGAATGACGGGCATCTTCTCGATCGGTGTCTTGGCCATGAAGGTGTCGATATAATGTTCGAGGAACACCACGCAGGCGACGTCTTCCAGAGCCTGGGCGTCGGGGTCCTCCTTGGGGCGCTCCTTGCGCGCGACGGCGCGGACGCGCGCGCGGTCTTCCTCGCCATAGCCGCACGCGGTCATGATCTCGACCAGCCGCTTGGCGTGGAGATCCTTCAGGTCGTTGCGCCAGCGGTAATAGCCGGCCTTGCCTTCCGGATAGGTCGATCGCGGCACGGTCCAGCGCTCGATATGCTGGCCGCGCGCGGCGATGCGCAGATGCTCGCTGGCGTCGGGGATCATGCGCGCCAGCGCGCGCGTCATCCGCCGGCCGTAGGCGACGGCGGCCGGGATTTCGCGCCCCTCGTCGGTCGTCATTTCGGGATCGCGCGCGTTGGCCGCATCGATAGCCGCGATCACGCGGTCGAATTTATCCATTGTGCCATTCTGGGTCGGCGCGCCAAGGCTCCGGCGGCCGTCCGTTGGAGCTGAAACAATACCGGTTGAGAACCTCATCCTAGAGTGAAATGATCCGCGCCAAATTGCAATGCGCGCGCGGCGCGAGGCGATCCGGCGCGGGGCCGCGTGAAGGTTCGGCGCCGCGCCGCCGCAATGACGGAAATTCCGCCGATGTCCACCCTTCTTGCCTTCGGCCTCGGATTTTCCGCGCGTTGCTATGTCGAAACCTTCGGCGCGCGCTGGGACCGCGTGATCGGAACGGTCCGCGAGACGGGCGAAAACGCGCGCCCGCCCATGCCAGGGCGCGTCGAAATCCTGCCGTTTGACGGCGCGCAACCGCGGGCGGAGCTGCGGGCCGCGCTCGGCGAAGCTGACGCCTTGCTCATCTCGATACCGCCGGTCGGCGGCCTCGATCCAACGCTGCGCTGCCTTGGCGACGACATCGCGACATCACGCCGCATCCGTTCGATCGTCTATCTCTCGACCGTCGGCGTCTATGGCGATCATGACGGCGCGGAGGTGGATGAAACGACGCCGCCGCGACCCGTCTCTGATCGCAGCCGCGCCCGGCTCGCGGCCGAACAGGCCTGGAGCGAAATCGGCGCCCAAAGCGCCATTCCGGTCGCGCTGCTGCGGCTCGCGGGAATATATGGGCCGGGCCGCAACACGCTCGTCGGCCTGCGCGCGGGAACGGCGCGCCGCGTCGTCAAGCCGGGCCAGGTGTTCAACCGCGTCCATGTCGCCGACGTGGCGCGAGCGATCGACGCCGCCTTCGTCCGCCGCGCCAGCGGACCCTTCAACGTCTGCGACGACGAACCCTGCCCGCCGCAGGATGTCGTCGCCTTCGCGGCCGAGCTTCTCGGCCTGCCCGCGCCGCCCGAGCAATCCTTCGCGGCGATCCGCGCCTCGCTCTCGCCGATGGCGCGAAGCTTCTATGGCGAGAACAAGCGCGTGCGCAACGACCGGCTCAAGCGCGAACTCGGCGTTGAGTTGAAATACCCGACCTATCGGGATGGATTGCGGGCGCTCGCGGCCGGGTGAGCAAGGCGCGGGCCGGCGCGCGCGGAAACGGGGCTAATCCCGCCGCCGCGAGATGACGTAGGATTCGTCGTAGAACCACAGCCCGTTGTGGCTCTTGAGCACGTCCCTGGTGACGTCGAGATAGCGTGCGCTGCGCGCGATTTCGGTCAATCGCTCTTCCTCGATCTGGGCGACATAGATCGCCGCGTTCCAGGCCGCGAAAATGGTCGAGGTGCCGATCGATCCGGTCACCTCGTTGGGCAGCGTTTCCATGTCGTAGCGAAAGATCGAGCGGTTGTCGGCATAGGCGTTGAAATTGAGATTGCGTCCGGCCGATCCGAGCTCGTGCTTGACCTCGCGCAGCAATTCATGGCGGCTGGTCACGAACGGGTTCTCGCCCGGCCACAATCCCTCGACGATTTCCATGCCCGGATCGCGTCCATAGGAGTGGATGCCGATGAGCCGGCCGCCGGGACGCAGCGCGCGGGCGAGCGGCGCGATCACGCGCGTGGCCTTGAACCGCGACGACGCCTTGGCGCGGTAGGGCTGCGAGGCGATGACGAGATCGAAATTGGCCTCGGCCCGTCCCGGCCTCGGAATGATCGGGTCGAGCAGGAAGCGATGGTCGTCGCGGAAAAGCACCAGCGCGATCGGGCGCTCATAGACCGGGTTGCCGGATTTGGGGCTCACATTCGCGCGCCAGTTCTGCGCCAGAAACGGCTGCAGCTCGGTGATCTGCGCCTCGAACTCGGCCGAGGTCGAGCCGGTGAGCGCGACCTCGCGCCAGACCATGCTCGCCGCCGCCGCCGAGGAGGTCGCCGTCAACCACGGCGCCTCGGCGTAATACATGTTGGTCAGCACGACGACGCTCGCGGGGTGCTCGAACAGCCGGTCGGGGACCTTGTCGAGCGTCAGGCGCACGTCCTCCAGGCTGATCTCCTTGCCCGCGATATAGAACGGCATGTGCGGGAAGCGCCCATGCATGAACCGCATCACGCGCGACAGCACCGTGCCGTCGCCGACGCCGGCGTCGAACACGCGGATCGCGGGCGGGCGCGGGTGGATGGCGGCGAGTTCCAGCGCCACGCGCTGGGCGATGACGCGCTTCTCGCCGCAGGTGTTGACGAACAGCAGGTACTTCTGCCGGTTGTCGTAGAAGCGGAAATTGCCCTGCGGATCGACCGGCGTCCCGGTGGGCACCGGCGAGCCGGAGAAGGGCGAGCGGATCGCCGGCACGGCCGCGTGCGCGTCGGTGTCGATGAATGTCAATCGGCCGGTTTCGTCGTCGAGATAGGCGCGGATCCGATCGAGCGTGTCGGTGGTGATCCGCCCACCCTCGCGCAGGCGCTGGACGAGCTTGCCGTCATTGACGGCGCGGCGACCGAAGGTCGATTCGGCGATGTCGGCCTTGCGGCAGAAATCGACGATCTGGTCGAGCAGTTGATCGTTTTTCATCCGGTCGGCGGCTCGCGTTCGAGGGGCGGCTGGTTCGCGGCGGCGGCTTTCCCAGTAGACGTTCCCGAGCAGGCGGCTTTCCAATCAGACCAATTTCAAAACGGTTGATTTCCAAACAGGCTGAGTTCCGAACAGACAGACTGGATACAAAGGCTGAGCCGCGAGCGGTTTACGGGTCGAATTTTGAGGGGCGGCAAGCAGCCTGTCAACGTTCCGATTCCCATCCAAGAGATGGGAGGAATCGTTGGGACCTGGCCCCACGCCGGAATTGGCCGAAATGTGCGAAAAGCGCGACGCCAGGCGCGCTCGTTGGGCGGCGACCGCGTCGCCACCGGTCGCTCCCGCCGTGGGCGAGAGGTGCCGTTCCCGCTTGACCCGACCTTTGCCGCGCGCCGATCGCGCGATCGGCGCCCGTCGCGCGAGGCCGCCGCGCGTGACTCAGTGCGTGTCGAAAATCGGAACCTTGGGCATGGCGCTCGCCTCAGGCGTCGCCTCGACATCGGGCGTCGCGTAATTGAGGAAGCTTTCCGGCAACGCGCCGCCCCAATAGACGCCCGTGCCGCGCTCCTCCTCGTTCCAGAGCACCGGCTCGAAGTCGGGCGCGAACACGAGGTAGCTGCCCGAATAGATCTCCATGCGGTTTCCGCCGGGCTCGTAGTGATAGAGATAGAAGCCCTGCGAATTGTTGTGCTTGGAGGGACCGGCCTCGATGAAGATGCCGGCCTCCATCAGGATCTCGGCGGCGCGCAGCACTTCCTGCTGCTCGTCGACCCACAGGCCGAAATGGTGCACCCGCCCCGTGCCGCCCTTGATGTCGGTGACATAGGCCATCTGGTGGTGAACCGGATTGGGCGAGAGCCACGAGCCGATCTCGGTCTTGCCCTCGTTGAAGCGCACCTGCTCGCGCAGCCGGAAGCCGAGCAGGTTCTGCGCGAATTCGCGGTTGCCCGCGACGTCCTTGGCCATCAGCGCGAGATGATCGATCCGCCGGACATTGACGCCGCGCCCGGTGTAGCGCTGCGGCAGGTTCTTGAGCCGCGACTTGAGATGCGGCGGCGCCTCGTAGCGCTTCTCCTCGAAATAGACCTCCATGAGGTGACCTTCCGGATCGTTGAAGCGGAAGGCGGGGCCGCGGCAGAAATCGCCATTGGTCCAGGTGATGCCGAGGCCGGCGTCCTTGATCGCCTTGGCGCGGCGATCGAGCGCCTGCGGACTGGAGCAGCGCCACGAAATGCAGCCGACGCCCGGCGCCTTGGCCGCCGTGAGCTTGAGCGTCGAGGCGGCGTAGTCGCCATACCCCCGCAAATAGACCGAATTGCCCTCCGCATGGACGACTTCCATGCCGAGAATGTCGCGGAAATATTCGAGGCTCTCGGCCGGCTTCGGCGTGAGGATCTCGATATTGCCGAGATGGGCGATATCGAGGATCGGTTCGGCGGACGGGTTGGTCATCGGCTGGCCTCCCTTGGCGGGTGCATCGGTTGGATCGACATTATCCTGGATTCTCGACATTGACTTTTTGGCAGAGCCCGACCAATCAATATATGGAGGGGCATTCATAATATCCATGAAAGAAATTGATCATTTTGACCTCGACGGGCACTCCCTCGCCCTGTTCCTCGCGGTGATCGAGGAGCGATCGGTGACGGCGGCGGCCGCGCGCCTCGGCATCACCCAGTCCGCCGTCAGCCACGGGCTCGACCGGCTGCGCCGCATCGTCGGTGACCCGTTGTTCGTCCGTTCCGGGCGCGGCATCGTCGCGACCGCGCACGCCCAGGAACTCGCCGCCAAGGCGCGCGGCGTCCTCGACGGCATGCGCGACTTCGCCCGCGCCGCGGCCTTCGATCCCAAGAGCGCGACACTCTCGTTGACGGTCGCGGCCAACGATCTCCAGCGCGACCTGCTGCTGCCGCGCTTTCTCGAACGCGTCGGCGCGAAGGTCGCCCAGGTGTCGCTGCGGGTCATTCCCTCCGACCTGCCCCAGCCCGAGCTTCTGCGCGAGAACAGGTGCGATCTCCTGATCACGCCGCTGCCGCCGGCTGGCACCGACATCCTGCGCAAGCGCCTCGCGCGGGACCGCTATGTCTGCTTCCACGATCCGGCGCAACGCCGCGCGCCGCGCTCGCTCGACGAATTTCTCGCCGCGCGTCACATCACCGTGGTCTATCCCGACAACGAGCGCCTCAACTTCGACAAGCAGCTCGAAGCCCATGGCGTCGCGCGCGACATCGCCGTGTCGGTGCCCAATTTCGCGGGCGCGGCCTCGTTCCTGCGCGGCAGCGCCATGCTCGCGACGCTGCCGAGCCTGCTGCGGCGGGGCATCATGGCCGGATTTGCCTGGTCCGAGGTCCCGATCAAACGCCAGCTCAGCGAGCTGCCGCTGTATCTGGCCTGGCACGCGCGCAACCATAAGGATCCGACAAGCCTCTGGCTTCGGGCCATCCTAAGCGAGGTGGCCGCCGAAATCGCGCCCGAGGATAGCGGTTACGCTTGAGAAGGAATGAGCGCGGGATGCGGCACCCGCGCGGCGCGATCACTTTCGCGCCTTGCGCCGCTTTTTCGGCGTCGCGACCTTGGGGAGCGAGGCCTGGCCCTCCGAAACGAGGAAGTCCCGCAACGCGGCCGCGGCCGGCATCAGACGCTTGGCGGCCGGGCGCACCACGTACCATTTGCGCATCTCCGGCAGGCCGATGACGTCGAGCATCGCGAGCCGGCCATCCTCGATCTCGGCCGCGATGGTATGCGCGGAAATGAACGCGATGCCGAGGCCGGCGATCACCGCCTGCTTAATCGTTTCGTTCGAGCCGATTTCCATGCCGATCTTGGGGGTGATCCCGGCGCGGGCAAGAAAGCGCTCCGTGAGCTGGCGCGTGCCCGAGCCCGGCTCGCGCATGAGAATGGTCCCGGTCGCGATCAATTTGGGATCGATCGCGCGCCGCCGCGCCAGGGGATGATCGACCGGCGCGATCAGCACGTGCGGATGATCCCCGATCGCCGCGCTCTCGACCTCGACGCCGTCCGGCGGCCGGCCGGTGACGGCGACATCGAACCGGCCGGCGACGAAATCGGCCATCGTCTCCTCGCGGTTGCCGACCACGAGTTCGAGGTCGATGCCGGGATATTTGCGCCCGAACGCGGCGAGCATGCGCGGCGCGAAATATTTCGCGGTCGAGACGACGCCGACGGTGACGCGCCCGCCCTTGATCGCCTTGATTTTGGCGAGGCCCGCGGCGCAATCCTCGATCGCCGATTCGATGGCGTTGGCGCTATTGAGAATCTCCCGTCCCGCGTCGGTCAGGGTGAGCGCGCGGCCATTGCGCTCGAAGATCGCCAGGCCGATCTCGGCCTCCAGGAGCTGCATCTGCATCGTCACCGCCGGCGCGGTGACGTTGCAGGCCTGCGCCGCGGCCGCGAAGCTGCCCCCGCGAGCGGCGGCTGAAACGAGACGCAATTGCTTCAAGGTGACGTGGCGCATCGGCCGCCCTCAACATTCAGATATTCTGAATATGATCATTCTATTTTTAAAATTTACTGAATGCAACTCCCCGCTAGTCTCCGCGCCGACCGATTACGACCGATCACAAGGATCCAAGGGGGAAGAGCAATGGCCAGTTCCAGCAAGACCGCCGAGCGCGACGCCAAGACCGAGATCAAGGACAAGTCCACGCGTTACAAGGCGGGCGTGCTCAAATACGCGCAGATGGGCTATTGGGACGGCGACTACGTTCCGAAGGAAACCGACCTCATCGCGCTGTTCCGCATCACGCCGCAGGAAGGCGTCGACCCGGTCGAGGCCGCCGCCGCCGTCGCCGGCGAAAGCTCGACCGCGACCTGGACCGTGGTGTGGACCGACCGCCTGACCGACTGCGATTCCTATCGTGGCAAGGCCTACAAGGTCGAACCCGTGCCGAACACGCCCGGCCAATATTTCGTCTGGGTCGCCTACGACCTGATCCTGTTCGAGGAAGGCTCGATCGCGAACCTGACCGCCTCGATCATCGGCAACGTGTTCTCGTTCAAGCCGATCAAGGCCGCGCGCCTGGAGGATATGCGCTTCCCGCCCGCCTATGTGAAGACGTTCCGCGGGCCGCCGACCGGCATCGTCGTCGAGCGCGAGCGCCTGGAAAAATTCGGCCGTCCGCTGCTCGGCGCGACGGTCAAGCCGAAGCTCGGCCTGTCCGGCAAGAACTACGGCCGCGTGGTCTATGAGGCGCTCACCGGCGGCCTCGACTTCACCAAGGACGACGAGAACATCAACTCGCAGCCCTTCATGCATTGGCGCGACCGCTTCCTCTACGGCATGGAGGCCGTCAACAAGGCGCAGGCCGACACCGGCGAGATCAAGGGCCACTATTTCAACATCACCGCCGGCACCATGGAGGAGATGTACAAGCGCGCCGAATTCGCCAAGGATCTCGGTTCGGTCATCATCATGGTCGACCTGATCATCGGCTGGACCGCGATCCAGTCGATCTCGAACTGGGCGCGCGACAACGACATGATCCTGCACATGCACCGCGCCGGCCACGGCACCTATACGCGCCAGAAGAACCACGGCATTTCGTTCCGCGTCATCGCCAAGTGGCTGCGGCTCGCCGGCGTCGATCATCTTCACGCCGGCACCGCGGTCGGCAAGCTCGAAGGCGACCCGATGACGGTGCAGGGCTATTACAACGTCCTGCGCGAGCGCAAGAACGAGATCGACCTGCCGCGCGGCATCTTCTTCGAGCAGGACTGGTGCGACCTGCGCCGCGTCATGCCGGTGGCCTCCGGCGGCATTCACGCCGGCCAGATGCACCAGCTGCTCGACCTGTTCGGCGACGACGTCGTCCTGCAGTTCGGCGGCGGCACGATCGGCCATCCGCTCGGCATCCAGGCCGGCGCCACCGCCAACCGCGTCGCGCTCGAGGCCATGGTGCTCGCCCGCAACGAGGGCCGGGACATCCGCAACGAGGGGCCGGCCGTTCTGCGCGACGCCGCCAAGACGTGCCAGCCGCTGCGCGCCGCGCTCGATACCTGGGGCGAGATCACCTTCGACTACACCTCGACCGACACGTCGGACTTCGTGCCGACGCCCTCGGCCGCCGGTTGAGCCGAGCCCCATTCGCATACGCGGCGCCGGACGGCGGCCGCCATGAACAGGAGAATTCCATGCACGTTACCCAAGGATGCTTTTCATTCCTGCCCGATCTGACCGACAAGCAGATCTCGGCGCAGGTGCAGTATATGATCTCGCGCGGCTGGGCGGTGAGCGTCGAGTTCACCGACGACCCCCATCCTCGCAACACCTATTGGACGATGTGGGGCATGCCGATGTTCGATCTCAAGGACTCGGCCGGCGTCATGATGGAGCTGAAGGCCTGCCGCGAGGCGAATCCGGATTGCTATGTCCGCCTCAACGGTTTTGATTCGACGCGCGGCTGGGAAACCGTCCGCATGTCGTTCATCGCCCAGCGTCCGAAGAACGAGCCGGGCTATCACCTCGAACGCACCGAGGTGAACGGTCGCTCCATGCAATACCGGACGGTGCCCTATTCGACCGCCAAGCCGGCCGGGCGTCGCTACGGCGCCTGAGGCGGACCGACGACGCGAAGCACACGGAAGGCCGCGTGTACGTGCCGGCGAGGGATCACTCCCTCGCCCGGATCGCGCGGCAATTCGTGGCGGGCGACGCGGCGAAAAGATAAAGAGCGACAAAGATAAAGAGCGACAAAGCCGGATATAGGGCGAACAGAGCGAGCGGAAAGAAGAGTTCGTTGCGATGACCGACGAGACCAAACCAGGCGCCGCGACGGCGGCCGCGAGCGAGGCGATCGATCTCAAGGCGCTTTACGCCGAGAGCGATATCGGCTCGCTTCTGGCCGAGCTCGACCGCGACCTGATCGGTCTCGCGCCGGTCAAGCAGCGCATTCGCGAGATCGCAGCCTACCTGTTGGTGGCGCGGGCGCGCGAGCGCCTGGGCCTCGCCAAGGACCCGCCGACGCTGCACATGGCATTCACCGGCAATCCCGGCACCGGCAAGACCACCGTCGCGCTGCGCATGGCCGGCATCCTTCACCGCCTCGGCTATGTGCGCAAAGGTCACCTCGTCTCGGTGACGCGCGACGATCTGGTCGGCCAGTTCATCGGCCACACCGCGCCGAAAACGAAGGAAGTGCTCAAGCGCGCGATGGGTGGCGTATTGTTCATCGATGAGGCCTATTATCTCTACCGCCCCGAAAACGAGAAGGACTACGGCCAGGAGGCGATCGAGATCCTCTTGCAGGTCATGGAGAACCAGCGCGACGACCTCGTCGTCATTCTCGCCGGCTACCGCGACCGCATGGAAACGTTCTTCGCGTCCAATCCGGGCTTCCGCTCGCGGATCGCGCATCACATCGATTTTCCCGATTACACCGACGCCGAATTGCTCGAAATCACGGAAAAGATCGCGGCCGAGGCCCAATATCATTTGAGCGCCGACGCGCGCGCGCTGTTGGTCGAATACATCGCCAAGCGCAGGCGGCAACCGAGTTTCGCCAACGCGCGCTCGATGCGCAACGCGTTCGATCGCGCCCGGCTGCGTCAGGCCAACCGCCTGTTCGAGAGCGGCGGCGTGGTGGCGCGCGACGCCTTGATGACGATTGAAGCCGACGACATCCGGCCGAGCCGGGTGTTGCGGGACTGACGAAAGCAGTGGGATCGGCCGCAGCCGGGGGGATGCCATGACCGCGCATGTTCGACTTGAAGACCATTTGGCCAGTTGGGCGAAGGACCGGGCCGACCGCGTCGCGATCGCCGCGACGGTCGGCGCCATCGGCAAGGCTTGCGCCGCCATCGCCGACATCGTCGCCAATGGCGATCTGGAGGGCGACCTCGCCGCGACGCGCGGCGACGGAGGCGGCGGCGACGTGCAGAAGGAACTCGACGTCCGCACCAACGACATCCTGATCGAGGCGCTGCGCGCCGCGCCGGTGGCGGCGGTCGCCTCCGAGGAGCTCGATCGTCCGGTGGCGCTCAATCCCGGCAAGCCGATGATCGTCGCGCTCGATCCGCTCGACGGTTCCTCCAACATCGAGACCAACGTGTCGGTCGGCACGATCTTCTCCATCATGCCGGCGCCCGCGATCAGCGCCGACGCCGCCGAGGCGTTCCTGCGCCCCGGACGCGACCAGGTCGCCGCCGGCTATGTGATCTATGGCCCGCAAACCAATCTGGTGCTGACCGTCGGCGAGGGCGTCGACA
This sequence comes from Xanthobacteraceae bacterium, assembly GCA_041918675.1. Taxonomy (GTDB): domain Bacteria; phylum Pseudomonadota; class Alphaproteobacteria; order Rhizobiales; family Xanthobacteraceae; genus SCUB01. The sequence continues at coordinate 567,918 of JAYRVF010000014.1, forward strand.
TCTTCACGCTTGATCACCGCTCGGGTGCGTTCCTGCTCACCAAGCGCGGCGTGAAGGTGCCCACCAAGACCAAGGAGTTCGCGATCAACGCGTCCAACTACCGGCATTGGGACACGCCGGTCCGCGTCTGGTTCAACGATTGCCTGGCCGGCACCGACGGCTGCCGCGGCGAGGACTTCAACATGCGCTGGATTGCGTCGATGGTGGCGGAAACCCACCGCATCCTCATGCGCGGCGGCGTCTACGTCTATCCGGGCGATTCGCGTTCGGGCTATCGCGCCGGCCGGCTGCGGCTCGTCTATGAAGGCAGCCCGATCGGCATGCTGATGGAGCAGGCCGGCGGGCTCGCCTCGACCGGCCGGGCGCGCATTCTCGACTGCGTGCCGACCACGCTGCACGCGCGCGTGCCGCTGCTGTTCGGCTCGCGCGAGGAGATCGAGCGCCTGCAGCGCTACCACGCCGATCCTCGTCCGCTCGGCGAGCAGTCGCCGCTGTTCAGCAGCCGCGGCCTATTCCGCAAATAATTCCGGCAGGAGCCGATCATGTCTCTCAAGCACCCCATCATTTCCGTCACCGGCTCGTCGGGCGCGGGCACGACCTCGGTCAAGAAGACGTTCGAGCACATCTTCCGGCGCGAGCGGATTTCGGCCGCCTTCATCGAGGGCGATTCGTTTCATCGCTATGATCGCGTGCAGATGCGCGAGGCGATGGCCAAGGAGATGGCGGCCGGCAATCGCCATTTCAGCCATTTCGGACCCGACGCCAATCTGCTCGACGAGCTCGAGGCCGTTTTCTCCCAATACGGCAAGACCGGCACCGGCCACGCGCGCCACTACGTCCACGACAACGCCGAGGCCGAACTCTATGGCAGCCCGCCCGGCACCTTCACCCAGTGGAAGGATTTCGCGGACAACACCGATCTTCTGTTCTATGAAGGGCTGCACGGCGCGGTCGTGACCGGGAGCGTCAACATCGCGCGCCACGCCGATCTCAAGGTCGGCGTCGTGCCGGTCATCAACCTGGAATGGATCCAGAAGATCCACCGCGACAAGGCCGCGCGCGGCTATTCGACCGAAGCGATCGTCGATACGATCCTGCGCCGCATGCCCGACTACATCAACTTCATCTTTCCGCAATTCAGCGAGACCGACATCAACTTCCAGCGCGTGCCCACCGTCGACACGTCCAATCCGCTGATCGCGCAATGGATTCCCACGCCGGACGAATCGATGGTCGTCATCCGCTTCCGCGACCCGCACGGCATCGATTTTTCCTATCTGGTGACGATGATCCACGGCAGCTTCATGTCGCGCGCCAACTCGATCGTCATCCCCGGCAACAAGCTCGATCTGGCAATGCAGTTGATTCTGACGCCGATGATCATGCAATTGATGGAAAAGCGCCGCAGGGCGATCTGAATCGAAGTAAATTGGGGGAAGACGCGATGAAAGCCGCAACGACACAGATGAGCCCCGGCCTGGATCAACCGCTGACGGCGGTCGTCCGCGCGCTGGCGATGGACGCGGTCGAGGCCGCCAAATCCGGACATCCCGGCGCACCGATGGGGCTCGCCGAAGTCGCGACCGTACTCTGGCGACAACATCTGCGGCACAACCCGGCCAATCCGCGCTGGGCCAATCGCGACCGCTTCGTACTGTCGAACGGTCACGCCTCGATGCTGATCTACGCGTTGCTGCACCTGACCGGCTACGACCTGCCGATCGAGGAAATCCGGCGCTTCCGCCAGCTTCATTCCAAGACCCCGGGTCATCCCGAATACGGCATGACGCCGGGCGTGGAGACGACCACCGGCCCGCTCGGCCAGGGGTTCGCCAACGCCGTCGGCATGGCGATCGCTGAAAAGACGCTGGCGGCGCAATTCAACCGTCCCGGCCACACCATCGTCAGCCACCGCACCTTCGCCATCGTCGGAGACGGCTGCCTGATGGAGGGCATCAGCCACGAGGCGGCCTCCCTCGCCGGGCGGCTGGGGCTCGGCAAGCTCATCGTCCTTTATGACGACAACGGCATTTCGATCGACGGCAAGGTCAGCGAATGGTTCGCCGACGACACGCCCACGCGCTTCGAGGCCTATGGCTGGCACGTCATCCGCGGGGTCGAAGGGCACGATCCGGCCGAGATCGACGCGGCCATCCGCGCCGCCGAAGGCATGATCGGACGTCCGACGCTGATCTGCTGCAAGACGATCATCGGCCACGGCGCGCCGACCAAGGAAGGCCATCAGGACACCCATGGCGCCCCGCTCGGCGCCGAGGAAGTCGCCCGCGCCAAGGCGGCGATGAAGTGGACGCACGCTCCCTTCGAGGTGCCGCGCGAGGTCGCCGCCGCGTGGGACGCGCGGCAACAGGGCGCGTCGCGGGAAGCCGAATGGCGCAAGGCCTTCGATCAGTACAAGGCCGACTTCCCCGAGCTCGCGGCCGAATTCCTGCGGCGCGTCGGCGGCGAATTGCCGGAAGGTTTCCCCGCGCGCGCCGCGCATGTCATCGAGACGACGGCGGCGCGGCGCGAGAACATCGCCTCCCGCAAGGCGAGCCAGAACGCGCTTTCGGCCTTTGCCTCCGACCTGCCGGAATTCCTCGGCGGTTCGGCGGACCTGACGCATTCCAACCTGACCAACCATCCCCTCACCTCGCCAATCACGCGCGATCCGATGGGCAACACCATCTTCTTCGGCGTGCGCGAATTCGGCATGACCGCGATCGCCAACGGCATCGCGCTGCATGGCGGATTCCTGCCCTATGTGGCGACGTTCCTGGTGTTCTCCGATTACGCCCGCAACGCGATCCGCATGAGCGCGCTGATGAAACAGCGCGTGATCTCCATTCTCACCCATGATTCCATCGGCCTGGGCGAGGACGGTCCGACGCATCAGCCCGTCGAGCATGTCGAGTCGCTGCGTCTTATTCCCAATGTCGATGTCTGGCGTCCCTGCGACGCGGTCGAAACCGCGGCCGCGTGGGCGGCCTCGATCGAGCGCGTCCAGGGTCCGTCGGCGCTGATTTTGTCGCGGCAGGCCCTGCCGCATCAGGATCGCGCGCCGGAGCAGATCGCCGCGATCCGTCGCGGCGGCTATGTGCTCGCCGAACCCGACGGCAAGCCGAATGTCATCATCCTGTCGACCGGCTCGGAGATAGCGCTGGCGCGCGCGGCGGCGGCCGAACTCGCCGGTGACGGCATCGCGACCCGGATCGTGTCCATGCCCTGCGTCGAGGCGTTCGAGCGGCAGGATGCCGCGTGGCGCGAGGCGGTGTTGCCGAACGATCTGCCGGTCGTCGTCGTCGAGGCCGGCGCCACGCGCGGCTGGTGGCGCTATGCCGGATCGCGCGGCGCCGTGATCGGCATCGATCGGTTCGGCGAGTCCGCGCCCGACAAGGATCTCTTCCCCTATTTCGGACTCACCGCCAAGCGCGTCGCCGAAGCTGCGCGTACCGTGCTCGGCCGCGCCAAGAGCTGAGGCCGGACCATCCGCGACAATTCAGGTGGCGCGGCGAGCCGATCGCCGCGCCATTTCCGTTAACGGCACCCCCTCGTCGACGCGCGCCGGCCGCGCGGAAAATCCTCCACGCATCCTCGCCTCGCATGACCGCGCCGGCGTGCTCCCGCGGCTCGGCTTGGGCGCGCTCCCTCGTCACCATCCCTTCGGCGAGCAGCATTCAATTTCTTGAAGACATCGCCGATCCGGTTCGTCGCCCCGCGCCGAGCGAGGCGGAAAAATTCCGATGCGACGCGCGAAAGCGCGTGTCAGGTGCTTTTCGGGTGAACCATATTTACCATTCGTCAAACCGATCGCCCGCGATGCGTCAATTGAACGCCCTTGCGCCGTTTCCCGTAATGGGTTGAAATCCGTCAACAAGAGACGGGGCCGGGTCGGCCGTGCGGCAAACCGGGGCGAATTCCCGAGCGGAATCCGCGCCGATGGTTTGTTTTTTCCTCGCGCGCGTTGACGACCGGCTTTCATGCAGCCAGAAGAAGACCAAAGCGACGCGCGTCACGCCGCGTCGGCCCGCGACGCATACCGCGCGGGACAACGGAAGGGGAGAAAACACTCATGACCTATCGACTGACAATCACCGCGTCCGTTCTCGGACTCGCGCTCGGCCTCGGACTTGCGACCGGCGAGCCGGCGCGCGCCGGCGAAATCAAGATCGGATCGGTTCTGTCCGTCACGGGTCCGGCCGCGTTTCTCGGCGATCCCGAGGACAAGACGCTCCGGCTCTATGTCGACCAGATCAACGCCAAGGGCGGCGTCAATGGCGATACGATCAAGCTGATCGTCTATGACGACGGCGCCGACGCCGACAAGGCGCGCACCTTCGCCACCCGCCTCGTCGAGGAAGACAAGGTCGCCGCCGTGATCGGCGGCACGACGACCGGCGCGACCATGGCGATGATCCCGGTCTACGAGGACGCCGGCGTTCCGTTCATTTCGCTCGCCGGCGCGGTGGTCATCATCGAACCGGTGAAGAAATGGGCGTTCAAGACGCCGCACACCGACCGTATGGCGTGCGAGAAGATCTTCGAGGATCTCAAGAAGCGCAAGCTCACCAAGGTCGGCATGATCTCGGGCACCGACGGCTTCGGCAAGTCGATGCGCGACCAGTGCGTCAAGGTGAACGCCAAATACGGCGTCGACATCATCACCGAGGAAACCTATGGGCCGCGCGATTCCGACATGACGGCGCAGCTCACCAACATCAAGGGCAAGGAAGGCCTGCAGGCGATCGTCAATCCCGGCTTCGGCCAGGGCCCGGCGATCGTGACGCGCAACATGCGCCAGCTCGGCATCAACGTTCCGCTGTATCAGAGCCACGGCGTCGCGTCGAAGAGCTTCATCGATCTCGCCGGCGAAACCGCCGAGGGCGTCCGTCTGCCGGCGGCCGCGCTGTTGGTCGCCGACAAGCTGCCGGATTCCGATCCGCAGAAGAAGGTCGCGCTCGGCTATAAGACCGCGTTCGAAACCGCGACCAAGGGTCAGGTCTCGACCTTCGGCGGTCACGCCTACGACGCGCTCTACATCCTGGTCGAGGCGATCCAGCGGGCGAAGTCGGCCGATCGCGAGAAAGTGCGCGCCGAGATCGAGAAGACCAAGGGCTTCATCGGCACCGGCGGCATCTTCAACATGTCGGCGACCGACCATCTGGGTCTGGATCTGTCGGCCTTCAAGATGCTGGAGATCCGCAAGGGCGACTGGACCCTGGCCGAATAGCAGCCAATCATCGAACCCGTCGGCCGCCGCCGCGCGGCGGCCGACCGGAGTCTTGCGAATGGCTGATCTCATCCAGTTCATTGCGTCGGGGCTGACCGTCGGCGCGGTCTATGCGCTTGTCGCGCTCGGTTTCACCCTCATCTACAACGCATCCGAGGTGGTGAACTTCGCCCAGGGCGAGTTCGTCATGCTTGGCGGCATGGTGACGGTGTTCCTGGCCGCGGCCGGCGTGCCGCTGCCGCTCGCCGCCCTGATCGCGATCGTCGGCACCAGTCTGATGGGCCTGCTCGTCCACGCCGCCGTGATCGAGCCCGCGCGCGGGGCGAACGCGGTGACGCTGATCATCATGACGATCGGCGTTTCGCTGGTCGTGCGGGGCGCGGCGCCGATCTTCTTCGACAAGCAGTTTCACCGCTATCCCGGCTTCTCCGGCGAGGCCTCGGTGTCGGTGCTGGGCGCCTCGGTGCAACCGCAGACGTTCTGGGTGATCGGCGGCGCCACGATCATCGTGCTGGCCTTGCAGTTCTTCCTGCGCCACACGCTGTTCGGCAAGGCGGTGCTGGCCACCGCGACCGACCGGATGGCGGCCAAGCTCTGCGGCATCAACACCGCCATCATCGTCGGCTTTTCCTTCGCCATGTCGGCGGCGATCGGCGCCATCGCCGGCGTGCTGGTCACGCCGATCACGCTGACGAGCTACGATGTCGGCGTCATGCTCTCGCTCAAGGGCTTCGCCGCGGTCGTGCTCGGCGGCATGGGTCATCCGATCGGCGCGGTCGCCGGCGGCATCCTGATCGGGGTCCTGGAATCGCTCTCGGCCGGCTACCTGTCGTCCACCTACAAGGACGCGCCGGCCTATATCATCACCATTCTCGTGCTCATCCTGATGCCGGGCGGCCTTGCCGGCGTTCGCCACGTCAACAGGGTTTGATCGCCATGCGGTTGCGGCTGACATCATCGCGCGCCATCCTGCTGATCACGATCGCGCTGATCGTGCTGCCGGGCTTGGTGCTGCCCTCGCCCTATTACTTCCGCGTCGGCGCGCTGGTCTTCATCAGCGCGCTCGCGGTGATCGGGCTCAATCTGCTGATGGGCTATGCCGGCCAGGTCAGCCTCGGCCACGCGGGCTCCTTCGGCATCGGCGGCTATTGCACGGCGATCCTGCCCGCCCATTACGGCTGGGATCCGCTGCTCGCGGCGGCCACCGGCATTCTGCTCGCCGCCGTGCTCGCCTACATCGTCGGCCGGCCGATCCTGCGCCTCAAGGGGCACTATCTCGCCGTCGCCACGCTCGGCCTCGGCATCCTGATCGCGATGGTGCTCAACGCCGAGGTCGCCTTCACCGGCGGTCCCGACGGCATGGCGGTCAAGCGCGCCGCCATCTTCGGCATGCGGCTGCGCTCGCCGGAAACCTGGTACTGGATTTCCGGCGCGGTGCTGGTGGCCGGCGTCGCCTTCGCCTTCAACCTGCTCGACAGCCCGACCGGGCGCGCGCTGCGGGCGCTGCACGATTCGGAAGTGGCCGCGGCCGTGCTCGGCATCGACGCGGCCCATTACAAGCTCGTCGCCTTCGTCACCTCCGCGATCTACGCCGCCGTCGCCGGCGCGATGCTGGCGCTGTTCAACGGCCACATCACGCCCGACGTCGCCAGCTTCCTGCGCTCGATCGAATTCGTCACCATGGCGGTGATCGGCGGACTCGGCTCGATTCTCGGCTCGATCCTCGGCGCGGCGGTGCTCGTCATCCTGCCGCAGGCGCTCACGGTCTTTCATGAATACGAGACCCTGGTGCTCGGCCTCATGATCATCCTGTTCATGATGTTCCTGCGCAGCGGCATCGTCCCGACCATCGCGGCGCGCTTCGGGGCGAGTTCGACATGAACCTGCTCCAGGTCAACGGCATCGGCATCTCGTTCGGCGGCATCCGCGCCGTCGACGACGTGAGCTTTCACATCACGCCGGGACAAATCTTCTCGATCATCGGCCCGAACGGCGCCGGCAAGACCACCTTGTTCAACCTCATCTCCGGCATCTACCAGCCCGATTCCGGCTCGATCCACATCGCCGGACAGGACGTGACCGGGTTCGCGCCGAGCGATCTCGCGCGGCGCGGCCTGTCGCGCACGTTCCAGAACCTGCAGATCTTCTCGCGGATGACGGTCGTGGAAAACGTGATGGCCGGGCGCCATCTGCGCGAGCAGCGCGGGCTGATCTCGCACCTGCTCCATCTGCCGGCGGCGCGGGCGCAGGAACGCCGCACGCGCGAGTTCGCCATGCGCTACCTTGCCCGCGTGCACCTGAGCGCCGACGCCGATCGGCTCGCCGGCTCGCTTCCCTATGGCGCGATGAAGCGGCTGGAGATCGCCCGGGCGCTGGCGACCGAGCCGCGCCTGCTCCTGCTCGACGAACCGGCCGCCGGCTGCAACAGCACGGAGACCGAGGAGATCGACCGCCTGCTCGTCGAGATCGCCGACGACGGCATCGCCGTCGTGCTGATCGAGCACGACATGAAGCTCGTCATGGGCATTTCCAACCGCATTCTCGTTCTCGACCAGGGCCGCGTGCTCGCCGAAGGATTGCCCGGCGAGGTGGCGGTCGATCCGCGCGTCGTCGCCGCCTATCTGGGCGCCGCGGCGCGTCCGGCCAGCGAGGTCGACGCCGATGCTTGAGGTCCACGATCTCGTCAGCAGCTACGGCCGGATCGAGGTGCTGCACGGCATCTCGCTCAAGGTGCGCGGCGGGGAGGTCGTCGCGTTGGTGGGCGCCAATGGCGCGGGCAAGACCACGCTCCTGCGCGCCATTTCCGGGGTGCAGCCGATCAGGTCCGGTCAGATCCTGTTCGACAACCAGCCGATCGAGGCGATGCCCGCCCATCGCCGGCTGATGCTCGGCATGGCGCAGGTGCCGGAAGGACGGCACGTGTTCCCGACGCTGACGGTCGAGGACAATCTGCGGCTCGGCGCCTATCGCCGGACCCGCGAGGAGGCCGCCCTCGGGCTCGAGGCCGCCTATGCCCTGTTCCCGGTCCTGGCCACCCGCAGGAGCCAGATCGCCGGCGGCCTTTCGGGCGGACAACAGCAGATGCTGGCGATGGGGCGGGCGATGATGTCCCGGCCCAAGCTCATGCTGCTGGACGAGCCAAGCATGGGACTCGCGCCCGTCCTGGTGGAACAGATCTTCGAGGTCATCCGCCGCTTGGCCAGCGAGGGGGTCACCATCCTGCTCGTCGAGCAGAACGCCTACGCCGCGCTGGCGACCGCGGATCGCGGCTATGTCATTGAAACAGGCCAGATCGCGCTGACGGGAACGGGACAGGAACTTCTGGCCGACCCCAAGATCCGAGCGGCCTATCTGGGGCTTTGACCTAGCGCAAAAATCGCCCTACCGATGTGGCTGCCGCGCCACGACTGATGCTAAAGAGAATGACTTACTTTTCCGCCGTCCAATGGCGCGCGCCGGGCCGAATGGGGATGTCATGAACGTTCATGCGGAATTGAATGCGGGTGTCGCCGTCGACCACGTCGCGTTGATGCCGTTGACGGGCAACGAGGCGATCGCGCGGGGCGCGTGGGAGGCGGGCGTGCGCGTCGCTTCGGCCTATCCGGGCACGCCGAGCACGGAAATTCTCGAAAATCTCGCCGGCTATGACGCGACCGACGTGCACGCGCAATGGGCGACCAACGAGAAGGTTTCCCTCGACGTGGCCATCGGCGCGGCGTTGACGGGCGTGCGCGCCCTCGCCGCGATGAAGCATGTCGGCCTCAACGTCGCCTCCGATTCGTTGATGTCCCAGGCCTATGTCGGCACCCATGCCGGCCTCGTTCTGGTGGTGTGCGACGACCCGGGCATCCACTCCTCGCAGAACGAGCAGGACTCCCGCCTGTTCGGCCGGTTCGCCAACGTTCCGGTGCTGGAGCCGAGCGACGCCCAGGAAGCGCTCGATTTCACCAAGCTCGCCTTCGAGATCAGCGAGCAATTCGACACCCCCGTGATCGTGCGCTCGACGACGCGCCTGTCGCACACGCGCAGCGGCGTGCGCGTGGGCGAGCGCGTGGTGCCCACCCCGCTCGGCTTCGTCGACAACGCGTCCAAGACCGTGGCGATCCCGGCCAATGCCCGCCGCCAGCACCCGAAGGTGATCGAGCGCGAGGCCAAGCTCGCGCGCTATTTCGAGACCTCGCCGCTGACCCGCTGGGAAGAGGGCTCGGCCGACTTCGGCATCGTCACCAGTTCGACCGCCTATCTCTACGTCAAGGAGGTGCTGCCGAACGCCTCGATCCTCAAGCTCGGCGCCTCGCACCCCCTGCCCGAGGCCACCATTCGCGCCTTCGCCTCCACGGTGAAGCGCGTTCTCGTCATCGAGGAACTCGAACCGGTGATCGAGAAGGAAATCCGCGCCATGGGCATCGACGCGGAAGGCAAGGCGCTGTTTCCGCGCGTCGGCGAGTTGTCGCCGGAGCTCGTCCGCCTCGGCCTGGCCGCGGCCGGCCTGGTCGAAGCCGCGCCGAAACTGGAAACCATTCCGATCGAACCGATGGCGCGCCCGCCGGTGCTGTGCCCGGGCTGCCCGCATACGGCGAGCTATCTGGCGCTGCGCGGGCTCGACGCGCGCGTGGCCGGCGACATCGGCTGCTACACGCTCGCCGCGGTCGAGCCGCTGCGCTCGATCGACACCACCATCTGCATGGGCGCGAGCATCGCCAACGCCGTCGGCATGGCGGTGTCCGGCGTCGAGACCAAGCCGATCGTGGCCACGATCGGCGACTCGACCTTCCTGCATTCGGGCATCCCGCCGCTGATCGACGCGGTCTACAACAACGCCAACATCACCGTGATCATTCTCGACAACTCGATCACGGCGATGACCGGCGGCCAGCATCATCCCGGCACCGGTCACGGCATTCGCGGCGAGGCGACCTACAAGATCGACTACGACGCGATCTGCCGCGCCTGCGGCGTCGACTGGATCCGCCACGCCGATCCCTACGAGGTCGGCAAGCTCTACCAGACGATCCGCGAGGCGATCATCCACAAGGGCGTGTCCGTCGTCATCTCGTCGCGGCCGTGCGTGCTCGATCCGGTCAAGATCAAGGGCACGCCGCTCGCGGTGAAGACGGCCGGCTGCGTCGCCTGCCAGTCGTGCATGAATCTCGGCTGCCCCTCGATCACCTGGACCGACGCGCTCTACGAGGGCCGCCACAAGGTCAAGATCGATCCCACCACCTGCATCGGCTGCACCCTGTGCGCGCAGGTTTGTCCGTCCGACTGCATCCATGTCGTGACGCAATGATCGCCGGGACGACGGACCACGCATGACAACCGCCACGAAAACGAAGGCCGGGCCCGCGACGGCGGCCAACGCCGAGACCACGCGCAACATCATGGTGGTCGGCGTCGGCGGCCAGGGCGTGATCATGATCTCCAAGGTGCTGGCGCTGCTCGGGCAGCGCCGGGGCCTGCAGGTCAAGCAGAGCGAAGTCCACGGCATGGCCAAGCGCGGCGGCATCGTGTTCAGCCACGTGCGCTTCGGCCGCGAGGTGTGGTCGCCGACGATCGCCAAGGGCGAGGCCGACGCGCTGATCGCGCTGGAATGGGCCGAAGGGCTGCGCTGGCTCGAACAACTTCGCCCCAACACCGGCGTCTTCATCGCCGACACCAAGCACATCGTGCCGCCATTCGCCTGCCGCGCCCGCAAGGTCGGCGGCGCGTTCGGCTACGTCAAGGAAACGCCGGCGGAGATCATCGGCAAGATCGACAACGGCTTCGCGCTCGACGCCACCGGCATCGCCAATGAACTCGGCGACGCGCGCGCGGCCAACACCGTGCTGCTCGGCGCGCTGTCGGCGACGCTCGACTTTCCCAACGAGGACTGGCTCGCCGTGCTCGACCAGGCGGTGCCGAAGAAATCGCGCGAGACCAACCGCAACGCCTTCGCCGCCGGACGCGAATGGGCGCTCGCCGCGCTCGCCGATCCGGCCCTGCGCTTCGACAGCAAGGCCAAGACGACGCGGCCGCCGACCGTGGACAAGTCCGTCGCGGTCGAACTCAAGATCAATCCGGCCTGGTGCAAGGGCTGCGACATCTGCGTCAAGCTGTGTCCGGAGCGTTGCCTCGCGCTCGACAAGAAGCAGATCGCCTATCTGAAAAAACCCGAGGCGTGCACCGGCTGCCATATCTGCGAATGGTTGTGCCCGGATTTCGCCATCACCGTCACCACCATCGAAAACAAACCGGCGCCGGCTCGCGCATGACAGTTCAGCTCGTTCCCCTCTACGGCAACCAGGCCTGCGCGCTCGCCGCGGTCGCCGCCGGCTGCCGCTTCTTCGCCGGCTATCCGATCACCCCGTCGTCGGAAATCGCCGAACACATGTCGCATGAATTGCCGAAGGTCGACGGCGTTTTCATCCAGATGGAGGACGAGATCGCCTCGCTCGCCGCGGTGATCGGCGCCTCGATGGGCGGCGCCAAGGCGATGACCGCGACCTCGGGTCCAGGCTTCTCGCTGATGCAGGAAAATCTCGGCTACGCGGCCATGACCGAGGTGCCTTGCGTCATCATCGACGTGATGCGCGGCGGCCCCTCGACCGGAATGCCGACGCGGCCGGCGCAAGGCGACCTGATGCAGGCGCGCTGGGGCACGCATGGCGACCATCCGGTGGTGGCGCTGGTGCCCGCCTCGGTGCAGGAGATCTATTCGGAGACGATCCGCGCGTTCAATCTCGCCGAGCAATACCGCGTGCCGGTCGTCGTGCTCTACGATCAGATCGTGGCGCACCTTCTCGAATCGATCGAGATTCCCGACGCCAAGGACGTGACGCGGCTCGACCGCAAATGGGCCGGCGAAGGCGGAACCGGCTTCGCGCCCTACGCCGAAACGGCCGACCTCATTCCGGCGATGGCCTGTCCCGGCGACGGCCACCGCGTCCACACCACCGGCCTGACGCATTCGGCCGAGGGCTTTCCGACGCAGAAGCCCGGCATCGCCGACCGCGCCGTCATCCGCATTCTCGAAAAGATCGAGAAGCACCGCGCCGCGATCGAAAAATACGAGACGCTGCACGTCGAGGACGCCGACATTCTCATCATCGCCGTCGGCATCACCGCGCGCGCGGCGCGGCGCGCCGTGCTGACGCTGCGCCAGCAGGGCGCCAAGGTCGGCCTGTTACGACCGATCACGCTCTGGCCGTTCCCGGAACAGGCGGTGCGCGCGGCCGCGGCCAAGGCACGCCGCGTCGTCGTTCCCGAACTCAACACCGGCCAGCTCGTGCTCGAGGTCGAGCGCATCATCGGCGACCGCGACCGCGTGATGAGCCTGGCCCGCGTCGACGGCGAGCCGATCACGCCGGACGAGATCGTCAAGCGGATCGCGGAGATCGTGCCATGAACGTCGCGCCTCCCGCCGCCTTCAACATTCAGGACTATTTGCGCATCAACCTGATGCCGCACTTCATGTGCCCGGGCTGCGGCCACGGCATCGCGCTGAGGGCGCTGCTGTGGGCGGTGCACGAACTCGGCATCGACAAGAACAAGCTCGCGGTCGTTTCCGGCATCGGCTGCTCCGGACGCGTCGGGGCCTATATCGACGCCAACACCTTCCACACCACGCATGGCCGCCCGCTCGCCTTCGCCACCGGACTCAAGCTCGCGCGGCCGGACCTCACCGTGATCGTCATCACCGGCGACGGCGACTGCCTGGCGATCGGCGGCAATCACCTCATCCATTCCTGCCGGCGCAATCTCGACGTCACCTGCCTGATGCTCAACAACGAGGTCTACGGTATGACCGGCGGCCAAGTGTCGCCGACGACGGCGGCGAGCCGGGTGACGCTGACGACGCCCGGCGGCAACGCCGAACCGGTGTTCGATTCCTGCAAGCTCGCCGAGGCGGCCGGCGCCTCCTTCGTCGGGCGCGAGGTCACCCTCCAGGTGCCGGCGCTGAAGAACCTGATCAAGACGGCGATCGAGCATCCGGGTTTCTCCTTCGTCGAGGTGATCTCGGACTGCACCGAGATTTACGGCCGCAAGAACGATCTCGGCGAGTCGCCGGAAATGATCCTGAGCCAGAAGGGCGACATGCGCCCGGAGGCGTTCGGCAACGTCGCCGACCAGCCGTTCCGTCCCAACCGCATGGTCACCGGCGTCATCGCGCGCCATGACCGGCCCGAATACGGCGCGGTCTATCGCGAGATCACGGCCGCGCAGCGCGCGAAGGCGAGGTCCCATGCCGCGAAAGGATGATGAGGGCATGACGCGGACGGAAATCCGCCTCGCCGGCAGCGGCGGCCAGGGCCTCATTCTGGGAGCCCGCATTCTGTTTCGCGCGCTCGGCATCGAGGGCAGGCGCGCGGCCCAGTCGCAGAGCTACGAGCCGACCTCGCGCGGCGGCTTCTGCTATTCCGACCTGATCGTCACCGACGACCCTTCCGACTATCCGCTGGTCACCGGCATCGACATCGGCGTGCTGCTCGACCAGGTGGGCGCGGAACGCTCCCTGCCGTTCCTCAAGAAGGGCGCGATCGTCATTTGCGACGAGCGAACGGTGCAGCCGATCCCGGCCGGCCACGGCCGGGAAATCCGCATTCCGATTTCGGCCCGAGCGGTGGCGATCGGCAGCCCCCGGGTCGCCAATATCGTGGCGCTCGGGGCGGTTGCGCGCGCGACCGGGATTTGCAGCCTGGAATCGCTGGAAAAGGCCGTGGCGCTGGAAACTCCCAAAAAGTTCGCCCAACTCAACCTGAACGCGGCCAAGGAAGGTTTTGCCCTTGCCGAGGCGGCGCATCCGTCCGCCGCCTGAGGGCATTGCCGGGGGGGCGCGCGAGGGCGTCCGGCTGGGCTCTGAAGCATCCCAGCGCAAGCCCTTCCACAGCCCTTCCCCAGCCCGTCGGGCGTCCTTCCCGCCGCCGTTCCTCATGCCCGCAAGGTAGAGCCAATGCGGTCTCCTCAGCCTCGCGCGTGTTGCAATTCGCTCGCATCTAAATCCCGTGCAGCAAAGATTGATATTTGTTAAAGACACTCCATTCCGGGAGTGAGATGTTCCCTAAACGTCTGATATCGGAATGGACTTCGAATTTTCGAAGTTAGGTTTGTATCATCGTCTCCGGTTCGGTTTGCTTGCCGCGTGCCTTTGGAGGATCCGCTCATGGACTACCGTCGTCATTTCGAGGACGCGATCTCCGAGTTGAAGAACGAGCGGCGCTACCGAGTATTCGCGGAGCTCGAGCGCGACGCGGCGCGTTTCCCGAAGGCGACCTGGTACGCGAGTGACGGTTCCTCCAAGGAAGTCACGATCTGGTGCTCGAACGACTATCTCGGGCTCGGCGTCGATCATCGCGTCATCGCCGCGTTGACGGACGCGGCGCAAAAGCACGGCGTCGGCGCCGGCGGCACGCGCAACATTTCCGGAACCAGTCATCCGCTCGTCGGCCTCGAGGCGGAACTCGCCGACCTCCACGGCAAGCAATCGGCGTTGACCTTCACCTCGGGCTGGATTTCCAACCTCGCGGCGATCTCGACGATCGCCGACCTTCTGCCCAATTGCCTCATTCTGTCCGACGCGCTCAACCACAACTCGATGATCGAGGGCATCCGCCGCTCGAAGGCCGAGCGCAAGGTGTGGCGCCACAACGATGTCGCCCATCTCGAGGAACTGCTCGCGGCCGAGCCGCTCGATCGCGCCAAGCTGATCGTGTTCGAGAGCCTCTATTCGATGGACGGCGACATCGCGCCGATCAAGGAAATCTGCGACCTCGCCGAGAAATACGGCGCCATGACCTACATCGATGAAGTCCACGCCGTCGGCATGTACGGCGCGCGCGGCGGCGGCGTGTCGGAACGCGACGGCCAGGCCCATCGCATCGACATCATCGAAGGCACGCTGGCCAAGGGCTTCGGCACGCTGGGCGGCTACATCGCCGGCGACGCGGCGATCATCGACGCCGTGCGCAGCTACGCGCCGTCCTTCATCTTCACCACCGCCTTGCCGCCCGGCATCGCCGCCGCGGCGTGCGAATCCGTTCGCATCGTCAAGCAGCGCCCCGACCTGCGCACCGCGCATCAGCGTCAGGCGCGCCTGACCAAGCACGCGCTGAGCGCGGCCGGATTGCCGGTGATGGACAATCCCTCCCATATCGTTCCGGTCATGGTGGGCAACGCCGAATTGTGCAAGAAGGCGAGCGACCTCTTGATGGAGCGTCACGCGATCTACATCCAGCCCATCAACTATCCGACGGTGCCGCGGGGAACCGAGCGGCTGCGCATCACGCCGACGCCGCTGCACACCGAGGCCTATATCTCGGTGCTGGTGGAAGCCATCGTCGATGTCTGGCGCACGCTCGGCCTTCAATTCGTCGAGCCCCCGGCCGAGGCCCAGCCGGCGGTCGATGGCAACTCCCGCTGCACATTCCGGGACATGCGGCTGGCCGCGGAATAGACGCCCGCGCGTCGCGCGCATTAATCGAAACGTAGTTTCAATTTTTTGACCGGTGGCCGGGCCCTGAGCGATCGGGTTCCGGGAACATGTTATGACGCCGAATGATTGGCAGATGATACGCAAGTCCGCGCTGTTCAACCGGCTGCATGACGATGTCGTGCGCGAGCTGCTCGCCAATAACGCGATCGTCGATTACGACCGCGGCGCGGTGATTTGCAACCAGGGCGACCCGGCCAAGCACTATCACGTCGTCGTGCAGGGACTGGTGAAGCTCTGCCGCCACTCCGGGCAAAATCAGTCGGCGATCATCTCCATCCACGGACCGGCGCAGGCCTTCATGGAGGCCGAGGCGCTCTCGTCGGGCATCTATTCGGCGACCGCGGAAGCGGTGTCGAGCGCGCGCCTGGTCAAGATCGACGCGAGCGACCTGCGCCAGCGGATCGGTCGCGACCCCGAGCTCGCTTTGTCGATGCTCGGATCGACGTCGATCCATCTGCGGGTGCTGCTCGAACACGTCGAGAAGCTGAAGATCCTGACGGGCCCGGCGCGGCTCGCCGATTTCATCGTCTCGCTGGCCGGACCGCAATCCGGCGCGGCCGAGGTGGTGTTGCCTTACGAAAAGCAGCTCATCGCCGGGCAATTGGGCATGACGCCGGAAAGCTTTTCGCGCGCGCTCAGCCAGTTGCGCCAGCACGGGGTGCGGGTGAATCGCGACCGGCTGGAGGTCAAGAACATCGAGCATCTGCGCGACTTCATCGCGCGGTCGATGTAGCGCGGCGAAAGCCGGCGACTTTGCGCGCGTTCAGTCGAGCGCGGCGAATCCGCGCAATCCCCCGACATCGCCGATGGTGACCACCTCGCGCTGAACGACGACGCCGTATTTGCCGAGCGAGGCGAGCGCGCGCGAGAAGCTTTCCGGCGTCATGCCGAGGCGCGCGGCGATCAGCGCTTTTTCATAAGGCAGGGTGATCTGCGCCGAATGCTCGCCGGGCGCGATCAGACGCAGGAAGAATTCGGCCACGCGCCGCGGCGCGTCGAGCAGCTTGAGACGTTCGATCTGTTCGGTGAGATTGGTGCCGTGGCGCGCGATCGAGGCGAGCATCGCGGCGGCGACATCCGGGTCTTCTTCCAGGACGGCGATGAAGCCGGTGAGTTCCATGCGCAACAGGCGGCAGGCGCTCGCCGCCTCGGCCGCCACCGGATAGCGTCCGCCGAGGAACATCACGGGTTCGGCGAAAGTCTCGCCGGTCGTCAACACCGTGACGACCGCCTCGCCGCCATTGGCGGTCAGGCGATAGAGCTTCACCCAGCCGTCGAGCAGGACGAAGAACGCGTCGGCGACGTCGCCCTGATTGAAGATGATGTGGCCCCGTTCGCAGGCGACGATCCGCCCGCGATTGCAGATGCGTTGCCGCAGATCGGAATTGAGGTGACTAAATAGCGGACACGCGCCGATCGCGGTCCAATCGGCTTGAGTTAATCTTGGCGTGCTGGATTGTATCGTCCGCAAGTTTCTGTACTCAATGCTTTGAGCAGCCGGCCGTTCCGACGGAGATGGCGATCTTTTGGGCAATCCAATTGCCCCGATCGGTTGACGTTCGTCAAGGCGAAGATGGCCCGGGCGGACTGAATTACCACCCTCGATGTGAAAGGACTTCCGTGATGACGGTTCCCACTCCGGTTCTCGGGATCGAGTTGATGGACACCGATCACCGGCGGATCGACGGCATCTTCGAGGCCATCTCCGCCGCTTCCGACGACGACCTTCCGCGTCTTTACCACGAGCTCGACGGCGAGATCGCGGCACATTTTTCGCGGGAGGAGAAGCTGATGGAGGAGGCGGGATTTCCAGGCTTCCATTGCCATGTCGCACAGCACAATACCGTTCTCGAACAATTGCGGCGCGGCGCGAAAATGGCGGCGGCGCCGTCCGTCGCCGAGCTGCGCGAGCACTTGACCAGGATCATGCCGCAGGTCGTCCAGGCCCATGTCTTCACCCTCGACCGCATGACGGCGGCGTTCCTCAAGGGCGAATTCAATCGCTCCGTGTTCGGGCCGCTGCGCCTGCCGGTCGAGACGCGGGCTCAGTGAATGCGGTGCGGCCGCCGGGAACGTGCGCTGCCGCGCCCATTGCCCTGGGCCGGCCATGATTGACGATCTGGCGATCGCGCGCGCGGTACACGTCGTTTCCGTCGCGCACTGGATCGGCGGGGTCTTTTTCGTGACCCTGGTTGTCCTGCCGGGCCTGCGGCGTATCGAGGCCGAGCGTCGCGTCGCCCTGTTCGACACGATCGAGCGCGGATTTGCCGGGCAGGCCAGGATTTCGACGCTGCTGGCCGGCCTCACCGGCTTCTACATGCTGGCGCGGACGGACTCGTGGTTCATGCTGGTCAGCCCGCGGAGCTGGTGGATACCCGGCATGTTGGCGCTCTGGATCGTCTTCACGCTCATGCTGTTCGTGCTGGAACCACTGGTGCTGCATCGCTGGTTCGATGAACGCGCCGCGCGCGACCCGGAAGGAACATTCGCGCTCGTGCTGCGCTTGCACCGCGTGCTGTCGACGATCGCGGCGGTCGTGCTGGTGGGAGGCGTCGCCGGAATTCACGGGTTGGCTTTCTGACGCGCCGGAGCACTGAAATACAGACGGAGACTGGGCATTGCGATGGGGATCAGGGAAATGGTATTCTTCTTTCCGAATATTCAAATTTGATCCTGGTCAATAGCATCGCGCGGTTTCATGACGAAATGTGCTAAATTCAAATGGGAATAGGCGAGCAGCGCACATCCGGCCCGCGCCAAATGAACAGGTGTATGACCTCATGAAAGATGCGCGTTCATGCTTCGAGTTTGACCCCTCGCTCTGCCCCCTGCTGCAAGGCCTGCCGCCGGAGGAGCAGCAATTGCTGATGCGGACCGATCCGATGATCCGGGCCTGCATCGAGATGCATTCGGCGCAGGGAACCGGCGACGACGCGATCGCGCCGACGGCGTGCTGCCAGGCCTCGCGCCAGGTCGAGCGCGGCGATGAGCGGACCGCCGATCCTATGATCGGGATCAATAAGCAGGCGCTTTCCTAGAAGGTTCGCGGCGGGGCGCGGGCCTCACTTGATATTCTTCAAGGCGGTGGCGGCCATTTGTTGTCGAATGCGAAGCATGCGACAAAAAGGCACGTCTGAATGACCCATGCATCGGCTGAACCGACGCGCGGCGCGGTGCGAACATCCACGCTGCTGCGTGGACTGCCTGATTCGATCGCCGAAGAGATCCTCAAGTCGTCGAGCGTGGAGACGCTGCGGGCCGGCTCGGTGCTGTTCAACCAGGACGAAACCGCGGACTATTTCTTCAAGGTGATCGACGGCTGGGTGAAGCTGGAGCGCCATCAGGCCAATGGCAAATCGGCGATCCTGGGCGTGTTCACGCGCGATCAGTCCTTCGCCGAGGCGGTCGCGATCGTCAACGGACAGTATCCGGCCACCGCGACGGCGGCGACCGCGGCGACCGTCGTGCGCATTCCCGCGCAGCCGCTGCGCGATGCGATCATCACGCGGCCGGAAATCGGCTTCGCCGTCATCGCCGCGACGGTTCACCATCTGCACCAGATGATCCGCCAGATCGAGCAGCTCAAGCTGCAGAACGGCGACGAGCGCGTGGCGGAATTCCTGCTCTCGCTGACCGATGTCGTCGAAGGACCGGCCTCGATCGCCCTGCCCTTCGACAAGCAGCTCATCGCCGGCCGCCTCGGCATCAAGCCGGAGACGCTGTCGCGCGCCTTCGCGCGGCTGCGCGATCTCGGGGTCGAGGTGAGCGGACCCGATGTCGTGATCCGCGACGTGCTGGCCCTGCAGCAGCAACTCCGCCAGGGCCAAATCCGCGCCGCCTGAACGGCCGCGCTTTGGCGCGGCGCGCGCGGATCCCGCGACCAGCCGGCGCCTTTTTTCGCGGCGAGGATTTACTCCAAGGCTTCGAAGCCGGAGCAGTTCATTCCGGCGAGACGGCCCGGTCTCGCCCGGAGACCGCTTAGCGCAGTCCCTTGGTTTCCAGCCGTCCATGCATGCGCGCGTCATGCGTTTCGAAATGGCGCGAGAACCAGGCGTCGAGCCGGTCGGCCAGCGCTTCCGCGTTGCCGCTGTTGTCGACGGTCGCGTTGTCCATCATGTCGCGCAGATCGTCGAGCAGCGCCTCGTGATCCTGCTTGTGCTCCGGAAACTGGTCGTATTTCCGATCGCGCATGATGCGTTCCTCGAGCGCGAAATGCGCCGAGATGTGCATCAACAGATCGCCGAAGAACGCCTCGATCGAATCGGTGGAGGCGTGGGCGCGCATTTTCTCGTGCAGCAGGTTGATCAGCTCGATCAGGCCCTTGTGCTCATGATCGATGGCCTCGATACCGATGCTGTAGCGATCTTTCCAATGCAGCAAAGCCATGTGTCTTGCTCCCGACGCGTCGCCGCCCGATCAGCGGAAAATGAAGCCGCCGTCTTCCGAACGGTAGTCAATGACCAGCATCTGATCCGGCGCGATCGAGATGCGTTCCCGGCGCTCGTAGTCGAAGCCCTCCGAGCGCGGCGTGTCGCGCATGCGCACGGCGACGTCGTATTCGCCCGCCGGCAGCGTGAACCGCTCATAGACCTTCGAGGGGCCGTCGCGGGCGATGCCGCTCGGCGGCAAGCTGGCGCTGAAGACGTTCTTGCCGGCGATATCGAGTTCCACGAAGATCGGCCGGCGGCTGCGCGGACAGACGTCGACCCGGCGCATGTTGGGCGGCAGCTTGGCCGATTCCTCCGCCGTCATCGGCCGGCACTCGGCCTTGCGGTCCGCGCCGTGAACGAATGTCAGCATCAGAATTCCGGCGTCTTTCGGGATCTGGCGATAGACGGGCCAATCCGAAAGCTTGATGACGCCGGCGAACAGCACGACGATGATCGCGAACTGACCGAGGTAGCGAAGCGCGTTGATCACGACGCGGTCTCCCGTTTCGTGGCCGCGGTATCGTCCGCCGCGCCGGCGGACGGCGGCGTTGGCGGCTTCTTCGGCGGCGGCAGGTTGGCAAGCGAGTCGGCGAATTTGGCGAGTTCGCGGCGGAAACGCGGGCCGCCGAGGTCCGAGGCCCAAATCGTATGGACCCGTTCGCGCGGCACGCGGGCGCGCAGATAGGGATCGCGCTGGCCGGCGAAACGTTCCTCGATCCAGTTCACGCCGAGGCGGTTGAAGCAGAAACTCTCCGCGCAGCCGGCGACCACGACGCCCTCGGCCAGATGCCGGCTGATGATGAAATCGACCAGCGAGGGGGGCGCCATCGCCACGCAGGGCATGACGACGGCGTTGGGATGCTTGGCCGCGCCGCCATGTTCGCAGGCGAGCACGAGGACGCGGTTCGGGCCCTCGAGCGCCGCGGCCGCGTCGATCGTCCGCTGGCGCAATTCGCGCAGCGTGTATTCGGGCAGGTCGATGCCCGTGCGCAATTCCTCGGTGCGCCGGAACGGCGTCGAGGCCGGGCAGGCGCCGACGCAGATGCCGCAGGCCACGCACAGCGTATTGGAGACCTGCGCCTGCGACGGGAACGGCAAGCCATCGGTGCGCTCGACCATGCGGATCGCCTCATAGGGGCAATCGTCGACGCATCGCATGCAGCCATTGCAATGCTCGAGATCGATCACCGCCGGAGGGCTCCGCCGCAGCGGCGGCAGCCAGGGCATGAAACCGACCAAAAGCGAGAAGATCAGCAGGAACAGCCAGACGCCGCTGTGCCCCCAGATGTCGGTCAGCGGGTAGAGCGGCAGGTAAAACCAGTCGAGCCCGACCTCGACCGCGGCCTTGGACAGATTGGCCGGCCCCTGCGACAGCGCCGGCTTCCACAGCGACAGGCCGACCAGGGCGACGAGCGTCATCGATCCGAGCACCCAGGGCGGGTTCACCTTCGGCCGCGAGATGCGCAGAATGTGCACCCACATGATGAACAGAAGGATCAGCGGCACCGCCACGTGCATGAACACCATCAGCGTGAAGAAGCGGCTGGTCAGCGTGCCGGTGGAAACGAAGTTCCGCGCGATCGGCTCGCCGAACAGCGGCAGCCAGTCGAGCAGCTCCGAGGAGATCACCGCGACATACTGGGCGAGCTTGTCCCACACCAGCCAGTAGCCGGTGATGCCCGAGGCATAGAGCAGCCAGATGATCGGCAGGCCGGTGAACCAGGAAAACCAGCGCGCGCCGCGATAATGGTCGTAGGCGAATTCGCGCAAGAGATGCGTCAGCACCATCACCACCATCAGGTCGGAGGCATAGCGATGCAGGCTGCGCATCACGCCGGCATGATACCAGTGGTGATGGGTGAGTTTCTCGACCGAGAGATAGGCGCTCTCGATGCCGGTATCGAAGAAGATGAAAAGATAGATGCCGCTGACGGCGACGATCCAATAGAAGAAATAGCCAAGCGCGCCGAGCTGGGCGACCGGATTCATCGACGGCCCGAACAGCCGATCGAACGTCCGCTCGATCGCCTCGAATCCGTACCTTAGAATAGCTCTCAGCGCACCCATGCCGGCTGCTCCTGTTTTCTTGTTCGATGACGCCGGATGGCTTCTCAGATTCTCAAATGCGTGTTGGCGGCGCGCGCGTTCCTCGACCGACGCCATTCGCGGAAGAGAATGCCGGCGAACACGATGAGCGACATGGCGGCGATAACGCTGCCGAAGATCAGGCCGTAGTCGAATTTATAGCGTCCCGCGGCCGGATCATAGGTGGTGCAGATGAACTTGACCCGGTCGATCAGGCCGCCGAGCGAAAACGTCGTCGCGCGTCCCAGCACGACATCCTTGAGCGGCTCGACCAGGACCTGGATCGGGAAATCGTCGCCATAGACGTGGCGATAGACCTTGCCGCCGCCGTCGACGATCGTCGTCTGCGTGACGTGGTCGAAGCCGCCGCTGATGGTCGTATAGCTGAAGCCGAGATCGCGCAGCAGCGCGTCGATGGTCGCCGAATCGCCCGACGCCAAGCGCCAGTTCTCCGCCTTGACGCCCTGCATGGCGGCGAATTGCGACAGCCGCGTCGGCGTGTCGTTGCGCGCGTCGAACCCCACCGTCAGCACCGCGAAGCGATCGAGGCCGATCAGGCGGCCGGCGTCGCGCACGCCGTCGATGACGCGCTGCGTCGTCGGCGGGCAGACCGAGCTGCAGGAGGTATAGATCAGGCTGATGATCAGCGGCTTGCCGCGATAGTCCGACAACGCGAAGCGCGCGCCGGTCGAATCCGTCAAGGTGTAGTTGCCGACGGCGCGTCCGAGCGCCGCCTCGCTCTTGGCCAACGCGACCTTGGGGTCGAGCCGTTCGGCCTTGGCCGACGCGAGGCCCAGCCCCGCCGCCAAAACGAGGCTCGCCGCGGCCACCTTTCCCATCCCCAGCGCGAGGCGCGAGACAGTCGGGTTAACCGCGGCGAGCATTCTCATTCATCCACTCGTTCAAGCTTCGCTGAACCGGAAAATCACCGGAACAGCCACAGCTCGGACAGATATTTCCAGTTGATGAAGTAGTAGAGCACGAACGAGGCGAAGAACACGAAGATCAGGACCGTCGTGCCGCGCAGGCTCGGATGAGCGACCGCCGCCTTGGCGCCGCCATGCAGCGGGAAGGTCAGCTTGTGGCCGCCTTCGACCTTCTTGCCCATCAGCACCGTGGCGACCACGACGATGACGAACATAGCGCCGCCGATCGTCGCGATGATCGCGAAGATGCCGTTGAGGCCCATCGTCAGGAACGCGCCCGCCGAATGCGCGAACGAAACCGGCGCATCGGTGAACGTCATGTCCCAATGACGGCGCGACACGCCGACCGTGCCCGCGCCCATCATCAGCAGCGAGATACCGGCCGCGCCGATACCGAACAGGTACGGCTGCCATTTGGCCATGGTCGGCCAAACGATCTCACGCTGGAAGATGAGCGGCAGCACGATGTAGGTCACCGCCATGAAGGCGAGCGTCGTGCCGGTCACGACCGTGCCGTGGAAGTGGCCCGGAACGTAGAGCGTGTTGTGCATGAGCTGGTTGAGCTGCTCGGTTCCGAGCACCACGCCGGAGATACCGCCGATGATGCCGAAGAACACGACCGACAGGAACATGCCCGAGAACGCCGGGTTGCCCCACGGCGCCTTGCGCAGCCATTCGAACCAACCGCGGTCGAAGCCGTTGCGCCGTTGCGCCGCCTCGATCGATCCGGGCACCGTCAGGCCGTGGATCATCGAGCCCATCACCGCCAGATACATCATGTAGCTGGTGTTGACGATCTTCCAGGTCGAATCCATGCCCGGCTCGGAGAGCAGGTGGTGCGCGGAAGCGAGCTGGAGGAACAGGATGTACATCAGGAACGCGAAGCGGCTGACCTTTTCCGACAGCGGCTTGGCGCCGACCGTCAGCGCCGCGATCAGGTACCAGATGGCGACGTGCGCCGACACGTTGATCTGCTGCGACGAATGGCCGAGGCCCCACCACACCACCTTGTACATCAAGGAGTCGATGTTGGCGATCAGGCCGATCGACCACAGGAACACCGGGATCAGGATCACCGCGCCAGACGCCAGCGTGTAGACCGCGATGATCGCGGCCACCAACGCGCCGAACGTGACCAGCGGCAGCGAGCCCTCATAGGTGCCCTCGTTCTTGGCGATGACCAGCGTGGCGAAGAAGATGCCGACCGCCACCAGCGTGCCGACCGCGAACAGGATCAGCCCGAGATAGAAGTGCGGCGCCGCCATCATCGGCACGTAGGACGTGAACATCACGCTGGAGTTGCCCTGCAGCACCGCGACGTTGGCGATCAGCGCGCCGACCAGCATCAACAGGAAGGCGACCCATGCCAGTTTCGGCGTCGCCAGCCTGCAATTGAGCAGGATCGCGGACGCGAAATAGAGCACGGCGACCTCGAAGAAGATGATCCAGAACAGCAACACGTCGGCGCCATGCGCGGTCAGCGCGAGGTAGAACAGGTCCGCCGGAAGCATGTGAACCGCCGGCCAGCGCGTCAGCGCGACCAACAGGCCGAACAGACCGCCGATGGCCAGGAACACGACCGCCGCCACCGCGTTCGCCTTGATCAGCGTCTGCGCGGCGATGTCGACCTTGAGGCCGGTATACTGGCAGGTGCGGTACTCAGCCGCTCTGCCGCCAACCCCGGAAATGGTTTCAGCAGTCATGGCTCACCTCCCCGACGCGAGGCGCAGGTCAGCCTCGGCCTTCTTTTCCGTGACATAGATTCGTCCGGTCATCTGATGGTGACCGATGCCGCAATACTCGTTGCAGATGATGCCGAACTGACCGGCGTCGGTCGGCGTCATCGTGATCACGTGCTCATAGCCCGGATGAATCTGAATATTGATGTTGGTCGGCTGCAGCGAGAAGCCGTGCTGCCAGTCGAGCGACGACATGTGGAAGCGATAGCTCTGGCCCTTCTCGATCTCGATGATCGGATACCATTGCCACAGACGGCCGAGCAGATAGACGTCGCTTCCGGCGGGCACCTTCACCACCGGCACGCCGTTCTCCTCGCGAACCTTGTACTTCTTGACGAACTCGTCGACCTTGGCCTCGTAGCTCGACGGATGAACGCGATAGGCTTCCTTGCTCAGGTTCTGATTGCCGATGAAGTGCCAGGCGATCATGAAGCAGAACATGAAGAAGCCCCAGGCGAAGGCGATAAACGCCCACGACAGCTCGACTCCGGCGACCGGCTCGTTCCACCAGTCGCGTCTTTCAGGTGATGTGACGGACATCTGCCCCCCCTAATTCTCGATTACTTGCCGAGCGGTACGGAAGCAACTTCCATCACGCCCCACAGCGTATAGAGCACGGCGGGAATGATCACTCCGAGGAACAGGAGCAGGAAGTTGTTGTCCATAATCTGCTGCATGAATGGGATTTTGACGGGCTTGTCGCTGGCCCCCGTCTGACCGGATTGAGTTGACATGGATCGACCTCATGGATGTGCGCATTCGACGGTTAACATGGCGAATTGCGGAGCTACTTAACATTCATCAAGTCTTGCCCTGATCACACAAATTTCGCGCGTGAGTGCGGCACGCAAGGCACGCGGAGCGCGGACGCGGCTATCGCACCGCAATAGAATTGATGGATATCAAGACGAGATCACTTCCCGGCCGTCGCGCGCGTGCCGCGTCGCGCAACCGGCGCGCGCGAGCGATGCGCCTTCGGTGGCTTGGCGGACGGACGGAGAGCGGCCGAACGACATGCCCCGCGCGATAGCGCGTCAACGCGAGCCGAAACCGCCCTTGCCATCGGCGTTCGCTCGACGCCTTGAATCGGAGCGCTCGCCTTCTTCCCGCGAGGATCGCGCCGGGCGAGCGCCCGACCCTGCCCGGTCTAATGGCTCGTGCCTTCGGAGAAGGTTATCTTGTTATAGACGTTGTATTTTCCGACGGGCTTCGACATCGGGATGCGCTTGACCTCGGTAAAGCTCTCCGCGTCGAAGACGATCAGCGCGCCGTCGTTTTCCCAGACGCTGACCAGCGCGTGGCGACCGGAGCGGTCGAATTCGACGTGCGCCGTGGTCTTGCCCGGCGCCGGCTGCAACGTGCGCACGATCTTGAGCGAGGATTTGTCGAGGATCTGGATCTGATCCTTGTTCTGCCGCGACATGAACGAATCGGTCCACACATAGGGCGTCTTCTCGTGGCTGCGCATGAAGAAGCCCGGCCCCATTGTCGGCACCGTCGCCAGGATCGTCCAATTCGTCGTGTCGATGACGGAGATCATGCCTTCGCGCAGATGCGGCGTCGCGATCACGCGGCGCCCCTCGCGCATCCACGAAATTCCCGAACCGAGGTGTGGCATTCCGGGCAGGGGAAACTTCGCCGCTTCCCGGCCATGGTCGAGATCGACCACGACAGCCTGATTGCCGTCGCGATTGGCTCCGATCAGATAGCGGTATTGCGGATCGAAGAAGAAGTCGTCGATCGGCTCGCTCGCCTTGATGCGGCGCAGCGCCAGCGCGCCCTCGCCCGCCTTGGTCGCGATCTCCCAGATTTCCGGAACGTCCTTCAGCGCGGCGATGAAACTGTCGCGCTGCGGCGCCTGATAGACGGCCGAGACGCGCGAGCCCTTGCCGTCGGCGTCGGCGACGTCGAGGATCTTTTCCACCGACAGGTCGGCCGCCGACAGGATCACCAGCGATTTGGGCAGGTAGTTGGCGACCGCGACGTGGCTGGCGTCCGGCGAGATCGCGATGTTGCGCGTGTTGATGCCCGCGCGCACCTCCGCGACCGTCGTCAACGTCCATAGATCGTATTTCGTCACCCAGCCGTCGCGCGAGCCGAAGAACACGTAGCGGCCGTCGGGCGTGAATTTCGGGCCGCCATGAAGCGCGAAGCGGCTGGCGAAGCGCGCGATCGGCTCGAACTTGTCGCCGTCGAGAATGGTGACGTGGTGATCGCCGCCCTCGACCACGACGAAAAGATTGAGCGGATCGGCGTCGAACACCGGGCGTTTGACCTCCGGCGCCGGCGTCAGCACGCGGCTCGCGTCGATGTCGGCGCGCGACCAGGTCGGATCACGCTCGGGCTTGCTGTAGATGAAGGCGGCGAGCGCGGTGATGCCCGCCGCGTCGATTTCGCCGCCGAACGGCTGCATCTGCGTCGCCGGACGGCCGTCGCGGATGACGGCTTCGGCGCCCTTCTGTCCGAGGCGGCCGAGATTGTCCGGCAACAGCGCCGGCCCGGTGCCGCCGAGGCGCTCCTCGCCATGGCAAGAAGCGCATTTTTCCTGATAGAGGCCGTGAGCGTTGACCTGCGCGGCCGCCGACGCGAACGACGCGCCCAGCGGCAGAAGCGCGATCAGCGCCCGCGCGGCAAGAACCCTAACGTACCAGCATTTCATGTTTCGAACCCCGGAATGGCCGTGGCGTGACGCGCTCGCCCGCCGCGCGCCCGATTTCCTCGTCGGTGAGATAGCAGGCCGGATCCTCGGCGAACGCGTCGCCCGTCAGGCGCTGCGCGCGCACCCTGGTGTTGCCGCCGCAAATATCGAAATAGGCGCACGCCCCGCAACGCCCCGAAATCACGCGCGGGCGCGCCTTCAGCCCGGCCATGATCGGATCGGACGTGTCGCGCCAGATGTCGCCGAAGGCGCGGGCGCGGACATTGCCGATGGTGTGATGCCACCACATCGTGTCGGGATGGACGTTGCCGAGATTGTCGATGTTGGCGACGTTGACGCCGGACGAATTGCCGCCCCATTGCGCGAGCTTGGCGCGCAGATGCGCGGCGCGGTCGGCGAAGCGTTCGCGCGCCCAGAAATAGAGGAACACGCCGTCGGCGTCGTTGTTGCCGGTGACGAATTCGCGCGCGTCGCCGCGCTCGAGCGCGATCCACGCCGCCTCGATCAGGCTCGTCATCACGATCCGGGTGATGTCCCAGCTCGCGTCGGTGCCGCGGTTCTTGTTGCCGCGCCCGGCATAGACGAGGTGGGAGAGATAGAACTTCTCGACCCCCTCGCGCTCGGCGAGAGCCAGAATCTCGGGCAGTTCCTCCCAATTGTCCGTGGTCATGGTGAAACGCAGGCCGGTCTTGATGCCGAGATCGGCGCAGCGCCGCATGCCGGCGATCGCGCCGTCGAACGCGCCGGGCTGTCCGCGAAAGCGGTCGTGCGTGGCGCCGACGCCGTCGAGACTGATGCCGACATAGTCGTATTTGATTTCGGCGATCGCGGCCGCCTTCTCCGGCGTGATCAGCGTGCCGTTGGTCGACAGCGCGGTGTAGAAGCCCATTTCCTTGGCGCGCCGCGAAATGTCGAAAATGTCGGGCCGCAGCAACGGCTCGCCGCCCGACAGAATCAGTCCCGGCACGCGCGCGGCCTTGAGGTCGTCCATGACAAGGAAGATCTCGTCGGTGGAGAGCTCGCCGGGAAAGTCGACGTCGCCGGAAATCGAGTAGCAATGCACGCAGCGCAGATTGCAGCGTCGCACCAAATTCCAGATCACGATCGGGCCCGGCGGATCGCGCCGCGGACCGATCGGCGTCGGCTCGCGCAGTTCGCGCAGGAATTGCGTCAGTCGAAACATGGCGTACCCATTTGTTATTCGCCGATCCGCAGACCGGTCTTCTTCAGGATTTCGCTTGAATAGAGAATGTCGCCGCCGGCGCAGGCTCCGCCCAGAAGTCTCCGGATCTCCCCCGCCTTGGCCTCGACCTCGGCGCGATCGGCGCCGTGAACCATGGCGAAGAGATTATACGGCCAGAGCGGAGGATGGCGCGGGCGTTCATAGCAGTGCGAAACGAAATCGAGCGCGCCCACGCGCGAGCCGAGCGGCGCCAGATGCCGGTCGTCCACGTCCCACACCGTCATGCCGTTGGCGACCATGCCGCAGGCGTAATGGTTGGGCACCGCGCCGACGCGGCGGATGCTGCCGCTCTCGATCATCCGCGCCAGGCGCGCGATCACGTCGGCTTCGGCGACGCCGATCTCCTCGGCGAGCGCCGCGTAAGGATGCGGCACCAGCGGCAGCCCCGCCTGCGTCGCCTTGACGAGGGCGCGGTCGATGGCGTCGAACGTCTCGCGCGCAGGACTCATGCGCTCACCTTCAATTCGAGGAAGAACTCGCGCAGCTTGGGAAACAGCAGCACCTCGATGCCGATCTCGCGCTCGATCGCGCGCCTCGTCGTCTCGATCAATTCGGGCCGCTCGACGGCGAGCACGAACCACATGTTGAGCGCGTGCTCGCGGCGATAATTGTGCGCGACTTCCCGGTAGGCGTTGACGGCCGCGACCACCTCGTCCCAGCGCGCTTCCGGCACCGCCATGGCGCAAAGGCAGAAGCGGCCGCCCATGCGATCGACGTTGAACATCGGACCGAAGCGCGTGAGGTAGCCGCCGTCCAGCAGCGCCTTCAGGCGCGCCAGCAATTCCGCCTCGCCGATGCCGATTCGCGCCGCGCATTCGGCGTAAGGCGCGCGCGACAGGGGAAAGCCGCCCTGCAGCGCGTTGATGATCTCGCGGTCGATCCCGTCGAGCATGATCGCCTCACGCCGCCGACAGGCGCGCGCCGGTCTGCCGGAAGCAGCGCCGCGAAAACAGGATGGCGTGGGCGATATCGCCGCCCGCCGCGCGGGCGAGCTCGCCGATCTGGCCGGTGACCTCGGCGCGGTCGCGCCCATGGATCATGGTGAACAGGTTGTAGGGCCAATGCGGCCGGCGGCGCGGCCGCTCGTAGCACAGGGTCACATGCGGCGCGGCGGCGAGGCGTTCGGCGACCTCGCATAGCCGGGGTTCGGGAACGTCCCAGACGACCATGGCGTTTTGCACGAAGCCGAAGGCGCGGTGGCGCACGACGAGGCCGAGACGCCGGACGATATTGGCCTCGCCGAGCGCGGCCAGATCGTCGATCACTCGCGCCTCGCTCCAGCCAAGCCCGCCCGCGACCTCGGCGTAGGGCCGCTCCACCAGCGGCAGGCCGTTTTCGATCGCGCGCAGAAGCGCGACCTCCTCCGCGCTCGGCGCGCGCGTTTCCTCCACGTGGGGTTCCTTGCGCGCGGGCACGGCGCGATCGAACATCGGAAATCCGAGATCGATGTGGAAGGCGCGCGCGAGCGGCAGATCGAGCGCGGCGAGGTTGGTTCGCCGTTCGATGCGCGCGACCGCGCCGGTGACCGCGTCGCGCGTCGCCCCGGTGACGACGAACCACAGATTATAGGCATGCTCGCGCTCGTAGCTGTGGTTGACGCCGGGCTCGGCGCCGACCATCGCGGCGACCGCTTCCAGCGTTCCCTCGCTCGCCGCGAGCGCGACCAGCGTGGAGGCGCCCGCCGTGTTCGGCCGCACCACGGCGCCGAGCCGCGACACCGCGCCCTCGCCGATATAGCGACCGACCCGGGCGATCACGTCCGCGCCCGGAATCCCCAGCCGCGCGCCGACGGACTCGAACGGCGACGGCGTCAGCGGAAAGCCACGCTGCCAGCCGTCGATCAGCGCGCGATCGATGTCATCGAAGGTCACGGTTCACAACCCCAGCCGGTGGGCGCGCGCGGTGAACAGGATGCCCGAAGGCTTGCGCGCCGGTATCTCGGCGACCTTCACGCGCGCGCGCGCGTCCATGATGTCGACGCGATCGGCGTCGCGCACCGAGATCCACGCTTCGTGACCGCGCGGCGTGAATTCGAGATGCAGCACGGCCGGTCCCGGCGCGAACGTATGCACGACCTTGGCCGAGGGAATATCGACGATCTGCACGGTGTCGTTCTGGGGATGGGCGAAATTGACCCATACCTCGCGGCCATCCGGACGCGCGACGCAGAACACCGGCTGGCCGTGGACGGGAATGCGCGCCTTCTCCTTCATGCCGACGAGATCGAGCAGCAGCACCTCGTTCTGTCCGGCCGCCGGCAGCACGAGGTTCGCGCCGGCCTGCCCCCAGCCCTCGAAATGCGGCATCTTGTAAACGGGCAGCTTCTCGCGCCCGGCATTGTAGCCCTGGAACACGCGGCGCAGCCGCGGCTCGCTCTCCCACAGATCGAGATGGGCGATGCCGTCCTCGCCGAACAGGCCGGCGAGGTAATGTCGGCCGTCGCCGGTCACGTTGGCGTCGTAGGGAAGCGCGCCGGCGCCGATGAACTTGGTCACGACCGGCGCGTCGGGGCGCGCGCAATCGGCGATCCAGATCTCGCCCGCGTCGTAGAGGGTGTAGATGAACTTCCGGCCCGGCAGATCGGCGAGCCCGACCGTCTTCGACGGCTTGCCGGAGGCGCCGATCGCGGGAATGCTCGCGACCTCCGCGAGCGTCTCGGCGTCGAACACCTTGATGCCGCCGGGATCGTAATTCGACGCGGCCACCAGCCGGCCGTCATCCGAGATCGCCCCGCCGATGGCGTTGCCGGCCTGGATGACGCGCTTGTCGACGCGCATGTCGAGGAGATCGAGCTTGGTCAGGCCGCCGTCGCGGCCGAACACATAGGCATAACGCTCGCAGCGCGAGAACACCGCCGAGGCGTGGGAAAGATCGCCGAGCCCCTCGACGCGGCCAAGCGCCACGCGCTTCGTGGTGTCGACGATGATGACCGACCCCGTCGCCCGCTCGACGACGATGCCGAGGTCGCCGGTGCCGCGCCGTTCGCAGGACGCCGATGCCCGATCCGGCAGCGACATCAGGCCGCCCGCGAGCGCCGCGCCTTTGAGGAATGAGCGTCGTTTCATTGTGGAAAGCCCTGCTTCAGCCGGTCGGCGATCCAGCGCGCCTCCGCCTCGCTCAGGAGAGGCTTCCAGGGCGGCATCGGCGTGCCGGGAACGCCTTCGAGAATGATATGCGCGATCTGGTCACGGTCCCATTGCGCGAGTTGATCGGCGGTCAACGGTTTGCCCAAACCGCCCTTGAGCGTCATGCCGTGGCAGGAGCCGCAATCCTGGAGCACCAACGCGGTGAGTTTGACGGGATCGGGAACCGGATCGGACGCGGCCGCCGCGCCGGCCTGCAGGCAGACAGCAACGCTCGCGCTAAGCCACCACCGCGATGCTGTTACGCGCGGTCCCATCGCCGTGATCGCTCCATTCCGCCGCCAGTCCCGCGACTTTACCGATAATGAACAGGACCGGGCCATCGAATTCGGCCTCTCGGGCCGCCCGCGCCAGACCTGCTAATGAGGCGCAGAATCGACGCTCGCGCGGGGTAGTGCCTTGACTAATGGCAAGAACAGGCGTCTCCGCGTCGAGGCCCTCGTCGATGAGCCGGCGCGCGATCTCCTCGATATTCGCAAGGCCCATATAGACGACCAGCGTCGTGCGCGGATCGGCGAGTCCCCGCCAGTCGAGGTCGAGCGGCTCGTCGGACTTGCAGTGCCCGGTTACCAGCCGGACGCCGGTCGCGAGTCCGCGATGGGTGAGCGGCGTTTGCGCGGCGGCGGCACAGCCCTGCGCCGACGTGATGCCGGGAACGATCTCGAAGGAAATGCCCGCGCGCTTGAGCTCGGCCGCCTCCTCGCTGCCGCGCCCGAAGATGAACGGATCGCCGCCCTTCAGCCGCACCACCGTCCGTCCGCCCGAGGCCAGACGCACCAGCAGTCGGTTGATCTCCTCCTGCGGCACCGGATGATGACCCGCGCGCTTGCCGACATCGATCCTGGCGGCGCCCTGGGGAATGAGCGAGAGAATTTCCGGCGGCACCAGCCGGTCGTAAACGACGACATCGGCGAGGCCGAGCACGCGCGTGGCCTTCACGGTCAGGAGCTCCGGATCACCCGGCCCCGCTCCGACAAGATAGACGCGCGCGCCTGTCACCGCCTATTTCCCCTTCACCGTGACCTTGCCGATCATGCCGGCGCTCTCCCAATGCGGTCCGCACAAATAGGGATACTCACCGGGTGGAAAGTCGAATTTCATCTCGACCGTCTCGGCGTTGAACAGACGGGCGGATTCCTCCTTGCCGGAGTCGCGGAACCAGACGCTGTGCGAGGTGCGCTTGTCGAGATTGACCCAGCGGACGGTCTCGCCCTGCGTCACCGTGATTTCGATCGGACAGAACACGTCCTTGTACATCGTCACGATCTTGACCGGCTCGTCCTTGGTCGCCTTGCCGAACGTCTCCTTGTAACGGATTTCGGCGTCGGCGCAGACCGCGTCGCGTTCGGCCGCGCTCGGCCCGGCCGCCCACGCGGCGGTCGTCGCAAGGGCAAGCACGCCCATGCCACACGCCGCGGCGACCACGACGGCCAATCGGTCCCCCAACGATCTCGGCATTTCCGCCTCCCCGATGGAGCGCCCTAATTGGGCGCGACCGCTATTTCTTCACCGCGCTGATCTCGGCGCCGGCGGCGTCGAGACCGAACTTGAATTCGAGCGAAACATGGTGGAAGCGCGCCACCGTGTAATCGTCATGCAGGGCGAAATTGACGATGTAGGTCTTGCCCGCCTCGATGCCGATGTCGCCGGGCTTGTCCGACTTCAGCGGGCGGCTCATGACCACCGTCCAGGTATCGCCCTGGAGTTCGCCCTTGGCGTCGACCGGCGCGTCGCCCGAGGGATGACGCTGTTCGAGCACGGAGCCGTTTTCGGCGGCGGCGCCCGAACGGAAGCGGATCAGATCCATGAACGCGCCCTTGGCGAGGAGACCGTCAAGCGCGGCCTTGTCCTTGACCTTGAGGCCGCCGCCGCGCGGCTTGTTGTCGTCGCCCTTGATCTCGATCTCGGTGCGCGATTCGGGAATGTATTTGGTGATGCCGTCGGCCGCGCCGAGCGCCTGCGCCGCGGCGTCGGACTTCAACGTCTCCGGCTTGGGCGCGTCGGGCATGTAGCGCGAGTCGTTGTGGCAGGTGACCCAGCACCCGGCCTGCTCGACGCGCTCGATGCCGGCGCCGGAGAACATCACCGCCAGCTTGACCTGGTTCTCGGGATCCATCTTGCCGCCGGCGGCGAACGGCACCGGCGTATGCGGCGCGTCCTTCCACTGGAAGCGGAAATGCAGCCGGTCGGCGTCGTAAGCCGCCTGCACCGAGAGATCGACCGATCCGCGCTTGCCGGGAATGGGCGTCGCCTCGGCCTTGGAGCCGGACACGATCTTGGCGCCCATGTCCTTGACTTCCTTGCCATGGCATTCCGCGCAGCGGTCGCCGGCGCGCAGGAAGGCGCGGGAACCGCCATGGTCGCGGCCGTTCTGAACCCATTCGAACGAAGCCTGGCCGGGATAGAACAGCGTCACGGTCTTGACCGGCACGCCGCTCCAATCGATCGAACCGCCCGAGGCGGACGGGCTCGCGGGCGCCGAAGCGGCGGCGGGCGCGGCGGCCGGCGCGGGTGCGGGCGTCGCGGCGGGTGCCGGCGCGGCGGCGGCTGGCGCTGGCGCGGCGGGTGCCGGAGCGGCGACAGGCGCGGGCGTCTGCGCGGCGGCCTCGCGCGCCGCGGCGCGCGTGAGGCCCTCGAAATAGGTCTTCGGAATTTCCTTGATGTAGGCTTTGACCGGCGCTTCGAGCGCCTCGAGCTCGGCGTCGCCCAGCCGGTCGCGCACGTTCTTATGCGCGATGCCCTTGTGGCAATCGATGCAGGTATTGCCCGATTCCATCGCCAACAGATGCTGCTTGCGCGCGCGCGGGCGCTGGAATTCGGGATTCATCGACTCGATGGTGTGGCAGTTGCGGCATTCGCGCGAGTCGGTCGACTTCATCTGCCGCCAGACATTGCCGGCCAAGGTCAGCCGCTTGGCGTCGAATTTCTCCGGCGTGTTGACCGAGCCCATCGCCCAGTGGAACACCTCGTTGCTCGCCTGGATCTTGCGGATGAACTTGTGCACCCAGTCCTTCGGCACGTGGCAATCCGAACAGGTCGCCTGCACGCCGGTGCGATTCTGGTAGTGGATGGTGGTCGAGTATTCCTTGAAGACGTTGTCGCGCATCTCATGGCACGACGTGCAGAACGGCAGCGTATTGGTCGCCTCCATGACGGTGTTGAAACCGCCCCAGAACACGATGCCGGATATGAAGCCCACGGCCACAAGCGTGAGCAGCGAAACGCTCGCGCTTGGCCGGCGCAGTACGCGCCACAGTGAACCGAGCTTGCTGGTGGAAGCGGCGCCGCCGGTGGAGGCGCCCTTGTTGGAACCGCTGTCGCTCATCGATCGTCCCGTTCTTCACTTCGCGCGCATGCGAGCGGATGATTTTCCCCCGGTTGAGGGTCGGCGCCACCGATGTCGAGATGCAAGTCCTGGATTCAGGCGGAGATCCAGGTCATGGACTCAGCGTCATGGACTCAGCGCTTGAATTCCGATCCCGGATGGCAAGTCTCGAACGCGAGACCCGTTGGTCCACTCCAGACCAGATCCGCCGAGCCCACGATCCGATCGGCTCAACGTCCGCTCATCCGCAATCTTGTTCGCAGCGCCTCTCGCTTGGCAAGGTCACCCGGCACGCCCCCCCGGCGGCCGGGTGCCGGCCCCACCCCTCGCGCGCACGAATGCCCGCGCGGCTCGGGCCAGATCGCACCCGAGGCGCCCATGGGCGCCTCGGGATCGGTTTCGCACGATCAGTAGATGTCGTGCTGCGTGTTGTTCACGTTGAACTTGCCGGTCGGCGTGATCATCTCCGGATCCTTGATCACGGTCTTAACCTTGCGCGTCTTGTCGTCGAACACGACGATCGCCGACGGCTCGGTCTTGCCGGCCCACAACGACACCCACACCTCGTCGCCAGCCGCGTTGTATTCCGGATGGACGACGCGCTTGATCGCCTTGCTCTCCGGCAGGCCGGACAGCTTCGCCACGTTGATCTGCTCGGGCGCCTTCGACAGGTCGTTGAGGTCGAACACGAACAGCGATTCGGCGATGTCCTTTTCCGGGTTCTGCGGCAGGTCGACCCACAGGTTCTTCGACTTCGGGTGCGTCTTGACGAAGAGATTGCCGGCGCCAGGCACCTTCAACTCCTCGACCACCTTCCAGGCCTGATCCTTGTGCTTTTCCGGATCGGTGCCGATCAGCGTGACCACCGCGTCGCCAAGGTGACCGGTCGCCCAGACCGGGCCGAACTTCGGATGATTGAAGTTCGCGCCGCGTCCCGGATGCGGGATCTTCTTGGTGTCGACGAGGGCGGCGAGCTTGCCTTCCTTGGTGTCGACCACCGCGATCTTGTTCGACGCGTTGGCGGCGACCAGGAAGTAGCGCTTGGTGGAGTCCCAACCGCCGTCATGCAGGAACTTCGCCGAATCGATCGTCGTCGTCTTCAGGTTCTTGATGTCGGAGTAGTCGACCAGCAGAATCTGACCCGTCTCCTTGATGTTGACGACCCATTCCGGCTTGATCTGCGAGGACACGATCGAGGCCACGCGCGGCTCGGGGTGATATTCACCCTCCAGCGTCATGCCGCGGGTCGACACGATCTTGATCGGCTTCAGCGTCTCGCCGTCGGTGACGACGTATTGCGGCGGCCAATAGGTGCCGACGATGACGTATTTGTCCTCGTAGCCCTTGAACTTCGAGGAGTCGACCGAGCGCGCGTCGAGGCCGGCCTTCAGCTCGGCGACGACCGCCGGCTTCTCCATCCACAGATCGATCATGCTGGTCAGGCCGTCGCGGCCGATGACGTAGATGTAGCGACCCGAGTAGGACAGGCGCGAGATGTGCACCGCGTAGCCGGTCTTCACCGTCGAGATGATCTGCTTGGTATCGCCGTCGATCAGGGCCACCTTGCCCGCGTCGCGCAACGTCACCGAGAAGATGTTGTTGAGATTGTACTTGTTCATCTGCTTCTTCGGACGCTGGTCCGGCGGCACGATGACTTTCCAATTCGCCATCATCTCCTTCATGCCCCATTCCGGCGGAACGTCGGGCTTCATCTGGATGTAGGTGGCGAGATTCTTGATTTCGTCCTTGGACAGGATGTCGTCGAAGTTCACCATGCCGCCGTCGGTGCCGAGCGTGATGATCTTTTCAAGACGATCCTGGCCGAGCTTGATCGTGCCGCCCTCGGTCACCTTGCCGTCCTTGTCGGTGCGCGACCAGGTCGGTTCAAGGTTCTTGCCGGTGGCGCCCTTGCGCAGCACGCCATGGCAGCCGGCGCAGCGCTGGAAGTAGATGTTCTTCGCCTGCTCCTTGGCGTCGGGTGAAAGCGTGGGTTCCTGTGCGAAGGCGACCGTGGAGCCCGCCGCGAAGGCCGCTCCGATCGCCAGTCCAAGCACTGAACCGCCGAGTGTGATTTTCATGAACCTGTTCCCCCTGATAGGCGGTTGCTAACATTGTGAGACTAGTCGCAGCCGAGGTCCGACTATTTGATTTCTGTTAAGGTCGACCACTTTTTTCGCGCCGCAGCGCGACTGGAATGGTTCGACTTTTCGCACCCGATCGCGCGGTGCGACAATTTGCCAGCCACGCCCGAAACGACGCCACGCGGTACTCATGCGCATGCTCTCGTATCACCCTGATCGGATACGCCGAATCGTCTCCACGGCAATGCGTCGCGCGGGTTGCGCGGCCACGATCCTGCACACATTCGCTGCAATGGCCGTCGCGTCTCACCTCGCGGTCAACGCGGCGCGCGCCATGGAGGCCGAGGAAGCGCCCGCCTTTCAGGGCCACGGCGCGGAAATGCAAATGCGCGACGAGGCCGAGGATGCACGCCGGCGCGCGCTCTATTTCGACGGCGTCGCCATGGAGATCGGCCCATTGGGGTTGCCCTGCGACCATCTCGTCAAACGCCGTCCGCAGGCCACGGCCGGCACGGGCCATGTCGTGCTGCTGAGCATCAACGCGGGCGGCGCGACGCGGCGCGCCCGGGTCTGGATACCGCCGGGGACCGCGCCCTCGCTCGCGCAGGCGCGCCAATACGCCCGCGAAAAGGTTCTCGAACGCGCGCCCGACGCCTCGGTCGCCGACATCGAGGCGAAGGAGTTCATCTGGTGCCGGTGAACGCGGCGTCGCGCCGACGTCCAGGGTCGCTGGCGATGTTTGACAAATGTCAACGGAGCCGGGCACGTTTGGCCGACATCAAGGCCCCGACCGGCGGAAGCCGTAAGTTCCCGCCGCACCCGTCCGAGCGATTGGAGCCCGCGTGTCCACGATTCAGCTTCTTCTGAACGCCGGCCTGATCCTCATCATGTTCGAGGTCGGGCTGACGCTGTCGCCCGTCGATTTCACGCGGCTAGCGAGAATGCCGCGCGCGGTCCTCACCGGGCTCGTGGCGCAGATCGTGCTGTTGCCCGCGCTCGCCATCGGCCTGCTGACGCAGTGGCCGATATCGCCCGACATGACCGTCGGCGTTCTTCTCATCGCGGCCGCGCCGGGGGGCGTGACCTCGAACCTGCTGACGCTCTTCGCCGGCGGCGATGTAGCCCTCGCGCTCACCTTGACCGCGATCTCCACGCTCGCCTCGATCCTGACCTTGCCGCTGATCGTCGCCGTCGCCGCTCATCTGTTCGGCGCCGCGAGCGTGGCCATCGAAATGCCGGTCGGCATGATGGCGGGCGGCATCCTGACCTCGACCATCATTCCGCTGATCATCGGCATGGTCGTCGGCGCCCGCGCGCCGGCGTGGACCTCGCGCTGGGAGCCGCGCCTGCGCCGCGTCAGCGCCGTTGTCTTCGCCGCCATCGTCGTCGCCACCTTCGCCGTCAACGCCGACGCGTTTCGCAAGCACGCGGCGGCCGTGGGGCCGCCTCTGTTCGTCCTCAACGCGCTCGCCATGATCGGCGCGGCGATGCTCGCGTTCGCCGCGCGGCTCGACCGCAAGCGCGCGATCGCCATCGCGTTCGAGACCGGCCTTCAGAATGCCGCATTGGCGATCTTCCTCGCCATCGGCGTTCTCGGACGCCCCGTTCTGGCGGTTCCCGCCATCATCTATGCCGTCGCCATGAATGTTGGCGCGCTGGTCGCGCTCGCTGTCCTGCGGCTTTCGCGCCGCGACGTCGCGGCCACGGCGAAGGAGGCCTCATGATCCGAAACGCGCTCCTTGTCATCGCATTGGCGGCTTGCCTCGCCGCCGCGTCCACGGCGAGCGCCGGCGATCCCCGCCTCATCGACCAGAACGAGGCGACCGTCACCGAGGCCGAGTTCGGCCCGGCCTACCGGCTCGTCTATTTCGGCTACACGCATTGCCCGGATGCCTGCCCGCTGGCGCTGCAGACGATGTCAGAGGCGCTCGACCGGCTCGGCCGGATCGGCGAGACGATCACGCCGGTCTTCATCACTATCGATCCGGCGCGCGATACGCCGGCGGTGCTCAAGCGATATGTCGACATGTTCCATCCGCGCATGAAGGCGGTCAGCGGCGACGACGCGGCGATCGCGGAGATCGCCGGCCGCTACAAGATCATCTACAAGCGCGTCGAGCTCGGCCCCGACCGGCCCTACACCATGGATCACACCACGTCGATCTACCTGACCGACAAGTCCGGTCGTGTCATCGGCCGCTTCCTGCATACGCTGGCCGCCGGCGAACTCGGCGCGAAGATCGCCGCGCGCCTGGCGCGCGAGCCGTGAGGCGGGCGTGAGCGATCCCCTGTCCGACCAGTTCGGCGCGCGCGCGGTCACCGCCGCCGAGCGGCGGCGCCTCATCCGCCGCGTCTTCGACGATGTCGCGCCGCGTTACGACCTGATGAACGACCTGATGAGCTTCGGCATTCATCGGCTTTGGAAGGATCGCCTCGCCGCGATCGCCGCGCCCCGCGCCGGCGAAATCATCGTCGACCTCGCCGCCGGCACCGGCGACATCGCCCGCCGCCTGGAGCCAAGCGGCGCGGTGGTGATCGCGGTCGATCCGGGCGAGGCTATGTTGCGCGCGGGAACGCGGGCGCGAGATCGCTTCCTGCGCGTCGTCGCCGAGGGCGAGGCGCTGCCCTTCGCCGACAATTCGCTTGATTGCGTCACCATCGCCTTCGGCATCCGCAACGTCACGGAAATGACGACCGCGCTGCGCGAGATCGCCCGCGTGATCCGGCCGGGCGGACGTTTCGTCTGCCTGGAATTCTCGCGCGCGCGGGCGTGGCTGCGTCCGTTCTACGGACTATGGTCGCGGCTCGGCATACCCGTGCTCGGCGCCGCGATCGCGCGCAGCCGCCATGCCTATCGCTATCTGGTGCAGTCGATCCGGCGCTTTCCCGACCAGGACGAATTCGCCGCGCTGATTTCGGACGCGGGATTCGTCAACGTGCGCTACCGGGATCTCTCCTTCGGCATCGCCGCGATCCACGTCGCCGACAAACCCCGCGCCTCAGCCCCGTAGCCGGCGCTCGAAGAAGGCGGCGATTTCGGGCGAGGCCCAGTCGAGCGGGCCCGTCGCGCGCGCGATCTCCCGCCCCTCGCGGTCGATCACCAGGCTGGTCGGCAATCCGCGCGCCT
Organism: Xanthobacteraceae bacterium; assembly: GCA_041918675.1. Taxonomy (GTDB): domain Bacteria; phylum Pseudomonadota; class Alphaproteobacteria; order Rhizobiales; family Xanthobacteraceae; genus SCUB01. The sequence continues at coordinate 608,371 of JAYRVF010000014.1, forward strand.
TCAGGCTCGACAGAAGGTTGCGCTCGCGGTCGAGATACACCGGCAACGCGCGCGCCGACAATTCCGTCAGCGTGCGATCCGTGGTCGACCAGCCGTGGCGATCAAGCGAAACCGTCACCAGCGCCACACCGCGCGGTCGGAAGGCGACGTCGAAGGCGAGCAGCGACGGGAACTCGGTCTTGCACGACGCGCACCAGCTCGCCCACAGATGCAGCACGGTGACCTCGCCGCGCAAATCCTCGAGCCGCACCGCCTCGCCCGCGCGGTTCTCAAGGACGATGGGAGCTAGCGGAAGCGGCGTCTCGTGGCGGACGAGCCCGCCGCCTTCGGCCGACGATGCGGGCCGCGTCAGCGCCGCGGCGGCGAGAGCAACGAAGGCGCGCCTGGTCAGGTGCATCGGCGACCTCACAGGCCGAGGCCGAGACACAGCAGCGCGGCCAACACGATTTGATAGCCGGCGGTGCGTCCGAGCAGTCCGTTAAGGCCCGGCCCGATCGGCTCCGTCGTCATTTCGGTCGATAGCCGCAGCGCGAAGGGCAGCGCGAGGACCGTCAACGCCGGCCAGCCGCTGCCGAGCGCGAGCCCGACGGCAGGCCCGAGCAAGGCCGCGGCGACGAGGACAAGCCGATAGAGACGGCGCGTCCGCGCGACGCCCAACGCGATCGCGAGCGTGCGCCGCCCGGCGCGCGCGTCGGCGGCGCGGTCGCGATGATTGTTGACGAGAAGAACCGCGGCCGACGGCAGTCCGATCAGCACGCCGGCCGGAAGCGCGGCGAGCGAGGGCGTAAGGCTCATCAGCCAGGCGGTGCCGCTGACCGCGGCGATGCCGAAGAAGACGAGCACGAACACCTCCCCGGCCGCGCTCGCCGAAATCGGCGCGGGCCCGCGCGAATAGGCCCAGCCGGCGCCAAGCGAGGCGATGCCGATCGCCAGGATCGGCATGCCGCCCGCCTGAATGCAGTAAAGCCCCGCCAGCGCCGCGACGAAAAAGGCGAAGATCGCCGCGCGGCGAACCTCGGCCGCGCTCGCCCACCCCTGCGCCGTGACGCGCGGGGGACCCAGCCGATCGGGCCGATCGAGACCGGTTTCGCCGTCGCTGGCGTCGTTGAGAAGATTGGTGCCGATCTGGATGGCGAGCGCGCTCGCCAGCGCCGCGAGAAAGGGCAGCGGTCGAAACGCCTGCGCCTCACGCCAGGCCAGCACCGCGCCGACCAGCACCGGCACGACCGACATGGTCAGCGTGCGCGGACGGATCGCGTACCACCAGATCTGACCGGGGGATGGAACGGCGCGCTCGGAAAAACTCATCGATGCGGCCGCCCCGTGCTCTCGCGTTGTTCCGCCATTCCTGGTCCCGCCATGCCTCAGGTCAGATCGCCGCGCCGGAACAGAATGGCGCCGAGCCACGCGGTCAGTCCACCAAGCGCGACCGGATAGGCGATCGCCCATGTCAGGAATCCGCGCTCGCCGAACAGGTCGAACAACGTCCACGCCGCCGGTCCGAGCAGAACGAGCTGCGGGTCGAACAGCATCATCGAGCCGGTGCGGAACACCTGAAGCGGATTGAACAGCGCGATGCCGACGACGAGTTCGGCCGGCACCTGCTGACGAACGAGCAGGCCGAGCAGAACGAGGTCGAGACCCGCCACCAGCACCAGCCAGATGAGAAACGCCGTCGTCTGCGCGGCGTCGGCCGAGCGCGTCAGCGCCGAAATCAGAAAACTGATGCCGAGGAAACACCACACCAGCGCGATCAGAAGGCCGGCGTCGATCAGGAGATGGCGCCAGGGCACGCCGACGCCGCTGACAAGCGCCCAGGCCGCGGCGAGCGCCAGCCCGAGCAGCACCGGCAGGATCGTTACGACGAAGCGCCCGGTCAGGCGGCCGGCGTACCAGACGCCGAGCGGGATCGGGAGCGCCAGCATGTATTCATAGACCCCCGCCTCGCGATCGCCCGCGATCGTGCGCACGGTCGAGATCAGCACGAAGACCGGCAGGATCGCCATCGCGAGCTGGGTGTAGGTGACGAGCGTGCGCGAAAGGCCCTGGAATCCCATCACCCGCGATTCGGTCAGGCCGAAGCCGAGCAGTACGCCGATGATCGCGCAGAACACGATGGTGTAGAAATGAAACCAGCGCGCGCGAAAAACCTCGGTGATGTCGAGCCTGACGGTGGCGAGGAATGCGCCGAACCCGAACGGGGCCGGCGGCGCGGACGTGGTCTGCGGAATCGGTCCCTGCAACATCGCTATCCCCGCCGCTCGCGCGCGGCGCCGGGCGGCGCGCAAAGCGCCTTGTCGACCGCCTGCCGGCGCAGCTCGTCGAGGCGGATGCGTCCCGGCGCGTCATTCGTCATGGCCGCGAAATTATAGCCCATCGGACTGATGCCGTCGGTGCGAAAATAGGCCTCGCGCGCGTCGAGCCATTCGCCCGAACGGTCCGAATCCCCGACCCAGATCCGCGCCTCCGGCCCCTCGGTGATGGCGTTCTCCTTGGCGTACACCACGGCACAGCCGACATCGTCGAACAGATGGTAGCGCTTGAGCGCCGGATTCCACAATTCGGCGGCGTAGCGGGGCTCGGAGATCAGCATGGTGCAATGCTCGCAGATGTCGCGGCCGATCTTGATCGCGCGCGGCGCCTCCGGGCCCGGTTTGGCGCAGCCGGCCAGCATCGCCGGCAACGACACGCCGAGCGCGAGCTGGAACTTGAGGAAGTCACGGCGACGCATCGGCCGCCTCCCGCTCGCTCAGTTCGATCGCCGTGATCAGAGCGGAATAGCGCGCCAGGAATCCGAGAAAGCGCAGGCGGTCGCCGGCGGCGACGATGCCGCGCCAGTTGAGCCCCGCCGGATCGGGCTCAAGGCCCCAATCGCTCGCCGCGCGGGCGAAGGCGGCCTCGTGGGCGCCGAGACGAACGCGGCAAACGAGCTGGCGATCGGGCGCGAGCGTCTCCACCACGCGGTCGTCGAGCACGACCTTGCCGCGATCGAGTTCGACCACGCGATTGACGAGGCCGGCGATCTCGTCGAGGCGGTGGCTCGAAATGATCATGGTCGCGTCGGTACGCTCCGCCATCAGATCGAACAGGACCGCGCGCGCGGCGGGATCGAGGTTGGCGGCCGGCTCGTCGAGAATGAGGACATCGACCTCGCGCGCGAGCGCGATCGCCACCAGCAGCTTCTGCTTCTGCCCGCCGGAGAGCTTGTTGAAGGCGCGGCCCTGAATGGGCGCGAGCGGCAGGCTGAGCTTTTCGGCGATGCCCGCGACCTTGCCGGCGTCGGCCCCCGAGACGCGCGCGACGAAACGCACCAGTTCGCCCACCGGCATGCGCAAGGGCGGCGGCGATTGCGGCACGAAAGCCACGCGCATCAGCACGCCGGCGCGATCGGCATGCGGCGCGCGGCCGGCGACGCGGATCGCGCCCTCGTAATGATATTCGCCGAGCAGACAGCGGATCAGCGTGGTCTTGCCGGCGCCGTTCGATCCCACCAGCGCGACGCGCTCGCCCGCCGGAATGGCGAGATCGATGCCGTCGACGACGGCCGTTCCCCGAAACCGCTTGCGCAGTCCCTCGATTTCGATCATTTGCCGCCCGCTTTGCTGGCCGGACGATCCGGCGCGCTGACGCCGACGACCTGGAATTGCAGCGCCTGGGTCGGACACACCTCGATGCACTTGGCGCAGCGCGTGCAATCGGCGCCGATCGGCGTGATCACGTCCTTGCCGTAGCCGAGCTTGGTCATGTCCAGCACATGCGGCACCAGGCAGACCTGCCGGCACTTTCCTTCATGGTAGCACAGCGTCGCATTGTAGCGGACCCTGACCGGCGAGACGAAACCCGCCATACCATAGGTCAGGCCGATTGGGCATATGTAGCGGCACCAGAAGCGGCGCGACCAGAACACCTCGATCAACAGCAGGATACCGACCCAGACGAGCCCGACCACGCTGCCATAGATCAGCGCCCGCGACAGAATGCCGAGCGGGTTGATCCATTCGAACACGGTGTAGCCGGTCACGAAGGCGAGCAGCGCGAAGACGACGTAGAGCACCGACCGCGTGCCGCGATGGATCGGATGGTCCTTGACGATCTTGGCCTTGGCGAGGCGTAGATGCAGCATCTCGGCGAGTTCGGAGACGATGTGATAGGGGCAGGCCCAGGCGCAGAAGGTACGCCCGCCGAGCAGGAGATAGATCGCGTAGACCGTCGCCGTGCCGATGAGGAGGTTCACCAGCACTTCCTTGTAGGCAAGCATCACCTGCAGCGACGAGTTCAGGTCGGCGAAATGGAAACCGAACACGCGCGAGGCCGTCATCGCGCCCTCGATCATCTGGATGTCGAGCTTGAAGGAGACGACGAACAGCACGTTGGTGAGGATGATCGAAACCCAGCGCAGGTTACGCCATTTGTTGGAGACCTTCGGATTGGCGACCTCGTCCTTGATATAGGCCTTGCGCTTGGCGCGCTCGTCGGGGGTGCGCTTGAAGGCGAGCAGATCACGCAGCGCCGGCGACTGGTCGGCCGGCGTCGGCATTTCGGGCCGGCGGCCCAACATCATCATGACGTCTTCGATAAAACGGCGGATCATCGCGGGCTCACTTAATGCTCGCCATGCGGGCGATGGCGATCCTCGACCCGCGGCTTGACCTCGATGCAGGCCTGTTCGACCGGGCATATCATCTCGCACACGCCGCAGCCGACGCAGCTCTGATCGACCTTCGGCGTGCGGCGCCGGTCGGCGGGATCGTCCGACACCGGCACCAGCGCGATCGCGCCCTTGATGGGGCATTCGCGCACGCAGAGATCGCACAGCGGCAGGTCGTAGGATTTCTGCGTCACCCGCACCGGCTTCCAGCGGTTGATGTCGGTCCAGCGCATCCGGCCGGTGAAGGAGGCTTCCCGCGCCGGACCCTTCCAGCCCTTCGCCTGACGGGCGAGGCAGGCGTCCGGCCGCGTCAGCTCGGCCAGCCCCATGCGCACCTGTTCCTTCTTGTCGATCTCGTGCGTCAGCGCGCCGGTCGGACAGGCGAGCACGCATTGCGTGGCGTCGCAGGAGAAATCGCAGGCCTGCGCCCTGGCGCTGATATAGGGCACCCCGATGCCGAAGCCGGCGGTGATGTCCTCCAGCACGATCGCCTGAACCGGGCAGGTCTGCACGCACTGGCCGCATTTGATGCAGGCGGAGAGAAACGCGCGTTCGTCGATCGCGCCGGGCGGGCGCAGACGCGGCGAGGCCTGGCTCGGCAGGCCAAAGAAGCCGAGCAGCGAAATCCCGGTCATGCCGCAGCCGGCGGCGATGCCGCGCAGGATTTCGCGCCGGTTCGCCTCCGCCCTGGGGCTGATGTGCTTCTTCATTGCGCCGCTCCCGCCGCGACGGTTGTTTCCGTCACGCGCTTCATCCGCGGCGTCTCGTCCCGCATCATCAGGCGCGGCTGCGAGAACGGCGCCAGACGCTCGATGAAATCGATCGTCTCGAGCGCCGGCGAGCCGCGGAAGAACCGCGCTTCCTTGACATCCATCCACAATTGGTCGGCCCAGCTCCATGCTTCCATCGGCTTGTCGCCGATGCCGTCGCGATCGCGATCGAAGCCCTCGTAGGAATCGTAGTGATTATCCGCCCAGATGTGATTTTTCGCCGTGCCGCCGCCGTCGGCCACGATCATCGCGTGGTTGGAGACGAAATCATTGCCGCGAAACACGTTGCCCTTCCACTCGCTGTGAAAATGCATGGCGATGCCGTTGAAGGCGAAGCGATTGCCTTGCATCGTGTTTTCGAGATCGGGCTCGTAGGGCGAGGCGTCGAAATACATGCCGACCGCGTTGCCGAGCACGTCGTTGTTGTCCACCTTCGTTCCCGACGCCTCCTTGAATCCGATGCCGACGCCGGACGGCCCCTGGCTGTATTCGACCCGATTGCGGCGCAGAATATTTCGGTCGCCGTACATCACGAAGATGCCGACGACATTGCCGCGCATGGTGTTGCCCTCGGCGACGTTGTCGTGCGCGTACATGAAATGCAGGCCGTATTGGCCGCCGGCCATGACGTTGCCGGTCACCTTGTTGCCGGTCGAATACCAAACCACGGTGTCGCGCGCGCCGGAAATGACGTTGTCCTGCACGGTGTTGTCGTTCGAATACCACAGGCGGATGGCGTCGCCCTTTTGCGGCAGGAGATGGTGGTCGAGCGAGGAGATGCGGTTGCGGCGGACGATCGAATTATGGGTCTGCTGCATGTCGATGCCGAACAGACAGCGCTCGATGACGTTGTCCTTGATGACGAGGAAGCGCCCGCGCGCCTTGATCGCGGCGTCGAGCCGTTCGTGCCGCGCCCCCGAGCCGCGCAGGGTCAAGCCCTGGACTGTGATCCCATCGCCTTCCACCGCGAGCACGGTGTCCTCGCCGTCGTTCTCCAGGATCACACGGCCGCGACCGTCGAGAGTCATCCGCCGCGTGATTTGCGCGGGGCCGGCATAACGGCCGGGCGGCGGCGTCAGCGTTCCGCCCTCGGGCGTGGCGTCGATCAAGGGTTGAAGACGGGGAAGCTGCTCGGCGGCCGTCGCGCAAAAGACAGTCATGAGCAAATTCGCGGCAGCTAACGCCAGTCTGATGGTCCCGCGCATCGATCCCTCCGGCCTAGACCGTCAGCCTTTCGCGGCGGCGCACCAGGACCGCCAGCAACAGCAGGACGCTAACCCCGACCATCCATCCAAAGCCCATATGGGGATAGGACAGTGTCGTGAACTGGGCCACTTTTCCCTGCCCGAAAACCGTCGGCATGAAGGGCTTGAGCGTGAAGGCGCCCATCTCGTTGAGCGTATGCCCATACCACCACAGCCAGCCGCTGTATTCGAACAGGAACGCGCCCGGCAGAATGATCGGCGCGAACGCCAGCAGGAGGAACAGCGGCGAGCGATCGTTCCTTGCCAGGAACAGGAACACCGGCATCACCAGAATAACCCCGGCGAACACCGCCCATGCGATCATGCGCATGATCGCGGCGTAGCGGCCGTTCTTTTCCGGCTGGTTGAACCACCGGCCGAGGCTCTTCTCGTAGTGCCAGGCGAAAACCTGCATGCCCGAGCCCGTCCACGCCTTCCGCTCGTTCTCCGGCAGTCGCTTCTGGTCGAGGTCGTACTCTCCGCGCAGGACGTTGATGAGGTCGGCTTTCGACGCGGTCTTGTCCACCTTGGTGGGCGCGACCCCGATGCCGCTGCGGGCCAGCGATTCCTTGAGCTGCCGCACGATCGGATGCAGGTTCTCGTCGGCCGATTTCTCGTCGTCGGCGCCGAGCGAGGTGACCATCGCATGCGCGTAGCCGCGCGTGAGATAGGACATGCCGCCGGGCAGCAGCATCGCCAGCGTCATCCATATCGCGAGGGCGCCGAAACCCGCTCCCATCAGAATGAGGCGCAGGCGTTTTCCCGGAACCACGAAGCCGACGATGAGCACGCCGAGAAAGGCGAACAGGAACGGCGAGAACACCTTTTCCACCGGTCCGCCCGAGGCGATCGGGAACATGCCGACGAAATGGTTGATGGTGTCCATTTCGTGCACGCAGTCGAGCGCTTCCTTTTCCGTCACCTCCCGCGAGGTCCGCAGCTCGCAGCCGTTATGCACGCCGTCGACGTGAAAATGGATGCGGATGCCGACCGGGAAGGTGTGCTCGGGATAGTTCGGCGCCTTCAACGACACCCACCACACCGGCACGAAATAGGCGACGACAAGACAAGCCAGCGCGGCGAGCGACAAGACCCGCCACACCAGACCGAGGCGCGAACCGCCGTTGGAATCAGACGCGGCGGCGTTGGCCGCGGATGCCTCGCTCATGAAACTACTCCGCTCTGGCGCATGATCCGGCGAAGTGGAAGCGCCTCGTTGGTAGGATGATACGCCGTTTCACTTAAGTCAGGGCGTGACTTACGTCCAAGCGATATCCCACTCAAGTCGATCGCGAGCCCGCCGGGACGCCCGTCGCGGCCAGCCGCCTATTTGAAATCCGGATTCTTCCAGCCAACCTCTCCGATCAGGTCGGGCGGCGCCGGCAGACGCGACACGTAATCGAGCACCGCCTTGGTGTCGCGATCGGTGAAGTTCTTGATCTGCTCCACCATGTCCGGATTGGCGTTGCGGCGCTTGCCTTCCTTGATCCACTGATACTGTCGCAGCAGATAGTTGTAATGCTGCGCCTGAATGCGGGGATAGTATTTTTCAGCGTTGCCTTCGCCGGTCTCACCATGGCAGCGCACGCAATTGTCCGCGTAAAGCTTCTTGCCGTGTTCGAGATCCTTGCCCTCCCCGACCCCCGGCTTCGGGTTCATCTTCAGCTTCACGGCGATGTATTCGGCCACGTCGGCGACCGCTTGCGCGCCGCCGATCTCGCTCGGCTTGGCGAAAGGATACATCGTCGGATTGTCGCGATTGCCCTCGCGGATGTCCTCGAGCTGCTTGATGATGACCGTGCGATGCTGGCCGGCGAGCTGCGGGAAGGTGCCATCGGTCAGGCCCCAGCCTTCCGGCATGTGGCAGGCGGTGCACACTTCATAGACGTCCTTGCCGTTTTCGGCGTTCGGCGTGAGCTTGAGCGCCTCGTCGCGCTCGCTGCCTTCGGACATCCAGACATTCTTGCCGGAACTGGGCTGCTGGCCCGGGCCGGCGGCCATCGCGACGCCAATGCCGAGCGCGGCGAGCGCCGCGGCGGTGGTGACAAGTACTTTGCGAACTCGGTCCATCATTGCTCTCCTGAATGACAATCGAGAATTAGGGTTTCGGACGCTCGATTTGCGAGAGGTAAGTCGCGATCAGATCGATCTGTTCATCGCTGAGTTTCTTGGCAAAGGGCAGCATCAGCTTCGATTTACCGTTGGTACGCACGCCGTCGCGCAACTCCGCCATCTGCAGCGCGAGATATTCGCGCTTCTGACCGGCGATGAGAGGATAGGACGGGAGCGGCTTCAGTCCATTGACGCCGTGACATGTCTGGCATCCGCCTTGGGTATAGGCGGTCTTGCCCTTGTCGAGCGTTTCCTGGGGAATCGGCGCGTCCGGCTTGCGCGGCGCCGGCGCCGGCAGCGTCGCCAGCCAGTCGGCGATCGCCTTCATCTCGGCGTCGTTGAACAGGTGCATGATGTCGCGCATGCCTTGCGAACGTGGATTGCCGCGCTCGTCCTTGCCGGAGACGCGCGTGCCCTCCTTGATGTCCTTCATCTGCGCGAGCAGGTAGGCTTTGTCCTGCCCGGCCAGTTCCGGATAATTCTGGATCGCCTTGGCGCCGTCCTTGCCGTGGCAGGCGATGCAGGTCTTGGTGCGGAACAGCGACCTGCCGTCGGGCGCGGCATCGCCCGCAGGCGCGGGCGCGGCGGTCTGGGCGAAAGCCGGCGTCGCCACCGCCAGCAGCAACGACAGGGCTATTCCCTTCAATCCACGTGTCATTCCAGATCCTCGGCGCTGTTGTTCTGTTATTGCTCTGGGAAGCGTTCGCTACAAAAATTTCCAACTTCGTCTGGATTGAAACGGGAGGGCCGCAAGGCCCTCCCGCCACTCTTAACATCGAGCGCTTACTTCTTCGCCGGAGCGACGACCTTGGCGCCATTCTGCTCAAGATAGGTCTTGGCGCGCAGACCGATGTCGGCGGCCTTAACCTGATACTGCCACCACTGGCCGGCCCACAGGGTGGCGTTCTGCCAATCCTGCTTCTTCGCGAAGTCGTCCGCCTTCGCGCGGGCGTCCTTGGCGAAGTTGAGCTGGTCGGTCGCGTCCTCGACCATCGCCACGACTTCCTTGAAGTCCTTGAAGTTCGTGGAGACGATATAGCCGACGACGCTGTCGATCACACCCTGGGTGTCGGTGCAGGTCTTGTACTGCTTGTCGAAGTCGGCCTTGGAGTAGGCCTGGCCGGCCTTCACGTCGGCCGACGCCGTGGCGAGACCCTTCGGCTTCACCACCAGGTAGCCCTCCATTTCCAGATGCAGCGCCGAGCAGAACTCGGTGCAGTAGAAGGAGAACACGCCGGGCTTGTCGGCCTTGAGCTTCGCCGTGGCCGTCTTGCCGGGCTCGATCGACAGGTTGACGTTGTAGGTCGAGACCGCGAAGCCGTGGGTTTCGTCCTCGGCGCGCTCGGAGTTGGTGATGACGAAGGAGACTTCGTCGCCCTCTTCCACCTCGACGATTTCGGGCGTGAAGTGCGAGCGGATCGCGGTCATATAGACCGTGACCTTGCCCGGCTCACGCACGATCTTTTCCGAACCCGGACGCACCGCCTGCGGATGCGGCTTGCCGGTGCGGCTGTCGGTGCCGTAGGCGTAACGCACCAACGGCTTGAGCTTGTCGGCCGCGATCGAGGTCGCGTAGTGCGGCTCGCCGAGCGGCAGCGGCATGTCGTAGACCAGTTCCATCTTGTCGCCGGAGATGTCGATGAGCTGGTGGTTCTGCGGATGCAGCGGGCCAACCGGGTTGAAGCGGTCGATGGCGAGCTTGTTCAGCGCGATGAGGTACTTGCCCTTCGGCTTCGTCGACTCGCCTTCCATCGCCACGAGGTGGCCGATGTTGTAGTGCACCGACACCTTGTCGAGCACCTTGCCTTCGCAATAGTCCCACTTCACGACCTGGCTGTCGACATAGAGCGAGGTGTAAACGATGCAGGGCTTCGAGTCGTACTGCGAATGCAGCGGGCCGAGGCCGAGCGGAACCTGCTTATGCAGCGCGTCCTTCAGGTCGATGATCGGGATGCCGTAGCTATCCTTGCCGGAAAACTTCTTGCCGTCGATCGCCGCCTTGATCTTCTCGAACGAGTAGACCGAGGCCTGGGTGTCGAGCTTGCCGCCGACAACGATGAACTTGCCGTCGGGCGACACGTCGACGCCGTGAGGCGACTTCGGCTCGGCCACCAGCGCGATGATGCCGGCTTCCACCGCCGTCTGCATCGTGATGACCGCGTGATCGTTGATCTTGGTCACCTTGCCGGCCTTGAACAGCTCCTCGGCCTTCTTCCAGTTGATGATGTGCAGGTAGTCGACGTCGTTCTGCGAACAGCCGGCTTCGAACGGCGGACGGCCGGACTCGATGCCGCCGACATAACGCTCGGCGCAGAACGAGTTGGTGAACGACCAGCCGTCGGAGACGAGCTTGCCGGCGTCCGACAGGTCCTGCGTGTAGGGCGGCAGCTCGATCGAGAACGACTGGCTCTTGTCGATGCGGCCGGCGGCGCGGTCGAACTTCCAATAGGTCACCGCGCCACGGAACTTCTCGTTGAACTCGGAGAGCGGCGCGTAGCCGCGACCGAGCACGCCCGGATATTGCGCGGTCTCGATCACGTAATCGGAGTTCGGCGTGACGAACGCGCCGCCATGCTCGGACTGCATGATCGGGTTGACGACGATCTGCTGCGTCTCGAAGTCCTTCAGCGAAATCACGGCGATGCGCGGCGCCGACTTGTCGTTGATGAAGAGATATTCGCCGTCCAGTTCGCCGTTGGTTTCGGTGATGGCCGGATGGTGGGTGTCACCCCAATGGATCGGACGGCCGTCGACCTTGCCTTCCTCGAGGATCTTCTTCGATTCCTCGTCGAAGCCGAAGCCCTGCCAGGGCTCGGGCGTGAACACCGACACGTATTTGAGGATGCGCATCGACGGCACGCCGTAGACGATGACCTGACCAGACTGGCCGCCCGACGAGAACACGATGAATTCGTCACGCTTGCCGGTCGGCGTATAGGTCTTGGCGGCGTTGACGATGTCCTTCTCCGTCAGGCTGCGCCGCTTCATGACGTCCTGCAGCGATTCGGCGGCCACGGTCGCGGTGCCCGCGACCGAAGCAAGAGCCAGCCCCGCGACAGAGGCTCTCAAAAGTGACCGCATGGTCATCTCCTTTGCATTACCCAGGTGTCACGGCACCGGAGACGAACCGGCGGTGCCTGGGCGCACGCCAAATTCGCGCGCCTGAGCGTGTTCCCCCCGCGGGAACATGCTTCGGCGCTCCGGCCCGAAAGCCTTGTGTTGGTTCGAATGGTCGCCACGCATGGGCGCCACGCTGAATTGATGCGGCGAATGGATCCGGCAATGAACCGCGCGCGAATGAAGCGGTTCCACGCATCGTCCACCACGCCTCGTCGGCCTGATATGGACTTTGATGGTCATGATTCCATCGCGCGCGGAGATCTTCATTGATCATGGACAATCGCGTCACCACGCGAAGCGGCACGACGCGCCGCCCGCTCGGGCGCGCGGCGCGTCGTTTCCGTAAGTCGCTTTTCCGGTTCGATAATCCGCGCGTCTCGCGCATGCGCGGGGATGCCTGCGCGAAACAGGTCGCGGACGCGCGCCACGAAATCGGCGGGACCTGGATACCTTGCGTGCGTCGCGGGCACATATCAGGCGATCTCCCGGTCCCGAAGTTCAACGGGCGCGTGTGGGCGAACTCGGTCGGCAAGAGAGGAGGCCGGCGGTCCGCGCGCGTATGCATGGCTCGAACGCGCTTGCGCGCGGTGAATGTCGCCGAAGCCGAACACCGCCGCGAACGCGCGGCAATCCGGCACGGTCAAGGTGAAATCGCCAACGGCCACGCTCACCGGCGACGCGGAGGCGGCCAGACAATGGCCGCAGCAATCGTGCATCGCGCCGGCCGGCTGGGTGGTTCCGTCGTCGCGCACGATATCGATGCCGCCGTCGGCGCGGCACATGATCGTCGGCCCATCGACAAGCATCGAAACGGCGAACGCCTGGAACGCGATCGTCTGCGCGGGAATCACCAGCGCGGCAACAACGGCGAGACGGTTCACCCAACGCGCCGAGCGGAACCGCGCGAGCGCGAAACGCACGCGAGCGGAGCGAGGATTCGCATTCGCGGAATCGCGCTCGGCTTTCGCGTCGCGGAAAGCCGACATGGCTCGCGCCAACAACTGACGACCACGTCGTTCAAGCATTTCGCTCATGCACATATTCGGTTTTCATGGAACAAAGCCGCGCGTCTGTCCTTAGCAAAGATCAAGCGTTGAGGCTCCAATCCTTGGAACAAATACACCGCGTGAATCCATTCGCCGACAATTCGTTTCCTGAGTTGATAAATGTTAAGTCTCGTTGATCGAATACATGCTTAGCTGCAATGCAACGAAGTTTGCCGCTTTGGCGAATCCATCAACGGCAATCTTGCCGCGTTTACGCCGCGTCCGTTGCGCGACTTCGAGGCCATTGCCATGAGGTTCCGCCGACGCGCCGAATCCTCGGAGGTGAACGTGGTCGCGACAATTTCGCGGCGCGGTCTTTTCAAGATCGCAATACCGTCAAGGCAAGCGCCCGCCGTGAACGACACGCGCGCGGCGATGGTGGCGGTCATCGGCGAAGCCTGCGTGGAGGGACGCGGTATCGTCTGCCGCCGCTGCGGCGATTCCTGCGCGCCCCGCGCCATCACCTTCCGGCTTCAATCGCGCGGCGTGGCGCGTCCTCTGCTCGACGGCGCGCGTTGCACCGGTTGCGGCGATTGCCTGCCGGTCTGCCCCAGCCGCGCCATCACCCTCATATCCGTCGAACGTGTCGCGCTGATGTCGGCGCTGACCGGATCGGGACAATCAGCATGACCAATACCGACGACGAGCGACTTGGAAATATCTGCGGCGTGATCGTCCACGCCGCGCCGGGGCGCGCCGCGGACATTTCGCGCGCGCTCGCCGACATGCCCGGCGTCGAGGTGCACGCCGACGACGGCGGCGGTCGGCTCGTCATTACCGTCGAGGACACGCCCGACATTCCCGCGGCCCGGGGACTGCTCAACGTCAACGCGTTGCCCGGGGTCGTGAACACCGCGCTTGTTTACCACCATTGCGATCCGGACAGTGACGGCGCCGGCTCGCTTGCCAAGGAGGCTTGAGGAACATGGCTGAACAAACCAGACGTGAAGTGATCAAGGCATCGGCGGTGGCCGCGACGGCGGCCGTGGCCGGTATCCAGCTTCCCGAAAACGCGCTCGCGCAAGCCGGCGGCGCCGACGGCATTCGTTGGGACAAGGCCGCCTGCCGCTATTGCGGCACGGGCTGCTCGATCCTCGTCGGCACCAAGGACGGCAAGGTCGTCGGCACCCAGGGCGATCCGGACGCGCCGGTCAATCGCGGCCTCAACTGCATCAAGGGCTACTTCCTCGCCAAGGTGCTCACCGGCAAGGACCGCCTGACCAAGCCGCTGCTGCGCAAGAAGGACGGCAAGTTCGACAAGAACGGCGAGTTCGCCGAAGTGTCGTGGGACGAGGCGTTCGACATCATGGCCGAGAAGTGGAAGGCCGCGATGAAGAAGAACGGCCCGACCGGCGTCGGCATCTTCGCCTCCGGCCAGTCGACGGTGTGGGAGGGCTACGCCTTCTCCAAGTTCATGAAGGCGGGCCTGCGCTCCAACAATCTCGATCCCAACGCGCGCCACTGCATGGCCTCGGCCGTGGTCGCGTTCATGCGCGCCTTCGGCATCGACGAGCCGATGGGCTGCTATGACGACCTCGAGCACGCCGATGATTTCGTGCTGTGGGGCGCCAACATGGCCGAGATGCATCCGATCCTGTGGTCGCGCCTGACCAACACGCGCCTGACCAAGCCCGGCTGCCAGGTGCACGTGCTGTCGACCTTCGAGCATCGCTGCTTCGAGCTCGCCGACAACCCGATCGTGTTCGAGCCGCAGACCGATCTGGCGATCGCCAATTACATCGCCAACCACATCATCACGACCAACGCCTACAACAAGGAGTTCGTGGCGAAGCACTGCAACTTCAAGAAGGCGGTCACCGACATCGGCTATGGCCTGCGCCCGAACCATCCGCTCGAGCAGAAGGCGACGGCGAACGGCTATCCCGATCCGGCCGATCCGACGAAGACCAAGGGCGATCCCAACAAGATGGACCCGATGACCTTCGAGGAATACGCCAAGTCGGTCTCCGAATACACGCTCGACTACACCGCCAAGCTCACCAAGGTGCCGAAGGAAGCGCTGGAGAAGCTCGCCAAGGCCTACGCCGATCCCAAGCGCAAGGTGTCGTCGTTCTGGACCATGGGCTTCAACCAGCACACCCGCGGCGTGTGGGTGAACGGCCTCGTCTACAACATCCATCTCCTGATGGGTAAGATCTCCGAGCCCGGCAACTCGCCGTTCTCGCTCACCGGCCAGCCGTCGGCCTGCGGCACCGCGCGCGAGGTCGGCACCTTCGCCCATCGCCTGCCGGCGGACCTCGTCGTCATGAACGAGGGCCATCGCAAGTTCGCCGAGAAGGTGTGGCAACTGCCGGAGGGCACGATCAATCCGCGGCCCGGCTTCCACGCCGTGCTGATGCACCGCATGATGAAGGACGGCAAGATGAACTGCTATTGGCAGTTCGCCAACAACAACATGCAGGCCGCCGCCAACCTGAACGACGAGTCCTATCCGGGCTGGCGCAATCCCGACAACTTCATCTGCGTTTCCGATCCCTACCCCACGGTCTCGGCGATGGCGGCCGATCTCGTGCTGCCGACCGCGATGTGGGTGGAGAAGGAAGGCGCCTATGGCAACGCCGAACGGCGCGGCCAGTTCTGGCGCCAGCAGGTCAAGACCATCGGCGAGTCGCGCTCCGACATCTGGCAGGTGTTCGAGTTCGCCAAGCGCTTCAAGGTCGAGGAAGTGTGGCCGGAAGACCTGATCGCCAAGAAGCCGGAAGTGAAGGGCAAGACGCTCTACGACATCCTGTTCGCCAACGGCGTCGTCAACAAGTTCCCCTATCAGAAGGACACGGTGAAGGACGACCGCGGCAACGTCTATGAGAACGACGAATCCGAGCATTTCGGCTTCTACGTTCAGAAGGGCATGTTCGAGGAGTACCGGATGTTCAACACCGGCGCGGACATTCCCAAGAAGGGCCACGAGATGGGCGAGTTCGACCAGTACCACAAGGTGCGTGGTCTGCGCTGGCCTGTGATCGACGGCAAGGAGACGCTGTGGCGCTTCCGCGAGGGCTTCGATCCGCACGTGCCGAAGGGCGAGGGCGTGCGCTTCTACGGCAACGCGGACGGCAAGGCGAACATCATCTTCGCGCCGTATCAGCCGGCGGCCGAGCCGCCGGACGCGGAGTTCGATCTGTGGCTGTGCACCGGCCGCGTGCTCGAACACTGGCATTCCGGCTCGATGACGCAGCGCGTCCCCGAACTGCACCGCGCGATGCCCTTCGCGGTGCTCTACATGAACCCGGAGGACGCCAAGAAGCGCAAGCTGCGTGACGGCGCCGAGGTCAAGGTGATGACGCGGCGCGGCGAGGTTCTCACCCGCATCGACACGCGCGGCCGCAACAAGCCGCCCGAAGGCCTCGTCTTCCTGCCGTGGTTCGACGAGACGCGTCTGGCCAACAAGCTCACGCTCGACCAGACCGATCCGCTGTCGAAGGAGACCGACTACAAGAAGTGCGCCTGCAAGGTCGTGAAGGCCTAGCGCGCGCCCGCGATCGCGGGCCGGTGGTCGCCATTGACCGCCGGCCCGCGCCCGACGCAACCCAACCGCCGAGCTCGAATTTCATCGTCATGTCCGTCGACACCGACATCAAGACGCCTCCGGCTGGAACCGCGCGGTCCGCGATGAACCGTCGCCGCTTCCTGGCCGAGACCGCCAAGACCGCGAGCGCGGTCGGCCTGATCGGCCTGGCGATCGGTGTTCACGCGCGCCAGACGCGCGCGCTGCCGGCGCGGGCGATCCGCCCACCGGGCGCGCTCGCCGAAGACAAGTTTCTCGCCGCCTGCACCCGCTGCGGCCTATGCGTGCGCGATTGCCCGCCACCGGGCTCGCCCCACCCCGTCCTCCGCCTCGCCACGCTGGGCGAGGACGTCGCGGTCGGCACGCCCTATTTCACCGCGCGCACCAATCCCTGCATCATGTGCACGGATATTCCCTGCGTGAAGGCCTGCCCGACGGGCGCGCTCGATCCCGCGCTCACCGACATCAACAACGCGCGCATGGGCGTCGCGGTGGTGGTCGACGAGGATCAGTGCATCGCCTTTCAGGGGCTGCGCTGCGAGATCTGCTGGAACGTCTGCCCGGTCCGCAACAAGGCGATCAAGATCGAGCCGGTGCCCAACAAGCGCACCGGCAAGCACGCGGTATTCGGCCCGGTCGTCTATCCCGATCATTGCACCGGCTGCGGGCTGTGCGAGAAGGCCTGCATCATGGAGGACGCGCCGATCAAGGTGCTGCCCGAACGCCTCGGTCGCGGCCGCATCGGCGGCCATTACCGCCGCGGCTGGCTGGAAAAGCAAAAGGCCGGCGGCAGCCTCTACGGCCCCGAGCCGGAGCACCAGTACAACCTTCCCGAAGGCATGAAATACGAGTTCGGCGGACGCGGTCTCGTCGGCGAACCGGCGCCCCCCGCGCCGGGCGAGGGCCGCAGCGCGATCGACACGCTCAACAAGGGATTGCAGGGAATCAAGTGATGGCGGCGACGCTCCAAAATCTTGGCCGCGACGCCATCGCCAACAAGGGATGGTGGCTCGCGCATCGCTGGCTGATCCTGCGGCGCGTCAGCCAGGCCGTGATCCTCGGCCTGTTCCTGCTCGGCCCCTGGGCCGGCGTCTGGATCATCAAGGGCAACCTTTCCTCGAGCCTTCTCCTCGACAAGGTGCCGATGACCGATCCGCTGCTCGCGCTGCAGATGTTCGCGGCCGGCTTCCTCGGCGTCTCCACGACGGCGCTGATCGGCGCGGCTATCGTGCTGGCGTTCTATCTCCTCGTCGGCGGACGCGTGTACTGCTCCTGGGTTTGCCCGATCAATGTCGTGACCGATGCCGCCGGATGGCTGCGCCGCCGGCTCGACATCGGGGCGTCGGCGCGCATCGATCGCAAGGCGCGATTCTGGTTCCTCGGCCTGACGCTGGTGCTGGCGTTCGCCACCGGCTCGCTCGCCTACGAACTCATCAATCCGGTTTCGATGGTCCATCGCGGTCTGATCTTCGGCATGGGCTGGGCCTGGGCGGTGGTGATCGCCGTCTTCCTGTTCGATCTGTTCGTGATGAAGCGGGGCTGGTGCGGCCATGTCTGCCCGATGGGGGCGTTCTATGGGCTGATTGGCGGCGTGAGTCTGGCGCGCGTGCGCGCCGACCGGCGCGACGCCTGCAACGACTGCATGGAATGCTACGAGGTCTGTCCCGAGCCGCATGTCATTCCGCCGGCGCTCAAGGGGGCGGCGAAGGGCGCGAGCCCCGTGATCCTGTCCGGCGACTGCACCAATTGCGGCCGCTGCATCGACATCTGCGGCAAGGGCGTGTTCGGGTTCGGCCTCCGCTTCCCGTCGGTCGTCAAGACGGGCGCGGTCGATCCGAATGGCGGCGGCGCGCGAACGACGGCCGGCGCGCGCGGCGGCAAGCAAATCGGCACCGAAGAGGTTCTGGCGTTGAGGAAGTGATCGGAGGGCGCCGCCTTTCGCGGGCGACGCGACGGTCGAGAGGGAAATCGATCCAAATGGAGGGAGTCATGAGAAAGATTCTGTTTGCGGCCCTCGCGGGCGCGTTGTTGGCGCTGGGTCCGTGGGGCCTTGCCGGGGCCGGCGAGCTCAAATCGCTGCGCGACGTCGCGATCAACGCGAATGACAAGAGCATCGAGCAGGTCAAGCAGGTGACCGTCGAGGGCGGCTTCACGCGGAGCTGGAAGGAAGCCCCGCCCCAGATCCCGCACACGATCGACAAGGATCAGATCACGCTGAAGGACAATTCCTGCATGCGTTGCCACGACGAGGCGAACTACAAGAAGGAAAAGGCCCCGCGCATCGGCGACAGCCATTACGTCGACGCCGAGGGCAAGAAGCTCGCCAACATGAACATGCGCCGCTGGTTCTGCACGCAGTGCCACGTGCCGCAGCTCGACATCAAGCCGGTGGTCGACAACGCGTTCGCCGGCCAGCCGTTCAAGCGCTAAGCCGACGGTGACTTGGTCAACACACGGGGGCGGGTTCATGGCGCGCCGATCCGGACTTGATGGATTGGCGGGTCCGGCTCGGCGGTCTTGAGCCCTTCCCGGGTGCAACTTCACGAAAGGAAGTCGAATGTCTTCTCAAGATCAAGCCGCGGCTCCGAAAGCCGGCCTTTTCGGCCGCTTCTGCCGCGCCTTCTGCAAGCCGTCGGCGCGCTGGTCGGCGGGTGTGCTGCTCGTCGTCGGCGCGTTTCTGGGCGTCATCTTCTGGGGCGGCTTCAACTGGGCCATGGAAATGACCAACACCGAGACGTTCTGCATCTCGTGTCACGAGATGAAGGACAACGTCTACAAGGAATATACCCAGACGATTCACTACAATAATCGTTCCGGCGTGCGCGCGATCTGCACCGATTGCCACGTGCCGAAGGATTGGACCCACAAGGTGATCCGCAAGATCAAGGCGTCGAACGAACTGTTCCACAAGGTGATGGGCAGCATCGACACCAAGGAGAAGTTCGAGGCCAAGCGGCTCGATCTGGCCTCCCGCGTGTGGGAAACGATGCGCGCGACCGACTCGCGCGAATGCCGCAACTGCCACGGCGACGATTTCATGGATTTCACCCGCCAGCAGTCGCGCGCCTCCAAGCGTCACGAGGAAGGCTTCGACAGCAAGCAGACCTGCATCGACTGCCATCGCGGCATCGCGCACAAGCTGCCGTCCGGCGCGCAGGAGCGCTATCAGGAAATCGAGAAGCGGCAGGGCCCGCGCGCCGGCATCGAGACCTATCTGACCAAGGTCGCCGCCGACGCGACGAAGTAGGACGCCCCGCGAGGCCGCGCGACGCGGCCACGCGCGGAACCATCCGGCGAACCAGGCGCCGCGTTTGTCGCTCGGCTCGCGGCGCTCGCCATCAAAGCCCTCCCCCGCCCGGGGGAGGGCTTTTTGTTGGCGCATGGGTCGGTCAAGCGCGGCGCGGCGGCGCGCGGCGGCGGCGCGCGGACGCGCGGAAGACCGGCGGCTGGCGACGGATGGCGGGGGAATGATGGGGAATGGTGGGCGCGGCTGGGATCGAACCAGCGACCCCTACGATGTCAACGTAGTGCTCTCCCGCTGAGCTACGCGCCCGACACATTTCGCAAGGTCGGGGTCCCTATAACGACTCCGCCCGGGGCAGGCAAGCGCGAGCGCGGCCGGCGTTCCCCGCCGGCGCGGCGAGGGCGGCGTCAGGCCGCCAGCAGCTTGTTCACTTCGGTGACGAGCTCGCGCAGGTGGATGGGCTTGGCCAGCACCTTGGCGTTTTTTGGCGCGTTGGAATCCGAATTCAGGGCGACCGCGGCAAAGCCCGTGATGAACATGATCTTGATGTCGGGGTCGAGTTCGGCGGCGCGCCGGGCAAGCTCGATGCCGTCCATCTCGGGCATCACGATATCGGTCAGGAGAAGCTCGAACGGCTCCTCGCGCAGCCGCTGATAGGCGGACAGGCCATTGTCGAAGGAATTGACCTGGAAACCGGCATTTTCGAGCGCCTTGACGAGAAAGCGCCTCATGTCGTTGTCGTCTTCGGCAAGGAGGATCTTCTTTTGCATGGCGGGCGTCGGACTTCTCGTCGTTGGAACCAACCGCCCCATTAGGCGGATTTCGGGTAAATTTCGGGTGAAGGCCAACTTTTTTGTTGGCGGGGCGGGCGGCCGCGCCCGGCGAGCGGACGAGTAAATGCGTGATTCTTCGGCGGAACTATGATGCAAAGAGCCCCGGATGGCTTGCCATTCCGCTGGGAACGTGGTGCGAAAATGCTTAAGTGGGAACCCGGTCCCGTGGCCGACCCCCTCCCCCGGAACGCGCCGGGGTTACGGTCGGCTTGAACCGGACCGCCCGCGACCTGAAGAATCGCCTCGCTGGATCGTGCACAAGGGTGCGCTCGAGCATGACGACCAAGGAACAACCCGAGGACGATTTCCCGGCGCCGCCGTTCGAGATCATCGAACCGGCCCGCTGGCGGGCGCCGATCGTCTTCAACTCGCCCCATAGCGGCTCGCATTACCCGATCCATTTCCTGCGCTCGTCGCGGCTCGATCTCGCCACGCTGCGCAAATCCGAGGATTCCTTCGTCGACGAGTTCATCATCGGGCTCGCCGAGCGCGGTTTCGCCGTCATGCGCGCGCGCTTTCCGCGCAGCTATATCGACGTCAACCGCGAGCCCTATGAGCTCGATCCGCGGATGTATTCGAGCCGGCTGCCGAGCTACGCCAACACGCGCTCGATGCGCGTCGCCGGCGGCCTCGGCACGATTCCGCGCGTGGTCGGCGACGCCCAGGAAATCTACCGCGAGCGCATTTCCGCCGAGGACGCGCTGCGCCGGATCGAGGCGCTGTACAAGCCCTATCATCGAGAGCTTCGCCGCCTGATCAGCCGGGTGCAGCGCCAGTTCGGCGCGGTGATTCTCGTCGACTGCCATTCGATGCCGTCGACCGGCGCCTCGCGCGAGGAAGCACGGCGCGCCGACCTCGTCGTCGGCGACCGCTACGGGGCGAGCTGCGCCCCCGTGGTTTCGGCGGTGATCGAGGGCACCATGTCGCGCCTGGGCTATTCGGTCAGTCGCAACAAGCCCTATGCCGGCGGGTTCATCACCGAGCATTACGGCCATCCGACCGAGGGGTTTCATTCGGTCCAGATCGAACTCAACCGCGCGACCTATCTCGACGAGAAGCGGCGTGAGCGCCTGCCGCGCTTTTCGCGCGTCACCGCCGACTTCGCGGTCCTCGCCGATGATCTCAGCGCGATCGCGATCGACCAGTTGCGGCACATGAGGACCGCGGCCGAGTGACACGAAGCCGCGCGCGCCGCGCGGCGCATGGCTCTCGCACTTCATCTAGTGGTGGCTGGGAAAGCGAGCCCCAATAAAAATGGGCCGCCTGCAAGGCAAGCGGCCCAAGTCTAGGGAGGAAACGCCCAAGGAGGGCAGCGGCAATCAGACGATTGCCGCACCGCAACAATATGAGTCCGCACCGCCGCGAGCGCAAGGTCTTTTGAGTGATTTGCCATGCAAATCACGCATGCCTGATCAATGAATGTAACATTGGATTAACCTCACCGTCGCAACACTTTTTTATTGTTATTTCAATAGTTTAATCAATAAAAAGGGCCGCCTGCGGCGCGACGAGTCGTTCGATATTTGCGCGCATAGCGCGAAATCAGGCCCCAACGTCGACCTCAGTACACGCCCGTTTGCACTTCAAAAAAATCGAATCTCGAAATTGCTCCGGCGACAAGGCCGGACGCGCGCGGAAGCAGGCCTGGTGGGTGACGAACCCACGTCATTGCCCCGGAAGGCCGATTCGCATAGGCGGGAACATGGCGCGCGGCGACCGACCGCGTTCGGCCGCGCGCGAATCTTAAGGAGTGAGGCCACCCGTGTCCGTCGTCGATTTCGGCGCTTTCATCGACCGGCTCGCCACGATTTCCGGCGAGGCGATCCTGCCGTTCTTCCGCACCGCGCTTGGCGTCGAAAACAAGGGGCCCGCGAACAATTTCGATCCCGTCACGGAGGCCGACCGCGCCGCCGAGGTGGCGATGCGGCGGGCGATTCATGACGCCTTTCCCGGCCACGGCATCGTCGGCGAGGAATTCGGCGTGGAACATGCCGACGCCGAATTCGTCTGGGTGCTCGACCCGATCGACGGCACCAAGTCGTTCATCTCGGGCCTGCCGACCTGGGGCACGCTGATCGGCCTCATGCATGACGGCGCGCCCGTCTTCGGCATGATGCATCAGCCCTATATCCGCGAGCGCTTCACCGGCGACGGCAAGGGCGCACAATATCGCGGGCCTTCCGGCCGGCGCGATCTCGCCACGCGCGCCTGCGCGTCGCTCGGCGAAGCAACGGTGTTCACGACGAGCCCGCTGCTGATGAACGAAAGCGACCGCGCGATCTTCACGACCGTCGAAAAGAAGACGCGGCTGTCCCGCTACGGCGGGGACTGCTACGCCTATTGCATGCTCGCGGCCGGCCATGTCGACCTGGTGATCGAGACCGAGCTCAAGCCCTACGACATCTGCGCGCTCATCCCCATCATTAACGGCGCGGGCGGCATCGTCACCACCTGGGAGGGCGAGCCGGCGCAGGCGGGAGGACGAATTGTCGCCGCCGGCGACCCGCGCGTGCACGAGGCGGCGCTGAAAGCCCTTGCGGAGTAAGGCGCGCCCAAGCGACGATGCCGGCGATGGCCTCCTCATCCTGGAGTTCGCGCAATGGATAATCCCTCCGCGCCGCTTGCCGGAACGGGCGCGCGCATCACGTCGCTGCGCGCCGTCGATATCGCCCGCGGCATCGCCGAGGGCCAGTTCTCGGCCGTCGACGTGGTCGAGGCCTTCATCGCCCGCGTCGAGGAAGTCGATCCGAAAATCCACGCGGTCGTGCTTCGCTTCTTCGAAGCGGCGCGGACGGAGGCGCGCGAGGTCGACGCCAGGCGCGCGCGTGGCGAAACGCTCGGTCCGCTCGCCGGCGTTCCCGTCACCATCAAGGAATGCTTCGACATGGTCGGCACGCCCTCGACCTTCGGCGTGCCGTGGCGGAGCGCGCACCGCGCCGAGGCCGACGATCCTTACGTCGCGCGCTATCGCGCCGCCGGCGCCATTCCGCTCGCCAAGACCAACCTGCCGCAATTCATGTTCTTCACCGAATGCGACAATCCGCTTTACGGCCGCACGGAAAATCCATGGAACGGCGAACGCTCCTGCGGCGGCAGCAGCGGCGGCGAGGGCGCGATCATCGGCGCGGCCGCCTCGCCGCTCGGCCTCGGCAACGACATCGGCGGCAGCCTGCGCATTCCGGCGGCCTTCTGCGGCATCGCCGCGATCCGGCCGACGGCCGGGCGCCTGCCCGACCATTGCGGGCACGGCCTCCCGGTCGGCCAAACCGGGATCGTCAGCCAGGTCGGGCCGATGGCGCGTTCGGTCGATGACCTGATCCTGGCGCTGCGCGTGCTCGATTCCGGCCGCGACGACGAGGTCGATCCAGGACCGCGCCTGGGCGATCCCGGCCAGGTCGAGATGAAGGGCCTGCGCGTCGCGATGTTCACCGACGACGGCGACTTTCCCGTCTCGCCGGCGTTGCGGCGCGCGGTTGAAACGAGCGCGCGCTGGCTCGCCGAAGCCGGCGCGACGATCGTGCCGTGGCGGCCGCCGTCGATCGCGCGGGCGAACGAATTGTTCTTCGGCTGCCTTTCCGGCGACCGCGCCCGCACGCTGAGAAAGCTCGCGCGCGGCGACAAGCTCGACTACCGCATGCGCGCGACATTGCTGCTGGCGAGCATGCCGTCCTGGTTGCGCGCGGGCCTGGCGCATATCCTCCACAAATTCGGCCAACGCCGGGCCGCCGCCTTCTTCCGCCATTTCGCGCCGGGCACCACCGAGCATTACTGGAATGTCGTTGAAGGCATCGCCGCCTACCGCGATGAGTTCCGCGCCGCGCTCGATGCCGCAAGCGGCGGGCCGGCCGATGTCATCCTTCTGCCTCCCTACGCCGTTCCCGCGCAGCGCCACGGCGCGAGCCTGATGATGCCGATGCCCGGCGCCTACACGATGCTCGCGAACCTCACCGGTTATCCCGCCGGCGTCGTCCCGGTCACGCGCGTGCGCAAGGATGAGGAAAGCGACCGGCCGATGTCATGGGACCAGGTCGACAACACGGCGCGCCAGACCGAGATCGGCAGCGCCGGCCTTCCCGTCGGCGTGCAGGTGATGGCGCGGCCCTGGCGCGATCACGTCGCGCTCGCCGTCATGGGCCACATCGAACGGCGCGCGCGCGGCGAGGCGGACTTCCCCCACGCGCCGCCGATCTGATCGGGCGCGGAGCTATCCGAACAGCGGCGTTCCCGGCACGAAGGCGTCGAACGCGGCCCAGAACTGCGCGCGATAGCGATCCTGTTCCTGCAGCAATTCGTGCTTGGCGCCGTTGATGACGAGATGCGTGCCCGCGCGCAGGAAATGGGCGAATTCCTCGATCGCAGAATTGGACACGATGGTGTCGTTGCCGGCGGCGAGAATCAGGATCGGCTGGCGGATCTGGGACGGATAGGTGTGCGAGGCGAACGGCCGCATCGCGCGAAAGGCCGCGTCGATCCAGGCGATCGTCGGCGCGCCGATGCCCAGCGTCGGCTCGACGTCGAGAATGGCGGCGTTGCGCGCGAAGCGCACGGGATCGGTCGTCAGTTCGTTGCTCACATAGGCTTCGCTGCCGTGAAGCGTGTCCGATCCGCCCGGAACATAGCGCCCGCCCAGGCCGGCGTAGCGCGCCACGCGGATCATGGCGCGCACCGGAAACGAGGCGCGCGCGCCCGGCAGGCCGATCATCGGCGAGCACAACACGATGCGATCGAACCACCGCCGCCGCTGATAGGCCATGCGGATCATCACCGCCGCGCCCATGGAATGGGCGAGCGCGAAATAAGGCGGCGGACAGTCCGGCATGACGACATCGCGGACGAGCGTCTCGACGTCGACCTCGTATTCGGAGAAGTCGCGCACATAGCCCTTGAACGGATTGCGCAGCCGGCGCGAGGAATGGCCCTGCCCGCGCCAGTCGAGCACGACCGCGGCGAACCCGCGCTTGCGCAGATCGGTCACCGTCTCGAAATATTCCTCGATGAATTCGCCGCGCCCGGTGAAAACGCAGACCGTTCCCTTGCGATTGGCCGGCGGCGCCCAGCGCGCGAAACGCAGTTCCGCGCCGTCCGGCGTCTTCAGGAGGCCGGTGGTCGCGCCCTCGGGCGCGGGATTTGCCGGAATGGAAACGAGGTTCATGGGCGCAAGGACGACTCGGGGTTCAGGTTTGTCGGCGCGGCGGATTCGAGGCGGCCGACCGCGGCTGCCGCCGTTATCTGGGGCCTCCGGAGCCGCTCTTGAAGTCGAAGCGGGCCCTCCCATATCATCTTCGTGCAGGCCTCTCTAGGCTGCTCACAGAACGAAGGTTCGGCCTTGGTGGCGGACCGTCTGTATATCGCTCATCATGGAGGATATGCGATGCGTGGCTTTGATCTTTCTCCCTTCTATCGTTCGACCGTCGGTTTCGACCGCCTCTTCTCGATGCTCGACCAGGCTGGCGGCGCGGACGTTTCCTCGGGCTATCCCCCCTACAATATCGAGCGGACCGGCGATAACGCCTACCGCATTTCCGTCGCGGTGGCGGGTTTCGCGGCGCCCGAGCTCTCGATCGTCGTGAAGGAAAACACGCTGACGATCAGGGGCGAGAAGGCCCCGGCCGAAATGGCCCAGGACGAGACGGCTCAGATCCTTTATCGCGGCATCGCCGCGCGGACGTTCGAGCGCGTCTTCCAGCTCGCCGACTACGTCCAGGTCAAGAATGCGAGCCTCGAGAACGGCCTCCTGCACGTCGACCTCGCCCGCGAGATTCCCGAGGCCATGAAGCCCCGGACGATCCCGATCAAGGGCAACGGCGCGGTGATCGAGCGGACGGTCGAGAAGGCCGCCTGACCCACGCCCGGCAGGCATCCCTTTTTAGAGAAATGACGGAAGCGCTCCGGCCGGGCCGGGGCGCTTCTCGTTTGGGCGGCCGCCTTGCGGGCATTCCGGCCGGCGACCCGCCCGCCAAGAAAAGCACGCCGATGCGCGCGCACCGGCACTCCCGGCCATCCTCCCGCGTCTTCGCTCCCCCGCCGGCCGCTTTTCTGATCCCCGTTCCGCCGGTTTTCCCCGCCCGCCCGCCACCGGCTGGCGCATGCGTGCAACACCGCGCGGCGAGGCGTCGCGGACCGATTGTCGCGATCGTGGCGGACAGGACTCACCCGCCCTTGTGTGCTAGAAAAAAATTTGGCAATGTGGGAAGTTAGGACAGCATTGCTGTCCTAATCGTCGCGGAACGCCGCGACGATGGGGATGGCGGTCGGTTGACGTAAGTCAACGCAGCCGCATGAGTAACGGGATGCCTTTGTGCCGCGGCGCGAGCCGCGCGTAGGCGGACCGGGACTCACGCGTGAGCTGGCCCCGCTCGGGCGGTATCGCCGCGGCGGGTCGGAATTCGGGCGGTCGGGCGATCCGCCGGGAAACGGATCGCCACGGCGGCACCTCCCAGATCGACGCACCCGACGCGGGGCGGCAGGGCTGCCCCGCAAGGTTGGCGGTGCGCCGCGCGCGCGGCGGGACGGGAGTGGACGAGGAATGCGAGGGGCGAAGATGACGGCGTCTGAATTTGACCGCGACGAGGTTCGGTCCGGGATCGAGGTGGCCGACAGGCCCGCGCCCGGCGCGGAAGGGCTTTACGATCCGGCGCTGGAAAAGGATTCCTGCGGCGTCGGCTTCATCGCCGACATCAAGGGACGCAAGTCGCATCGCATCATCGTCGACGCGCTCACCATTCTGCTCAACCTCGAGCATCGCGGCGCGGTCGGCGCCGATCCGCGCGCCGGCGACGGCGCCGGCATCCTCGTGCAGATCCCGCACCGCTTCTTCTCCCGCAAGGCCAAGGAGATCGGCTTCGCGCTGCCCGAGCCCGGCCATTACGCGGTCGGCGCGATCTTCATGCCGCGCGAAAAGCCGTGGCGCGAAGTTATCATGCAGATCATCACCGAGAAGCTGAAGGCCGACGGGCTGACGCTGCTCGGCTGGCGCGAGGTGCCGACCAACAATTCGACGCTCGGCGTCACCGTCAAGCCGACCGAACCCTTCAACATGCAGGTGTTCATCGGCCGCGGCGCGCGGATCGCGGACGAGGACGAGTTCGAGCGCCGGCTGTTCATCCTGCGCAAGACCATCTCCAACGCCATCTACGAGCGGCGCGACCGCAGCCTCGCGCATTATTATCCGGTCTCGCTGTCGTGCCGCACGGTTGTCTACAAGGGCATGTTCCTGGCCGACCAGCTCGGCACCTACTACCCCGATCTGCACGAGGAGGATTTCGAATCCGCGCTCGCGCTCGTGCACCAGCGCTTCTCGACCAACACCTTCCCGACCTGGTCGCTCGCTCACCCCTACCGGATGGTCGCGCATAACGGCGAGATCAACACGCTGCGCGGCAACGTCAACTGGATGGCGGCGCGGCAGGCTTCGGTTAAGTCCGACCTTTACGGCGCCGACATCAACCGGCTGTGGCCGATCTCCTATGAGGGCCAGTCCGACACCGCCTGCTTCGACAACGCGCTCGAATTCCTCACCCAGGGCGGCTACTCGCTCGCCCACGCGGTGATGATGCTTATTCCCGAGGCCTGGGCCGGCAATCCGCTGATGGACGCCAAGCGCCGCGCCTTCTACGAATATCACGCCGCGCTGATGGAGCCGTGGGACGGACCGGCCGCGATCGCCTTCACCAATGGCCGCCAGATCGGCGCGACGCTCGACCGCAACGGCCTCCGGCCCGCGCGCTATTTCGTCACCAATGATGACCGGATCATCATGGGTTCGGAAATGGGCGTGCTCAAGGTGCCCGAGGAGTCGATCATCACCAAGTGGCGGCTGCAGCCCGGCAAGATGCTGCTGGTCGATCTCGACGAGGGACGTCTCATTCCCGACGACGAGCTCAAGGCGACGCTGGCCGACAGCAACCCCTATAAGGAATGGCTCGATCGCAGCCAGATCGTGCTCGAGGATCTGCCGGAGAGCGGCACCACCAAGGCGCGCGCCAATGTCGACCTGCTCGATCAGCAGCAGCTGTTCGGCTACAGCCAGGAAGACATCAAGATCCTGATGACGCCGATGGCGAGCGTCGGCGAGGAGGCGATCGGCTCGATGGGCAACGACACGCCGATCTCGGCGATGTCGAGCCGGCCGAAGATGCTGTTCACCTATTTCAAGCAGAACTTCGCGCAGGTGACCAACCCGCCGATCGATCCGATCCGCGAGGAACTCGTCATGAGCCTGGTCTCGATCATCGGGCCGCGGCCGAACCTGTTCGATCTCGAGGGCATGTCGCACTCCAAGCGCCTGGAGGTACGCCAGCCGATCCTGACCGACGCCGACCTGGAAAAGATTCGCGGCATCGCCGCGCTGTCGGGCTCGCACTTCAAGTCGATCACGCTCGACGCCACCTTCCCGGCGACGCATGGGGCGGCCGGCATGGAGCCGATGCTCAACGAGCTTTGCGGCCGCGCCGAGGTGGCCGTGCGCGAGGGCACCAACATCATCATCCTGTCCGACCGCATGGCCGGCGAGGACCGCGTGCCGATCCCCTCGCTGCTGGCCTGCGCAGCCGTGCACCATCACCTGATCCGCACCGGACTGCGCACGTCGGTCGGCCTCGTCGTCGAATCGGGCGAGCCGCGCGAGGTGCATCACTTCGCCTGTCTGGCCGGCTACGGCGCCGAGGCGATCAATCCCTATCTCGCCTTCGAGACGGTGTTGGCGCTGCGCCACCAGCTTCCGGCCAAGCTCGACGACAAGGAAATCGTCAAGCGCTACATCAAGTCGATCGGCAAGGGCCTGCTCAAGGTGATGTCCAAGATGGGCATCTCGACCTATCAGTCCTATTGCGGCGCGCAGATTTTCGATGCCGTCGGCCTGAAGAGCGATTTCGTCGCCCGCTATTTCACCGGCACGGCCACCCGCATCGAGGGCGTCGGCCTCGCCCAGATCGCCGAGGAAACGGTGCGGCGCCATCGCGACGCCTTCGGCGCCTCGCCGATCTACGCCAACGCGCTCGACGTCGGCGGCGAATACGCCTACCGCGCGCGCGGCGAGGATCACGCCTGGACGTCGGAATCGATCGCCGCACTCCAGCACGCGGTGCGCGGCAACTCCTATGAGCGCTACAAGGCGTTCGCCAGGATTCTCAACGAGCAGTCCGAACGGCTCCTGACCATCCGCGGCCTGTTCCGGATCAAGCGCGCCAGCGAGGACCGCCGCAAGCCGATCCCGATCGAGGAGGTCGAGCCGGCCAAGGAGATCGTCAAGCGCTTCGCCACCGGCGCGATGAGCTTCGGCTCGATCTCGCGCGAGGCGCACACGACGCTGGCGATCGCCATGAACCGACTTGGCGGCAAGTCGAACACCGGCGAGGGCGGCGAGGAAGCCGATCGCTTCAAGCCGATGCCGAACGGCGATTCGATGCGCTCGGCGATCAAGCAGGTGGCCTCCGGCCGCTTCGGCGTGACGACGGAGTATCTCGTCAACTCCGACATGATGCAGATCAAGATGGCGCAGGGCGCCAAGCCCGGCGAAGGCGGACAATTGCCCGGCCACAAGGTCGACGCCACGATCGCGCGCGTGCGCCACTCCACGCCCGGCGTCGGCCTGATCTCGCCGCCGCCGCACCACGACATCTATTCGATCGAGGACCTCGCCCAGCTCATCTACGACCTCAAGAACACCAATCCCGACGGCGATGTTTCGGTCAAACTCGTCTCCGAGGTCGGCGTGGGCACCGTCGCCGCCGGCGTCGCCAAGGCGCGGGCCGACCATGTGACGATTTCGGGCTTCGAGGGCGGCACCGGCGCGAGCCCGCTGACCTCGATCAAGCACGCCGGCAGCCCATGGGAAATCGGCCTGGCCGAAACGCACCAGACGCTCGTGCGCGAGCGCCTGCGCAGCCGCATCGCCGTTCAGGTCGACGGCGGATTGCGCACCGGGCGCGACGTCGTCATCGGCGCGCTGCTGGGGGCCGACGAGTTCGGCTTCGCCACCACCCCGCTGATCGCCGCCGGCTGCCTGATGATGCGCAAGTGCCATCTCAACACCTGCCCGGTCGGCATCGCCACGCAGGACCCGATCCTGCGCAAGCGCTTCGTCGGCCAGCCCGAGCACGTCATCAACTACTTCTTCTTCGTCGCCGAGGAAGCGCGCGAGCTGATGGCGCTGATGGGCTATCGCACCTTCGGCGAGATGATCGGCCAGACCCAGATGCTCGACCAGAGCGACATGATCTCGCATTGGAAGGCACGCGGGCTCGATTTTTCCAAGCTGTTCCACAAGCCGGAAACGGAGCCGGGCGCGAAGATCCACAAATGCGAGCCGCAGGACCACAACATCGACAAGGTGCTCGATCGCAAGCTGATCGACCAGGCCCGCGCCGCGATCGACCGGGGCGCGCCGGTCAGGATCGAATCGGCGATCAACAACACCGACCGTAGCGTCGGCGCGATGCTTTCGGGCGCGGTCGCCAAGCAATACGGCCATGCCGGCCTACCGCAGGACACCATCCAGGTGCGCTTCAGCGGAACCGCCGGGCAGAGCTTCGGCGCCTGGCTGACGCGCGGCGTCACCTTCGATCTCGAAGGCGAGTGCAACGACTATGTCGGCAAGGGCCTGTCGGGCGGACGCATCATCGTGCGGCCGCCGGCCAATTCCGGCATCGTGCCGGAGAAGTCGATCATCGTCGGCAACACCGTGCTCTATGGCGCGGTCGAAGGCGAGTGCTATTTCCGCGGCGTCGCCGGCGAACGCTTCGCCGTGCGCAATTCAGGCGCCGTCGCCGTCATCGAGGGCGCGGGCGATCATTGCTGCGAGTACATGACCGGCGGCGTGGTCGTCGTGCTCGGCCCGACCGGACGCAATTTCGCGGCCGGAATGTCGGGCGGCGTCGCCTATGTGCTCGATGACGACGGCACCTTCGCCAAGCGCTGCAACATGGCGATGGTGGAGCTCGAGCCGGTGCTGTCGGAAGAACTCCTCAACGCGACGGCGTTCCACCAGTCCGGCGACCTCGAGGCCCATGGCAAGGTCGACATTCTCGCCGACATGACCGGCTTCGATGTCGAGCGGCTGCATATCCTGATCACCCGCCACGCCAAGCTCACCGGCTCGGCGCGCGCCGCCGCGATCCTGGCCGACTGGAAGAGTTATCTGCCGAAGTTCCGCAAGGTGATGCCGGTGGAGTTCCGCCGCGCGCTCAACGAGATCAAGACGCGCGAGGCGGCCGAGCCGCAGATCGCCGTCGGCGCCTGAAATTCTGGAAATAAGACGATGGGAAAGATCACCGGCTTCCTCGAAATCGATCGCTCCGACCGCAAATACGCGCCGGTCTCCGAGCGCATCAGGCATTATCGCGAATTCGTCGTGCCGCTGTCGGAGAAGGACGTCCGCGATCAGGCCGCGCGCTGCATGAATTGCGGCATTCCGTTCTGTCACACCGGCTGTCCCGTCAACAACCAGATCCCGGACTGGAACGACCTCGTCTATGCCGGCGATTGGGAAACCGCCGCGCGCAATCTGCACTCGACCAACAACTTCCCCGAATTCACCGGCCGCGTCTGTCCGGCGCCGTGCGAGGCCGCCTGCACGCTCAACATCAACGACGCGCCGGTGACGATCAAGACCGTCGAATGCACGATCGTGGACCGCGCCTGGGAAAACGGCTGGCTCGCGCCGCGGCCGCCCGCGACCAGGACGGGAAAGAAGATCGCCGTCATCGGCTCGGGCCCGGCGGGCCTTGCCTGCGCCCAGCAACTCGCCCGCGCCGGCCACGAGGTTCATGTCCACGAAAAGCACGCCAAGGCCGGCGGCCTTCTGCGTTACGGCATTCCCGACTTCAAGATGGAGAAGCATCTCATCGACCGCCGCGTCGCGCAGATGCAGGCCGAGGGGGTGACGTTCCATTACGGCGCCAATGTCGGCGTCAATGTCGATCCGGCCACGCTGGTGGCCGCGCATGACGCGGTGGTGCTGGCCGGCGGCGCCGAGGCGCCGCGCGATCTGCCGATCCCCGGCCGTGACCTCGCCGGCGTTCATTTCGCGATGGACTTTCTGCCGCAGCAGAACCGCCGCGTCGGCAACGAGCCGCTCGGCGGGGCGGCCGAGATTCTCGCCACCGGCAAGGACGTCGTCGTCATCGGCGGCGGCGACACGGGCTCGGACTGCATCGGCACTTCGGTGCGCCATGGCGCGAAGTCGATCGTGCAGCTCGAGATCATGCCGCGCCCGCCCGAGCACGAGAACAAGATGACGACCTGGCCGAACTGGCCGCTCAAGCTGCGCACCTCGTCGAGCCATCAGGAAGGCGCGCGCCGCGAATTCGCGGTGGTGACGCAGCGCTTCGAGGGCGAGGGCGGCAAGGTGACGAAGCTGCATTGCGCGCGCGTCGACGACAAGATGCGGCCGATCGCGGGAACCGAATTCGAACTGCCGGCCGACCTGGTGCTGCTGGCGATGGGTTTCGTGCACCCCGTTCACGAGGGGCTGCTCAAGAAACTCGGCGTCGACCTCGATCCGCGCGGCAACGTCCAGGCCGATGTCGAGAACTACCGCACCTCGATCGACAAGGTGTTCGCGGCCGGCGACATGCGCCGCGGCCAGTCGCTGGTGGTCTGGGCCATTCGCGAGGGACGCCAGGCGGCCCGCGCGGTCGACGAGTTCCTGATGGGATCGTCGGCCCTGCCGCGATAGAGCAAACCCCGCAAAAGTGGAAACCACTTTCGCGATCAGGATTTGCTCAAGGCTGTAGATCCGGAGCATTTCATTTCGGCCGAGCGATTCCATCTCGCCGGGAAATACTCGCGCAAATCATCCGGTTGTCTTGCCTGCCGCTTGAGCGCGCGCGACGGCGCGGGCGGCATCACGCACGAGCGACGCCGTCGACAAGCCTGTCTCAGCGGGAAAAGAAACCGGGCGCGAGAGCCGATGGACCGACCGGCGCCGGCGGTCGCGGCGGATTGTTGCCGCGCGCCCGGGGCGGCGACGGCGCCTGGCCGGGAAACGGCGCGAGCTGCGGCCCGGAAGGTGGTCCGAGGATCGTTCCGGGAACCCCGCGCGCGCCCGCCTTCGCGCCGGCCGGCGTTTCCGCCCTTGATGGCGGCTGCGGCGCGGCCGGCACACGCGCCGGCTCGCTTTCGGGAAGCGACACGGTCGCCGGCGCGATCTCCGCGCCGACATTGCGACGCGGCCAGACGAAATCATCCGCGCGGCCGGCCGGCGGCGTCAACGGCTCGCCCTTGACCAAGGTCCGCGCCGCGAGCGCGTCGACCCCCGCCGGACGCGATCCCATGCCGCCGAGGAGTTCATCGGCGCCGACGGTGGACGCGACGAGCGGCACGATCGGACCGGCGATCGGCCTCGGCGCGGGACCGCCCGGACGCGCGGTGCCATCGGGCGTTCCCGGCTCGCTCGGCAGGGCGACCGGCGCGATCCGCGTCGCCAGCAGGCGACGAATCTCGCGTTCGGCGAAATGGGCGAGCTTGCGGGCGCCGGCCTTGGTGAAATAAACGCCGTCCGGCGAGCGCAGGCGGCGAATCTGGCC
Organism: Xanthobacteraceae bacterium; assembly: GCA_041918675.1. Taxonomy (GTDB): domain Bacteria; phylum Pseudomonadota; class Alphaproteobacteria; order Rhizobiales; family Xanthobacteraceae; genus SCUB01. The sequence goes on from JAYRVF010000014.1 coordinate 642,440, forward strand.
CTCGAAATCCGGGCCCTGATTGAGGAACCGCCCGGCCTCGTCGACGAACCCGTCCCAGACATCGACATAGGTGATGCCGGCCCGGCTGGCGTGATCGCGATAGAGAGCGTCGAGGAAGAGCATGTCCGTGGTCGATCGCGCGCCGCGCACCGGCGGCAATCCGACCCAGAGCACCGGCACGCCCTTCGCCTTGGCGGCGGCGATCATCTCGGCGATCTTGCGGCCGTAGAGCTCGATCCATTTCTCGCTGCGATATTCGTGGACGCCGCCGGCGCCGCCACCGCGCTCCTGCGCGACGATCGAGGCTGGCGGCTCCTCGTTGCCCGCCTCGTCATCCGGCTGCGGGACGCCGCCCCAATCGGACGCGCCCTCGCCTTGCGTCTCACCGCCCAGCTTCTTTCTCTTCGCCGGTTCCTGCTTGCCCTCGGACGTCTTGGCGTCCGGCTTCTCGGCCACCGGCTCGCGGATTTCCATGCGATCGTTCAGGCCGAGCATGATGACGACGAAGCTCGGATTCTCGGCGGCGAGAATTTCGCGCGCGGCGGCCGGCCAGTCCGCGGGCGCGCCCTTCGGCTGATAGCGGATGAGGCCGGAGACGGTGCGATGCTTGCGCACCACGCCGATTTCCGGCGTTTCGGCGAACGCATCCTCCAGGCCATAGGCGAGCCAGTCCGCCATGGAATCGCCGAGCACGAGGATCGTTTTTTCCGGCGCGGTCTCGGACTTCTTGGGCGGCGGAGCGCGCGAAAAGTCAGCCGGACGCTGGACCGGACGCGGCTCGAGGAAATTGTCGAACGGATTGAGGCCGCGATTTTGCGGAACTGGGGCGGATGGACGGCCCCAACCGAACAGGAATTGCGCGGCGGCCGGCGTCGCAACGCCGATGGCGATCAGCGCGGCCAGCATCCCGACCGCGCGCGCGATGCGCGAACGCCACGGGCCGGGCGAAGGCAGGCAGGCTCGCCAATGCGAGCGAAGTCGATGGAACCGTCGTGCCGACATGCGGTCTTTCCGGCCGTGATACGCCGCGCCGCCTCACTGGTCCGATCGGGCATCGCGGGGAATCCGATCGGCTCATAAAAGGGGTTCGGGCCGACCGGTCAAGTCTCACGCAATCATGTCAACTTGTGGGTTCGGCCGGCGGCCTATCGGCCGCGCAGGCGCTCCAGGACGCTTGCCGAGGCAAAGCCGTCCGCCGGCAGCCCCGCCGCCGATTGGAAATGGCGCAGCGCCTCCACGGTCTTTCCGCCGAGGCGCCCGTCCGGCTCGCCCTGGTAGTAGCCGCGCGTCGCCAAAATCTGTTGCAATTCAAGGCGTTCCGTGCGCGACAGCACACGCTCGTGGCGCGGCCAGGCTTGCACCAGCGGCCCACTGCCGCGCAGCCGGTCGGCGAAATGGCCGATGGCGAGCGCATAGGCATCGGCCGGGTTGTAACGCAGGATCGCCCTGAAATTCGGCAACATCAGAAACGCGGGCCCCCGCGCGCCGGCCGGCGCCAGCAAATAAGCGGTGTCGCTCTGGCGCGGGAAATCTCGTCCGCCCACGCGGCGAATGCCGAGGCCTTGCCATTGCGCGATCGTCAACTGCCGCGCGCGGTTCGCCTGCATGTAGTTGAAGCCCGCCGGCACCTCGACCTCGTAGCCCCATGTCTGCCCGGCACGCCAGCCGTCTTTCTTCAGATTGTTGGCGGTCGAGGCGACGAGATCGGGCACCGAGGAGACGACATCGCGCCGTCCGTCGCCGTCGAAGTCGACGGCGAAGCGCTTGAACGAGGTCGGCATGAATTGCGTCGGCCCGAACGCGCCGGCCCAGGACCCGCGCAACTGATCCGGCCGCAGATCGCCGCGATGCAGGATTTCGAGCGCGGACAGAAACTCGTCGCGGAAATAGGCCTGGCGGCGACCGACGCAGGCGAGCGTCGCCGTCGACCGCAACACGTCGCGATCGCCGATCAGCGCCGAATATTTCGACTCGATGCCCCAGATCGCCGCGATCACATAACGATCGACGCCATAGGTCTTTTCGACGGCGTCGAAGGTCCGACGGTGCGTCTCCAGGATCTCGCGGCCCTTCTGAATGCGCGCATCGCTGACCAGGAGATCGAGATAGTCCCAGATCGCCTTGGTAAATTCCGGCTGCGCGTCCATGAAATCCATGATGCGCAGGTCGGGCGAAAGATCGGCGGTGAAGCGCGCGAAGCTCTCGCGCGAGATCCGCCGCCGGGCGGCTTCCGGCCACATCCCGGCGATGCATTGATCGAAATTCTCGGCCGCCTCGCGGATGGCGGCGGCCGTCATCAGAGGATGACCCGAGGCGCCGTCCTCACCGGTCCAGGATTTGGCGGAAGACGCCGGCGGCGAGATCGATCCCGTGATCGAACCGGGCAGAATGATCGGGCCCGCCCCGGCCGACGATTGCGCGCCGGCCGGCGTGGCGGCGAGCGTCGCCGCGAACATCCATGCGCCCGCGCCGATGGCGCGCCAACCCGCCGTGATTCGTGACTTCATCGCCTCGTCCCTCGATCGGCACCCCGCCTACCCGGATATGACGCCCTCCGCCGGTTTCCATTTGCTTAACGATCCCACATTTTCGCCGCCGGTCCAGCGCGACGAAGCGTCCCGGCAGATCGCCGTTGCGCCACCGCCGTGTTTGGTCTTAGGTCGCGTTCGGCCGCCCCGGTTCGGACAAACTTCGTCTTCATGTGGATCGGCCCCCGCGTATCGCGTGCGCGTTATCCGTTCCGCTCATCCCCGTTGATCCCTTGATCCCACGCTCCGAAGAATTCCGATGAAGATTCGCAAAGCCGTCTTTCCGGTCGCCGGCCTCGGCACCCGCTTCCTTCCCGCCACCAAGGCGATGCCGAAGGAGATGCTCACCGTGGTCGACCGCCCGCTGATCCAGCACGTCGTCGACGAGGCGCGCGAGGCGGGCATCGAGCATTTCGTCTTCGTCACCGGCCGCAACAAGGGCGTCATCGAGGATCATTTCGACCGCCAATTCGAGCTCGAGGAGACGCTGCGCCAACGCGGCAAGAAGGCGGAGATCGAACTTCTGGAGCGGGATCAGCCCGCCGGCGGCGCGACCAGCTTCACGCGCCAGCAATCGCCGCTCGGCCTCGGCCACGCGGTGTGGTGCGCCCGCGACGTGATCGGCAAGGAGCCCTTCGCCGTGCTGTTGCCCGACGTGCTGGTCAAGAACAGGCCGGGCTGCCTCAAGCAGATGGTCGAAGCCGCGGGCGGGCTCGACAAGCGCGCCAATATTCTCGCGGTCGAGGAAGTGCCGGCCGAATCCGTGCACATGTACGGCATCGTCGGCATCGGCAAGCGCGCCGGCCGGAGCTTCGAGATCAACGGCATGATCGAGAAGCCGTCGCGCGAGAAGGCGCCCTCCAATCTCAGCATCACCGGCCGCTACATCCTGCAGCCGGAAATCTTCGACGTTCTCGCCGACCAGGAGCATGGCGCGGGCGGCGAGATCCAACTCACCGACGCGATGATCAGGCTGGCGAAGACGCAACCCTTCTTCGGCCTGCAATTCGAGGGCCGCAGCTTCGATTGCGGCTCCAAGCCCGGCTTTCTTGCCGCCAATATCGCCTACGGCATGGACCGCGCCGATCTCGCCCCCATCCTGCGCGAGGAGATGGCGCTCTACTTCAAGGGCAAGAAGGAAAAGTAGGCGAACCCGGCCTCGCCCGCGCGGCGCTATCGCTGCAAGCGCAGGCCGACGAGGAAGACGCTCGCGGTGTAGTCGGTGCCGGCGGCCGTCGATTTCAGCCACTCTTGCCGGAATTCGCCCTTGATCTGCATCGTGCGCGAGAGGTTGTAGACGAGCGCCGTGGTCAGGCCGTAGCGCTGGTCGTCGCGCGCCATGCCCTCGTAATGCGAGGTGCCGTAGGACAATTTGGCGCTCGCCGTCAGCCAGCGGCGGAGCGAGTGGTCGACCTGCAGCGCGTAGTCGCGGCTGATCGTGCCCGAAACACCGGCAACCGTCGTCTCGTCGAGCGAGGATTTCGCGGTCAACGTGAATTTCGTCAGCGGCGTCGCCGTCCATACCAGCGAGGCGCTGGTCATCAACCCGTTGAGCGGAGACAGCCGCGTGTCGGCGTAGCCGCGATGGCCGTAGCCGAGCGATACCTCGCCGGTCAGGAGCCGCGACAGTTCGAATGTCGAACCGACCCGGGCGGTGGTGCCCCAGGAGTCGCGGAAATAGCCCGCGCGGTCGGCGGCGACATCGTGCACGCGCCGGTCGAGATTGATCTCGACGAAGGGCTTGACCCCGGGCTTGGCCTCGTAGGCCGCGCGCGCCGTCAGCGCGTATTGATCGTAGTTGCGATCGATGTTCGACGCCGTGGTGCCGTCGGTCAGGTGCGATTGCTCGAACGCGGTGCGGTCGAGGCCGCCGCCGACCGACACCTCCAGACGATTGAAGCGTTGCGTCACGCCGAGCGATTGGCCGAGCGTGCCGAAGACGGGATAGCGCGCGAGATTGGCGGAGATGTTGGGGCTGCCCGGATTATCGGTGCCGAGACGCAGGCGGGTTTCGAGATCGATCTGGGTGTCGCGGGTAACGTCGATCCGGCCGACGAGCTTGCCGGTGAAATCGGGACGATCGATCGAGACCGGCGATTGCGCCACGCCATTGTCGGGCGGGGACGGATACATGGTGTAGCTGCCGCGCAGATCGGCGGTGAGCGAATGCCGCGACCAGTTCGAGGCCATGGTGAGCTCGGGCGCGAGCACGTAGTAGGTCGCGCCCTTGCCGCCGGGCGAGCGCGCCGGATTGGTGTCGTAGGCGGCCGACAGTTCGATCGCCGGCTTGAACAGGAGGCTTCCGGCGTAAAAACCGACCGCGGCGAAGGGGTCCTCATCCACCTTGAGCCGCCGGCGGGGCGGCTGGCCGGCGGCGGTTCCGGCGACCGCGGCGGCGACGCGCTCGCGATTGGCCGACGCCGATGGGCGCGCGGGACTGACGGGCAAGCCCGCGCGCGACGCGCCGGCACCCTTCCTTGGCTTCTGTCGCTTGCGATTGAGCGAATCAAAGCCGCTCTCGCCCGCGCCGGACGCGGCGGCGAAGGAAGCCTCGTCCGCACGCATCAGACGGGTCGGATCGGAATTGAGGTCGCCGTTGAGCGGCCGCGATCCGTTCGGTCCGGGAATCCTTTCGGCCGACGGCCGCAGCAAGGCCGACGCGCCGTCCTGGGCCCGGCTTCCGCCGCCGGCAAGGAGGGCCGCGCCGGCAAACGCCAGGCCCGAGGCAAGCGCGCGCCAGCACCGTCCGTTTCGCCCGCACGGGCGCGATGGACGGACGCGCGTGTCGCCGCCTTGCCGCACACTCACTCGCGCCACTCCCGGTCCCGCCGCCAACGGCGGCAAAATACGTTTTACTTCAAAGCCTTGGCAGGACGGATCGAGGGAGCGCCCGACCCGGCCTCGCGCCAAGTTTGGTTAACCGACTTAAAACAAACATGGTTAACGGGCCGTTGAGACGCCTTGGCCGAGGTCGCGCCGCGCAGTTCGCCGTGCTATCAGTCCCGGGCATCGCCCGGCGGCCCGCCCGGAATGCCCGGACCCGAACATGGCGCCGTTGAAACCTCGACAGACCCAACCGACCACCCACGCGGCTGATCCGCGCCACGACGGCGCGATCCAGTCGGCGCTGCGCACGCTCGAGGTCGAGGCCACCGGCATCACCGCGCTCGCGCGGGCGCTGCGCGGCGACCTCGGACCGCATTTCACCACCGCCGTCGAACTCATGCACAAGGCGACGGGGCGCGTGATCGTCACCGGTCTCGGCAAATCCGGCCATGTCGGACGCAAGATGGCGGCCACGCTCGCCTCGACCGGCACGCCGTCCTTTTTCGTCCACGCCGCCGAGGCCAGCCACGGCGATCTCGGCATGATCACCACCGACGACGTCATCATGGCGCTGTCGTGGTCCGGCGAGACGGCCGAATTGAAGAACCTGATCGACTATTCGCGCCGGTTCCGCATCGGGCTCGTCGCGGTGACGGCGCACGAGGAGTCCACGCTCGGCAAGGCCGCTGACGTCGTGCTCGTCCTGCCGAAGGCGCGCGAGGCCTGCCCGCACAATCTCGCCCCGACCACCTCCTCGCTGATGCAGCTCGCGCTCGGCGACGCGCTCGCCATCGCGCTGCTCGAATGCCGCGGCTTCACCGCGCTCGACTTCCGCGCGCTGCATCCGGCCGGCAAGCTCGGCGCGATGCTCAAATTCGTCCGCGACCTGATGCACACCGGCGAGGCCATTCCGATCAAGCCGCTCGGCACGCCGATGTCGGACGCGCTGGTCGAGATGTCGACCAAGGGCTTCGGCTGCGTCGCGATCGTCGACGGAAAGGGTCGCCTTGCCGGCATCATCACCGACGGCGACCTGCGCCGCCACATGCGCCCCGACCTGATGACCGCGAGCGTCGACGAGGTGATGACGCGGGGCGCCAAGACGATCGGGACGGGCATGCTCGCGAGCGAGGCGCTCGAAATCCTGAACTCCTCGAAGATCACCGCGTTGATGGTGACGGAGGCGGGCCGGCCCGTCGGCATCGTCCACCTGCACGATCTCCTGCGCGCCGGCGTCGCCTGACGAAGAAGGCGCGCGTCGACCGCGCGGAGCGTTACCGGCGGATCACGATCAGGCTTTTTCCACGGTCAGGCTGACGCCGTCGGCGCGCACCACCTTGACGCGGCTGCCGGCCGAACAATCCGGCCCCGACACGCGCCAGATCGTATCGTCGACCCGGATCGCGCCGTGGCCATCGGCGATGGGCTTTTCCAACGTGAAGACCTGGCCGACCAGCGCCAGCGCCCGCTGGTTGAGGAAGTTGGCGCCCTCCTCGCGCGCCCCGCCGCGCGCCATGCGCCGCCAGATCGGCACGGCCGCCGCCGAGAACAGCGCGAAGGCGAGAATCTGCGCCTGCCACGACCAGTCGACGAGGAAGCTGATCAACCCCACCAGAATAGCCGCTAGCCCGAGCCAGACCAGGAACATTCCCGGCGCGAGCAATTCGAGCGCGAGCAGCACAAGGCCGAGGATCAGCCAGTTCCACGGCCCGAGCCGCAGCGCGAGTTCCGCCAGCATGCCCCGTCTCCTTTAGCTCGACGAACCCACCGGCGGCACCGCGCCGCGCCGCGCCGGCCGCGCGGCGTCCTCGCCGAAGGTCGCCTTGGCGAGTTCGCCGATGCCGGCGAGCGAGCCGAGCACATTGGTCGCCTCGATCGGCAGCAGCACGACCTTCTGGTTCGGCGATTCGGCGATCTTGGCGAAGGCCTTGATGTACTTCTCCGCGACGAAATAATTGAGCGCGGCGACGTCGCCGCGCGCGACCGCCTGGCTCACCATTTCGGTCGCCTTGGCTTCCGCCTGCGCCAGACGTTCGCGGCCTTCCGCGTCACGGAACGCCGCCTCGCGCCGGCCCTCGGCTTCGAGAATCTGCGCCTGCTTGGCGCCCTCGGCGCGCAGGATGTCGGATTGGCGCTGGCCCTCGGCCTGGAGAATGTCGGCGCGCTTGACGCGCTCGGCCTTCATCTGCCGCGCCATCGCCTCGACCAGATCGTTCGGCGGCACGATATCCTTGATCTCGATGCGGTTGACCTTGACCCCCCAGGGCGCCACCGCCGCGTCGACGACGCGCAGCAGGCGCTCGTTGATCTCGTCGCGATGCGACAGCGCCTGATCGAGATCCATCGAACCGGTCACCGAGCGGATGTTGGTCATCGTCAGCGTCACGATCGCCTGCGTCAGGTTGGAGACTTCGTAGCTCGCCTGCGCCGCGTTGAAGACCTGAAAGAAGGCGACGCCGTCGACGGTGATGGTGGCGTTGTCCTTGGTGATGACCTCCTGCTGGGGAATGTCGATCACCTGCTCCATCATGTTGATCTTGCGCCCGATGCGATCGAAATAAGGCACGATCAGGTTGAGCCCGGGCGCCAGCGTGCGCGTGAACTTGCCGAAGCGCTCGACCGTCCAGTTGAAGCCTTGCGGCACGGTCTTGATGCCGGCGAGCAGCGTGAAGATGACGAGCAGTGCCAGAACGATGGCGAAGACGTCGAAACCAAGCATGGTGTCTCCCTCAATCTGGCCCGGACCCTATCCGGCCCGGGCCATTTGCGCCCGGAGGCGAAGCCCGCCTCGGGTCACGTGACAAGACGGCGCCGCGCGCCCCCGCGCGAAACGCCGTCGCGCGCGCCATTTCGATTGGTCGCGCCGCCCGCGCCGAGCGTTCAACCCGCCGCGTCAGCCGGCGTTCGCCGCGACATCCACCTCGACCCAGCCGCGCAATTCGCGCCTCGCCAGATGCCGCAGCACGGCCATGCCGACTTCCGTGTCGTTGAGGCATGGAATTGCGACGAAAGTTTCGCCGCCATTCTGGCTGAAGGCCGCCGCGTTTTCCACCGCGATTTCCTCCAGCGTCTCCAGGCAATCGGCGGCGAAGCCCGGCGTCACCACCGCGAGGCGGCGCGTGCCGGCGCGCGCCAGTTCCACGATCGTCGTGTCGGTGTAAGGCCGCAGCCATTCCTGCCGGCCGAAACGCGATTGGAAGGTCAGCCGAAGCTCGGGCGCGCCGGGACCGAGCCGCGCGCGCAGGCGGTCGACGGTGACGACGCATTGGTCGTAATAGGGATCGCCCTTGTCGATGTAGGATTTCGGCATGCCGTGAAACGAGGCCAGGATCACCTCGGGCCGGACGCCGGCATCGCGCAGATGCTTCTCGATCGAGGCCGCGAGCGCGTCGATATAGACCTCGTCGTCGAAATAAGGCGGCGCGACGCGCAGGGTCGGCTGCGCCCGCTTGGTGGAAAGGACGCGAAAGATTTCGTCGCAGACGGTCGCCGTGGTCGACGCCGAATATTGCGGATAGAGCGGCATCGCGAGCACGCGGTCGCAGCCGCGCGCCGCGAGCGCGGCAAGCCCCGTCGCGATCGAGGGATTGCCGTAGCGCATCGCCCAGTCGACCACGACACCCGCGCCGGCAAGGGCGTCGCCGAGCTTTTCGGCCTGCGCGCGGGTGATCGTCTTGAGCGGGGATTCATCGCGATCGGTGTTCCAGATCTTGGCGTAGTCGCGCGCCTTGCGCGCCGGGCGCACCCGCAGGATGATGCCGTGGAGCACCAGCTTCCACACCAGCCCCTGATTTTCGATGACGCGCGGATCGGCCAGGAATTCCCGCAGATAGGCGCGCACGCTTGGCGCATCGGCCGCGTCGGGCGTGCCGAGATTGACGAGAAGAACACCGACCCGGCGGTCACGCGAATGAGCGTCGGGCGGCGGCGCGTTCTCGGTCGGCATCGTCATGCTCATCTCTTTCGCCCGCGTTTCTTTCGCTAGCATCTCGGCCCGCTTCGCCGGCACCGTCAGCCGGCACCGGCGAGCCAGCGCGGCAGCGCCGTGGCAAGGCCGGGACAATACCAGAGAATCGCCAGCATCAGGAATTGGATCAGCACGAAGGGAATGACGCCGACATAGATGTGGCGCGTCGTCATGCCCGCCGGCGCGACCCCGCGCAGGAAGAACAGCGTCGGCCCGAGCGGGGGATGGAGATAGGAGGTTTGCAGATTGACGGCCATCAGCACCGCGAGCCAGACCGGATCGATCCCGGTCATCGCCAGAAGCGGCGGCGCGACGATCGGCACCACGACGAAGATGATCTCGAACGCGTCCATGATGAAGCCGAGCAGGAACATGGCGATCATCACGGTGAGCACCGCCCCGCCCGCCCCTCCGGGCAGGCCGGCGAGCGCGCGGTGGACGAGATCGTCGCCGCCGAGCGCGCGAAAGACCAGGCTGAAGAAGGTCGCGCCGATCAGGATGACGAAGATCATGCTGGAAATTTGCGCCGTCTTTTTCAGCACGGGCGCGAGCAGACCCGCCCGGCCGAGCTGGCGCGTCAGCATGAACGCGGCGATGGCGAGAACGGCCGCGAGCGCCAATGCGAGGACGAACCCGGTGATGCCGGCCAAGCCGCCGGCCGCGCCGAGATGGAACCGTCCGCCGGCGCGCAAGAGAATCAGCGCGAGAAGGGCAAGCGCGGCGGCCGCCACCCAGCCGCGTTCGCGCGCCGTGGCGGCGTTGCGGTAGGCGCCGAGGCCGATCGCGCCGGCGGCGCCGATCGCCGCGGCTTCCGTGGGCGTCGCCACGCCGCCGAGAATGGACCCGAGCACGGCGGCGATAAGCGCGACCGGAGCGATAAGCGCGCGGATGACGCGCGCGGCAAGCGCGGCGCCGCGCGGGCCGTCGGTCTCCGCGGCAAGCGGCGGCGACCAACCCGGCCGCCACCAGGCGACCGCGATCAGGAAAGCCAGATAAAGCGCGACGAGCGTCAGGCCCGGAACGATGGCGCCGGCGAAAACGTCGGCGATGGTGACCGGCGAGGCGGCGAAGTTTCCCTTCGCGAGTTGCGTCGCCTGCCAGGAATTGGCGATCTGATCGCCGAGGAGGACGAGCACCGTCGCCGGCGGGAACACCTGCGCGAGCGTCGCGGTCGCCGCGACCGTTCCCGCGGCAAGGCGCGGGTCGTAGCCGTGACGCAGCATGCTCGGCAGGACGATCAGGCCCATGGTGACGGTGGTCGCGCCGACCACGCCCTTGGCCGCCGCCAGCAGCACGCCGACGCAGACCACCGCGATGCCGAGCCCGCCGGCGCGCGCGCCGAACACGCGGCCCATCGCGTCAAGCAGATCCTCGGCGACGCGGGTGCGTTCAAGCATCACGCCCATGAAGATGAAGAGCGGGATCGCCATCAGCGTCTCGTTGGTGACGACGCCGTGGATGCGCGGGCCGATCGCGCCGAGCAGTCCCACCGGCATCAGGTCGAGGCCGTGGCCGACGAGCGCGACGGCGAGCGACACCCCGCCGAGCGTCAGCGCCACCGGATAGCCGGCCGCGAGCGCGACGCAGACCGCGGCGACCAGCGCGACGGCGAGAATTTCGGCGCCGGTCATGGCGCGCCGGCCGCGCGCGGCCTCCGCGCGCCGCGCAGGACGGCGAGGCTCCGCGACGCTTGCGCCAGACCTTGAAGGAACATCTGCGCGGCGAATAGCGGGATCGCGGTCTTGAGCAGAAACATCAACGGCAGGCCGGAGATTTCGCGCGAACCCTCGAAGATCGCCCAGGCGCGCGCGACATAGGGCCAGGACAGAAAGATCACCGCGGCCATGAACGGAATCAGCAGCAGCACCGCGCCGAGAAGGTCGACCCACGCCTTCGCGCGGGGGCCGGCGTCGGCATAGAAGATGTCGACGCGGACATGGCCGTCGTCGCGCAGCGTCCAGGCGGCCGCGAACAGGATCAGCGCGGCATGGAAATAGACCAGCGATTCCTGAAGCCACAAGGAGCCGACGCCGAACAGGAAGCGCGTCAGGATGATGGCGACCTGCGCCACCACCATGGCGAGCGCGCACCACGCCGCCACCCAGCCGACGATCTCGGCGAGGCGGTCGATGCGATCGGCCGTCGGCGACGGATTCATGGGACTGACGCGATCGGACATGGCTGGATGAAGCAGGCGGGTCGGGACATGGCAAGACCGCCGGTGGCGGCTCCGTGGACGCGGCTCACGGTAAGCGCCGCGTCACGGCCGGACAAGCGCGCCCTTTCAGAAACAGGTCACGCGTTCGGCCGCCGCATAGCCCGCGAGCAGCGCGACCCCGAGCAGGAGCACGAGGCCGGCGGCGCCGAATTCGAGAAACCGCACGGCGATGGCGCCGAAGCCGGTGCGACCGCGCGTGAAGCGCCCGAGGACGTCCTTGGCTCCGAGCGCGAGCACGGCGATGACAGCCACGGTCAGCGCGGTCCCGAGCCCCATGATGAAGGTGGCTGCGACGCCCGCCCAGAACAGACCCTGCGCCAGGGCGAAGACGAGCACCAGGATCGCGCCCGAGCACGGCCGCAGGCCCACGGCCAGAACCGCGCCGAGACCGTTGCGCCACCCGCCGGGACCGCCGATCGCGGCGAGGTCCGGCCCATGCGCGTGGCCGCAATGGGCGTCGTCCTCGCCATGGGCGTGATGGGCATGGTCGGCGCGGGTTTCGCGCGCGCCATCGTGATGCGGGCGATCGTGGCGCGCCTCACCGTGATGCGCGTGATCGTGATCGGCGTGGTCGTGATGCGCGTGGTGACCGTCATGCGCGTGAGGCGCGCCCGCGGCCGCGCGAACCCGCCGCGCGGTATCGAAGAAAACGCGTCCCTTGGTCCAGACCAGCCGCGCCCCGAGCGCGGCGATCAGCGCGTAGCTCGCGATCTCGATGACGCGTTCGGACTTGCACATGGTCTGGCTGGTGGCGTTGAGAAGCCAGGCTGCGATCGCCACGATCAGGACCGCCACCAACGCCTGGACGAAGGCCGAGGCGAAGGACAGTACGACGCCGCGCCACGCGGTCTCCTCATTGGCGAGGAGATAGGAGGAGATGACGGCCTTGCCGTGGCCGGGGCCGGCGGCATGAAAGATGCCGTAGAGAAACGAGACGCCGAGCAACGTCGTCACCGCGCTGCCGTCCGTCTTGGCCGCGCGCAGCGCCGCAGACATGGCGCGGTAGAATTCCGCCTGTTTGGTGATGATCCAGCCGACCACGCCGCCGGCCTCGCTCGCGGCCGCCGGCGGGCGCGGCGCGCCGAACGGCGTTGCCTGGGCGAGCGCCTGCGCCAGATGTCCGTCGAGAACCATCGCGCCGATGACGGCGATCATCGCGCCGGCCCAGACGCGAAGCGAGCCAAGCGACCCGGACGAAGCGGCGCCACGCCCGCTCACGGGCATTTCACCAATACTTTGTTGGCGAACATCGCGCCGTAATTCGAATTGTCGCCGCTGAGAAAGCTCTGCTCGTTCAGCGGCTGCTGCTTCGCCTTGGCGTCGGTGGGACGCGTGACGGTCACGCCGCAGGAAGCCGGCGCGCCGGCGAGCTTGATCGGCTCTTTTTCCGCCAGCGCGAAATCGACGAAATAGCTCGGATCGTAGATGTCGACGGCGAGCTCCTTGGCCTTGACCGGCGCGGCGAGCGGCAGCGTGAAATGCAGCGTCAGCGCGTTGTCCTTGTATTCGAGCCAATAGTCGACCGGGTCGGAGAATTTCTGCTTCTTGCCGTCGGATTTGGCCTGGGTGAAATAGCCGAATTCCTTGAGCGAGGTGACGTTGGTCTCGGCGAGATCGGCGAGGTCCTGGCGGGTGTAGACGCCCTTGGTCTTGGTTTCGAGCCCCTGCACCGCATAGGTGGAGAACATCTCGTCGAAGGTCCAGGCATGCCGGATGCCGGTGATGGCCCCGCCCGCGTCGTAGACGAATTCACTCGCCGAGACGACCCAGACGTGGGGATGGGCATGCGCCGGGCGCGAGCCGAGCGGCGCGAGGGCGACCGCAAGTCCGGCCGCGAGAGCGAGCACCATGCCCGGCCGGGACCGGGGATTTCGTGGCCGTGTTTTTCCGATCTCGTTCATGACGCCTCCGCGTTCTCGGCAAGGCCCCTGCGCCGCAACAGCGCCTCGGGCTCGGGCATGCGACCCCTGAAGGCGACATAGGCCTCGGCGGGATCGCGCGCGCCGCCGGCCGCGTAGATGTCGCGCTTCAGACGCTCGGCCGTGGCCGGATCGAAGACATCGCCCGCCTCCTCGAAGGCCCCGAACGCGTCGGCGTCCATGACCTCGGACCACATGTAGCTGTAATAGCCCGCCGCGTATCCATCTCCCGAGAAAATGTGGCCAAAATGCTGCGGCCGATGACGCGGCGCGATTTCCTCGGGCATGCCGATCCGGGCGAGCACATCGGCCTCGAAGGCGCGCGCGTCGCCGCTCTCGGCCGCCGGGCGGGAATGCAATTCGAGGTCGATCAGGGCGGAGGAAACATATTCCACGGTGGCGAAGCCCTGATTGAACTTCCGCGCGGCGAGAAAACGCGCGAGCAGGTCGTCGGGCAACGGCTCGCCGGTCCGGTAATGGCGGGCGAAGGCGCGCAACACCTCGGGCCGCTCCTGCCAATGTTCGTAGAGCTGAGAGGGCAGTTCGACGAAATCGGTCAGCACGCCGGTGCCGGCGAAGGAGGGATAGGTCACGTCCGAGAGCAGGCCGTGCAAGGCGTGGCCCATTTCGTGGAACAGCGTGCGCGCCTCGTCCGGGCTCAGAAGCGAGGGCTCGCCGGCCGCGCCCTTGGAGAAATTCGTCACATTGACGATGAGCGGGGCGACCGCGCCGTCGAGCCGCTGCTGGTCCCGCAGGCTCGTCATCCACGCGCCCGAGCGCTTCGAGGCGCGCGCGAAATAGTCGCCGTAGAACAGGCCGACCGTCGTCCCGTCGCGCCGGCCCACCTCGAACACGCGGACATCGGGATGCCAGACCGGGACGTCCTTGCGCTCGGCGAAGGTAAGCCCGAACAGTTTGCCGGCGACATCGAAGGCCGCCGCGATCATCCCATCGAGGGTGAGATAGGGCTTGATCGCGGCGTCGTCGAAGGCGGCGCGGCGCAGCCGCAGCTTCTCGGCGTAATGGCGCCAGTCCCAGGCCGCGAGGCGGAAATTGCCGCCCTCCTCCGCGATCAGCGCCTGCATGGCGTCGCGATCGGCGAGCGCGCGGGCGCGGGCCGGCCGCCATACCCGTTCGAGCAGCCCGCGCACGGCTTCGGGGGTTTTGGCCATCGTATCGTCGAGCTTGAAGGCGGCGTAGGTCGGATAGCCGAGGATGCGGGCGCTTTCCTCGCGAAGACCGATCATCTCGGCGATGAGCGCGGCGTTGTCGGTATCCCCGCCATTGTCGCCGCGCGAGACGAAGGCACGGTGGACCTTCTCGCGCAGGTCGCGCCTGAGCGAGGTCTGCAGGAACGGCTCGACGAAGGAGCGCGACAGCGTGATCGCGGCCTTGCCCGGCAGGCCCAGTTCGGCGCCGGTCGCGCGCGCGGCGGCGATGAAGGAGGGCGAGAGCCCGGCGAGATCGTCCCCTTCCAGCGTCAGCGACCAGGCCTGTTCGTCGGCAAGGACGTGATGGCTGAATTTGGTGCCGAGTTCGGCGAGACGTTCGTTGATGGCGGCGAGGCGCGCCTTGTCCGCATCGGCGAGCCCCGCCCCGGCGCGGCGGAACCGCAGATGCGTGCGCTCGACCAGCCGGCGCTCCTCGGCCCCGCGCGCGAGACGGTCGCTGCCTGCGAAGATGGCGGCGATTCGCTCGAACAGCGCGGCGTTCATCGTGACCGCGCTCCAGTGGCGCGCTTCGAGCAGCGCGACCTCCGATTCGATATCGCGCAGCTCGGCGTCCGAATGCGCCGAGACCAGATTGTAGAAGACCGCCGAAACCGCCCGCAGCAGCCGGCCGGAGCGCTCCAGCGCGGCGATGGTGTTGTCGAAGTCCGGCGCGGCCGGATTTTCCGCGATCGCGGCGATTTCGGCGGCGTGGTCGGCGAAGGCCCGCCGGAAGGCAGGCATGAAGTGGCCGGGCCGGATGTCGGCGAAGGACGGCGCGCCGAAGGGCGCGGCCGAGGGCGCGAGCAGCGGATTGCCGGCCTCCCCGTCATCGGTCGCCGGGGCCTTCGAGGGCGCGTTCGCGTGAGCCAAATCGTGCATCCTGTTCCTTCTCAACCCGCGCGCCGCCGCCGCGGGAGCCATTCCCAAGTGGCCTTACCGAGGCGGCCTTGCCGACGCGACCTTGCCGGCACAACCCTACCGGCGCGACCTTGCCGGCGGAGCGCGTCGGCGCCCGTCGGACTTGATCGCGAGAGCCATTTCGTGCCATCTGGCGGGGCCAATCGAGGTCCAGATCATATGGGTTCGCAGCCGTCAGCCGCAACGTCAAGGCGCATCGCCTGGCCGAGCGTGATCACCGTCATCAGCGCGGCGATTCTCATCAGCGCCGAGGTTTTCGGCGCCGCCTTCGCCGGCGGCTGGGCGCTGTCGATCCTGTTCGGGCTCGGCGAGACCGGCGCGCACATCCTGCAGGGCGCGCTGTTCGTCATCGGCGTCGCGATCATGATCGCGTTCGTCCGCGCGGCCCAGCGCGTCGAGCCCTTCACCCGCGCCTGATTGCGTCGCGGCGCCGCCAACGCGGCGCGGCCGGGGCAAAGCGTAAGAATCCTTTAACGCTTGTTCATCTCGATCAACAGACGTTCATCGAAAACACGCCGAACGCGCGCGTCGCGGCGATAGCGCCGGGAAAATTCGCGTCGGCGCGGAAAATTTCTTGCGCGCGCGCGGCAAATAACTTATTTCCTCGCGTGCCCAATTTCGCACGTGCCTGTGGTCGTGTGTCGGTCGGTAGGTAGCGGGACAAGAGGCCCGCCAGCCGCCAAGGGCGAGAGGCCAGAGCATCTCTCTCAAGGGATGCGCCACTTGAAGGCCTCGCGCTCCTTGCAACCGTGATCGGCAGCCGGAGGCGAACCGGCGCACCCCGCGCTCAACGGGGGACGCGACTTAAAGCAACGACGGAGCGGGCTTTTTTGGACTCTGCCGACTTTCCACCAGTCGGCGCGGGCTACCGAAGAGGCTTGTCCTTCATTGCCAGGCGTGCGGACGGGACCTTCCCATCCAATCCACGGCAGCACAGTCGGGTTTGAAATCCCGCTCCGTCGCGCCTCCATCGCGTGACGGCGCCGGGGCCGAGCCCGACGCCATTGGACGGTTCGCCGTCCCCTGAGCCGTTACTTGGGGAGGTTCCCATGACCGACCGCATCCGCGAATTCCTCCGCGCTCGCCGTCTCGAGGGACGCGACACCGAACCGTGCCTGGTCGTCGATCTCGGCGTCGTGCGCGAGAACTATGCCGCCTTCGCCAAGGCGCTGCCGGACAGCCGCGTGTTCTACGCCGTCAAGGCGAACCCGGCGCCGGAGGTGTTGAGCCTGCTCGCCTCGCTCGGCTCCTGCTTCGACACCGCCTCGGTGGCCGAGATCGAGATGTCGCTGGCCGCCGGCGCGACGCCGGATCGCATCTCCTAT
The DNA here is from genome assembly GCA_041918675.1 of Xanthobacteraceae bacterium. Lineage (GTDB taxonomy): Bacteria > Pseudomonadota > Alphaproteobacteria > Rhizobiales > Xanthobacteraceae > SCUB01. The sequence continues at coordinate 659,352 of JAYRVF010000014.1, forward strand.
GGCAACACCATCAAGAAGGAGCGCGACATCGCGCGCGCCCACGCGCTCGGCATTCGCCTGTTCGCCGTCGACTCGACCGCGGAAGTGGAGAAGATCGCCCGCGCCGCTCCCGGCGCGAAGGTGTTCTGCCGCATCCTGTACGATTGCAGCGGCGCCGAATGGCCGCTGTCGCGCAAGTTCGGCTGCGATCCGGAAATGGCGGTGGAGGTGCTCGACCTCGCCAAGAAGCTGGGCCTGGAGGCGCACGGCATCTCGTTCCATGTCGGCTCGCAGCAGCGCAAGGTGAAGGCGTGGGACCGCGCGCTCGCGATGGCGGCGACCGTGTTCCGCGACTGCGCCGAGCGCGGCATCAACCTTTCGATGGTCAACCTCGGCGGCGGTTTCCCGACGAAGTACCTCAAGGACGTGCCGCCGGTGGTGCAGTACGGCCGGGCGATCTTCCGCGCCTTGCGCAAGCATTTCGGCAACGCGATCCCGGAGACGATCATCGAGCCGGGCCGCGGCATGGTCGGCAATGCCGGCCTGATCGAGGCCGAGGTCGTGCTGATCTCGAAGAAGAGCGACGAGGACGAGGTGCGCTGGGTCTATCTCGACATCGGCAAGTTCGGCGGTCTCGCCGAGACGATGGACGAGTCGATCCGCTATCCGATTCGTACCCCGCGCGACGGCGGCGAGATGGCGCCCTGCGTGCTGGCCGGCCCGACCTGCGATTCGGCCGACGTGATGTACGAAAAGGCGCCGTACATGCTGCCCGTTTCGCTCGAGATCGGCGACAAGGTGCTGATCGAGGGAACCGGGGCCTATACGGCGACCTATTCGTCGGTGGCCTTCAACGGTTTCAATCCGTTGAAGACGTATCACATCTGATCGCTCCGCGATCGGGCCACATCTGATCGTCGCGGGAGCCGGTACGCCGGCTCCCCTCCTCAACCATTCCGGCCAGGACTGGCAACGCGCGGATCGTCCGCGCGGGGAACCTTACGCCATGAAGAACGCCGTTCACATCGACCGCGCCGCGGCGCACTTCGCCATCCGCGCCGAACGCGCCGCCGACATGGCCGCGCGCGAGGCCCTGCTCGACGCCTGCTTCGGCGCGAACCGTCACGCCCGCACCTGCCATCGCCTGCGCGAGGGTCGCGAACCGGCGCGAGGCCTCGCCTTCACCGCGACGCGGCAGGGCCGTCTCGTCGGCACGCTGCGGCTCTGGGACGTGACCGCGGGCGACCGGCCGGCGTTGCTGCTCGGCCCGCTCGCGGTCGCGCCGTCGCTGCGCAAGCTCGGCATCGGCGCCGCGTTGATGCGGGCGGCGATCGCGACGGCCCGTGCGCGCGGCCATCGCGCGATCGTTCTCCTCGGCGACGCGCCTTATTACGCCCGCTTCGGCTTTTCAGCCGAGGCCGCGCGCGATCTCGTGCTGCCCGGACCGTTCGAGCGCGACCGCCTGCTCGGCCTCGATCTGGCGCAAGGCGCGCTCGCCGGCGCGGCCGGTTGCGTGCGCGCGACCGGCGAGCGGCAAGGCCCGCGCGGCGCCGGCCGACGACCGGGGACGAAGACGGGACGAACCACCCCGCGCGCGGCTTGATTTGACCGACGGAACGCGGCATTGCTGGCGGCCGATCCGCCCGGCGATGCCGCCGTTCACCGAGGTAATCATGGCCCGTCGACTGATTTCTTCCGGTTCCCCTTTCGAAAAGATCGCCGGCTACAGCCGCGCCGTGGTCGAGGGCGATTTCGTCTTTGTCGCCGGCACCACCGGTTATGATCCCTCGACCAAGGCGATGCCGGCGGACGCGGGCGCGCAGGCCCGCAACTGCTTCAAGGTGATCGAGGCCGCGCTTACGGAAGCGGGCCTCGCCCTCGCCGACATCGTCCGCGCCACCTATTACGTCACCGACATCAAGGACGCCGACGCCGTGTTCGCGGTGACCGGCGAAATGCTCGGCGACATCCGTCCGGCGGCGACGCTGGTCGCGGTCACCGCGCTCTACAAGAGCGAAATGAAGGTCGAGATCGAGGTCACCGCCATGCGCCGCTCGGCGTGAGCGACGACCTCGCGCGGGAAAGCACCGGGCGCCCACGGAAGGAATTCCGCCGCGATGGCGAACGACGAAAAGGATCACGCGCGCGACCATATGCATGACCACATGCACGACCACGCGCGCGACGGGACACAAGGCCACGCGCCGGACCATGATCATGTCCACGGCCACGTCCATGGCCAAGGTCACGGCCACGCGCCGCGCGATTTCGGCAAGGCCTTCCTCGTCGGCATCATCCTCAACACGGCCTTCGTGGCGATCGAGGCGGCTTACGGATTTCTCTCCGGCTCGATGGCGCTCATCGCCGATGCCGGACACAATCTATCCGACGTTCTGGGACTTCTGATCGCTTGGAGCGCGAGCCTGGCCGCGCGTCGCCCGCCGACGGCACGCTTTACCTATGGCTTGCGCAAGACGTCGATCCTGTCGGCGCTCGTCAACGGCTTCCTCACGCTCCTGGCCGCCGGCGCGATCGCGGTCGAGGCGGTCCAGCGGCTGTCCTCGCCCGAACCCGTCGCCGCGGCGACCATCGTCGTCGTGGCTGCGATCGGAACCGCGATCAACGGCTTCACCGCCTGGCTGTTCATGGGCGGGCGCGAAGCCGACCTCAACGTGCGCGGCGCCTATCTGCACATGGCCGCCGACGCGGCGGTATCGCTCGGCGTCGTGGTGTCGGGCCTCGCCATCATGGCGACCGGCTGGAACTGGCTCGATCCCGCCGTCAGCCTCGCGATCGTCGCGGTCATCATCGCCTCGGCCTGGGGGCTCATCCGCGAAAGCGCGGCGATGTCGTTCGCCGCCGTGCCGACATCGATCGATCCGGCGCGGGTGCGCGCTTTTCTCGCGGCGCGCCCGGGCGTCGCCTCGCTCCACGACCTGCACATCTGGCCGATCAGCACGACGGAAACGGCGCTCACCGCCCACCTGGTGATGCCCAGCGGCCATCCCGGCGACACGTTCCTGCTCGACACCGCCCGCGAGTTGCTCGACCATTTCCAAATCGGCCATGCGACGTTGCAGATCGAGCTGGCGCCGCGAGCCGGCTGTGCGCTGGAGCCGGATAACGTGATCTGACGCGGGGGCGATCGCGTCCGCCGGACTTGATTTTGCCGCCCATTTGTCGTTTGAAACCGCGCGATCACGCGGCGCTTCGCCGACCGCCACCGCCTTTTTTCCGGAGACCCTCGATCATGACCCAACCCGCCCGGCCCGTGCACGCCAAGATCACCGGCCCGATCGTGATGATCGGCTTCGGCTCCATCGGCAAGGGCACGCTGCCGCTGATCGAGCGTCACTTCGAATATGACAAGTCGCGCTTCGTCATCATCGACCCGGAAGACGCCGACCGCGCCATCGCCGACCAGCATGGCGTGCGCTTCATCCATCAGGCGGTGACGAAAGAGGACTATCGCCACCTGCTCACGCCGCTGCTCACGCAGGGCGGCGGCCAGGGCTTCTGCGTCAACCTGTCGGTCGACACATCCTCGCTCGCGATCATGGAGCTTTGCCGCGAGCTCGGCGCGCTCTACGTCGACACCGTGGTCGAGCCGTGGAAGGGCTTCTATTTCGACAGCAAGCTCGGCCCCGAGGCGCGCACCAATTACGCGCTGCGCGAAACCATTCTCGCGGCCAAACGCGCGAACCCGGGCGGGCCGACAGCCGTGTCCACCTGCGGCGCCAATCCCGGCATGGTGTCGTGGTTCGTCAAGCAGGCGCTGCTCAACATCGCCAAGGACACCGGGCTGAAAGTCGCCGAGCCGAAAACCCGCGAGCAATGGGGGCTGCTCGCGCGCGAGCTCGGCGTCAAGGGCATCCACATCGCCGAGCGCGACACCCAGCGCTCGCGGAAGCCGAAGCCGATGAACGTGTTCGTCAACACCTGGTCGGTCGAGGGCTTCGTGTCGGAAGGCATGCAGCCCGCCGAGCTCGGCTGGGGCACGCATGAAAAGTGGATGCCGGATAACGCCCGCAAGCACAAGAGCGGCTGCGGCGCGGCGATCTATCTGCTTCAGCCCGGCGCCAATACGCGCGTGCGCTCCTGGTGTCCGACGCCGGGGCCGCAATACGGCTTCCTCGTCACCCACAACGAGTCGATCTCGATCGCCGACTATTTCACGCTGCGCGACGGCGACAAGGTCGTCTACCGCCCGACCTGCCATTATGCCTATCACCCCGCGAACGACGCCGTGCTGTCGTTGCACGAGATGTTCGGCGCGACCGGCAAGATGCAGGACGACTGGCACATCCTGGACGAAAACGAGATCGTCGACGGCATCGATGAACTGGGCGTGCTGGTCTATGGCCACGCCAAGAACGCCTATTGGTACGGCTCGCATCTGTCGATCGACGAGACGCGCGATCTCGTGCCCTACCAGAACGCGACCGGCCTGCAGGTCTCCTCCGCCGTGCTTGCCGGCATGGTGTGGGCGCTGGAGAATCCGAACGCCGGCATCGTCGAGGCCGACGAGATGGACTTCCGCCGCTGCCTCGAGATCCAACTGCCCTATCTCGGGCCGGTCAGCGGCTATTACACCGACTGGACGCCGCTCACCGGCCGTCCCGGCCTGTTCCCCGAGGACATCGACCAAGGCGATCCCTGGCAGTTCAAGAACGTGCTGGTGCGCTGACCGGCGAAATCACAGCGCGAGCAGACCCGCTTCGCCATTCTCCAGCGCGAACGCAAGGCGCGAGCCGCGCGCGTTCCAGGAGAGCGCGGTAACGGCGGCGCCGGACGCCTCGCGCAGCGAAATGTCCGCCCCGTCGGGAAGACGCACCAGCCGCGTGAGCCCGTCGCCATAGCCGGCGATCAGCACGGGCTCCTCGGGATGGCAGGCGACCGCCGTCAGCCCCGAATCGTTCGGCGGCGCGAGAATGGCCGGCTGCTTGCCCATCGGCCCGTCCTTGCTTTGAAACGGCCAGCAGATGACTTCGGCCGCGCCCGAGGAGGCGAGCCATTTGCCGTCCGCGGACCATGACAGCGATTTCACCCGCGCCGGATAACCCGTCATGCGCATGTTCCGGCCGTCCGCGAGCCGCCAGCCGTGCAGCGCCGGCTCCTGCATCGAGGTGACGAGAAATTTGCCGTCGGGGCTGAAGTCGACGCCGAGATGGGAGCCCTTCCACTCCAGGAATTGCGGCGCGCCCGCCATGTTCGGAAACCAGAGCGTCACGCCATTGTAATGCGCGACGGCGAGGCGGAACCCTTTCGGCGCGAAGGCCAGGCCGCCGATCGACGACGGCAGGTCGAGCGACTTCACCTCGCCCTTGGCCGTGCGCACGAACGCGGTCTTGCCGGCCGACCAGGCGAGCGCGCCGTCGCCCTGAAGCGCGACCGTATCGATCCAGCGACGCTTGGGATCGGTGGCCAGCGTCTCGCTCGCGCCTTCGGCGGTAACGCTCACCACGCGCCCGTCGTCGCCGCCGCTGACGACACGCCGCCCGTCGCTGGCCGAGCACAGGATCGCGCCCCCGTGCAGCGGCATGCGTTTGGTCGCGCCGTCCGGGCCGACGAGGGTGACCGCTTCCTCCTCGCCGACGAAGGCCGCGACATCGCCGAGATGCCAGATCGCGCCTGCGGGCCCCTCCAGCGAAAACATCCGCACGCGATCGGCCAGGGTCTGCGCTACTTGCGAGGTTGGGCTCACCTGGTCATCCAATGCTCGTGGGATTCTTGGAAAGCGCGTCGGTTCCGCCTTCAGGCGAGACAGGATTCAAAGCCCCAGCGAATGGCGTCCTCGGGCAGGTCGCGGCCGATGAACACGACGCGGCTCTCGCGCGCCTCGCCTTCTTTCCACGGCCGCTGATGGTCGCCGTCGAGCATCATATGCACGCCCTGGAACACGTAACGCCGCTCGTCGCCCTTGAACGACAGGATGCCCTTCGAGCGCAGGATCTTTTGCCCATCGCGCGCGACCAGCGCCTGCAACCAGGCGAGAAACTTCTCGGCGTCGACCGGCCGATCGGCGCGCAGCGCCAGCGATTGCATCTCCTCGTCGTGATAATGCTTCAGCCCGCCATGGCCTTGGCTTTCGTGATCGTGGCCATGCGGGTGGCCGTGAGCGTGATCATGATCATGGTGATGATCATGGTCGTAGTGATGACCGTGATCGCCGGCGAGAAAGTCCGGCTCGATTTCGAGGATGCGATCGAGGTCGAAGGCCTTGCGCTCCAGCACCTCGGCGAGCGCCACCTGGCAGCGTTCGCTGCGATGCAGGCGCGCGTAGGGATTGAGGCCGCGAATGCGCGCCTCGACCTCCGCGATTTCGCCGCCGTCGACGAGGTCGGTCTTGTTGAGCACGATCACGTCGGCGAAGGCGATCTGGTTCTTGGCCTCGGGCGCGTCCTTGAGGCGCTGGCTCAGCCATTTCGCGTCGGCCACGGTCACCACCGCGTCGAGCGCGGCGTGGCGGCGGATGTCCTCGTCGACGAAGAAGGTCTGCGCCACCGGCGCGGGATCGGCGAGCCCCGTGGTCTCGACGATGATGGCGTCGAATTTGCCCTTGCGTTTCATCAAGCCGTTGATGATGCGCACGAGATCGCCGCGCACCGTGCAGCAGACGCAGCCATTGTTCATCTCGAACACTTCCTCGTCGACGCCGACGATGAGGTCGTTGTCGATACCGATCTCGCCGAATTCGTTGACGATGACCGCGTATTTCTTGCCGTGCGGTTCGCTGAGAATGCGGTTGAGCAGCGTCGTCTTGCCGGCGCCGAGATAGCCCGTCAGGACGGTGACGGGAATCTTCTCGCTGGTGGAAATCGTCATGAAGTCTCCGGGGGGCCAAGGGGGCGGCGGCGCGGCTCGCGCGCATATTCCATATAGGGATATTGGGCGGCCGGGCGAAGCCTGGAAAGGGGCAAAGGCCGCCGATTTTCGCGCAGGTCCATGCGCCCGGCGAATTGCCGCCGCGCCCCGCGGTCAGGCCTCGAGATGCCGGCCGGGAAAGACCTTGCGCGCGAGCCCGCCCACCGGCCCGAACAGCACCGCGACAAGATAGATCGCCGCCGCGACCAGGATGATCGCCGGGCCGGAGGGAATGCGCGTATGAAACGACAGGATGAGGCCGGCATAGCCCGAGACGATCGCGGCGAGGATCGCCGCCACGATCATCGAAAACACGTCGCGCGCGAAGAAGCGCGCGATCCCGGCCGGCAAGATCATCAGCCCGACGGCGAGCAGCGTGCCGAGCGCGTGAAAGCCGTTGACGAGGTTGACCGCCACCAGCGCGAGAAAGAGAAGATGCGCCGGCGCGCCCGCCCGGCTCACCGAGCGCAGGAACAACGGATCGACGCACTCCATCACCAGCGCGCGGTAGATGAAGACGAGCACCACCAGCGACACCGTCGCGTTGAAGGCGATCACCATCAGCGCGGCGTCGTCGAGCGCGAGCACGTTGCCGAACAGGACGTGCAGGAGATCGACATTGGTGCCGTTCAACGAAATCAGCGTGACGCCGACCGCGAGCGAGACGAGATAGAACGCGGCCAGCGAGGCGTCCTCCTTCAGCTCGGTGACGCGCGCGACGACGCCGGCTGCGATGGCGACGGCGAAGCCGGCGACGAGACCGCCGACGGTCATGGCGAACAGATTGAGCCCGGAGACGAGATAGCCGATCGCCGCTCCCGGCAGGATCGCGTGCGCCATGACGTCGCCGGCGAGGCTCATGCGGCGCAGCATCAGGAACACGCCGATCGGGCCGCCGCCCAGCGCCAGCGCGAGAATGCCGGCGAGCGCCCGGCGCATGAACTCGAACTCGATGAAGGGCGAAATGAAAAAATCGTACAGCATGGCCGCTACGCGGCGTCCTGGGCGCAGGCCGACGCCGTGTCGTCGAAGGCCTCGCACATGCGCCGCGCCTTGAGAAGATTGTCGGGCGTCAGAACGCCGGGCGTCGCCCCCCAGGCCACGACCTCGCGCGCGAGCAGGAGCGTTTCGGGGAAATGGGCGCGCACGAGATCGAGATCGTGGAGCGCGGCGAGCACGGTTCGCCCTCCCGCGTGCCAGGAACGCACCAGCACGAGAAGATCGGCCGACGTGCGCGCGTCGATGGCGTTGAACGGTTCGTCGAGCACGATCACGCGCGCGTCCTGCAGGATCAGTCGGGCGAACAGCATGCGCCGCATCTGGCCGCCCGACAGCGTGCCGATCGGCCGGCGCTCGAAGCCGGTCAGGCCCACGGTCGCGATCGCCTCGGCGATCCTCGTGCGCGCGTCCGCGCCGAAGGCGCCGAAGGCCCCGACCCGGCTCCATAGACCGCTCGCGACGAAGTCCTCGACCGAAATCGGAAAGCCGCGATCGATCTCGGCCGATTGCGGCATATAGGCGATGTCGCGCGCGGTAAGACCGCGATACACGATCTCGCCGGCGAGCGGGCGAAGCATGCCGACGATGCCGCGAAACAGCGTCGACTTGCCCGCGCCGTTCGGACCGACCACCGCCGTCAGCGCGCCCTCGCCGATCGCGCCGGTGAGATGGTGCACGGCCGGATGGCGGTCGTATCCGAGCGTCAGGTTCTTGAATTCGAGCGGTGCCGACATTGTCACCTCATCGCCAAGAACACGGCGGCCCACATGAGCGCGAGCGCCACGGCGGCGACGGCAAGACGCGCCATCGCCGAGGCGCGAAATACCGATGTCGCGCGCGGGGCCGGCGCGCTGGCGCGCGGGGATTCCAGTTCATGCGCATGGCCGGCATGAACATGTCCGGCGTGCGGATGTCCGGCATGCGGATGTCCGGCATGCGAATGACCGGCGTGCGCCTGACCCGCGTCGGCGACGCGCTCTTCGGCGAGATCGGGCGTGAGCGTCATGATCGGTCGCTTCCGGCGGGGCCTATTCGCGCGCCCCGCCCGCTGGGAAATCGCGGCACGTGATTCCGCCCGCCACGGGCGCGGGTTCGAGGCACGGCTCCGGGGCTGCAGGTGCGGTATGTTATATTATAACGTTATGCCGCCGTCCAGCTTGACCCTTCCCGCTTGGCTGGGGCCGACCTGCGCGCCCTCGCTCACTTAGGGACGACCGATCAGCATGACCCCGGCGGCGGCAAGATACGGCAAGGGTAGCGAGACGGCCGCCCGGAACAGGACGAAGCGGGCCGGCATGATGGGAATTTCGAACAGAACCATGCGCTGGAACGCGAAAAGCGTCCAGGCAACGATATAGGCGACGATCTGGGCCGATCCCGCCCCGCTCTTCAGCGCGGAGGCGGCGAGCGCGAAGCCCACGACCGGCCCGCCCGGCGTGACGGCGCCCGCGATCGAGGCGAGCGTGACGCCCGTCCAGCCCGATCCCGGCCCCAGCAGGCCAACGATGATGTCTTCGGGAATGGCGGCCGCGATGAAGCCCGCGCCGACCACGCCGAGCCCGACGCGCGGGACGAGGCCAAGAAAATCCCTGACCCCGACGCGGACACCGTCGCGCAGCACCGCCGCGCCGCGCGCATGAGCCATGACGGCCAGCGCGGCCACCATCGCCCACAGGATCGTGTCGATCAGCCAGGTCATGCGCCGAGGCTCCCGCGCAGCCATCGCAGCGCCACCCGCGCGAACACGCCGGCGATGAGCACCAGCGGCACGCAGATGATGACGCGCCAGAGCGTGAATTCTCCGCCCATCAGCGGCAGCTCCCACACGATGGCGCGGGCGTAGCCGATCAGCGTCCAGCTCGTGACGAAGGCGACCGCCGCGCCGAAATCCGCGCCCATTACCAGAAGCGCACTGGCGACCGGATAGACCGTGAACGGGCCGCCCGGCAGCAGCGCGCCGAAGGCGGCGGCGATCAGAAGCCCGGTCAGGCCCGATTCTTTGCCGATCGCGCGGGCGACGCGGTCGCGCGGCAGCAGGTTGGCGAGCAGCGCGCCGAGCAGACACCCGGCCAGGATGCGCGGCATCACGCCGGCGAACAGCATCACGTCGCCGCCGAGAATCTCGAAAAAGCGCCCCGCGCCGTCGCGCAGATAGACATAGAGGGCCGCCGATCCCGCGATCGCGCCGACGACCGCGGTCGACCAGTCGAAACCGCGCGGTCCGCGTCGCGGTTTGCCGGCGTCTTGCTCGGGGGGATGATCGGCGGACAAGCGGCCTCGCGAGGAGAACGGAAGGGCACGCAGGAAACCGCAAGCGGCTTGCGGGGTCAACTACCGCCCGCGCCTCGCCGCTCACGCGAACTGGCGCACCAGCGCGAGTCCGGCGAAAAGGCCCACCACCGACAGCGCGACCGACCCGATGAGGTAGAGCGCGGCAAGGCCCCACTCGCCGCGCTCGTAAAGCAGGATGGCGTCGAGCGAGAAGGCCGAGAACGTGGTGTAGCCGCCCAGAACCCCGGTCATCAGGAACAGGCGTCCATGCTGGGTCGGCGCGCCCTTGAAGGCGAAATAGCCGGCGAGCAGGCCCATGACGATCGAGCCGGTCACGTTGACGGTCAGCGTGCCGAACGGAAAATTGAGGCCGAGCCAGCGCGCGGTCGCGACATTGACGCCGTGACGCAGCATCGAGCCGATGCCGCCGCCGAGAAACACGAGGAGATAGAGCATCGTCCGTTCCACCGCTTTCGCGACACATCGGCGCGGCCGCGCGCGATCATGCGCGATCATTCATTCACGCATCACATTCATGCCGCACGCGGCGCGGGCGCACAAGACGCGCGGCCGGCTCAAGGGCCTCCGCGCGCGGGCGCTTCGGGCGGATCGGCCCTTTCCACGCGCGCCGCGCAATATTTGAATTCGGGGATCTTGCCGAACGGATCGAGCGCCGGATTGGTCAGAAGATTCGCCGCGGCCTCGACATAGGCGAAGGGAATGAAGACCACGCCGGCCGGCACGGCCTCGTCCGCGCGCGCGGCAAGCACAACCGAGCCGCGCCGCGTCGTCACCCGCACGCGATCGCCCGGCGCCATTCCCAGCCGCGCGACCTCCTCCGCCGCCAGGCACGCCACCGGCCCCGGCTCCAGACTGTCGAGCACGGCGGCGCGGCGCGACATCGCGCCGGTGTGCCAGTGTTCGAGCTGGCGTCCCGTGGTCAGGATCATCGGGTAGGATTCGTCGGGCACCTCGTCCGGCGGGGTCAGCTTGGCGGCAACGAGCCGCGCCGTGCCGCCCGCGCGCGGAAAACCGTCGGCGAACACGACATCGTGGCCCGGCCGGTCCGGCCCGTCGCAAGGATAGGTGACCGAGTCCTCGCGCGCGACGCGCTCCCACGAGATATTGGCGAGCGACGGCATCCGCTCGGTCATCTCGGCGAAAATGTCGCGGGGATGCGTGTAGTGCCAGTCAAGCCCGACGCGGCGGGCGATTTCCTGGGTGATCCACCAGTCCGGCCGCGCTTCGCCCGGCGGGACGATCGCCCGACGGCCCATCTGCACCTGCCGGTTGGTATTGGTGACGGTGCCGTCCTTTTCCGGCCATGCGGCCGCCGGCAGCACGACATCGGCGAAGGCGGCGGTTTCGGTGAGGAAGATGTCCTGCACCACCAGATGCGCGAGCCGGGCAAGGCCCTCGCGGGCGTGATTGAGATCGGGGTCCGACATCGCCGGGTTCTCGCCCATGATGTACATGCCCTTGATCGCGCCGGCGTGGGCGGCGTTGATGATCTCGACGACGGTCAATCCGCGTTTGGGATCGAGCGAGGCGCCCCATCGTTCCTCATAGGCCGCGCGAATGGCGGGATCCTCGACCGACTTGTAGTCGGGGAAGAACATCGGAATGAGACCGGCGTCGGACGCGCCCTGAACATTGTTCTGCCCGCGCAGCGGATGCAGCCCGGTGCCCGGCCGGCCGACGTGACCGCACAGCAGCGCGAGCGCGATCAGGCAGCGCGCGTTGTCGGTGCCGTGGCTGTGCTGGGAAACGCCCATGCCCCAGAAGATGATCGCCCGTTCGGCGCGCGCGTAGGTCCGCGCCACCGTCCTCAGCGTGTCGGCGTCGATGCCGCAAACCGGCGCCATCTTCTCCGGCGTGAACGCGCGCGCGTGCGCGGCGAGTTCGTCAAACCCTTCGGTGAAGGTCCGCACATATTGGCGGTCGTAAAGCTCCTCGGTGACGATGACGTTGAGCATGGCGTTGAGCATGGCCACGTCGGCGCCGTTGCGGAACTGGAGCATGTGGGTGGCGTGGCGCTTGAGCGCCTGGCCGCGCGGGTCCATGACGATGAGCTTGGCGCCGCGCCTGACCGCCTGCTTGAAGAAGGTCGCCGCGACCGGATGGTTCTCGGCCGGATTGGCGCCGATGACGACGATGACATCGGAATTGCGGCACTCGTTGAAGGTCGCCGTCACCGCGCCGGAGCCGACGCCTTCGAGCAGCGCGGCGACGGAGGAGGCGTGGCAGAGCCGCGTGCAATGATCGACATTGTTGGTGCGAAAGCCGGCGCGCACGAGCTTCTGGAACAGATAGGCCTCCTCGTTGGAAGCCTTGGCCGAGCCGAAGCCGGCGAGCGCCGACGGTCCGTCGCGGTCGCGGACGCGCATGAGGCCGGCTGCGGCCGCGTCCAGCGCTTCGGCCCAGGTGGCGGGACGGAAATGCGTCCAGGGATTTGCCGGATCGACCCGGTCGTCGCGCGACTTGGCCACCCCCGGCTTGCGGATCATCGGCTGCGTCAGGCGCTGCGGACTATGGACATAGTCGATACCGAACCGACCCTTGACGCAAAGCCGGTTCTGGTTCGCCGGTCCGTTCTTGCCGTCGACCGAAACGATCCTCTCTCCGCGCAGGTTGAACGTGACGAGGCAGCCGACGCCGCAATAGGGGCAGACGCTGTCGACCTTGCGTTCGGCGGCGATCGCCTCTCGGCCGTCATCGGCGATCGTCGCCGCCGGCATCAGCGCGCCGGTGGGACAAGCCTGCACGCATTCGCCGCACGCCACGCAGGTCGAGGCGCCCATCGGATCGTCGAAATCGAACACGACGCGGGCATGATGGCCGCGCCCGGCCATGCCGATCACATCGTTGACCTGAACTTCGCGGCAGGCGCGCGCGCACAGCGTGCAATTGATGCAGGCGTCGAGCTGAACCGCGATCGCCGGATGGCTGCGGTCGGGCACGGGCCGCGCGGCGCGCGGAAAGCGCGAGGCCGTCGTTCCCGCGCGCGACAGCGCCTCGCTCATGCGCGCGCGCGGATCGCGCGCCGGCTGATCGGCGAGGAGCAACTCGCCGACCAGGCGACGCGCCGCGGTCGCGCGCGGCGACCGGGTGAGAACCTTCATGCCCGGCGCCGGCTCGCGGATGCAGCTTGCCGCCAGCGTCCGCTCGCCCTCGATCTCGACGACGCAGATGCGGCAATTGCCGTCGGCGCGGTAGCCGGGCGCGGCCGAGTGGCACAGATGCGGCAACTCGTGCCCAAGCCTTCGCGCGACGGCAAAGATCGTCTCGCCCGCCGCCGCCTCGACCTCGTCGTCGTCGAGCCAGAAGCGAATGCCGCCCGCGCCGCTCACGACCAGGTCCCCATCGGCTTGTCGAGATCGTCCCGGAAATAACGGAACACGCTGGCGACCGGATTGGGCGCGGCCTGCCCAAGGCCGCAGATCGAGGCATCGCGCATGACGCCGGCAAGTTCGGTCAGGAGCGTCTCGTCCCATGGCGCGCGCGACATCAGCGCGACGGCCTTCTCCGTCCCCACGCGGCACGGCGTGCACTGGCCGCAGCTTTCCTCGGCGAAAAAGCGCATGAGGTTGAGCGCGACGGCTTTCGTATCGTCCCGCTCCGACAAAACGATGACGGCATGCGAGCCGACGAAACAGCCATGCGGTTCCAACGTGCCGAAATCGAGCGGAATGTCGGCCATATGCGCGGGCAGAATGCCGCCCGACGCGCCGCCGGGAAGATATCCCTTGAAGACGTGGCCGTCGGCCATGCCGCCGCAGAATTCCTCGATCAGCTCGCGCGCGGTGACGCCGGCCGGCGCGAGCTTGACGCCGGGCGATTTCACCCGTCCCGACACCGAAAAGCCGCGCATGCCCTTGTGGCCACGCCGGCCGCGACCCGAGAACCAGCCGGGCCCGCGGTCGACCACGCCGCGCACCCAGTAAAGCGTCTCCACGTTCTGCACCAGCGTCGGCCGGCCGAACAGCCCGACCCGCGCGACATAGGGCGGACGATGGCGCGGCAAGCCGCGCTTGCCCTCGATCGATTCGAGCATCGCCGATTCCTCGCCGCAGATATAAGCGCCCGCGCCGCGCCGAAGATGCAGCCGCGCATGCGGCGAATGGCCGGCTGCCTCCGTTCGCGCGATCGCCTCGCGCAGCGGCGCCAGCAGGTCGGCATATTCGTCCCGCAGATAGAGATAGATGTCCGCCGCCTCCACCACCCAGGCCGCGATCAGCGCGCCCTCGATGACGCGGTAGGGATCGCGCGACAGGTAGTAGCGGTCCTTGAAGGTGCCGGGTTCGCCCTCGTCGGCGTTGATCGCCATCAGGCGCGGCCCCGGCTCTGCGCGCACCAACGACCATTTGCGCCCGGTCGGAAAGCCCGCCCCGCCCATGCCGCGAAGCTCGGCCTTGGTCACGGATGCGATGATATCCTCGCGCGACCGCGCGCCGTCGAGACACCCGCGCAGCGCGCCGAAACCGCCGTCGCGCAGATAGGCGTCGAACGTGACTTGCGGCGCGACCGGCTCGGCCGTCGCCCCATCCGCCGCCGCGGCGATCGCGGTCTCGCGCGTCGCCTTCGCTATCCGCCGCGAACCGACCGCGGCCGCTGGCGCGTGGGCGCACGCCCCCATGCACGGCGCGCGGACGACGCGAACGCGGTCGCCGGCCGCCGCTTCGAGTTCGGCGAGCAAGCTCGCGCTGCCGGCCATCGCGCAGGAAAGACTGTCGCACACTCTTATCGTCAACGGCGGCGGCGCAGCCTCGCCTTCCTTCACCACGTCGAAATGCGCGTAGAAGGTCGCGACCTCATAGACCTCGGCCTGCGACAGCTTCATCTCGGCGGCCAGCGCGGCAAGATGCCTCGCACTGATCGAACCGAAATGATCCTGCAGGAGGTGCAGATGCTCGATGAGCAGGTCGCGCCGGCGCGGCGCCTCGCCCAGCAGCGCGCGCAGCTCCGCGAGCGCTTCCGGATCGACCTGGCGACCTTTCGGCGTCGCGCGCGGCTTGCGTTTGATATTCGTCATTTCCATTCGCCGTTCAACGTCCCCGCCGCGGTGAAAAATTCAGCCCGTGGCGCTTGTCGCCGCGCGACCGGCGGCGACCGCTTGATCCGCGCCTAGTTTCCACATCGGCGCGGGCGCGGGCAACCGTTCTTGCGCGCCGCGGCAAAATTCATGTCTGTTTTCGGCGGCGGCATTCCCTGCTAGCCTTGCGGACATTCGCGGCGACGGCGCGGCCGAATCGCGCGAAGCGACACGGGAGCTTTCCATGTTTGATCGCTTGGTGTTCGCTCTCTTTGTAACGGCTCGTTTTGTGTTCGCTCGCTTGATATTCGATCGTTTGGTGTTCGCGCGCATGGCGGCCGCGCCACTGGCATGCGCGTTTTTTCTCATCTCGCCGTCGATCGCGCCCGCGCAGACCTGCCAGCCAGCGCCCGGCGCCGATCTTTCCCGCTGCGACTTCAGCAAGGCCAAGTTCGAGAACGCCGACCTGCGCAACGCGCGGCTCGACGACGCCGACCTGCGCGGCGCCAATCTCAAATGGGCCAACCTGCGCGGCGCGAGCATGAAGCGCGCGAACCTTTCCGGCGCCGACCTGTTTCATACCGCCTTCGACGGCGCCGACCTCGAGGACGCCAATCTCACCGGGACCTATCTCTTCGGCGCGAACCTGATCGGCACGCGCGCGGTCGGCGCGGATTTCACCGGCGCCAATCTCAAGGACGTGCTGATGGAGCGCGCCGATCTCAGCCGCGCGAATCTTCAAGGCGTGTACATGCTGCGCGGCGTCGTCAGCGGCGGCAAGCTGGTGGCCACGCGCCTTGCCGGCGCGCAGATGACCGGCGCCGACGCCGAGGACGCCGATTTCACCGATGCCGACCTTACCGGCGCGAATCTCTCGGGCGCGACGATGCATGGCGCGCGGCTCGACGGCGCCGATCTCCACGACGCCGATTTCAGCAACGCGGTCGGCGCCGACTATTCCCGCGCGCTGAGGCCGCCGCGCACCGAGGCCGACATCGTCGAGCGGGGCTTCAACCGCCTGCTCGCCGACCCCGAGCGCACGAAGTCGCCCGAAGGGCGGTAGAGCAAATCCCGCAAGAGTGAATACCACTATTGCGACCGGAATTTGCTCAGGGCTTTGAATCTGGGGCAATTCATTTCGACGAGACGTCTCCCTCTCGCCGGCAAATGCTCCAGATCGCCAACTTGGATTTTCGCTGACGTTGCCCCTGACTCTTATCCAGTTGCATCCAGAGGCGGGCGGGGCCGGACAGGAAGGCGTGGCAGGGGACGTGCCGACGCGGCGACATGATCACCGACACCGCACCGACTGGCGGCGTGACTCCGGCCTATGGGTGCTGGTCGGCGACCTGTTTGGCGTAGCCGCCAATACCGAAGCCGAAGGCGATAGCGTCGAAATCGCGACCGTGGGCGTCTACGAGCTGCCGACGCTCGCGAGCGCTGTCATCACGACTCGTGATCGCGTCGCCTGGGACGATACCGCTAAACAGGTAGTGCTGCCCCGCGCCGGCATGGTGCCGATCGGCGTTGCGACGGTTGCAGCGGGAAACGGAGTTACGACGGTGCGTGTCCGGCTGGACGGAGTCAGCACGATGGCCGCATGAGACAAAGTCGGCGCGCGCAGCGTTTGATCGGCTGCGCTACATGAGTGCTCGATGGATTGTGTTGAGAAGCCCGAATTGCGCCCTGGCACGATTCTGCCAGGGGCTCTGGGATACTCGTTCGTATAGGCTGCACTGAATGCTGAATCCCCGGATACTTATTCGGTGGGCCTATGCGCCTCCCCGGCCCGGCAATTCGCTGCTGGGCACCCCGGTTAGATTCTGCCGGGGCTGCTGCCTTGAAGCCCGCGATAGCCGGGCGTATTTGGAGCGGCAGCACGAGGTATTTCATGAACGATCATGCCGACGCGAAAACCACCGCAAAAGTCATCCCAATCGATTCTGCCAAGGCCCGTCTCGCCTCGGAACGCAAGTGGGGCAAGAAGGTGCTGGAACTGGGCTTTTGCATTGTCCCGTCGCTGCTGCTGCGCGGTCAGCGCCGCCTCGGGCTCAATGCTTCGCAGCTGGCAGTCCTGATGCACCTCGCCGATTACTGGTGGGACGTAGACCGCAAGCCTTGGCCCTCGAAGAAGTCTCTCGGCGAGCGGATGAACCTTAAACCACGCCGCGTGCAGGCTATCATCGCAGAACTTGAGAAAGCGGGCCTTGTGCAGCGGGTAAAGCGGCACAGCAAGCACCGCGGCCAGCTCAGCAACGAATATGACCTGTCAGGTCTGGTCGTTAAGCTCAAGGCGCTCGAACCCGAGTTCAGGAAGGCGGAGGAAGACGCGCGGGAGGCACGCCGGCAGGTTGCTCGCCCCGGCGCGCGCCTTCGCAAGACGGCACGCGTGCCGGCTGGATAGGAGGTTTTCGCGGCGTAGCTCAGCTGGATAGAGCACCCTGCTATCTGCATGCGGTGTAGATGTCGCAATTGCACTGTATGGGCAGGGAGGCCGCAGGTTCAAGTCCTGCCGCCGCGTGGTTTTCTCCGCCGTTCAGCCTGGTCGGCGCCCCCATCGGCCACATGATGAGCGGTGGCGCTTCCACGGCTCAAGGCCGCTAGGCAGCAGTCAAACCGCGTTGAGCCATTGCTGGCTGGTTACAGATCGAAGAAGCCCGATAACAAATATGGCGAGAATTCCCAGCCAAATAACGCCGAAAGCAATAGGAATTAAACGCATCAATTTTGATACTGGGTACCGCTCTGCAAAGTATTTGGCCGTCTCGACCCTGTTTCGAATTCGAAGGAGCGGAAATGGCGGGTCGTTATTAGTACGATGCCAATAATCCTGGACGGCTTTTTCAATTTCTTCGATTCGGTTTTCAATTTTTCGCCGCAAATAGCGGACTCGAATCAAGCTCATGCTCCAGGCAATCGTCGTGACAAAGCCCAGAATGATGAAGGCAAGTTGAATGGGGATTTGCTGGTGAATAATAAGATTTGAGCCATACAGAGTAAGGAGGGCTGTGTTTATTGTTCCGAATAGTCCGAAGGCGCGAAGAAAGTAGTTGTCCTCATGAAAATAATGAGCGGCAAGAGTCGTGTACTCTGTGGCGAGTAGGCTTCCATCTGACCAATCGATTGGCTGACGCAGCGCGTTTTCGTTTTCAGCCAGCAAGCGACCCAGAGGGATTTCCAACTCGATAGCCTTCCAACGCAAGCCAGCCTCCGTTACCTCGAAGGCGTTACGCTGTTCCAGAGTGGCGTTCAGGAGGCGAGGAAAACGAGCCAGCAATACACCGACCGTGCGACCATCCTTCAATTCGACCCACATCGCACGGTCGTCGAAGCGCACGGCACCAACTGAGGTGGTCATGGCCAATTCCTGCAATTGAAGGATATCCGCAACCTCCGTCTAGCCGAGTTCATGCCGCCACGCGAGCACAAGCTTGAAATGCGCCGGGCGCCGATGGGATTCGGTGCCGCTGATTTCCACCGAAAGAACAGCCAGTGAACGCGACCTCTATCCCGTGTCGCATCCGTGTCGCACGGAACTGCCGGCAATGCTCGTAACCCTTTGACATGTTTCGGGTTCGCCTTGCGTTCCTTTGCAACACGGACCGCAAAAGCAAAACGCCGCCAAGTCTTTGACCTGACGGCGTTTATTTGGTTGCGGGGGTAGGATTTGAACCTACGACCTTCAGGTTATGAGCCTGACGAGCTACCGGGCTGCTCCACCCCGCGTCAATTCTGCAACTTCGGTGGACCAGCCCGGTCCGTTTTTAGTTCCCATCTTCGCTGCCGCTCGATGGGGGGCTGCTCCACCCCGCGTCAATTCCTTCACTTCGCCGGATCGCGTGGCCCGAGTACTCGATGCCCATCTTCGCTGCCGCTCGACCGATCGGAATTCGGTCTTCGCTGCCACTCGACCGATGGGGGGCTGCTCCACCCCGCGTCAATTCATTCAACCTTGGCGAGGGCTCACCTGCCGCCAACCGGCACGGCGCATCCGACCCACCAAAACGTGCCGGCTTCTAACAGCCCGAGGGACGAATTGGAAGCCTTTCCTTGGGCTTGGCGGCCTCTCGCGGCGGACACTCGGAAAACGCCGAGATTTGCCCGGCTTCGGCGTCAAGACTCGGAAGGCGATCCGCCCAGCGACCTTTGGAAAACACCGAAATTTGTTCCGAGGCGCTCCTGACAGACACAGGATTTCCGCCAAGATTTGCGATTAGATCTTAAAAAAATGCAGGCCCAGGCGACCCCGGCCGGAAGACCCAGGCGGCTGCCTCGATGACCACCCGCGACGACGCCCGCATGCGCGACCCCGAGAAGGAGCCCTCCGGCCCGCTCGCGCCATCGCGCCCGCTTTCGGCCGGCGAGCGCGCGCGCCATCTTGCCGGCATCCACGCCGCGCTGGAGGCGGAAGCGACGCTCCGGGAGCGGCCCGGCATTCCCGGCCTCGACTTCTACCGCGCGAGCCATGCCAAATGGCGGCGGACGCACCGCTGGCTGCGCGACGATCCCTACCGCGACCGCGCGTCCGCGTCCCGCTCGGCGCAATGGCGCGAGGCGCTCGACCGCCTGCGCCCGGCGCGCGATCCCGAGCTGATCGAATGGCTGGTGCTGCAGGCCGAGGTCGCGCGCAACCTGGAACGCGGCATCCAGGACATGCGCCCGCGCAAGAGCGGGCCGACCTGGCTCGTCGCCTGCGAATATCTCGCCAACCGCGAGCGCAAGGCCCTCGTGCTCCTGCAATGGGCCGAGGCGGCCGCGACCGAAGGCTGCTTCACCGTCGATTCGGACTGGCACGCGCGCACGCGGGCAATTCTCGGCCGCGAACCGGCCGAATTCGGTCCCGGCGCCGGGGGCCACGAGGGCGTGCCCTGGCCTGACCGCGAGGAAGGCTGACGCGCGGGCCTTTGCCCTTCCGCCCAAATCCGTATCAGGTGCCGCCGAGCTCGCCGCGCGCCTTGGCGATCGCCTTGCTGAGCACGTGTTCCTGAAGCTGCAAGGTCGGCTCGTTGAACAGAATGGCGCAAAGCCAGTCGAGCGCGAGCTTGAGCAGCACCTCGTCGTCGGTCGCGATCTCGGGCCGCATCTCCGCGGCGATCGCGTAGCGGTCGAGAAACGTCGTCTCGAACACGAAACGGCGAAAGGCGTCGAGATCGGTCGTCGCCATCATGAACATCTTGCGCGTGCGCTCGTCGGGCTCCTTGCCCCAGGGGCCGCCCAGCGTCTTCCACGAGGCGAGCTTCATCAGGATGTGGATCCAGCCGCGATTGTGCACGTCATAGGGCTCCACGCCCTGATCGGCGCGGAACTCGGCGACCGTCTGCTCCTGGGCCTCGTCGTGGCCGCGGCAATGCGGCTCCTTGACCAGAAAATAGAAATCCTCCGGCGCGTCGTGGCCCTTCATCTTCACCGAGGCAAGACCGAGCGGATAATAGCGGCAGGCGGCCGGGCGATCCTCATAAACGGTGCAGCCCTTGACCTCGTCGAGGAAGATGCAGGCCCGCTTCGGCCCGCCCTTGTCGATGCGGCGCAGCTTGAGCACGGGCATGCCCGAGGCCTCGTGCACGGCCTCGCTGCCGATGGCGCGGCCGACCTCGCCGGGGCGCGCGCCGAGATTGCGCGACAGGCGGATGAGATCATAGGGCGTGAGCGTGATGTCGGTATCGTGGCAGCACTCGTTCCAGCACGAGACGCCCGAATGGCACTTGAAGCAGAACGAATTCTCGCCGGACAGCCGCACCGGCAGCACAGGGCCCGCCGCAGCGCTCTTGATCGCGCCGACGATCGGAACGTCGAGGTCGGCCTCCGCCGCGCGTCGCCGCGCGTCCTCGGCGGCATCCGTTTCCTCGTCGTGCCCCGCCCGCGCGTCCTCGTCCCGGTCGATCGCCTTGTCTGAATCGGACATGATGCCTGTTCTTCGCCGTTAGCCGATGAGACGCCGGAGCCGCTACGCCCGCGCGCATTCCAAAAACCCAAAGCATTTGTTCCCCAGCGACGGAATCGCCCCGGGGGGACAAGGAAATGCTCCGGCGTCAAAGCCTTGAGCAAATCCCGGTCGCGAAAGCGGCGTCCACTTTCGCGGGATTTGCTCTAGTCCAGAACGGGCCGCGACGCAAAGCCCGCCGCGCCGGCCCGGCGACAGGCTCGGACAAGCGCCGAACCGCGGCGGCTGGCGCCGTTGGAGCGTCTCACGGCGAGACGGAATCATCCCGCCGGAATGAGCCGCTCCGGAGTGAAGGCGTCGCGCAAGTCCCGGCCGCGAATGCGATGTCGAGGTTCGCGGGATTTGCTCTAGCGATGCCGCGCCGCGATCACCGCGTCGCGCAGGATGTTGACCTCGTCGCGGGTTTCCATGAGCCGGGCCGCGAGCGCGTCGCGGATCGAAATCATGGCCACGACCGTGTCGCCGTCGACCGCGGGCAGATGGCGGATGCGGTTGTCGTTCATCTGCTTCTGAACGACCGACATCTCGTCGTCGAGGCGGCAGGTGATGACCTTGGCGCGCATCAGGTCGCGCACGCGCCGGCCTTCCAGGCGAACGCCGTCCTTGGCGAAGGAGCGCACCAGATCGCGCTCGGAAATGATGCCGACGAGCTTGTGGCCGGCCTCGCATACCGGCAGCGCGCCGATGTTGAAATTGCTCAGGCGCGTCGCCACCGTCTCGATGGACTCGTCGGCCGAGCAGGTCACCAATTGCGAATTCAGCAACTTCAGATAATCACCGACCTTCATGCGCCGCTCCCCTTGATTTGCTCCCAGATCGTCTTGCTTGTTGCGCCCGGCTCGCGGGCGAACGACGCGATTGGGGCCGGACTTTTCGGCCCGGCCCCAATCTCACCTCGAAATCAGTGCTTGCCCTGGCCGCCGTAGGTCTTCGGCACGAGGTCCTTGTGCGGAACCTTCTTGAGCGTCCACTGCTTGGTCTCGGGGTCGAAGCGCGAATTGACGAACACCTTCCAGTTGGCGTCGTCGAGCTTCGGATAGTCCGCGCGATAGTAGAAGCCGGGATAGCGGGTTTCCTCGCGGAAATGGATGTGACGCATATGCGCCTCGCCGGCCCAGAGGCGATGGTAGTTCTCCCAGGCGCGCAGGAGCTCGTGCAGATCCTTGGCGCGCATGTTGAGGCTGTCTTCCTTCAGCATCGCCAGGTAGTGCGTGGCGCGCTTGAGCATTTCGCCGTTGGTCTGGTAGAGCGTCGCGACGCCGGCGACGTACTCGTCCATGATCTTCTGCAGGCGCATCTGGAACATGCGCGGCGTGATGTAGAACGGGTTGACGTCCTCGGCGGTCGTCTTGTCCTTGTGCTCGATATAGTTGCGCACCGGACGATAGATTTCCTCCGTGATGGCCTTGATGTCGCCCTTGAGCACCGGCTTGAAGTCGGCGTTGTCGAGGCAATAACGGACCATGGTCTTGCCGGCGATGCGGCCTTCGGCGTGGCTTCCGCTCGAGAACTTGTGGCCGGAGGCGCCGACGCCGTCGCCGGCGGTGAACAGGCCGTTCACCGTGGTCATGCGGTTGTAGCCCCACTGCCATTCCGGCGGCGCGATGTCTTCCGGACCAGACACCCAGATGCCGCAGCAGCCCGAATGCGAGCCGAGCAGATAGGGCTCGGTCGGCATCAGCTCGGACACCTGCTGCTCGGGACGGATGTTGAGGCCCGCCCAGACGCCGGCCTGGCCGATGCACATGTCGAGGAAGTCTTCCCAGGCTTCCGCCTCGAGGTGCTTGACCTCCTTCGGCGTCAGCGTCTCGGCGAGCTTCTTCATCGCGGCCGGGGTGTCCATCAGGATCGGCCCGCGGCCTTCGCGCATTTCCTTGAGCATCGCGTGATTGCGCAGGCAGGCCGGCACCACGAACGCCTTGTCGTAAGGCGCGAACTCGGTGAGCATGTCCGCGTTACGGGTGACGTAGTCCTCGCCGAAGGCGTTGGTCGCCTTGGACTTGAACAGCAGGAACCAGGCGCCGACCGGACCGTAGCCGTCCTTGAAGCGGGTCGGCACGAAGCGGTTTTCCATCATGGTGAGTTCGGCGCCGACCTCGGCCGCCATGGCGTAGGTCGATCCCGCGTTCCACACCGGATACCACACGCGGCCCATGCCCTCGCCGGTGGTGCGCGGACGGAACACGTTCACCGCGCCGCCGGCGACATTGAGGATCGCCTTGGCCTTGAAGACAAAAAGCTTGTGCTCGCGCACCGAGAAGCCGACCGCGCCGGCGATCTTGTTGGGGTTGTTGGCGTCGAGCAGGTACTTCACGATGAAGACGCGCTCGTAGATGTTCTCCATCCCCAGCGCCTTCTTGGCGGCTTCGGCGACGATGGTCTTGTAGCCTTCGCCGTTGATCATGATCTGCCAGCGGCCCGAACGCACCGGGTTGCCGCCGTCCTTCAGCGGCTTGCCGCCGGCCTTCTGCCAGGAAGCGCCGTCGACGCGGCCGCCTTCCATTTCCTTCCAGATCGGCAGGCCCCATTCCTCGAACAGATGCACCGAATCATCGACGTGACGGCCGACGTCATAGACGAGGTCGTCGCGGGTGATGCCCATGAGGTCGGCCGAAACGTAGCGGCAATAATCCTCGGGGGAGTTCTTGGGGCCGAGATAGGTGTTGATGGCCGACAGGCCCATCGCCACCGCGCCGGAACGATCCATCGCCGCCTTGTCGACCAGCGTGATCTTCACCTTGTCGCCCGCCCAGCGCTTGGCTTCGAACGCCGCGCCGCAGGCGGCCATGCCGCCGCCGACGATCAGGATGTCGGTTTCGATCTCGACGATTTGCGGATTACCAAAACTCGGTTCGCTCATTGTATTCCCCCGTCATGCGACTCCAGGCAATCCCAGGCCCGGCCCACGCATCGTTAAAAAAGAATGCTTCGCTCGCGCCGCTCGGGCGGATCGAAAGACCGGATCAAGAAATCTTGGGAAGCTGCTTGCCCTCTTCGGTGAAGAGGAGCTGGCTCTTGAGGTCGCCCCCGCCGGGCTTGTTGCCATACGGATCGATCGAGCCGACCGGCGTGGTGCGGACCGGGAACTTGAAGCGCTTCACTTCGCCGTCGCGGAACTTGATCGTCCACATGATGGCGTTGTCGGTGCGCAGCGGAATGGCGGCGCCACCCATCGGCACCCAATCCTGGAACGCGCGAACTTCAATGGCCTGCTGCGGGCAGGCCTTCACGCAGCATTGGCATTCCCAGCACTGATCCGGCTCCTGGTTGAACGCCTTCATGCGCGTGGTGTCGAGCTTCATCAGGTCGTTGGGGCAAATGTACATGCACGCCGTGACCTGACCCCCCTTGCAACCGTCACACTTCTCCGTGTGCACGAATGTCGGCATTACGTCCTCCCTGATCGCTTCGCGATCACTGCGAATTGCTGAAAACCAATTTTCGGAAGATCGCGCCCGCGACAGCGGCGTCGCTATGCGAGCCCAGATCACACGGCGCCCCCCCGGGCGATCGGTCTATACGTTATATATTCATATCTTGCAATATCTGTGATAAAGAATATTCCTTTGCTGCAGCGCAAAATAGAATTCTGTTCGCGATCGCGCGCAAAAGATCGAAGTTCTCTCTACGCCAAACGCTTACGCAAATTTGTGACGGCGGCTCGCGATTCTACCGCGACACCTTCCCATCATGGCATGCCCGATCTTGAATGCCGCGTGATGTCGCCCGCGCGGTCAGGTCAACTCGTCCGCGCGCGCAGCAGCGCCGCCGCCTCGCCCCGGCCGCGACTTTCGGCGATGTCGAGCGGGAGGTGACCGGACGCATCGCGCATGGCGGGGTCCGCGCCGTGGGAAAGAAGAAGCGCGATGATCGCCGGCACGCCGCGTCCGGCGGCCCAA
Source organism: Xanthobacteraceae bacterium (assembly GCA_041918675.1). Lineage (GTDB taxonomy): Bacteria > Pseudomonadota > Alphaproteobacteria > Rhizobiales > Xanthobacteraceae > SCUB01. The sequence goes on from JAYRVF010000014.1 coordinate 684,337, forward strand.
TGCAGCGCTCCTCCGCCCTTCTCATCGCGCGCGTTCGCCGACGCCCCCTTGGCGAGAAAGGCATGCACGAGCGCCACGTGACCCTTCTTGATCGCCTCGATCAGATCGCGATCGGCGCCAAAGCGGCCGGTGTCCCAGCCGCCGATCGGCCCCAGCATCAGCGCCGGCTTCCCATCGACGAGCGCGACCTCTTGCAGCATGGGCATGTAGGCCTGCGCCAGCGTGTCGACCATCGCAGCGCCCACGCCGTATTCCAGCGCGACGAATTCGGCCGCCTCCACCTTGTCGAAGCCGTGGATCGCCCGGCCGTCGGGCGGGCGCACGTAATAGCGGTAGGTCTTGGTCAAACGCCCGCTCTCCACGCTTGGCGACGCGCCAGTCTGGTTCGTTCGCCGGCCGGCGCGACACCGCGAGCGGGCGGAGGCGCGCCCGACCCGGTCGCGATCACGCGTTCGCCGGAATGCCCTGATAGTAATCCATCAGGATGCGGGCGACCTCCGGCCTTGAGAATTCCGGCGGCGGCGCGATGCCGTTGCCGAGCATCTCGCGCACCTTGGTTCCCGAGAGATTGACGAAGTCGTCCTTGGTGTGATCGGGCGCCTCGCACATCATCACCACCTTGTTGAGCTTCTTCGAGTAGGCGGTGTTGTCGGCGCGGAAGATCTCGATCTTGAGGCTGCCCGGCGCGATCTCGTCGAAGATCGTCTGCGCGTCGAACGCGCCGTAATAGTCGCCGACGCCGGCATGGTCGCGCCCGACGATGAGATAGGACGCGCCCATGTTCTGGCGGAACACCGCGTGCAACAGCGCCTCGCGCGGGCCGGCATAGAGCATGTCGAAGCCGTAGCCGGTCACCATCGCGCTGTTGGGCGGAAAATAGATCTCGACCATCTTGCGAATCGCCGCGTCGCGCACGGGGGCGGGAATGTCGCCTTCCTTGAGCTTGCCGAGCAGCATGTGGATCACCAGACCGTCGGCGCCGAGGCGCTCCATCGCCATGCGGCAGAGTTCTTCATGAGCGCGGTGCATCGGGTTGCGGGTCTGGAAGGCGACGACCTTGGACCAGCCGCGTTCGGAAATCTCGTTGCGGATTTCGACCGCTGTCCTGAACGTGTCCGGAAATTCGGTCTGGAAATAGCTGAAGTTGAGCACCTTGATCGGACCCGACAGGATCACGCGTCCCTGCGCGTTGAACGCGGCGACGCCCGGGTGCTTCGGATCGCTCGTGCGGAAGACCTTCTCGATGATCAGGGCGGCTTCCTGCTCGGACAGCGTCTCGACCGCGGTCACGTCCATGATCGCGATCACGGGATTGCCGCCGACGTTGGGATCCTTGAGCGCGATCCGTTTGCCGGCCGTGACGCCGCCGGCGTCCTTGACGAGGTTGAGCACCGGCACCGGCCAGAACAGGCCCGCGGCGGTCTTCAGGTCCTTGGCGACCGAAAGCGCGTCCGCCTTGTTCATGTAGCCGGTCAGCGGATTGAAATAGCCGCCGCCGAGCATCACGGCGTTCGCGGCCGCGGCCGAGGAGACGACGATCGCGGGCAGCGAATTGGCTTCGTTCTGCAGACGCTCGTTTTCGCGGGCGTCATAGACAAACAACGGGTTGAGCGCGCTGGAGCCGTGCGGCTCGATGAGCTTGGACATGAATGTTCCCTCCGATGGTCTTTGGGCCGCGCGAGCGGCGCGCGAGCCGGTTGCCAATTGATTGTTCGCCGAAAAACGGATCCCCCCGGGCGACGCCCTGTCATCATGGCTCAACTCAACGGAATATTCAAATATGCGAATTTTCAGATAGAACGCTTGCGTGCCGCCTCTGGTTTTGGTTTCCTGCGGCAGGATGACGCCCGAGCATGCGAAAAATATCTATTCGCCACTTTACAAGAATGGGAAGGCGTCAGGGAGACGCAGCGAGAAATTGAGGTATTTCAAGCCGAAGAAGCCAGAATCGATCTAGGGTTCCTGGCGTCGTCGAACCGACCTGGGGGAGATCGAGAGACGCCTCGCCCCGGGGATTGGGACGCGGACCGGCGACCGGCGGGCTGTGACAGGCTGAGCGGCGCGCGCGCGCCGGCAACGATCCGCATCGAGGATGCGCATCGCATTGGAACAAGGCGCGGACGGCGATTTGATTGATCGCGCGGCCGGGCGAACGGGGGAAGGCAGGATGGCTACCAACGCAACGGGCCCGGCAAGCCAGACGATCCTGGTCGTCGGCGGCGGCATTGCCGGCATCACGGCCGCCGTCGAGGCGGCCGAGGCCGGACAGGACGTGATCCTGCTCGAACGCGAGCCGAGCCTCGGCGGCCGCGTGACCAAGCTCAACCGCTATTTCCCCAAGCTCTGCCATCCGACCTGCGGCCTCGAAATCAACTACCAGCGAATCCGCAAGAACTCGCGCGTCAAGGTCATGACGATGTGCGAGGTGACGGGCATCGCCGGCGCGCGCGGCGACTTCAGGGTTTCGGTCAGGCGCGCCCCCCGCTTCGTCAACGAACGCTGCACCGCCTGCGGCGATTGCGCGGCGGCGGCGACGACGATGGTCGCCAATCCGTTCAACTACGGACTCGACAAGATCAAGTCCGCCTATCTGCCGCACGAGCACGCCTTCCCGATGCGTTTCGTCGTCGCGCCGGAGGCGATCGCCGCCGGCGAGGGCGAGAAGCTGAAGGCGGCGTGCCGCTACGGCGCGATCGAACCGGACGACAAGGGCGACAATTTCGAACTCGCGGTCGGCGCGGTGATCTGGGCGACCGGCTGGCAGCCCTACGATCCGAAGAATCTCGACGTTTACAGCTACGCGCACTCCGCCGACATCATCACCAATGTCGAGATGGAGCGCCTCGCCGCCCATGACGGGCCGACCCACGGCAAGGTGCTGCGCCCCTCCAACGGCGAACCGGCCAAGAAGGTCGCGCTGATCCAGTGCGCGGGGTCGCGCGATCTCAATCACCTGCCCTATTGCTCGCGCATCTGCTGCCTCGGCTCGCTCAAGCACGCGGCCTATGTCCGCGAGCAATATGCCGACGCCGAGGTCCACATCTATTACATCGACATCCGCGCCCACGATAAGCTCGAGGCGTTCTATTCCAAGGTGCGCTCCGACCCGCAGGTGAAGTTCATCAAGTCCAAGCCGGCGCATATCCGCGTCGGCGGGGACGGCCGGCCGGTGCTCACCGGCGAGCGCACGATCGAGCGCGAGGTCTACAACGAGCCCTACGACCTGGTGGTGCTGGCGACCGGCATGCAGCCGAGCGCGGTGGCGGGTTTCCGGCCGCAAGTCGACCTCATCAGCGACGATTACGGCTTCCTCGTTCCCGGCGAGACGCACGGCGCGGGCATCTTCTCCGCCGGTGTCGCCGCCGGACCGCTCGACGTGTCGATGTCGGTGCAGTCGGCGACGGCTGCGGCGCTCAAGGCCGTGCGGTCGGTGCGGGGAGCCTGAGTTAAGACGCCCGCCGGCGCGACGCCCGCGCCGGCTCGACCATGAGACAAGGACGCGCCCGGGATCGGCGCGATGATGACAGGGGGGACGCGAACGTGTCCGAGAAGAAACCCGGCATGTATCTCTGCAAGGGATGCGGCATCGCCGACAGCGTCGACGTCGACGCGCTTGAGAACGTGGCCAAGTCCGAGTTCCGCATCGGCCATTGCGTCAAGCACGACGCGTTGTGCTCGCCGGAAGGCGTCGCCCAGATCGCCAAGGACCTCGCCGACGGCGCGATCAACCGCGTCGGCATCGCGGCATGCTCGCCGCGGGTGATGACCGACAAGTTCCGCTTCGACGGCGTGCCCGTGGTGCGCGCCAACCTGCGCGAGCAGGTCGCCTGGTCGCAGCCGGCCCATGACGAAAACACCGAGATGCTGGCGGCCGACAATTTGCGCATGGCCTCCGCGCAGCTGATGAAGACCGAGCAGCCGACGCCGGCGACGCTCGCGGATACCTCGCGCGCGGTGCTGGTGGTCGGCGGCGGCGTGACCGGCCTGACCGCCGCGCTGGAAGCCTCGAAATCCGGCTTTCCCGTGCTGCTGGTGGAGAAGACCGACGCGCTCGGCGGCTGGTCGGCCAAATGGACGGCGCGCACGCCGCATCTGCCGCCCTATCGCGAGCCGCGCAACAACGACATGGACAAGCTGATCGCCGCGGTGAAGGCGGACGGCAACATCCGCGTCATGACCAACACGCTGATCGCCGGCACCGCCGGCCAGCCCGGCGCGTTCACGCTGACCTTGTCGACGGCCGGACAGGAGACGACCGAGAAGGTCGGCGCCATCGTCGTGGCCACCGGCTGGCGGCCCTATGACGCGACCAAGCTCGGGCATCTGGGCTACGGCGCGACGCCCGACATCGTCACCAATATTCAATTCGAGGCGATGCTCGCCAAGGGCGAGCTCAAGCGGCCGTCGACCGGCGGGCCCGTCAACACCGTCGCCTTCATTCAATGCGCCGGATCGCGCGACCCGAACCACCTGCCCTATTGCTCGTCGGTTTGCTGCTCGGTGTCGATCAAGCAGGCGCTGCAGGTGGCCAAGGGCAACGCCAAGGCCTCCGCCTACATCATCTATGAGGAATTGCGCACGCCCGGCACCGCGGAGGAATTCTACCGCGAGGCCCAGCGCAACGGCGTCATCTTCATGAAGGGCAAGGTGACCTCGGTCGAGGGCGGCGCGATGACCGTCACCTACGCCGACGAACTCCTCGGCATGGACGTGCCGCTTGCCGGCCTCGATCTGATCGTGCTCGCGACCGGCATGGTGCCGAACTCGACCAATGTCGACATCGCCGAAGTCGACCCGGAAAAGAGCGCCGAGCTGCTCAAGGATGACATCAACCCGGTCGCGCCGATCGCGGTCGCGGGCTACGCCAATGGCGAGGGTCAAGCCTGGCCGCACATCGACAAGGGACTGCCGCCCGGCGGCCCGATCCTCAACCTGCAATACCGCCAGGGCCCGCATATTCCGATCCTCGCCGACGGCTTCTCCGACAGCCATTACATCTGCTTTCCCTACGAGACGCGCCGCACCGGCATCTACACCGCCGGCCCCTTGCGCCGCCCGATGGACATGGCCGAAAGCGCGGAGGACGCGACCGGCGCCGTGCTCAAGGCGATCCAGGCGCTTGAAGGCGCGCGGGCGGGCGTCGCCACGCTGCCGCGCGCGGGCGACCTCACCTTCCCCAAGATCGGCCACGACAAATGCACCAAGTGCCGCCGCTGCACGGTGGAATGTCCGTTCGGCGCGATCGACGAGGAGGCGGACGGCAAGCCGATCATCAATTTCGGCCGCTGCCGGCGCTGCGGCACCTGCATGGGCGCCTGCCCGGTGCAGACCATCACCTTCGACAATTACAATCCGCAGATGATCAACGAGATGATCGAGGCCAACGAGATTCCCGACGAATTCTCGGAAAAGCCCCGCATTCTCGTGCTCGCCTGCGAGAACGACGCCTATCCCGCGATCGACATGGCCGGCATCAACCGCTCCGGCTGGTCGCCGTTCGTGCGCATCATTCCGGTGCGCTGCCTCGGCTCGGTGACGCTGCAATGGGTCTCGACCGCGCTGCAGAAGGGCTATGACGGCATCATGCTGATGGGCTGCAAGTCGGGCGACGACTACCAGTGCCATTTCGTCAAGGGCTCCGGGCTCGCCCGCGAACGCATGTCGAAGGTCGGCGAGACGCTGAAGAGCATGATGCTGGAGCCGACGCGCGTCGCTTTCGAGGAGGTCTCGATCGCCGATTCCGGCCGCGTGCCGAAGGTCATCAACACCTTCGCCGAGCTGATCGGCGCGCTTGATCCCAATCCGATGAAGGGCTTCTGAGATGACCGCCCCCGCGCCCGCTCCGACGAGGAAGTTCGACCTCTCCTTCGCCAATTGGGTCTACGAGAACATCAACGGCGGCGACAAGCTGCGGCTGTGCATGCAATGCGGCGCCTGCTCTGGCTCGTGCCCGAACGGCGTGCTGATGGATTACGGCCCGCGCAAATTGTTCATGATGATCCGCGCCGGCATGAGGGAAGAGGTGCTCTCGGCCAACACGCAGTGGAATTGCACGAGCTGCTACCGCTGCGTCGTGCGCTGCCCGCGCACGGTGCCGGTGACCTACATCCTGCAGGATCTCGCCGCCAAATCGGCTGAGTTCGGTTATGCCAAGGGCCCGCACGAGAACCGCAACTTCGCGCAATCGTTCTGGTGGTCGGCGAAGCTGTTCGGCCGCACCGACGAGCGCCTGGTGACGATGAAGTATTTCTTCTCGCTCGGGTTCGGCGAATTCGTCAAGCGCGCGCTCGCCAATCTCAAGATCGCGCTCGGCATGGTCAAGGCCGGCCGCATGCATATCGGCATGCCGCACACGGTCAAGGACCGCAAGGGATTGCAGGCGATCCTGAACAAGGCCCGCGAAATCGAAGAGCGGCACTGAGGAGATAGGACCATGAGCGAGAAGAAGACCATGACCTATTATCCCGGCTGCTCGTCGCAGGGCAGCGGGCTGCACCTCGACGAATCGCTGCGCGCGGTCATGCCCGAAGTCGGCATCGAGATGGTGGATATCGAGGATTGGAACTGCTGCGGCGCCTCGGTCGGCCATATCGGCGGCGGGCAATTGCCGAACCTCGCGCTGACCGGGCGCAATCTCGCCAAGGCCCAGGAAAAGGGCGCGCAGGACGTGATCACCGGCTGCGCCGCCTGCTACCTCAACACCCATGGCGGCAACGAAAAGATCAAGGCGGACGTCGCCAAGCGTGCGGCGATCAACGAGGCGCTGGGCGAGGCGAATTTGAGCTACACCGCCGACCTCAAGGTGCGCCATGCCTGCGAGGTGCTGGTCAACGACGTCGGTGTCGACACGATCAAGAAGCGCGTCACCAATCCGCTCACCGGACTGAAGGTCGCCGGCTATGTCGGCTGCCAGACGGTGCGTCCTTTCGCCGGCACCGAGGCCGGCGGCGCGTACGATGCCTATGACGATCCCGAATTCCTCGACGATTTCACGCGCGCCTGCGGCGCGGAAGCCGTGCCTTTCGCGCACAAGACCGCCTGCTGCGGCGGCTCGGTCGCGGTGATGAGCCCGGACCGCACGCTGCATCTGATGAAGAACATTCTCGATGAAGCGCAGAAGGCCGGCGCCGACGTGATCTCGACGCCCTGCCCGCTGTGCCAGACCAATGTCGAGATGTATCAAGCCGCGATCAACGCCAAGTTCGGCACCAACTACAACATCCCGGTCGTGTTCTACAGCCAGTTGATGGCGGTCGCCTTCGGCATGGACGCGACCAAGGACGCGGGACTGCAGCGCAACACCATCCGCGCCGATAAACTCGAAGCGATGGCGAAGAAGTAAGCCGCCCGCGCGCGGCGCGTCGCGCTTTCATTGCCGGACGAGGACGACGCGTGCGCAACGAGCGCCACATCGAGGTCACCCGCCTCGCCGACGGCGATTCCCTTTCCTTCGACGTCGTCATCCGCGAGAAGAACTCACAAACCCGCCACGAGGTGACGGCCGCGCGCGCCACGCTCGCCCGGCTCGCGGGCGAACGGCACGCGCCGGAGCATTGCATCGAGGCCGCATTCCGCTTCCTGCTCGATCGCGAGCCGAAGGAATCGATCCTCGCCCGTTTCGACGTGACGGTGATCGCGCGCTATTTTCCCGATTTCGAATCCGCGCTGGTTGATTACCTGTAGGGCCGTTTGCCGCCGCGCCGCGACACCCGTGCTCTCACGGAATCGTGTTGGGCGGCGGATTGATCAAAGCAGCCGCCGATCCGCAGAATGCGGCCTTCCGCCTTCACACCGGGAGAAGGAGCTGCGCCATGAATCAGATCGAATCTGTCGTCGCCAACGTTTTTCCCGAATACCCGCTGATCCCGACCTTTCCCCACGCGCCCTTTGGCTGGACGCCGCGGGACGCCGCCCGGCGCGCGCGCGAGGAAGGGATCACGCTGACCCGCATGCATTGGGAGGAAATCCGGGGCCTTCAGGAATACTTCGCCCGCCACCAGGGGGCGCCGCGCATCAATCTGCGCGAGATCCATGACGCGCTGGAAGAGCATTTCCACACGCGCGGCGGCATCGAGAGACTTTATGAGCTCTTTCCCGGCGGGCCGGTCGCGCAAGGCTGCCGCTTGGCCGGACTGAAGGCGCCTTACATGGCGTCGGACCCGAGCTACGGCACCGTCGCCTGATCGCACCCCGCGCGGGGTTCAGGGCAGCAGCAGCAACGGCCGCGTCGCCTTGGTCGAGAGAGCGCGCGCGAGCCCCTTCAGGCTCGGACGGCCGCTGACCTGAAAGACGCGCTTGCTCGTGATCAGCAAGCCCGTCGCGTCATCGCCGGCAAGCTCGGTGACGACCGTGGTCGGATCGCCCGCCATCACCTCGAAGCGCGCCGACGCCAGGCGTTGCGTGGCCGCGTCGAACTGCGCGCGCGCCGCCTCGGCCTGGGCTTCCTGCTCGCTCCTGATGTAATCGAGAAAGCCCTGCCGCGCCCCGGCCGCCGACTGCCAGTCGTTGCCGATATAATCGGGCCAGCCGCCATCGACGACGAACACACCGACCAGTTCGCATCCGAACTGGCCCGCGAGCGCCGCAGCCGTCTCGACGGCGGGACGCGATGCGTCCGCGCCGTCGATAACCGCGATGATGCGCCCGAACACGGCGGGAGCGCCCCCTACTTCATCGTCAAGAGAACGACAAGCGCGACGACGATGACCGAGAGGATGATCGCGCCCCAGTCTTCCTGGCGGTCGTCCTTGAACAAGGTCATCTGGTTCTTTTCGCCGGCCGCGCCGAGCGTTTCGCTGCCTGATTTCTGTTCGCTCATGGCGCCCTCCCTCAGATTTCAACCAGATAATCGCGGATGAGAAGCACCGCGATCAGCGCCAAGATGTATTTCGTCAGGCCGACGATGACGCCCACCTTGAACGGGGCGCCACCCGCGCGCGCGAGCTCGCGGAAGTCGATATAGGCGCCAAGTCCGACCAGACCGAAGCCGAAGATCCACTGCATCCAGTCGCGCAGCATCACGACGGTCATGGACGCTTTCGGGCCGCCCTTGAATCCGGCCGGCCCGAACGCGTCGAGGCTGGTCAGGATCACCATGACGCCGAAGCCGAGCACGAACACCGGGAATTTCTCGACCAGGAGCCGGCCAAGCGACTTCTGCTCGCCGGCGGCGGCGTTGTCCTTGCCGGCCCAGTACCAGATCGTGACCGCGAACACGGCGAAGGGGATCGCCACGACGCGCATGATGTTCCAGATTTCGGCGATCGACACCGCCGTGCCCGGCGCGACCTTCGGATTGAAGGCGAGCGCGGCGGCGAGCACCTGTCCCGAATTGAGGATGCCGGTGCCGATCCAGGCCCCGTATTGCAGATCGGTCAGGTTGAACATGCGCCCGATGAACGGGCTGATGAACATGGTGACCACGCCGAAGCCGAGAATGGTGGCGATGGCGTAGGCGACGTCCGAGCCCTTGGCCTGCACGCCCGGCGCGGTGGCGACCGACGCGCTGACGCCGCAGATGCCGCAGGCATTCGCCATGACGCCGATCATGGAGCGGTCGAGGCCGAACAGCTTGCCCAGCCACATCACCATGAGGATGCTGAGAATGATGAAGCCCGAAATAAGAAAGATCGCCAGCGAACCGAGCGCCACGATCGCCTTCACCGAATACAGCGAGCCGAGCAGGATGATGCCGGTCTTGATCATCAGGCGCGAAAGCCGGAAGCCGTCCGCGAAAATCTCCGGGATCTTGCCCCCGAATATCACGTTCCGGTAGATCACGCCGGCGATGATGCCGAGCAGAATATAGTTGAGGCTCAGGACGCTGATCAGCCAGCCCTTGCGGCCGAACACGACGAGGTCCTTCATCCAGGGTTCGACAAATTGACGGATAACGACGAGCGTCACCACAATCAGCAGAAGCCCCGGCAATGCTCTCGGAAGCTTCTTGAGAAAATCAACTATCCACATTGGCCCCACCTTTGAATGGAAGGACAGGAATCATCTCGCAGCTTTTTTGCGTGGGCGCCCCTGCCCCGAGCGGCTGTCCAGCCGCGTCGGCAGCATCTAAGCAGAAGGCGAGAATAACGTATAGCCGAAAGTCGTAGACCACGCCGACGGCGCAAGCGCGGTCGGGCCCGGCATTTCGCGCCGCACCGAAACGGCGCGAATTTCTTTCGCACCGCGTCCGGATTCCAGCCGCGAGGAAGAAGCCGCGAGGAAGCACGACACCTCGCCCGCGCGGGTGGCGGCCCGCGCGCGGCGATTGTTGCGGTTGCACTCCGGCTATTCGATCACGCCGCAGGCGATGCGTCCGCCGGCGTCGCCGGTCGGGTCGGACTTATAATCGTCCCTGCCCGCGTGAATGACGAGCGCGGAGCCGTCCTCATCGAACACCGTGTTCGGCTTGCCGCGTTCCAGCGTGATCGCGGCGTTGACGACTTCGACCTCGAGATCGCCGCTCGACGGTATATGAAGGTTCGGCATGTCGCCGGCGTGATGACCCTCCGGCGCCAGGATACCGTGCTTCTTTCCACCGGGATTGAAGTGGCCGCCCGCCGTGGTGAAGGGCGCCTCACACTTGCCGACCGCGTGAACGTGGAAAGCGTGCTCGCCCGTCGGCAGGCCCTTGACCGAAAGCTTGATGAGTACGCCGCTCGGCGTCTGGACGAGCTCGGCCGCGCCGATTTCCTTGCCGTCGGCGGCTTTGAGCATCGACCGTGCCGTTTGCGCCGAGGCCGGTACGGCGACCAGCGCGAAACCGAATGCGACGCCGGCAACGGCGCCGGCAAAACGCGCGTTTCGCATAAAATATTTGGAATCATTCATACTTTTCGCCCTTTTTGTTTTTTCATTCCCCCAGAACGGGCAGTATCATGCAGCCGGCGGGTGCGCGCAAACGGTTTCGCCCGTGGGCGAATACGCCATTCCCGGCAAGACCAGCCGCGGCAATGCCTTCGGGCCGGTGGGTCGCCTTTTGCAGCACTGTCAAAATCTTGGTGCAGAGAAGTCGATTGTGACGGGCGCGTTACCGCGAGGCGACGACGATGCGGTCGCCACCGTGATCGCGCGCGAATGTGAACGGGAAGCGGCGTGCGAAGACGGCCTCCTCCTCCCGCGAGCCCAATTGCCGGACCGATCGGACCCAAATTGACGAATTCAGACGAGCCAAATTCCTCCTCGCCGTTGCGGCGCGCGGTCGATACCGTGCTGGCGGAAGCCCGCGCGGCAATCGAGCAAAGCGCCAGCGGTCCCCCGACCGAGGCGATCCACGCCGTTCGGGTCGCGTTCAAGCGCTGGCGGGCGCTGTTGCGATTGCTGGAGGGTTTTGTCGGCGAGGAGGCGCGCGAATTGCGCCGGGAGGCGGGCGAGGCGGCGCGCGCGCTCTCGCGCAGCCGGGACGCGCAGGCCGCTCTCGACGCGCTCGCCGACATCATGTCGGCGCCGGACAAGGAGCGCCCCGATCTTTCGGCGCGAACCGTCGCGACGATCACCGAGCGTCTCGACCAGATGCGGCGGAGCGAGGAATCGCGGACGCGCGGCCGCGACGCCGCCGGCAAGCTCGGCGATGTCGTCGCGCGCGCGACGAAAGTCGCCGCGACATGGCCGCTTGAGACGATCCCCTTCGAGGACATCGCGCGAGAACTCGCCCGATCGTTCCGCCGCGCGCGACGCAGCCTGCCCGCCGATTGGCACGCCCCGGACGCCGACGAGATTCATGCGCTGCGCAAGGCCATCGTCATCCTGCGCTATCAGCTCGAAATCATCGAATCGTCATGGCCGCGGCTGTGGCGCGTGTTCGTCGGCGAGACGCAGAAGCTGCGCGCCCAGCTCGGACGCGGCAACGACCTTGTCGTGCTCGAAGGATTGATGGGCCCGCGCCAGCCGCTGGCGCATTGGCGCGCGCGGCTGACCCCCGCGATCCGGCGCAAGCGCCAGGAACATCTCGACCGCGCCGCGCGATTGGCCGCGCTGATCTTCGCCGAAACGCCGCGCGCGTTTCGCCGGCGTGTCGAGGCGCTCTGGAGCGCCGGCCGGGAAACATCGTCGTCGTGAAAACGCGGGCCTTTGGCGAACCTTGGCGGATCTCGGCGAACCTTGGCGAACCTTGGCGCGCCGGCTTGCCTTTCCCGCGACGCGATCGTCCGCTGGCGGCCGCGGGTTGGCCTGTTGCAAGCAATCCGCGCGATCTCCTATAGTCCGGCCGATGCTTGGCGCGTCCTGAACGCGCGCTCGAGCGAGCGTCACGCGCGTGGGTCGTCCGCGCCGCGTGCCCGCCTTCATCGTCCGGCAATGGCGGAGACCGCCGGATACTCCCCCCGCCGATCCCTTGGCCGTCCTCGGAGCCTTGATCATGAAACTTCTGCGCTTTGGTGAAAGGGGCCGCGAACGCCCCGGCCAGCTCGACGGCAAGGGCAACATCCGCGATCTTTCCGGCCATGTCGCCGACATCGCGGGCGACGCGCTCACACCCGCCGGCCTCTCACGCCTGAGGGCGATCGACCCCGAAACGCTGCCGGTCGTCGCTGGCAATCCCAGGCTCGGCGCGGTCGTCGGCCGGTGTTCGAAATTCATCTGCATCGGGCTCAACTACGCCGACCATGCCCGCGAGACCGGCGCGCGCCCGCCAGCCGAGCCGGTCGTCTTTCTCAAGGCCAACAGCGCCGTCTCCGGCCCGAACGATCCGATCCTACAGCCGCGCGGATCGACCAAGCTCGACTGGGAAGTCGAACTCGCGGTCGTCATCGGCAAGCCCGCGAAATATGTCGAGGAGAAGGACGCGCTCGCCCATGTCGCCGGCTATGCCGTCGCCAACGACGTTTCCGAGCGCGCGTTTCAACTCGAAGGCACCGGCCAGTGGACCAAGGGCAAGTCGTGCGATTCGTTCGGGCCGATCGGACCGTGGCTCGTTACCGCCGACGAGGTTCCCGATCCGCAATCGCTCGCGCTGTGGCTCGACGTCAACGGCGTCCGCCGCCAGACCGGCGGCACGTCGGACATGATCTTCGGCGTCGCGTCGCTGATTGCCTATCTGTCGCGCCTGTTCACGCTGGAAACCGGCGACATCATCTCGACCGGCACGCCGGCCGGGGTCGGCCTGGGCATGAAGCCGCCGCTCTTTCTCAAGCCTGGTGACATCGTGACGCTCGGCATCGACGGCCTGGGATCGCAAACCCAACACGTCGTCGCCGAATGATTCCGAGGGTTCAAGGCGATCGGCGCGCCGCCAATCGCGCCAAACAGGAAGGTGCACGCCGATGAAGCTGATCTGGTCTCCAACCTCGCCCTTCGCGCGCAAGGTTCGCGTCGCGGCGATCGAACTTGGCCTCTCCGACCGGATCGAACTCGTGACCGCCGATCTGCGTCCCGGCAAATACGACGCGGCTTTCGCGCGCGAGGTCAATCCGCTGCGCAAACTGCCGGCGCTGGTGACCGACGACGGCGACACGCTGATCGATTCGCTCGTGATCTGCGACTATCTCGACGCCCTTGCCGGCGGCGGCCGGCTCATTCCACGCGAGGCGAAGGAGCGGGCGCGCATGCTGACCGCCCACGCGGTCGCGAGCGGCATGACCGACGCGCTGGTGCTGCTGCGCTACGAGACCTTCCTGCGACCGGAAGAATTGCGCTGGTCGGTCTGGTGCGACGATCAATGGCAGCGGGCGTGGAGCGGGCTCGAATGGTTCGAGCGGCGCGCCGGCGCGGTTGACGACGGCGTCGACATCGCGCGCCTGGCGCTCGCCTGCGCGCTCGACTATTTCGATTTCCGTTTCGGCGATCGGCCGTGGCGCGCGTCGTTTCCCAAACTCGCCGCGTTCGCGGCGGCCTTCAACGAACGTCCCGCGATGAAGGCGACCGCGCCGCCGACCTAATTCCCCGGGGGGATGAAGCCGGTCCCGCGCAAGATCACGAATCGCTCGGCCGGGCGTCCATGGCGGACGAGGCGCACGTCGTCCAGTCGTTCGATGCGCGCGAATCTGTCCCGCAGCCATTGATGGGTCGGGGCTTTCGTCCCCGGCACAACGACGATTCCGTCGGCGCCAGCGAAGGCGGCATAGTCGTCGACGTAGCGAAAATGGTTGGCGAAGGCGTAATCACCCGCCGCGTCGCCGCACAGGCAGAGCAAGGGATAATCCGGACCGAAGCCGTATCCGAGTTTTCCCGTGTTCGAGGAAACCGTCGAGGCGACGAAGCGGACATTGCCCGCGAGATCTCCCCGGGACTCGAGCGCGGCCCGCACGCCGTGCCAATCCATGACCTCGAGCGTCGGATCGTTATTCGGGAATTTCGAGTTCGGCATCACGACCGCGAATATCCCGGCGAGAATTCCGGTTCTGACAAGAACGATGGCGACGAATACGGCGACCAGCGAGCCGGCCGCGCCGATCGCGCCGAGCCATCCCACGATCCGGCGCCAGGTCTCGCGCAGCTCCGAAAACCAATGGCCGAGCAGCGGGAAGACGAACAGCCAGCCGGGCATGGTCCAATGCGGCAGGCCGCGCTGCATCAGGTTGAGCAGCGTGAAAACGACGATCGCGCCCGAGGCGAGGCAGACGAAAAACCACGCCTTGGCGTTCGCCGGACCGGCGAGCGTCGCGCGGCCGAGCACATAGGCCATGGGGACGAAGAACCACGGCGTCAAATAGCCGAATTGCGAGACGATGCTGCCGACGACCTCTCCCACGCCCGCGTGCCTGCCGCCCAGGGCGCGCGCGCCCTGGAACGTGAACGAAATCCACTCATGCTGGGCGTTCCATATGATGACCGGCATGAAGACGACCGCGCCGAGCGCGACGCCAAGCCAAGGCCCCGGGGTCGCGAGCCAGCGCCGCTGGCGCGGAACCGTGATGAGGAACAGAAGCGCGCCGGCGAAGAAGAAGACGGCCGAATATTTCGACAGCATCGCCGCCCCGCCCGCCGCCCCGGCCGCGAGCCAGATCGGGAGCGCATGGCGCGGCGGCGCCTCGGCGAGAACGAGCCGCGCGAGAAAATCGGCCGCCAGCAGCAGAAAGAAGAACAACGGCCCGTCGGGAACGACGAACAATCCGTAAAAGAACGTGAACGCCCCGCACAGATTGAGCGAGGCGGCCGCCCAGACGCCCGCCCATTCGCCGAAAGCCCGCGCCGTGAGGCGGTACATCAGCCAGGTCGAGCCCGCGAAAAGCAGGATGAACGGCAGGCGCACGACCGCGCCGGCCTCGCCGCCGAAGATGTGAACCGCCGCCCAGACGAGCCATTGGTGCATCGGCGGATGGTCGAAATAGCTCCACGACAATCGCCGCGCGACCACGACCGAATAGGAACCGTCGAGCTCAAGTCCGATCGACAGGGCAACGACGACCCGCGCCAGGCCGCCAACGACGATCATCAGGACGACGATCCATGCCGGCTTGAGGCCCGTGAACCAGGCTTCCGTCTTGCGCGCGAAGGTCTCCGGATTCGTCGGACGGGCGTGGCTGTCAGGTTCCATCATTTTCCATCATCGGGGCATGCCCCGAAAATCCTCGCGGCCGGCATCGTCTCCGGCGCGTGGAACTGGTCCGGCAACCACCGCGTTAAAGCGGCGCGCGCGATGGGTCAACACGCATCCTTGCATGCCGGCTAACGGCGGCCCGGCGGAAGCGGAAACAATTGTCGCGACGGGGCTTGGCTCAAATCGATGAGTTTGGGGTGATTTCTTTCGACGAGACGATTCAGAACCGCCCGGGAAACGCTCAAAAGAAAAACGCCGCCGCGGTCGGCCCGCGACGGCGTATTCTTGAATGCGTCCTACCGCGATGCGCCGATCAGGCGGCGACCGGGGGCAGTTGCGCCAGCGCCCGTTGCAGGTCGGCCTCGTCGTAATCGAGGTCCTGCAGCTTGCCGGCGAAGTACTCGGTGTAGGCCCCCATGTCGAAATGGCCGTGACCGGACAGGCCGATCAGGATCGTCGGCGAGGTGCCGGCGGCCTTGGCCTTGAGCGCTTCGTCGATGCCGCAACGCACGGCGTGGGTCGATTCCGGCGCCGGCACGATGCCTTCGGCCCGCGCGAATGCCACGCCGGCCTCGAAACACGGCGTCTGCTTGAACGCCTGCGCCTCGATCAGCCCGAGTTCCTTGAGGTGGCTGACGATCGACGACATGCCGTGATAGCGCAGACCGCCGGCGTGGAAGCCGGGCGGCATGAAGGTCGAGCCCAGCGTATGCATCTTGATCAGCGGCGTCAGATGCGAGGTGTCGCCGAAGTCATAGGCGTATTTTCCGCGCGTGAGCGTCGGGCACGCCGCCGGCTCGGCGGCGATGACGCGAACCTTCTTCTTCTCGCGCAGCGCCTTGCCGATGAACGGGAACGACAATCCGGCGAAATTCGAACCGCCGCCGGCGCAACCGATAACGATATCGGGATAGGCGTCCGCCATTTCCATCTGCTCGATCGCCTCGATGCCGATCACGCTCTGATGCATCAGCACGTGGTTGAGCACGCTGCCGAGCGCGTATTTGGTGTCGGGATTGGTGGCGGCGACTTCCACGGCCTCGGAGATCGCGATGCCGAGGCTGCCGTTGGAATTCGGGTCGGCGGCGAGAATGGCGCGGCCGGAATTCGTCTCGGTCGACGGGCTGGCGATGCAGGTCGCGCCATAGGTTTCCATCAGCGCCCGACGATAGGGCTTCTGCTGGTACGACACCTTGACCATGTAGACCTTGACCTCGAGGCCGAACAACGAGCCGGCGAAGGCAAGCGACGAGCCCCATTGGCCGGCGCCCGTCTCGGTCGACAGCTTCGTGATGCCTTCGTTCTTGTTGTAGAAGGCCTGCGCGACGGCGGTGTTGGGCTTATGGCTGCCCGAGGGGCTCACGCCCTCGTATTTGTAGAAGATGCGCGCCGTCGTGCCGAGCGCCTTCTCCAGCCGGCGGGCGCGATAAAGCGGCGTCGGACGCCACATCCGGTAGACATCGCGCACGGGCTCGGGAATGTCGATCTCACGATCCTGCGACACTTCCTGCATGATCAGCGCCATCGGGAAAAGCGGCGAGAGATCATCGGGGCCAATCGGCTGGCCGGTTCCCGGATGAAGCACCGGCGGCAGCGGTACCGGCAAATCGGCGGCGATATTGTACCAACGCCGCGGAATCCGATCCTCCGGCAGCAGGTATTTGAGATTGTCGGACATCTAGGGGCTCCCTCCTGAAGGTTCTCGTAGGGCGCAACTCAACAACAACGGCACCAGGGAATCAACGAACACGCTGTCAAAGAATTCAAAGAATCATTTGTGCGACGCAACCTGACGTGATGTAAATTGTGGCTTGCTGGGTGCAATGGCGTTGAGGTGAGACCTTTGATCGGGGTCGCGTACGCGCGGACCATAACTCGTCGTTACCCGCGATGTGACGCCGCATGGGGCGCGATGAGCCATGAACAATGAACGATGAACCGTGGCGCGATCTCTTGGGCGCGCGCGGTTCCGCGTCATTCATGAAGCGCCGGCTTTCAGCTCGCCGCCGCGATAACGCCTACCATTCGCGCGCTGACGCACACGACCTCTTGCCTGCCGCGCGGGAGCTCCTGAAAGCGTCCGCCGCCGCGCCTTTATTGTATTTCGTGCGTCGCGTTGGCGTTCGCGCGCGGGCATTCGGGAACGAATTGCCGCTCGTCCATTTCGGTTTCAGGTTCGCGGATGTCGCGCGTGAACGCGGGCAACGCGAGCGGAAGCGCGATCGGCGAGATCGGGACGTTCCATTCGGCGGCCCGCGCGCGGGGAGAAAATCCCCGACCGAACCCGCCCGCGCCAACGGCAAGCGATGGCAAGACGCCGCCCCATCAAGGAGCGGCGTCGTCAACCTCGATGATGGCGGCCGCGACCGACGCGGCGGTATCGCGTCCGCGAATTCGTACCGCGGTCGCGGGGCTCAGTCTTCTTCCTGCAGCGCCTCGATGAGCTTGTCGTAATATTTGGCGACGAGATCGATATTGCCCTTGTGCTCGACCGCCGGCGGCGGCGTCTTCAGCGCCTCGGCCAGATCGGCGAGCGCGGCTTTCTTGTTCTTCGCCGACATCTTCTGATCGGCCTGAACCTGGTCGATCTGCGCCTTGATCATCGCCTCGAAGCCGACGAACTTCTTGGACTGCGGGTCGAACCCTTCAAGCACGAGATTGATGGTGTTCATGACATCGTTGTAGCCGCCGT
>JAYRVF010000015.1:0-2500 GCA_041918675.1 Xanthobacteraceae bacterium
CTTCTCCAGCCCCAGGATGTGATGAGCCGACATCGAGGTGCCAAACGACGCCGTCGATATGGACTCTTGGGCGTCATCAGCCTGTTATCCCCGGCGTACCTTTTATCCGTTGAGCGATGGCCCTTCCACGTGGGACCACCGGATCACTATGACCGACTTTCGTCTCTGCTCGACTTGTTGGTCTCGCAGTCAGGCAGGCTTCTGCCATTGTACTCGACGAGCGATTTCCGACCGCTCTGAGCCTACCGTCGCACGCCTCCGTTACTCTTTGGGAGGCGACCGCCCCAGTCAAACTGCCCACCATGCACTGTCCCGGCCCCGGATAACGGGACGCGGTTAGATATCCATAACCATCAGGGTGGTATTTCACATTTCGGCTCCACCCGAGCTGGCGCCCGAGCTTCAAAGCCTACCACCTATTCTACACAAACAGTCACGAATACCAGTGCAAAGCTACAGTAAAGGTGCACGGGGTCTTTCCGTCTGACCGCAGGAACCCCGCATCTTCACGGGGAATTCAATTTCACTGAGTCTATGTTGGAGACAGCGGGGAAGTCGTTACGCCATTCGTGCAGGTCGGAACTTACCCGACAAGGAATTTCGCTACCTTAGGACCGTTATAGTTACGGCCGCCGTTTACCGGGGCTTCGATTCAAGGCTTGCACCTCTCCTCTTAACCTTCCGGCACCGGGCAGGCGTCAGACCCTATACGTCCTCTTACGAGTTCGCAGAGCCCTGTGTTTTAGGTAAACAGTCGCCACCCCCTGGTCTGTGCCCCTCCGAACTGGTTGCCCAGATCGAAGGCCTCCTTATCCCGAAGTTACGGAGGTAAATTGCCGAGTTCCTTCAACATAGTTCTCTCAAGCGCCTTGGTATACTCTACCAGTCCACCTGTGTCGGTTTAGGGTACGGTCTGATGTGGAGGCTATTTCCTGGAACCCCTTCGAGGCCCGACCAATCCAGTAAGGTCGAACAACATACGGAATTCGTCACCATCCACTGGCTCACGAATATTAACGTGATTCCCATCGACTACGCCTTTCGGCCTCGCCTTAGGGACCGGCTAACCCTGCGCAGATTAACTTTACGCAGGAACCCTTGGACTTTCGGCGACAGTGTCTTTCACACTGTTTGTCGTTACTCATGCCAGCATTCGCACTTCTGATACCTCCAGGAGCCCTCACGGGTCTCCCTTCGCAGGCTTACAGAACGCTCCGCTACCGCGTGACCCTTGCGGATCACACCCTAAGCTTCGGCTCGTGGCTTGAGCCCCGTTACATTTTCGGCGCAGAAACCCTTATTTAGACCAGTGAGCTGTTACGCTTTCTTTAAAGGATGGCTGCTTCTAAGCCAACCTCCTGGTTGTTTTGGGATTTCCACATCCTTTCCCACTTAGCCACGAATTGGGGGCCTTAGCTGTAGGTCCGGGTTGTTTCCCTCTCCACGACGGACGTTAGCACCCGCCGTGTGACTCCCGCGCATTGCTTTCGGGTATTCGGAGTTTGGTTGGGTTTGGTAAGACGGTGAGTCCCCCTAGCCCATCCAGTGCTCTACCCCCCGAAGCATTCACGCGAGGCGATACCTAAATATCTTTCGCGGAGAACCAGCTATTTCCCAGTTTGATTGGCCTTTCACCCCTAGCCACAAGTCATCCGAGTCTTTTTCAACAGACACCGGTTCGGTCCTCCAGTGGGTGTTACCCCACCTTCAACCTGCTCATGGCTAGATCACTAGGTTTCGGGTCTAATACGACGAACTAAACGCCCTGTTCAGACTCGCTTTCGCTGCGCCTACGCCTATCGGCTTAAGCTTGCTCGTCAAATTAAGTCGCTGGCCCATAATACAAAAGGTACGATGTCACCCAGGACGAACCTTGGGCTTCATCTGTTTGTAGGCGTCCGGTTTCAGGTCTATTTCACTCCCCTCGTCGGGGTGCTTTTCACCTTTCCCTCACGGTACTAGTTCGCTATCGGTCGCTGAGGAGTACTTAGGCTTGGAGGGTGGTCCCCCCATGTTCAGACAGGATTGCACGTGTCCCGCCTTACTCGAGCATCAATGCTTGCGTTACTTGTACGGGGCTATCACCCTCTAAGGCTCTGCTTTCCTGACAGATTCCAATTGTCTCGCATTGATGACTGGCCTGGTCCGCGTTCGCTCGCCACTACTAGCGGAGTCTCGGTTGATGTCCTTTCCTCCAGGTACTTAGATGTTTCAGTTCCCTGGGTTCGCTTGAAACCTCCTATGTATTCAGAGGTTCATACCTTCTCTTGATACTGGAAATCCGAAACCTCAAAACCTCGTCGAAAAGGTTTCAAGACCTCGGAGTTCCAGTATCGAAGGTGGGTTTCCCCATTCGGAAATCCGCGGATCAAAGCTTCTTCGCAGCTCCCCACGGCTTATCGCAGCGTAGCACGTCCTTCATCGCCTCTCAGCGCCAAGGCATCCACCGAACGCCCTTAAGGCACTTGATTGCTCTCATTACCAATGTCCACGGACATTG
>JAYRVF010000015.1:7500-134302 GCA_041918675.1 Xanthobacteraceae bacterium
CCGATCTTCGCCTCCGGCAACGGCAAGGTCGAGAAGGTGGGCTGGGAAGGCGGCTACGGCAAATATATCCGCATCAAGCATCCCAACGGCTACGAGACCGCCTATGGCCACATGACCGCCTATGCCAAGGGCATGGAACCCGGCAAGACCGTGCGCCAGGGACAGGTCATCGGCTTCGTCGGCTCGACCGGCCTGTCGACCGGAGCGCACGTCCATTACGAAATTCTCGTCAACGGCCGCTTCGTCGACCCGATGCGCATCCGCCTGCCTCGCGGCCGTTCGCTCGGAGGCCCGATTCTGGCGAGCTTCGAGCAGGAACGCGACCGCCTCGACGCCATGATGTCACAGCGCGGCAACGCCGCGCCGCGCGTCGCGCAGACCAGCAAGAAATAGCGCGCACGAACCCACGAAGCGGCGCGCAAGCGCGCGCGGGAGCTTTCCGCCCGCGCCGCGTCCGCCACGCCGCCGCGTCGATCATGCCGCAGCGGCGATTTTGCCGTTGAAGGTCAGGCCGAACTTCGTCGCCGACAATTCGACCGTGTCGCCGTCCTTGATCCTGCCGGCGAGCAGGAGCTCGGCGAGCGGGTCCTGCACCGATTTCTGGATCACGCGCTTGAGCGGGCGGGCGCCATAGGCCGGGTCCCATCCCTTGTCGGCGAGCCAGTCCCGCGCCGCGGCGTCGACGGCGAGCTTGATCTTGCGATCGTCGAGCAAGCGCTGCAACCGCGTCATCTGAATGTCGACGATGCGGCCCATCTCGCCCTTCTGCAGGCGATGGAACAGCAGGATCTCGTCGACGCGGTTAAGGAATTCGGGACGGAAGCTGGCGCGCACGACCGCCATCACCTGGTCGCGAACGGCGGTCGTATCCTCGCCTTCGGGCTGGTTGATCAGGAATTCCGAACCCAAATTCGACGTCATCGCGATCAGCGTGTTGCGGAAATCGACCGTGTGGCCCTGCCCGTCGGTGAGGCGGCCGTCGTCGAGCACCTGCAACAGCACGTTGAACACGTCCGGATGCGCCTTCTCGATCTCGTCGAACAGCACGACCTGATAGGGCCGGCGCCGCACCGCCTCGGTGAGCACCCCACCCTCGTCGTAGCCGACATAGCCGGGCGGCGCGCCGATCAGCCGTGAAACCGAGTGCTTTTCCATGAACTCCGACATGTCCATGCGCACCATCGCGGTCTCGTCGTCGAACAGATATTCGGCGAGCGCCTTGGTCAGCTCGGTCTTGCCGACGCCGGTGGGCCCCAAGAACATGAACGAGCCGATCGGCCGGTTGGGGTCCTGCAGACCCGCGCGCGCGCGGCGCACCGCCGTCGAGACCGCGCGCACGGCCTCCGCCTGGCCGACGACGCGCTTGGCGAGTTCATCCTCCATGCGCAGGAGCTTGTCCTTCTCGCCTTCGAGCATCTTGTCGACCGGCACCCCGGTCCAGCGCGAGACGACCTGAGCGACGTGATCGGCGGTGACGGATTCCTCGAGCATCGCGCCCTTGCCGTCGGCGCTCTCCAGCGCGGCGAGCTTCTTCTCCAGCTCGGGAATGCGGCCATAGGCGAGCTCGCCGGCGCGCTGATATTCGCCCTTGCGCTGAGCCTCGGCGAGCTCGACGCGCAACTGTTCGAGCTCCGACTTGACCTTCTGGGCGTCGGAGAGCTTTTCCTTCTCCGCCTTCCAGCGGCTCGTCAGCTCCGCCGACTTCTGTTCGAGTTCGGCGAGCTCCTTTTCCAGATTTTTCAGTCGCTCCTTGGAGCCCGGATCGCTTTCCTTGCGCAGCGCCTCCTGTTCGATCTTGAGACGCACGACTTCGCGGTCGATCGAATCGAGTTCCTCGGGCTTTGAATCGACCTGCATCTTCAGCCGCGCGGCCGCCTCGTCGACGAGGTCGATCGCCTTGTCGGGCAGGAAGCGGTCGGTGATGTAGCGGTTGGACAGCGTCGTGGCCGCGACGATGGCGCTATCGGTGATGCTGACGCCGTGGTGGAGCTCGTATTTCTCCTTCAGGCCGCGCAGGATGGAAATGGTGTCCTCCACCGTCGGCTCGGCGACGAAGACCGGCTGGAAGCGGCGCGCCAGCGCGGCGTCCTTTTCCACGTGCTTGCGGTATTCGTCGAGCGTGGTCGCGCCGATGCAGTGCAACTCGCCGCGCGCCAGCGCCGGCTTGAGGAGGTTCGAGGCGTCCATCGCGCCGTCGGCCTTGCCCGCGCCGACGAGCGTGTGCATCTCGTCGATGAACAGGATCATGCCGCCGTCGGACGAGGTGACCTCGTTGAGCACCGCCTTGAGGCGCTCCTCGAATTCGCCGCGGTACTTCGCCCCCGCGATCAGGGCGCCCATGTCGAGCGCGAGCAGCTTCTTGTCCTTGAGGCTTTCGGGCACGTCGCCATTGACGATGCGCAGCGCCAGGCCCTCGGCGATCGCGGTCTTGCCGACGCCCGGCTCGCCGATCAGCACCGGATTGTTCTTGGTGCGGCGGGACAGAACCTGAATGGTGCGGCGGATTTCCTCGTCGCGCCCGATCACCGGATCGAGCTTGCCCGAACGCGCCGCTTCGGTGAGATCGCGAGCATATTTCTTGAGCGCGTCGTAGGCGTTTTCGGCCGAGGCGGAATCGGCGGTGCGGCCCTTGCGCAGCGCGTTGATCGCGGCGTTGAGGTTTTGCGGCGTGACGCCGGCCTTGGTCAGGAGCTTGCCCGCCTCCCCGTCCTTGTCGAGCGAAAGCGCGAGCAGCAGCCGTTCCACGGTGACGAAACTGTCGCCGGCCTTGTCGGCGGCTTTCTGCGCGGCGTCGAAGGCGCGCGCGAGGTCGGGCGCGAGATAGAGCTGGCCGGCGCCGGCCCCGGAAACCTTCGGCAGCTTGCCGAGTGCCTCCTCGACCGCCTTGAGGACGGCGCGGGAATTGCCGCCGGCGCGGTCGACGAGACCGCCGGCCAGACCCTCGCTGTCGTCGAGCAGGACCTTGAGAAGGTGAAGGCTGGAGAATTGCTGGTGCCCCTCGCGCAGCGCGAGCGACTGGGCGGACTGGGTGAAACCGCGCGCCCGCTCCGTGTATTTCTCGAAATCCATGTATCCCTCCTTCGGCCGCCTTCCGCCGCCCGTCATGAGGCGCGGCCGGGAAGCTCCGCGGATCGTTCGCAACCATCCGTATGGCGCAAATGTGGGAACGCCCCCCGAGACCGGCAAGGGCTTGCGATCGCGCCGCCGCCCGGCGGGCTCGGGTCTCGCCCCAAGGCAATGCGACCTCGGCGAACGCGGCGCCCCAAGAATTCCCGGATCGATCCAGGAACCAGATGCTGGGTCCAAATCCTGAAACCAGATCCTGGAACCAGATTCTGGGACCAGATCAAAGGACCAATTCAGGGGCCGACGTTGATCAGCACCTGACGATAGAAGCGCACCGCGTCGAAATAGCCGGAGATGGAAATGCGCTCGTCGACGCCGTGAAAGCGGGGAAGATCGGTCGCGGTCGCACGGACCGGGTCGAACCGGTAGACGTCGCCGACGATGTCGAGAAAGAAGCGGCTGTCGGTCGCCGCCACCATCAGCGCGGGGGCGACCGCCGCGTCGGGGAAGATCTGACGGATCGCGGTCGCGATCGTCCCATAGCCGGCGGCCGCGACGGCCGCATCGCGCGTGGGCTCATTCGCGCGCGGATGCGCGGTCGCCACGACGCGGGGGTCCCCCACGACGCGGTCGATATGGGCCATCACGTCGCGGATCGAATCGCCCGGCCGGATGCGGAAATTGATCGTCGCGCGCGCCTGGGGCGGCAGGACGTTGTCCTTGATGCCGCCGGAAATGATGGTCGGCGCGCTGGTGGTGCGCACGCTCGCATTGGTCGCCGGCGCCTTGGTCATCGCCGAGGCCACCAGTGGCTCGAACAGCCAGAGATTGGCCATCAACAATCGCCGCGGGAACGGCATTTCCGGCCCGAGCGCCGTGAGCATGCGGCGCGAGGCGGACGGCAGCGCCGCCGGCATCGGATTGCGCGTGATGCGGGTGACGGCATTCGCGAGCACGCCGATCGCGGTTTCGCGCGCGGGCATCGAGGAGTGCCCGCCCTCGGTCGTGGCGACCAGATCGACGCTGAGATAGCCCTTCTCGGCGATGCCGATGAGGCCGGCCGCGGTGACGCCCGGGATGATCCCGTCGGCGACCGTCAATCCCTCGTCGAACGCCCATTCGAACCTGATGCCGCGTTCGGCGAACAGCGCCGCCGAACGGGCCGCGCCGCGCGCGCCCGTCACCTCCTCGTCGCAGCCGAAATGGAAATAGACCGTGCGCGCGGGCGTGAAGCCCTCCGCGAGCAGGGCCTCGGTCGCCTCGAGAATACCCATCACGCCGAGCTTGTCGTCCCAGGTGCCGCGCCCCCAGACGAAGCCGTCGGCGATCCGCCCCTCGAAGGGCGGATAGGTCCATTGCTTTGGCGCGAACGGCACCTCGCCCGGCACCACGTCAAGATGCGAGAGCAGAAGCACGGGCTTGGCGTTTTGGTCGCGCCCCTGCCAGCGGAAGATCAGCGCGCAACCGTTGACGAGCTCGGCGGCAAGGCGGGCATGGGTGAGCGGGAAGGCGCGGGCGAGATGGGCGCGAAACGCGGCGAACGTCTCCGCTTCGCCGGGTGCGTTGCCCTCGAAGGTCGAAACCGTGCGGAACCGGACCGCCTCGGCGAGCCGTCCGGCGAGCATGGCCGGGTCGCCGGCGAACGGCGCCGCCGCCGGCGCCGCGATCCGCGTCGGACCGATCATCAGGGTTCGCGCGACGAGCACGGCGAGCAACGCGACCAGAGCGAGCGCGACGATACCGGCGGCCTTGAGGACGAAAACGAGCCGGCGCTTGCGGGGCGGATTTTCGGATGAAGACATCGACGACCACTCCCTTGGCAAGCGAGCCGCCGCGGCCCCCGCCGGATCGGCCGATTTGCCAATCGGCCCGCCGATGCTATCAGAGGCCATGACCTCGGCAACGGCCCATCTCGATTCGATCTTCCGCTACCCGGTCAAGGGACTTGCGCCGGAACGCCTGCCGGCGGTCGATCTCGTGGCCGGCGAAACGATCCCGGGCGATCGGCTCTACGCGATCGAGAACGGACCGTCGGGCTTTGATCCCGCCGCGCCCGCCTATTTCCCCAAGACCCAGTTCCTGATGCTGATGCGCAACGAGCGCCTCGCCGCCCTGAAGACGCGCTTCGATTTCGCGGGCCACACGCTCGTCATCACCCAGGACGGCGTCGAGGTCGCCCGCGCCAGCCTGCGCGAGGCTTCCGGCCGCGCCGCGATCGAGGCGTTTTTCGCGCGCTACAGCGCCGATGAACTGCGCGGACCGCCCCGGGTGCTGACCGCGCCCGGGCACAGCTTTTCCGACGTCGCGCGCAAGGTGGTCTCGATCATCAACCTCGCGAGCGTCGCCGACCTGTCGCGGATCATCGGCCGACCGGTCGACCCCATGCGTTTTCGCGGCAATCTTCTGGTCGCGGGCTGGCCGGCCTGGCGCGAATTCGACCTGATCGATCGGACGCTTGCCATCGGCGCGGTTCGGCTGAAGGTCGTCAAGCGGATCGTGCGCTGCGCCGCCACCAATGTCGATCCGGCCACCGCCGCGCGCGACATGAATATCCCGAAGGCGCTGATGGAGGCGTTCGGCCACGCCGATTGCGGCGTCTACGCCGATGTCGTCGGCGACGGGACGATCGCGGCGGGCGATGCGATGTCGCTGGCGTGAGATCAGCCGCGCCGGCTGAGCAGGAACACCGCCTGCTCGCCGAACAGATTCCAGAACCACCACGGCGCGTTGAGCCGCAGCGGCCGGCCCCACAGGTCGAGCGCGATCGCCTTTTCCATGCGGGCATGGATTTCGTCGCAAAGCTGCACGAAGTCCTTGATCGTGCAGAAATGGATGTTGGCGGTATCGTACCAGGTCGCCGGCAGATGCTCGGTGCGCGGCATCTGCCCGCGCGTCAGCAATTGCAGCCGCATCTTCCAGTGGCCGAAATTCGGAAACGAGACGATGGCGTGGCGACCGATGCGCAGCATGTGTTCGAGCACGACGCGCGGGCTGCGCGTCGCCTGCAGCGTCTGCGACAGGATGACGTAATCGAACGCATCGGCGGGATAATCGCCAAGATCGGTATCGGCGTCGCCCTGAATGACCGCCAGCCCCTTGGCGACGCAGCGGTTGACGCCCTCGCGCGACAATTCGATGCCGCGGCCGTCGACGCCGCGCTGTTCGAGCAGGCGCAACAGGGTGCCGTCGCCGCAGCCGACGTCGAGCACGCGCGAACCGCGCTCCACCATTTCGGCGACCAGGAGATGGTCGACGCGGTACTGGTCCGGCGCGCGCGGCGCGCCGTTGCCGTTCGGTTGCCGGGTGTCCTGCGTCGCCATGGTCTAACGCTTCGCCTTCAGGCCGCGCGCGGCGGCCGCGGATTCGAGAAATCCGCGCGTGATGTCCAAATATTCCGGCACGTCGAGCAGGAACGCGTCGTGGCCCTTGTCGGTATCGATCTCGGCGAAGGAAACGCGCGCGCCGCCGGCGTTGAGGGCGTGGACGAGCGAACGGCTTTCCGAGGTTGGGAACAGCCAGTCGCTGGTGAAGGAGACGACGCAGAAGCGCGTGCGCGTGCCGCGAAACGCCTCGGCGAGCACGCCGTTATGGTCGGCGGCCAGATCGAAATAGTCCATCGCGCGCGTGAGATAGAGATAGCTGTTGGCGTCGAAGCGCTCGACGAAGGACGAGCCCTGGTGGCGCAGATAGCTCTCGACCTCGAAATCGGCGTCGAAGGAAAATGTCGGCGTCTCGCGGTCCTGCAGCCTTCTGCCGAATTTGCGGTGCAGCGCGGCGTCCGACATGTAGGTGATATGCGCGGCCATGCGCGCGACCGCGAGGCCGCGGCGCGGATTGGTGCCTTCGGCGAAATAGCGACCGTGCCGCCAGTCGGGATCGGCCATCACCGCCTGGCGTCCGACCTCGTGGAAGGCGATGTTCTGCGCCGAATGGCGCGTGGCGCAGGCCACCGGCATCGCCGAGAACACGCGCGCGGGATAGCTCGCGGCCCATTGCAGCACCTGCATGCCGCCCATCGATCCACCGAGCACCGAGAACAGCGTCTCGACGCCGAGACGATCGAGCAGCATGGCCTGGGCCCGCACCATGTCGCGAATGGTGATGACCGGAAAATCCAGTCCCCAGGGCTTGGCGGTTTTGGGATTGGTCGCCGCCGGGCCCGTCGTGCCCATGCAGGCGCCGATGACATTCGGGCAGATGACGAAATAGCGGTCGGTGTCGATGATGCGGCCGGGGCCGACCATGGTCTCCCACCAGCCGGGCTTGTGCGTCACCGGATGCTCGTTGGCGACATGCTGGTCGCCGGTCAGCGCATGACAGATCAGGAGCGCGTTGGTGCGATCGGCGTTCAATTCGCCATAGGTCTGGTAGGCGATCTGAAACGGGGCAAGATCGACGCCGCAATCGAGCCGCAGCGGCGCGCTCGCGTCGAACCGTGCCACCGGCGAACTCGGCGTGTCCGCCTCTCGCGTCCGCTCCGTGCCCTCGCTCGCCCGCACGTTAACCATCCTCTACTCGAACCTCGCCGGCTCGGCGCGTCGTCACGCCGCCGCAAACTTCGGCTTACGTCGCGGAAAACCGGGAGAGCTTAAGGCCCCGTTCCCACAATTCCAAGCCGCCGCCGAAAGCCTTGAGGTGAAAGGAATCATTCGCCCCTTGCGGTTGACGCGCGTCCCGCGCCGCTGCGACGCGTCCTAGGTAGGAAGCACCCGGCAATACTGTCAATGTTTTCTTTGCTTTCGCGGCCGGCGTTCCCTATCAATGCGGCCGGATGCGGCGGGCTTTCGACTGCCAGCACGGCGGTGGCGCCGCCGCATCCGGCTTCCATCAGCTCCGGCCGACCGCGCATGTCGAAACAGCCACCATCCGCTCCGCCGCAACTGGCCGAATTGCGCCAGGAGATCGATCGTCTCGACGAGGAGATGCACGCGCTGTTGATCCGGCGCGGCGAGATCATCGACCGGCTGATCGCGGTGAAGCAGACGCAGGAAGTGGGCTCGGCCTTTCGTCCCGCGCGCGAGGCCGACATGATGCGGCGCCTGGCCGAACGCCATCGCGGCATCCTTCCGCTCGATACCGTGGAAAGCATCTGGCGCGTCATCATCGCGACCTTCACCTATGTGCAGGCGCCGTTTTCGGTGCATGTCGATCTCGCCGCGGGCGACGCGGCGATGCGGGATTCGGCGCGGTTCCATTTCGGTTTCACGGTTCCGCTGGTTCCGCATTTCAGCGCGACCGCGGCGGTCGACGCGGTGACCAAGTCCAAGGGCGATCTCGCTTTGGTCGCGGCCACGGGCGGACGGGCGGACTGGTGGACGGCGCTGGAGCGGCCGGACGCGCCCAGGATCATCGCCCGCCTGCCTTTCATCGAGCGCGCCGACCATCCCGCAGCGCTGCCGGTGTTCGTCGTCTCGCGCGTCGCCGCGGACGCCATGGTGACCGAGGTCGAGGTATGGAGCGTGCGCGTGGCCGGATGGAACGCCGAGATCGCGCGCGCGCTTTCCCCGCTCGCCGAATTCGCGGCCGTGCCGGACGCCACGCTCGAAGGCGCCGCCCTGCTCATCTCGACGACCCCGGCGCGCGGCGAAGGCGGCCTCGACCGCGTCGTCGCCGCGCTCGTCGGCGCGGGCGCCTCGGTGCGCTCCACCACGCTCGTCGGCAGCCACGCGACGCGCTATACGGCGCGCGCGCGCGGACCGGCGGACGATCGCCCCATTCGGCGGTGACATTCCGGGATCGAGACGCGCGCGACGCGCGCGGGTCAAACGCGTGGATTGAAGATTTTCGTGATTGAGAACCGATAGGAAGCAAGAAGCCATTTGAGGGGGTAACGCATGACACGTCCCGTACCGAAGCCCGGCGTTCTCGATATCGCCGCCTACATTCCCGGCAAGAGCGCCGCGCCGGGCGTCGCCAAGGTGTTCAAGCTTTCGGCGAACGAAACTCCGCTCGGCCCCTCGCCGCGCGCCGTCGAGGCGTTCGCCGCCGCCGCCGCGCATCTCGAGGATTACCCGGAAGGATCGTCGGCGATCCTGCGCGAGGCGATCGGACGCGCCTTCGGGCTCGATCCTGGCCGCATCCTGTGCGGTTCGGGCTCCGACGAGATCCTCAACCTGCTCGCCCACACCTATCTCGGCGCCGGCGACGAGGCGATCCACACCGAATATGGCTTTCTGGTTTACGACATCGCCACGCGCGGCAACAGCGCCAAGCCGGTCGTGGTGCCGGAGAAGAATTACACCACCGACGTCGACGCCATCCTGGCCGCGGTGACGCCGCGCACCAAGATCGTGTTCGTCGCCAATCCGAACAATCCGACCGGCACCTATGTGCCGTTCAGCGAGATCAAGCGCCTGCATGCCGGCCTGCCGGGACACGTGCTGCTCGTGCTCGACGCGGCCTACGCCGAATACGTCCAACGCAACGATTACGAATCCGGCATCGAGCTCGTCGCCACCAGCGAGAACGTCGTGATGTGCCGCACCTTCTCCAAGATCCATGGGCTGGCGGCGCTGCGGCTCGGCTGGATGTACGGCCCCGCGCATGTCGTCGACGCGGTCAATCGCGTGCGCGGACCGTTCAACGTCAACACGCCGGCGATGCTGGCCGGCGTCGCCTCGCTCGCCGACACCGCCCACATCGACGCCGCGCGCGCGCATAATGATCGCTGGCTGCCGTGGGTCTCGGCCGAGCTGACCAAGATCGGCCTGACCGTCACGCCGAGCGTCGGCAACTTCATTCTGATCCATTTCCCGACGGCCAAGGGCAAGACCGCGGACGCCGCCGACGCGTTTCTGACGGCGCGCGGGCTGGTTCTGCGCGGGCTGAGGAATTACGGCCTGCCGAACGCGTTGCGCATGTCGCTCGGAACGGAGGAGGCCAATCGGCTCGTGGTTGCTGCGCTGACGGAGTTTATGCGCTAGGGTTGGCGGATGGGCGCGATTTTCAATCGCTTGGCGATTCTCGGCCAGGGGCTGATCGGCTCCTCGATCACGCGCGCGGTCTACGCCCAGCGCGTGACCGGCGAGGTGGTCATCACCGATTCATCGCCGAAGGTGCGCCAGCGCCTTCGCGAGATCGGGCTGGGCGCCGCGCGCGTCGTCGACAGCAACGCCGAGGCGGTCGCCGGCGCCGACCTCGTCATCGCCTGCGTGCCGGTCGGTCGATACGGCGCGCTGGTCAAGGAGATCGCCGGCGCCTTCCAGGACGGCGCGGTCTTCACCGACGTCGGCTCGGTCAAGGGCTCGGTCGTGCGCGACGTCGTGGCGGAGCTGCCGGCGCGCGTCCAGTTCGTGCCGGCCCATCCGCTCGCCGGCACCGAGCGGTCCGGCCCCGACAGCGGCCTCAAGGACCTGTTCGAAAATCGCTGGTGCATCCTGACGCCGACCGAGGCGACCGCGCCGGCGGCGGTCGAGAAGGTCAAGTCGTTCTGGCACGCGCTCGGCTCCACCGTCGAAATCATGAGCGTCGCGCATCATGATTACGTGCTGGCGGTCACCAGCCATCTGCCGCACCTCATCGCCTTTACCATCTTCCACACCGCGCTACGGCACGAGCAGCGGACGGAAACCGAGGTGATCAAGTTCTCGGCCGGCGGCTTCCGCGACTTCACGCGCATCGCCTCGTCCAATCCAACCATGTGGCGCGACATCTTCCTCAACAACAAGGAAGCCGTGCTCAAGGTGCTCAACGAGTTCAACGCCGACATCGCCGCGCTGGCCGACGCCATCGAACATGGCGACGCGGAAAAGCTGGTGAAGGATCTGACGACCAGCCGGCTGACGCGCCGCAAGGTGATCGAGAAGGAGCACATCTCGCTCGCGCCGAAGAAGCCGGCGGCGGAAGTCCCGATCGTGCCGCCTTACGGCTGGAGCGACTAGAGCAAATCCCGCGAAAGTGGAAACCGCTTTCGCGACCAGGACTTGCTCAAGGCCTTGAATCCGGCGCATTTCATTTCGGCGAGACGATTCCATCTCGCCGTGAAATGCTCTGGGGCGCTGACGCCCCGCGTCAGAACAGCGCCGGACTCTCCCCGACATCCACCGGGCCGAGGAACACGCGACCGTCGACCAGCCGCAGCGGCAGCGTCAACGCCGGCTGCCCCTCGAGCGTCGTCTTCTCGCCGAGAAAGGCGAGGCCCGCCTTCAGCCCGGAGCTCGCCTGCTCGCGCGCGATATTGCCAAGACCGGGCACGAAGGCATCGACCGCGCCGAGCAGCTTGGTGATATCGTCGGCCTTGACGCCGGTCTTCTCTTGCGCCGCCGACAGGCCGTGGGCGAGCAGCTTCTCGAGATCGAGACTTTCGACGAGACGCTCGATGCCCGCGACCGTCAGCCGCAACTCGCCGTCGAGCCGGCCCTTATCGGTCAGCCCGAGCTCGCCGGTGGCGACCGCGGTCATGCCGGGCCGGTGCAGGCGCGCGTTGCTCAATTCGATGCGCCCGCCATTGGCCTGAAGCTCGCGCAAGCGCGCCGGCCACGGCTTGGGCGAGAAATCCTTCAGCCCGCGCAGCGTGACCGCGACGTCGCCGTCGAAAGTGTCCTCCGCGATCAGATGCACGGCGGCGGCCCGCGCGGCCACCAGCTTCAACACGATTTCGACCACGGGATTGTCGGTGGGCGATCCCGACACCATGCGCGCGCGCAGTTCGGCGAGATCGGCCTGAAACGGCGACGACGGGCCGGAGGGACCTTCCCATCGCGCGGCCGGCCCCTCGAAGGTGAGCGCGACGAGTCGCGGCGCCGTCGGGAGGCCGACGAGATCGGCTCGCGCGCCCTTCCATGAAACGGTCAGGCCCCGCCCGAAATTGGCCTCGCTCACCCGCAGGGGCGAGGCGAACTCGGCCCTCAGCGTCACTGGATCGAACACATCGGCGACGAACAGCGTCTCGGCGAGGTCGGCCGTGATCGGATTGGCGCTGGTGGTCCATTCGAAGCGCGTCTTGCGGCAGCTCACTTCGAGGCGGAACGGGTAGCCGCCAAGATGGCGATCGCCGCAATCGAAAGCGCGGCCGGATTTCGCCTCGCGCTCACGCCATCCATCGATGATCGATTCGGTCGAGGAGGCGGCGTGAAACCAGAACGCGGTCCAGCCGATCATGGCCACGCCGAGAAGCGCCGGCAGGATCAGGACCCGCCAAAGCGGGCGGCGCGGGGCGAGCACGGGATGGATCATCGACCAAGGCTCTGATTCGCGATCGGATGCGTCAGACGGATATTATTGAAACCAAGATGCGGCGCGGACGAGGCCAATTCAAGCCCCGATTGCGCGCGGCGCCGTCCGACCGCGAGAGCGACGCGAAACGAGTTCCGTTCGGTCGCGATGTAGGCTAGGTCAGGCCCCGATCCGCGCCTTGGTTCCGGCGTTTCCGGGAAGCCGGATCATGACTCCACGTCAGCGCGAGATCGTCACTCAAGCTTTCGCAATCATGAATCAGGCCGCACCAAATTCCGACGGACTCTGGGTCTTCGCCTACGGCTCACTGATGTGGCGTCCGGGCTTTGCGTTCGTTCGCCGCGAGCCGGCGCGACTGACCGGCGCTCACCGGTCGCTGTGCGTCTATTCGTTCATTCATCGCGGTACGCCGGAAAATCCGGGCCTGGTGCTCGGGCTCGATCACGGCGGCGCGTGCCGGGGTATAGCGTTCCAGGTGCGGGCCGAGGATCGCGAGGCGACGATCGCCTATCTGCGCGAGCGTGAGCAGGTCACCAAGGTCTATCGCGAGGTGACGCGCCCGGTCTGGATCGGGGACGACGCGCGACAGCGTGTCAGCGCGCTCTGCTACATCGTCGATCGCGGCCATCCACAATATGCCGGCCGCCTGTCGATCGAGCGGCAGGCGCATCTCGTGCGCCAGGGCCACGGCCGGTCAGGGGCAAATCGCGATTATGTGTTGTCGACCGTCGCCGAGCTCGACGTTCAGGGCTGCCGCGACAGCGACCTCCACCGCCTGGTGGCCCTGCTCGGCCAGGATTGAAGGCGGTGGACCGGCCGACTCAATCCGACTGATCGGGCTCGCCGTTCGGCGGCTCGGCATTCGATGGCCCGGCGGCGATGCCGCGCGCGGCGAGATCGCGCCGACCCTCCGCCACGAGGCGGCTCGCGGAGGTCTCGATCACCGACTGGAGCCGGGAGAGGAATTCCTCCTTGCCCAGACCGGGCATGATCGGATCGAGAAACTCGACGCGCACGGTTCCCGGATAACGCAGATAGGTGCGCCGCGGCCAGAACAGACCCGAATTGAGCGCCACCGGAACACACGGCACCGCGCATTCGGCGTAGAGTTGGGCGACGCCGAATTTATAGCGCGGCTCGGCCCCGACCGGACGGCGCGTGCCCTCCGGGAAGATCAGCAATTGCCGCCCATGCGCGAACTCGCGCCGCGCGGCTTCCGTCATCGCGGCGAGCGCCTGGCCCTTGGCGCCGCGATCGACCGGGATCATGCGCGCCTTGATCGTGTACCAGCCGAAGAACGGGATCCATTGCAGCTCGCGCTTGAGAATGTAGGCCGGATCGTCGAACAGCATGAACAGCGCGAAGGTCTCCCACGCCGATTGATGCTTGGCGGCGATCAGCGCCGAACCCGAGGGAACTTTTTCCAGGCCGCGAAAGTCGACGCGGATGTCGCAGATCACGCGCAACAGCCAGACGCTGGTCCGTCCCCATGCCTTGGCCACTTCGATGATGGCGCGGCGCGGAAGAAAGAAGGTCGGGATCGCGGCGATCAGATAGCCGAGAAGAACGAGGTAGAACGCGGCGTTGAAGATCGTCGAACGAATGATGATAGACACGAACGAATTCCACCTTCACTTGACGGAAGCGGTCGCCGGTCGCGACCGGGCCGCCGCCGATGTCGTCGCCGCGAGATCGGGAATGACGCCGAGATCCGACATCCAGCCGCGCGTCTCGGCCACCACCAGCT
The DNA here is from genome assembly GCA_041918675.1 of Xanthobacteraceae bacterium. Taxonomy (GTDB): domain Bacteria; phylum Pseudomonadota; class Alphaproteobacteria; order Rhizobiales; family Xanthobacteraceae; genus SCUB01. The sequence continues at coordinate 21,488 of JAYRVF010000015.1, forward strand.
TGGCGTATTCCGATAGCAGCAACCGCGCGCGCACGCCACCGGCCCAGTCGACATCCGTCCGCCAGCGGTCGCCGATCACCGGGAACGGAATCAGGCGGACGTCCGGCATCGCGCGCGAAAGCTCGGCGAGCGCGCGGGGCATGTGGTAGTTCGACGTCACCACGATCAGCGAGCGGAAGCCGAGTTCGCGCACCCAGCGACGGGTCTCCACCGCGTTGCCGCGCGTGTTGGTGGCGTAGTGGTCGAGATCGACGCAGCACTCGAGCAGCCGGTTGTGTTCGGGCAGCGAGCGGGAGATTTCGCCGGCGCTGTTGCGCGGATAGACGCCCGAGATCAGCAACCGCCGGCCGTGCCCCTGCGCGAGCAGCTCCATGGCGTCCGAGACGCGCGACGCCCCGCCCGTGAACACGACGATGCCGTCGGCGTGTTCGCGCAGCGTGATTTCCTCCGTCGGCAATTGCGCGACGAACGAGCCGAACCCCGCCGCGAGGGCGGCCGCCATCGACACCATCAGCGCGGCGAGGAATTGCAGCGGACCGAAACGCCGGGAGCGCCGCGCGCCCCGTGGCGCCGTGAGCCGTTCCGAACCGCTTGGAGCGCGATCGTCAGACATTGCTCGGTGTCGCTCTCGTCCCCGCCGGCCGGACCGACGCGATAGGCCAAGGCCGGCGAACCCCATTTTCCCCGATCATTCGATGTCCCGCAACGTCGCATAGACCGTCTGGCGCGACCAGAACGCCGTCAGGACGGCGATGGCGACGGCCTGGAGCGCGAGCGCGAAATAGCCTGAAAGCCGCAGCGAAAAGGTGCCCAGCAGCGCGGCGAACTGATCGCCGACCGGCGTGCCGGCGAACCACCCGGCGATCGCCTCGCCGAACCCGAACACCAGCATCGCCGCCCCGCCCCCGATCACGCCGCCTTGCAGGCCGAGAATGAGGAAATGACGCAGGAAACTGTTGGCGATGTAGCGGTCCCCGGCGCCGACGAAATGCAGCACCTCGACGATGCCCCGGTTGGCCGATACCGCGCCGCGCGTGGCGAACGACACCGAAATGACGGTCGCCAGCACGACCAGCGCGAGAATGGCGAAGCCGGACGCGACGGTCGCGTTCGTCATCGATCGCATCCGCTCGATCCAGGCGCGGTGATCGTCGAGACTCGCGGAAGGCACGTCCTTGGCAAGCCTGTCCTTCAGCCCGGAAAGATCGGCGGCCGAGGATTCCGCGCGCACGACGATAACACGCGGGACGGGCAATTCCTCGAGCTGCACGCCGGCGCCGAGCCAGGGTTCGAGCAGCTTCATCGATTCCGCGTTGGTGAAGATCCGCAAATCGACGATGCCCGGCGTTGCCCGCGCGAGGTCGGCGGCCGCCTTGATATCCTGTTCGATGTCGCGGCCGCTCGTCTTGCGGACCTGTATCGTGACCTCGCTGGCGACCTCGGCCTGCCATTCCGCGGCCGACGCGCGCACCAGCATCACCACGCCGGTCGTCAACGAGGCCAGGAACGTCATGATCGCGACCACGGCCACCAGCGCGCTCCCGGCCACCGATCCGCGCGGCACGACCGGCGAGGCGGCTTTGGGCTCGCGCGCGGCATGCGCGCGTTGGTCGCCGAGATCGATCATGGAGAGCGTTCCAATTCGGGCCTCATTCGTAGATGTGAAGGTGCCCCTCATGCAGCACGAGGCGGCGGGCATCGTATTGATCCATCAAGGCGATATCGTGCGTGGCGATGATCACGGCGGTGCCGGATTTGTTCAGTTCGATGAACAGGCGCAGGAGCCGGCGCGCCAGCGAGGGATCGACATTGCCCGTCGGTTCGTCGGCGAGCAGCAGGTTGGGCCGCGCGATGACGGCGCGGGCGATCGCGGCGCGCTGCTTCTCGCCGCCGGAAAGAACCGGCGGCAGCGCGTCCATGCGTTCGCCGAGCCCGACCCAGCGCAACAGGTCGATCACCTCGCGGCGATAGCTCGATTCCGCGCGCCCCATCACGCGAAACGGCAGCGCGACGTTTTCGTAGGTCGTCATGTGATCGAGCAGACGGAAATCCTGAAGCACGATGCCGATGTGACGGCGCAGGCCCGCGATCGCCTCCTTGTCGAGCACCGAGACGTCGTGCCCGAACAGCGTCACCAGCCCGCGCGTCGGCCGCAGCGAAATGAACAGGAGGCGCAACAAGGTCGTCTTGCCGGCGCCGGAGGGGCCGGTCAGGAACTGGAACGATTGCGGCTCGATCCTGAAATTCAGGTCGCGCAGAATCTCCGGGCCGAGCCCGTAGCGTAACCCGACATTCTCGAAGCGAACCACTTTCGGCTCCGTTCGGCCGCGAGAGCTTGCCGGTTCTCATCCGGACCGGCCCGGGCCCCAAGGAACGCGCCAACCGCCGCGCGCCATCCATCGGCCATCCCATTTTTTCGGCTGTTATGGTTTCCGATTCGTTAACGGTCGGTTGGTAGTGTCGGCCGGTCTTCTCCTTATGACGCGATACGGCCATGCGAATCACCTGCCCGACCTGCGGAACCTCCTATGGCATCAACCCCGCCTCGCTCGGCCCCGAGGGGCGGATCGTGCGCTGCGCCCGTTGCAAGGAGGTCTGGCACGTCGCCCCCGAGGAGGACACGGCTCCCGCCGCCCATGGGTACGACGCCGCGCGGGCCCGCTCCCATGACGGCGACACGCATGGCGGCACCGGCGGCCACGCCCATGCCACCCACGCCGACGGCGCCCATGGCGACTACTCCGGTCACCACGAGGAGGCGGCATTTTCCGGCCACGCGGGAGAATCCGAGGCGCCGCATGTCGACAGCCCGTCCATCGCCGGTGACTGGCATGAGGCCGACGCCGCCGACGCGCCGCGCGAACCCGCCGCCGCACATGAGGCCGACATTCATCGCCCCGCCTTCGGCAGCAAGCCCGCCAAACCCGCCAAGGGATGGCCGGCGCGGCTTCGTCTTCCGTCCGTCAACCTGCCGTGGCTGCCGCGCGTGAGCCTGCCGGGCGCGATCACCGTGATGGGCGCGATGGCGATCGGCCTGCTGATCTGGCGCGCCGACATCGTCCGGCTGATGCCGCAGACGGCCGCCTTCTACAAACTCGTCGGCTTCGGCGTGAATCTGCGCGGGCTCGACATCACCAATGTGAAGACGACGATGGAGACCGTCGACGGACGCCCGGTCATCGTCATCGAGGGAACCATCGTCGGCGTCGGCCGCAACGCCGTGGAAATTCCGCGCCTGCGTTTCATCGTGCGCGACGCCCGCGGCGCCGATCTCTATGCCTGGAACGCGGTCGTCGAACAGCCGTCGCTGCGGCCCGGCGAGAAGGCTTGGTTCCGATCGCGGCTCGCCTCGCCGCCGGCCGAGGCGCGCGAAATCGCGGTCCGCTTCTTCCACCGCCGCGACGTGAGCAGCGGGGCAAGCTGAATGCCGCGCGTCCTGATCGCCGATGACGAGGAGGCGATGCGCGCTCTCGTCGCCCGCGCGCTCGCCATGGACGGCCATCAGGTCGTCACCGCCGAGGACGGCGCCGCGGCCTTGGAAATTCTCTCCCGCGAGAAGGGCGCCTTCGACCTGCTGCTGACCGACATCAAGATGCCGGTCATGGACGGGATCGCGCTGGCGCTCGCGGCCGCGCGCGATTTTCCCGATCTGGCGATCCTGCTGATGACCGGCTTCGCCGACCAGCGCGAGCGGGCGCATAATCTCAGCGCCATCATCCACGACGTCGTCACCAAGCCATTCTCGGTCGCCGACATTCGCGCGGCCGTGGCGAACGCCATCGCCGCGCGCGGCGGCGAGCGCTGACGGCCGCCCGGCGCGGCCGGCGCGAGGCGTCGACCTCAATCCTTGAGCAGCCGCTCGATATAATCGAGCTCGATCTGTGGGCGTAGCGGATCGGCGAAACGCCGGCGCAACTCCTCGAGGATGCGGCGCGCGCGCTGGACGTCGATCTCGCCCGGCACCTTCACCGAGGAATCGTCGACATCGCGCCCGCGCAGCGGCCGGCCGAGCGGATCGGTCTCCGGTCCGCCGCCCTGCTGCCGGCCGACGCGATTGGAGGGCATGTTGCCCTGGCCTTCGCCCATCTGCTGTTGCAGCGCGCGGGCCATATTTTGCGCGCCCCGGCGCATCGCCTCGAGCGCGCGGCCCTGCGAGTCGACCGCGCCCTCGGCGTCGCCCTCGCCAAGCTGCTCGCCGGCCTCGCCCATCGCCGAACCCGCCTCGCCGAGATCGTCGGTCTGCCCGCCCTCGCCCTGCTGGCCCTTCTTGCCCATCTCGCCGAGGCCGTTCTTGCGCAACTCGTCGAGCAGCTTGTTCAGTCGGCCGCGCAAATCCTTCTGGTCCTGGCCGAGGCCGGACATCGCGTTCTTGTCCTTCTGCTGGCCGCGATTGCGGTCGCGCCGGGCGTCCTGGCCCTGCTTGTGCGTGCGGTCGCGCAATTGCTGCTGCTTGCGGATCACGTCGCCCAATTCGTTGAGCGCCTGCTCCATCTCCGATTCGCCGGGGGTGGCCGGGCGGGCCATTTGCAGATTTTCGAGCATCTGCTGAAGCTGTTCGAGCAATTGCCGCGCCGCGTCCTTGTCGCCGGACCGCGACAGGCGCTCCATCCGGTCGAGCATCGCGCGCAGATCGTCCGGCCGGATCACCCGCGCGTTCGGATCGAGCGGGCGGGCTAGCTCGCGCGGATTGTTGCGGAGCTGCTCGGCGAGCTGGCGCATGTAATTGTCGAGCGCGGCGCGAAGCTGGTCGGTGAGCTTGCGGATTTCCTCGTCGCTCGCCCCGCGTTCGAGCGCCTGGCGCAACGCTTCCCGCGCCGCGCGCAAGGCCTTCTCCGCCTCGCTCATATTGCCGTCCTCGATGAGCACAGCGAGCGCCCACAGGCTCGCGACGACCTCGCGCAAGGCCTCGTCGTCCCGCGCGTTCGCCAATTGCGCCCGGACGCTACGCAGGCCGAGAAAGATGCCCGCTTGCGGCGTATAGATTTCCGGCGCGATCAGCAGCGCGTCGAGCGCGACGCCGATGAGTTCCTGGCGGTTCGCGTCGAGCGCGAGGACGCGCCGCTGCTCGATCAGGGCGCGGGCGAGCGGCTGGTTGAAGGCGCGCTCGGGCAAGCGGAATTCGGTGGTGGCCGAGCGCCCCTCATTGCCGGCCTCGTCGCGGGCGATCAGCGTCAAATTCATGGTCGCGCCGGCGAAGGGATGCTCGCTGAGATCCTTGTAGGTCTGGCCGACGCCCATGCGCGTGCGGGCGTGCGGAAGCACCAGCGCGAAGGATGGCGTCTCGTACAACGGGCGGCCGGCCGCCGCGCCCTCGGCGGAATTCGCCGCGACGGATTTCTCGGCGTCCGATTTCGCGCTCCCCGACGCGGCTCGCGCGGCGCCAATCTCCAGCTTCGCCTCCGCGCCCGTCACGCCGTAATCGTCCTCGAGCTTGTAGGAGAGGAGCAGCGCCCCGTGCGCCTGGCGTTCGGGATCCTTGGTCAGGGCGATCGTCGGCGGCCGGTCCGCAAGCGCGGTGAATTTCCATTCCGGATGCCCGGACGCCCGCGCCGCGCCGTCGCCGCCGATGACGAAGTGGCGCTCGCGCACGCCCTCGGGCACGGCCTCGACCGGCTTTTCGGAAAGTCCTCCCGCGATCTTGACGTCGAGGCGCGAGCCGCTCGCGCGCACGACAAGCACGCTGCCGACCGGCACGTCGATCGTCTCGCGCGCCTCGTCCGGCCGGCCCGGCAACGCCGTCAGGATGATCGGCGGACGCGCCGTGTATTGCGGCGCGGTCACCCAGGCGTCCAGACGCGCGGGCGTTCCCAACCAGGAGTCGTCAAAGGCGAAGGCCGCCGCGACACGCATGCGCCGTTCTTCTCCGGCGGCGATGAAGGTCGCGGCCATCAGGATCACGACGAGGGCCCTGAGCGCCCAGGGATCGCGAAGCGAAAGCCGCGGCATCGGCCAGCCCGCGCGAACGTTTTTCACCGCGGCCAAGGTGCGCGCGAGATGGGCCCGCCACAGCGCCTCGCTCGCCTGGTCGCGCAAATCGGCCGGCTTCTCGGTCAGCGTCGTCACCGGGCGATGGGCGATTCCGGAATTGAGGTCGAGCCGGCGCAGCGCGTCGGCGCGCGAGGGAAACCGGACGCGAACGAGCGGCCATGCCGCCGCGATCGCCATGCCCGCGAACAGGGCAAGACCGGCCGCGCGTCCGAGCGGCGGCGCCAGGAACCAGAGCCCCGCCCATGAGACGGCGAGGAAAAGGCCTCCGACCGTCAGGATGCCGGCGAACGGCGGCCAGAGACGCTCCCAGACCAGCGCGAGCCGCGCCCGCAGGAGCGCGCGCGCGAGCCGCTCCCCGATGGTCGCGGCCGTGGTCGTCGTGGATTGGCTGGTCTCGCCGGTCAAGAATTTCCCCGGATCATGCGCTCCTTGCGCCTAACGCTCGGCACTCCCGCGCCGGCGCGCTTTCGCGGAGCAATCTCGCGGCACGCATTCCACGCGTGCTTGCCTCGCGCTCCGTCATTCATCGCGCACCGCATCCCAACATGGCGGCGCCAATGAGGCATCGCGGCCGCCGCGCCGCCGCCCGGTGAGGTTACAGCCAAGGCGCCGGCTTATCGAGCGCAATCAGCTCGGCGACCTCCAAACGGGGCCGAATCACCGCGAATTGATCGCCCTTCACCATGACCTCGGGCACCAGCGGGCGAGTGTTGTAAGTGCCCGCCTGCACCGCGCCATAGGCGCCCGCCGTCATCACCGCCAGCAGGTCGCCGGGGCGTGGCTCGACCAGCCGGCGATCGAGCGCGAGATAGTCGCCGGTCTCGCAGACCGGACCGACCACGTCGGCGACCAGCATCGGCGCGTCTTTCGCCGCCTCGCGCACGGGCATGATGTCGTGATGGGCTTCGTAGAGCGTCGGTCGCACCAGATCGTTCATCGCCGCGTCGACGATGACGAAGGCGCGGTTCTCGCCATGTTTCACGTAGAGCACGCGCGTGAGCAGGATGCCGGCATTGCCGACGATGAGGCGGCCCGGCTCGAACACCAGCGTGCAGTCGAGCCCCTTGACCGCATCCTTGACGATGCGGGCATAGGCGCCCGGATCGGGCGGCGCGTCGCGGTCGAAATGATAGGGCACGCCGAGGCCGCCGCCGAAATCGATGTGCGAAATGGCGTGGCCGTCGGCGCGTAGCGCGCGAACGAAGTCGGCCAGCAGCGCGAAGGCGTCGGCGAAAGGTTCGAGCTCGATGATCTGGCTGCCGATATGCATGTCGACGCCGGTCACGCGAATGCCCGGAAGGCGCGCGGCCTCGCCATAGACCGCGCGCGCGCGGCTCAGGGGAATGCCGAACTTGTTTTCGGCCTTGCCGGTCGCGATCTTGCCGTGGGTGCGGGGGTCGACATCCGGGTTGACGCGCAGGGAAACGCGGGCGACGCGCCCCATCGCCGCCGCGATCGACGACAGCAATTCGAGCTCGGGCTCGGATTCCACGTTGATCGAGAAGATGCCCTCGGCGACCGCGAGGCGGAGTTCATCGGCGGTCTTGCCGACGCCGGAAAACAGGATCTTTTCAGGCGGAATGCCGGCCGCCCGCGCGCGCATCAACTCGCCGCCGGAGACGACATCGGCACCCGCGCCGAGCCTTGCCAGGGTGCGCAGCACCGACTGGTTGGAATTCGCCTTCATGGCGTAGCAGACGAGCGCGGGCACGTCGGCGAAGGCGTCGGCGAAGACGCGGTAATGGCGCTCCAGCGTTCCGCTCGAATAGCAATAGAGCGGGGTGCCGACGCGCTCGGCGAGCGTGATGAGACTCACCCCCTCGGCATGTAGGACGCCGCCGCGATAATCGAAATGGTGCATGGCAAGCCCGGACCCGGCCGGTTGAGAGCGCGATTGTCATGAGCGGCTCACGCTTTCGCATGGGATCACGCTCCAACATAGTGAACTGGCGGATGATTCCGTCGGCGAGGCAATACCCCGTTGCCGGGATCACGAACTAGTTGAGCAGGCCGTCGAGGATGATGCGTTTGTTCGGCCCCCGCGGCTGATTCGCGGGCGCCTGGCCGGCGTCACCCTGCTGGACGGGCTCGGCCGCGGCCCCGGGCGGCGGATCGAGCGGACCCTTGCGCCCGCAGCCGGAAAGGGCGAGCCCGAGGACCGCGAGCCCGAAAACCGTCAGTCCGGAAAGGCCCAGCCGGCGCCGGGAATGATCATGCCTGCGGTTCACGGAACCACTCCTCGATTGCGGCGCCACCATACAAAGATCGCTCTTGGCTGGCGAGCCCCCAAATCCATCCCAATTCGGGCGACATTACTTCGCCAGGCGCTGTTTTTCGAGCCGCCGGAGCCAGCCTTTCGCCTGCGCGCGGACGTTGCGGGGAGCCGTGCCGCCATAGCTCGTCCGGCCGCGGATCGAGGCCCCGACCGACAACGCCGCGACCGCCTCCTCGGTGATGCGCGGCTCGATCTCCCGCATCGTCGCGAGCGGCAACCGGTGCAGAGCGACGCCGTCCGCGGCCGCCTTGGCGACGATGCGGCCGGTGACGTGATGGGCCTCGCGGAACGGCATGCCGAGCGCGCGCACCAGCCAGTCGGCAAGGTCCGTCGCGGTGGCGTAGCCTTCGCCCGCGGCCTTCTTCATCCGCGCGGCGTCGGCGGAAAGATCCCGCGTCATGCCGATCATCGCCTGGATCGAGAGCGCGAGCGCGCGCAGCGCCTCGATCGCGCCTTGCTTGTCCTCCTGCATGTCCTTCTGATAGGCGAGCGGCAGCGCCTTCATCACCGTGAGCAGGCCGATGAGCGCGCCGGTGATACGCCCGGTCTTGGCGCGCACGAGCTCGGCCGCGTCCGGATTGCGCTTCTGCGGCATGATCGAGGAGCCGGTGGTGAAGCGGTCGGACAGGCGCACCAGGCCGACCAGCGGCGAGGTCCAGATCACGATCTCCTCGGCGAAGCGCGACAGATGCATGGCGGTGATCGCGGCCGCGGCCAGCGCCTCGATGACGAAATCGCGATCGGACACGGCGTCGAGCGAATTGGCCATCGGCCGGTCGAAACCGAGCGCCTTCGCGGTCATGTCGCGGTCGATCGGAAACGACGTTCCGGCCAGCGCGGCGGCTCCCAGCGGGCATTCGTTGAGCCGCTTGCGCGCGTCGGCGAAACGTCCGCGATCGCGCGCGGCCATCTCGACATAGGCGAGCAGATGATGGCCGAAGGTGACCGGCTGCGCCGTTTGCAGATGCGTGAAGCCGGGCATCACCGTGTCGGCGTGTTCGAGCGCGCGCTCGGCGAGCGCCAATTGCAGCGCCGCGAGCGAACCGTCGATCGCGTCGATGGTGTCGCGAATCCACAGCCGGAAGTCGGTCGCCACCTGGTCGTTGCGCGAACGCGCCGTGTGCAGCCGGCCCGCCGCCGATCCGATCAATTCGATCAGGCGCGATTCGACATTCATGTGAATGTCCTCGAGATCGCGGCGGAAATCGAACGTGCCGTTCTCGATATCGGACAGGATGCGGTCGAGTCCCTTGGCGATGTTGGCGGCATCATCGGCGGTGATGATGCCTTGCGCGGCGAGCATCGCGGCGTGGGCTTTCGAGGCGGCGATGTCCTGCGCGTAAAGGTGACGATCGACGTCGATCGAGACGTTGATTTCCTCCATGATCGCGTCGGGTCCGGCCTCGAACCGACCGCCCCACATTGTGTTGCTCATGGCTCACCCACCCGTTACTTTCGCGTCGAGGACCGCCGCGGCGGTCGGAATTCGCACCCCGGCAGCTTAACCGATGACGCCTCTCCCGATCACACCGGACCCGGATGATCCGCGCGCCGCGCGCGGCCGGCGGCGGCCGGTCCTGGTCGCCGCGATCCTCGTCCTGGCCGCGGCGATCGGCGCTGTCGGGATATACGGGATCGGCGCCCTCAAGCGCAATGCGTCCGAGGATGCCGAATGCATGGCCGCCGTCGATCTCGGCAACCGGATCGCGCCGCTCGCGCGCGGAGAGGTCGCCGCGTTCAATCTCGCGCCCCGCCCCCTGCGTCTGCCGAACCTTGCCTTCGTCAACGCCGACGGGACCGCCATGCGCCTGTCGGACTGGCGCGGCCGGATCGTCCTGATCAACCTCTGGGCCACCTGGTGCGTGCCCTGCCGCAAGGAAATGCCGGGCCTCGACCGTCTCCAGGCCAAGCTCGGCGGCCCGGATTTCGAGGTCGTGGCGATCAATACCGACACGCGGGATGTCGACAAGCCGAAGGCCTGGCTAGCCGAAACCGGCGTCACGCGCATCGCCTACTACGCCGACGCCAAGGCCAAGGTCTTCCACGATCTCAAGGCGGTCGGGCGCGCCCTCGGCATGCCGACGACCGTGCTGATCGACCGCAACGGCTGCGAGATTGGAGCCATGATGGGGGCGGCCGAATGGGCAAGCGAGGACGCCATCAGGCTGATCTCCGCCGCGATCTCGCCGTAAGCCACTGAAATCAGGCTAGAAGGTCGACCTTTCGGGCCAGCAGCAGAACGTAATCCGGCAATTCCAGGCGCGCGGAAACCGCTTCCATCGCCTTTTCCTCGGCCGCGGCCTTCTCGGCGGCCTCCGTCTGCGCGAGCGATTTGGCTTTGGCCTGCTCGACGACCCGTTTGGCGGCGGCCTGCCCGGCCAGCGTCGCCAACCCGCTGGAAAGCGTGGTCCCGGCGCTCGTCATCGAATCGGTCAGGGACGACATCAGATCGAGCTGATCTTGCAGCTCTTGCTGGCGTGCACGCCAATTCTGGTTCTGCTTCCAGAACGAAACGCTGTTGATCGCCATGGCGTCGGCTCCGGGCCTCTCCGGAAAGATCGCCCGCCAATGTGCGCCGAGCGGCGTTAACGCGGCGTTACGATTTTCGGCGGCCGTCCGGGGTGAACCACTTGCCGCCGCGGGCCCGGTTCGACGCCCGGGCATGCCGCCGAAAGATCCCGCGAAATTGCCGTCAGCGCGTCGGCACCGGCTTTTCGCCGCGATAGTCGTAGAAGCCGCGCTGCGTCTTGCGGCCGAGCCACCCGGCCTCGACGTATTTCACCAACAGCGGACAAGGGCGATATTTCGAATCGGCGAGCCCCTCGTGCAGCACCTGCATCACCGACAGGCATGTATCGAGGCCGATGAAATCGGCGAGCTCCAGCGGTCCCATCGGATGATGCGCGCCGAGCCTCATCGCCGTGTCGATCGCCTCGACATTGCCGACGCCCTCATACAGCGTGTAGATCGCCTCGTTGATCATCGGCAGCAGGATGCGGTTGACGATGAAGGCCGGGAAGTCCTCCGACACCGCGATGCGTTTGCCGAGCTTGAGAATGAAGGCCTTCACCGATTCGAAGGTGTCGTCGTCGGTGGCGATGCCGCGGATGAGCTCGACCAACTCCATCAGCGGCACCGGATTCATGAAATGCACGCCCATGAAGCGCTCGGGGCGATCGGTGGACGCCGCCAGACGCGTGATCGACAGCGACGAGGTGTTGGTGCCGATGATCGTGTCGGGCCGCAGATGCTGGCACAGTTCGGAAAAGATCTTGCGCTTGACGTCTTCCTTCTCGGTCGCCGACTCGATGACCAGATCGCAGTCCGACAGCGCCTTGAAGGAATCGGCCGGCTTGATGCGTTCGACGGCGGCCTTGCGTGTTTCCTCGCTGATCACCTTCTTGGCGACCTGGCGGGCGAGATTGCCGTTGATGGTGGCGAGCGCCGACTTGACGCGCTCGGCGGACAGATCGTTGAGCGCGACCTGATAGCCAGCCACCGCGCAGACATGGGCGATGCCGTTGCCCATCTGTCCCGCGCCCACGACTCCGATTTTGCGAATTTCAAGCGCCATCACCCTACCCAATCGTCATGCCGAATTGTGTTGTCCCCGAACCAGGCCCGGAAAAGGGCATGGCCCGTCGTCATCTTTCCCGCTCCCGCCACCCGGCCATTGGTCGGAAGCGCCCGCGCGCGACGCGCGGATGCCGGCGCGCCGCTCACTTCCCGATCTTGCCCAGTTCCTCGGCGAGTTCCGGCAGCGCCTGATACAGATCGGCGACAAGCCCATAATCGGCGACCTGGAAGATCGGGGCCTCCTCGTCCTTGTTGATCGCGACGATCACCTTGGAATCCTTCATGCCGGCCAGATGCTGGATCGCGCCGGAAATGCCGACGGCGATGTAGAGCTCGGGCGCGACGACCTTGCCGGTCTGGCCGACCTGCCAATCGTTCGGCGCGTAGCCGGCATCGACCGCCGCGCGCGAGGCGCCAACCCCGGCGCCGAGCTTGTCGGCGACCGGCTCGATGTATTTGGTGAAATTCTCGCGGCTCTGCAGCGCCCGCCCGCCGGAAATGATGATCTTGGCCGAGGTCAGTTCCGGCCGGTCGCTCTTGGCGACTTCCTCGCCGACGAAGCTCGACACGCCGGGATCGGCGGCCGCCGCGACCGTTTCGACGCTCGCCCCGCCGCCGGCGCCCGTGGCCTGGAAGGTCGACGTGCGCACCGTCAGCACCTTCTTGGCGTCCTTCGACTTGACGGTCTGGATCGCGTTGCCGGCGTAGATCGGACGCTCGAACGTATCGGGCGCGATGACCTTGGTGATCTCGGAGACCTGCATCACGTCGAGGAGCGCGGCGACGCGCGGCATGACGTTCTTGTTGCGCGTGGTGGCCGGGGCGACGAGCGCGTCATAGGGTCCGGCGAGCGACACGATAAGCGCGGCCAGCGGCTCGGCGATGTCGTGCCCATAGGAAGGGCCGTCGGCGAGAAGCACCTTGGAAACGCCTTGCAGCTTGGCGGCCGCGTCCGCCACGGCCGCGCAGGCGGTGCCCGCGACGAGGATGTGAACATCGCCGCCGAGCGCGGCGGCGGCCGTCAGCGCCTTGGCGGTCGCGTCCTTCAACGCGGCGTTGTCGTGCTCGGCAATGAGAAGAGTCGTCATCCCAGCACTCCCGCTTCATTCTTCAGCTTGGCGACCAGATCGGCGACCGAGGCGACCTTCACGCCCGCCTTGCGTCCGGCCGGCTCGGCGGTCTTGAGCACCTCGTGGCGCGGCGCGACATCGACGCCGCATTGCTCGGGCGTCTTTTCGCCGATCGGCTTCTTCTTCGCCTTCATGATGTTGGGCAGGCTCGCATAACGCGGCTCGTTGAGGCGCAGATCGGTCGTCACCACCGCCGGCCCTTTCAGGCGCACGGTCTGCAAGCCGCCATCGACCTCGCGCGTGACGACGAAATCGGAACCCTCGACGACCAGCTTGGACGCGAAGGTGCCCTGCGGCCAGCCAAGCAGCGCGGCGAGCATCTGCCCGGTCTGGTTGGCGTCGTCGTCGATGGCCTGTTTGCCCATGATGACGAGGCCGGGCTGCTCCTCATCGACGATCGCCTTGAGGAGCTTGGCGACCGCGAGCGGCTCGACGACTCCGTCGACCTTGACCAGGACGCCGCGGTCGGCGCCCATGGCCAATCCGGTGCGGATGGTCTCGGCCGCCTGCGCCGGCCCGATCGAGGCGCAGATGACCTCGGTGGCCTTGCCGGCCTCCTTGAGGCGCAGCGCTTCCTCGACCGCGATTTCGTCGAACGGATTCATCGACATCTTGACGTTGGCGAGATCGACGCCCGTCCCGTCGCTCTTGACCCGGATCTTGACGTTGTAGTCGACGACCCGTTTGACCGGCACAAGGATCTTCAATTCGTTTCCCTCTTCGTCGTCCGGATTTGCTCTTCCGTGGTCGCTTCCGGGCGCGGAGCGGCCCCGGGGCTTACCCACATGTCCCCGCGCGGGAATTGTGCGGGTGCGAAACGTAATCTTCGCCGCGATGGCATGTCAACGCGGGCGGCGGCGAAAAATCGCCAGGGATCATCGATTCTGGCCCGGCGACCAGAGAATATCGCCGGTTCCGCCGATATTGGCGACCCTCGCGGCCACAAACAGATAATCCGACAGCCGGTTGACATATTTCAAGACAACCGCGTTGACAGGTTCGTCGGGTTCGGCGGCGAGTTCGACGATGATCCGCTCGCAGCGCCGGCAGACGGTGCGCGCGAGATGGAGGTGCGCGGCCGCCGGCGTGCCGCCCGGCAGGACGAAGGACGTCAGCGGCTCGAGCTTTTCGTTGAGCGCGTCGATTTCGCGTTCGAGCCGCTCAACCTGCGCCGGGCTCGCGCGCAGGCGTTCGCGCCCGCCCGCCTTCTCGGGCGTGCAAAGATCGGCGCCGAGATCGAACAGATCGTTCTGGACGACGGCGAGCACGGCGTCGATCTCGCTCAAACCCGTGGTGTGCAGCCGCGCCACGCCGATGACCGAGTTGAGTTCGTCGACCGACCCATAGGCCGCGACGCGCAAATCATATTTCGGCCGCCGCGCGCCGGTTCCGAGCGCGGTTGTGCCGTCGTCGCCCGTGCGCGTATAGATTCGATTGATCACGACCATGCGCTGATCTCCCCGGGACGGGTCGCGCGGCTTTTCCGCCGAGCCGCGAGGATGGCGAACCGCCGACGCGGACCGGCGATCGCGACACGCAAGCTCTTAGCATTCGCGAGACCGGCGCGCCATGGCCGGCGCCTCCGGGACTTCGGCCGGAGCGCCGCGAGCCGCGCTATCCCCATGGCGGGCTTGCCATCCCGACCACGCTTGCGCACCTTTCAAGACGGCAAGACAGCGAGGGACAATTCGTGCACTTCATCCGAACGACCTTCAGGGTCGCGCTTGACGCCTACGACGCCTTCCTCGCCGACGACGGCTGGGCGATCGCGAGCCACATCGCGCTGTCGGCGCTGATGGCGCTCTTTCCCTTCCTCATCGTGGTGACGTCGCTTGCCGGCTTCATCGGCAGCAAGGAACTCGCCGACCAGGCCGCGCGGCTGATGCTCGACACATGGCCGCGCCAGGTCGCCGAACCGATCGCCGCCGAGATCCGCAGCGTGCTGACGACGATGCGCGGTGGCGCGCTGACGGTCGGCGCGGCATTCGCGCTCTATTTCGCCGCGAGCGGAGTCGAGAGCCTGCGCATCGCGCTCAACCGCGCCTACCGGGTGAGCGAGACCCGCTCATGGTGGCTGCTGCGCCTGGAATCGATCGCCTATATCCTCGTCGCCTCGGTGGTGTCGCTGGTGCTCGCCTTTCTCATCGTGCTGGCGCCGATCCTGATCGTGACGGCGAGAAAATATTTCCCGCCGCTCGAAAAGGCGGTGATCGATTACGCCTTCGCCCGCTACGCCGTGGCCACCGGAGCGCTGATCGCCGCCCTCGTCATCGTCCATAAATGGCTGCCGGCGGGGCGACGGCGGCTCGCCGAGATCTTGCCCGGCATCGTGCTGACGATTTTCGGCTCGCTCGCCTCGGGCCTGATCTTCAGCGAATATCTCGCCCGCTTCGCCGTCAATTACGTCATCACCTATGCCGGGCTCGCCTCGGTGATGATCGCGCTGGTGTTTCTCTATTTCATCGCCGCCATCTTCATCTATGGCGGCGCGCTCAACGCCATCCTCGCCGGCATGCGGCCGCCGCCGCGCGCCGAGCTCGGCGGCGATCCGGCGGACGGGCACGCCTAGCGCGTTTCACGACGCGACGATTCCCTCATCCTGGGCGAATGCCCGGGCGGCACGTCACGATCGCGAGGCGGGAATGAAGATGCGCGCCATCACGCCGTCGCGGTCGATGATGAGATGCTTGAGCGCGCCGAGGACGTGCAGGACGACCAACGGCAGCATGATGTTGGTGACGAATTCGTGCACCTCTTCCATCATCTCGTGGAAATCCTCGTCCTTGGCCATCGGCGTCGGCAGGGTGACGAGGCCGAACACGCCGATGTCGCGCCCGCCCGACCACACCACGAGAACGCCGGTGACCACCGCGCCGATCATCGCCAGGAGCAGCGCCCACTGAACGGCCTGCGAAAGAATGTTGAGCAGGCGCGCGTCGCCGATCTTCTCGGGCGAGCCTTGATAGAGGCGCCAGACGAACCGCGCGACGATGAAGACGGCGGCGATCGCGCCGACGGCGATGTGGATCCCGCGTATCTCGCCCGCGCGCGGCGCCTTGCCGAGCGACTCGAAAATCTTGCCGCTGACGAATTGGAAGACGATCAAGGCCGCGACCAACCAATGCAGCACGATCGAAACCAGTCCGTAGTTCCTTGGCGTGTCGGTGGCGCGCATCGCGATATCCTCATTCTTCTTGTCGCCAAAAGCTCACATCAAACCGCCGCACCGGACAACTTAAGGATTTGTCATGTTGCTTCGATCGCGCCCGTCGCCATTCCTCGCCGGCGGTTTGGCGCGCGCCGACGCACGACCGATCAGGTCTTTCGCGAATCGATTTCAATCAGGGTGCGTCATTTTCGCGCGGCGCGCGCGAGCGCGGTCGCCAGCGCGCGCGGGCTGACCGGCTTGATTAGAAACGCGTTCGCGCCGGCGGCGAGCGCGGCCTTCTCGTCGCCCGCCTGTCCCGACACGCCGATGATCGGCGTGGCCGCGTTGGGTAACGGCAGCGCCCGTATGCGCCTGATCGATTCGACGCCGTCGACGCCCGGCAGGATCATGTCCATCAGCACGACGTCGATGCCGCCGCTGGCGACGAGATCGATGGCGGCCTCGCCGCGACCGACGAACTCGGCCTGGTGGCCGAGTTGCGTCAGCACGGTGTTGAGGATGACGCGGCCGAAGGGATTGTCCTCCACGCACAGAACCCGCAGCCGCTGGCCGGAGGGATCGGCGCCGGCTCCGATCGCGTCCATCGCGCGCGCGCGGTCGCGCCCCTCGGCGCGGTCGAGCCGCACGACCAGCGTGAAGGTCATGCCGCCGCCGGGCCGCGGCCGCACGTCGATCGAGCCGCCCATCGCCCGCGCCAGCACGCCGACCGAGGAAAGGCCGAGGCCCGCGCCGCCGAACCTGCGCGCGATCGACACGTTGGCCTGCGAGAACGGCTTGAACAGCTGCCTGATCTCGTCCGCCTTGATGCCGATGCCGCTGTCGGAGACGGCGAATGTCGCCTCCAGCCGCCCGCCCGCGATGGGTTTCGCCGTCACCGCAAGACCGACCTCGCCGCGCTCGGTGAACTTCACCGCGTTGTCGACGAGGTTTTCGAGCGCCGCGCGCAACCGCACCGAATCGCCGATGACGAACATGGGCGCGCCCGGCGCGATGTCGACCTTCGCGGCAAGCCCGTTGGCTGCGGCGCGACCGCTCAGCGAATCGCCGGCCGCGCGCGCGAGCGCGTTGAGATCGAAGAAATCGCGGCGCAGGCTGAACCCGGCCGCCTTCTCCTTGGCGGCGTCGACAAAGAGCGTGGCGAGCGCGGCGAGATGCTCGGCGCTGGCCTTGATCGTGTCGACCCAGTGCCGTTCGCGCCCGCCGAGCCCGGAGGTCGCCAGAAGCTCGCTGAGGGCGAGGATGCCGGTGAGCGGCGTGCGCACCTCATGGGCGAAGGCGGCGAGCGCCGCCTCGACGGCGTTGGGCTTCGATCGCGCCCGGCGCACGGGCGTCCTCGCGCCCGCCGGCGACATCGGCGCGATGCGCGGTTTCGGTTTCGCCTTGGCGCGGGGAGCGGCGATCTTCTTGGGGGCGGCCTTGGCGCCCGCCGTCTTTTTCTTGTTGTTCTTGTTGTTCTTGAGAGCACGCGCGACTTTCGCGTGGACGGCGCCCCGCGCGATCTGTTGCGATTGTTTCGAAGGCCGCCTGGTGCCCATTCGCGATCCCCGCGGCACCTTGCCCCAACGCCTGAGTCGAGTCACGCGCGGGCGCCGCGCCCGCCGATCAGGCCAAGCCAATCCGGCGGCGGATTTCCGCCGGTGAGATGCCATCCGTTCTCAGCTCACGCAGCGACGTGGATCGGGTGGATTTCGACAGCTTCCGGCCCGATGGATCGAGAATGAGGTCGTGGTGCCGGTAGATCGGTACGGGCAAACCGAGGAGCGCCTGCAACACCCGATGGACATCCGTCGCCCGAAAGAGATCGCGCCCGCGCGCGACGCAGGTGACGCCCTGGTCGGCGTCGTCCACGACCACCGAAAGGTGATAGCTCGTCGGGATTTCCTTGCGGGCAAGGATCACGTCGCCCCAGCCGTGCGGGCGCGCCGCGACCGTGCCGCTCTCCCCCTCGGGCCCGCTTCCGAGCTCGGCCCAGGTCAGCTGCGCCGTCGATTGCCCGAGGCGGGCGAGCGCCGCTTCCAAGTCCAGGCGCAGGGCGAACGGCGCGCCCGAGGCGACCAAGCGCTCCCGCTCCGCCGCGGGGAGCGCGCGCGCCCTGCCCGGATAGAGCGGCGCGCCGTCCGGGTCGCGCGGCCAGGGCCCCTTGCTTTCCCGCGCGGCGATCATCCGCTCGATCTCGGCTCGGCTTTCGAAAGCCGCATAGATGAGGCCGGCGCGGTCGAGCCGGTCGAGCGCATGGCGATAGGCCGAAAGATGCTCGGACTGACGGCGGACCGGCTCCTCCCAGACGATGCCCAGCCAGGCGAGGTCCTCGAAGATCGCCGCCTCGAATTCGGGCCGGCAGCGGGCGGTGTCGATATCCTCGATCCGCAGCAGGAAGCGCCCTCCGGCCGCGCGCGCCATCTCGAAATTGACCAGCGCCGAAAAGGCGTGGCCGAGATGGAGATAGCCGTTGGGGCTGGGGGCGAAACGGAAAACGGGGCCGGACATCGCTCGGGGATCGGGTCGGTCGAGGGGAGCGCCACCTTGCGTTCATCTGGACATGACCGCAATGCCCGATCACGCTGCGAGTTCCGACGTTGGAGACCGCATGAGGCGCCTTGAAAGCCAGAACGACCTCGACGCCGCGATCGAGAACCTGCTCGAACGCGACCCTCGGCTGCGTCCGATCCGCCGGCTGACCGGACCGCCGGCGCTGCGCCGGCGCGAGGCGGGATTTCCCGGGCTGGTGGCGATCATCGTCGGACAACAATTGTCGACCGCCAGCGCGGCGGCGATCTGGGGCCGGCTGAGCGAGGCCTTTCGTCCCTTCGATCATCGCGCGGTGCGGCGCTCCCGCGCCGAGCGGCTGCGCCGGCTGGGCCTTTCCGACGCCAAGGTGAAAACGCTTCGCGCGTTAACTCGCGAGATCGAAACCGGCCGCCTCGATTTCGACGCGCTCGCCGACGGCGACGCCGACGACGCGCGCCGGGCGCTGACCCTCATTCATGGCATCGGCCCGTGGACGGCCGATCTCTACCTCCTGTTCTGCCTCGGCCATGCCGACGCCTGGCCCGCCGGCGACCTGGCGCTGCAGGAAGCGATGCGCATGTTGCTCGAACATCCCGCGCGGCCCGATCGGCGCGGGATGGAATCGCTCGCGGAAGCGTGGCGACCGCTGCGGGGCGCGGCGGCGCATCTCCTGTGGGCCTATTACCGGGCGGCGAAGGGAAGATCGGGCGCGATCTGATCGCCGAAATGCCCACGTGGCGGGCATTCCCCGCGCCGGCCGCGCATGGCAGCCCCGCCCTCGCCACGACCGCGTGGACGCGAACGCGACGCCCCTTCACAACGTCGTCATGCTGCTTGTACAATCTCGGCGCCGGTTGCTTCGCGACCGGCGGGCGCGGATGACGGAGGTGGCGAACCGACTTTGCTCCGCGCCGACGTGGACGATTTGGCGTGCGGTCATGGCGGCTGATCGGTTACCCACTCAGCCTGACGGCGCGCTGGACTGGAGGTCCAGGAGCCTTTCTTGAACGCACACGTGTCGCAAGGCGGGTGGCCGGCGCTGGTGCTCAACGCCGACTTCAGGCCGTTGAGTTACTATCCGTTGTCGCTGTGGTCGTGGCAGGATGCGATCAAGGCGGTCTTTCTCGACCGCGTCAACATCGTGGCGCAATACGACCGCGCCGTGCGCAGCCCGACTTTCGAGATGATGCTGCCGAGCGTCGTGTCGCTGAAGTCCTTCGTCAAGCCGACCACGCATCCGGCCTTCACGCGCTTCAACGTGTTCCTGCGCGATCGTTTCTCCTGCCAATATTGCGGCGAAGGCGCCGACCTGACCTTCGACCACATCCTGCCGCGCTCGCGCGGCGGGCAGACGACATGGAGCAACGTGGTCGCGGCCTGCTCGCCCTGCAATTTGCGCAAGGGCAACAAGACGCCGCGCGAGGCCGGGATGTTCCCCTCGCAATTGCCCTATCAGCCGACGGTGCATCAACTTCACAGGAACGGCCGGCTGTTTCCGCCAAACTACCTGCACGAAAGCTGGCTCGATTATCTTTATTGGGACACCGAACTCGATCCGTGAGGCGCGGCGCGCCAGCGCGGCCGCGCGTCCGTCGTCGTCAGGATCGCGCGGGGCGCATCCCGGCGAAGGCGACCAGCGCCATCAGCGCCGAGATCAGCGCGTTGTAACCGGCGAGCGACAGGCCGAGAAACCGCCACTGTACCTCGTCGCAGCGCACGACCTTCACGCTGGTGCCGCGTAGTTCCTCGAGCAGATTGGCGCCGCCGAGATCGCCGATGCCGCCGGAACATTCCGCCGCGCCCTTCCACCAGCCCCATTCGACGCCCGAATGATAGACGCCGAGCGCGCCGTTCGCCGCCATCACCGTGATGATGAGCGCGAAGCCCGCCAGCAACACCGGCCGCGCCAACCCGCGCGCCGCGAAATAGGCGAGCAGCGCGGCGAAAGGAATGGCGAAGTAGTAGCCGTAGCGCTGCTGCAGGCAGAGCGGACAGGGGCGAATGTTGAATCCGTACTCGAAGATCCACGCGCCCACGAGCGTCGCCGCGCCGATGACCGCGATGGCGACCGCCGCCGCGCCGGGTGTCGGATGCGTGATCTGGTCGCTTAAGGCCATCCGCGCTCCTTGGCGCATTCGTTGCGCGAGACCGGATCGTCTCGCCGAAATGAAATGCGCCAGATTCAAACCTCGAGCAAACCCCGGTCGCTCACGTTATCGTCCCCAAGCGAACACCGCCCGGGCAACGCCCCTTTGGGGCTCGACCCTCGCGGGGTCCCGAGAGCCATACGCCAAGTCGCGCGGCGACGGCAACTTCCCCGCGCGCGGGACGAACCGGCGATCGGCCGACGGCCGCTTTCGCACGTCGCGGGCGACGCGCCGAAAGCGCGGTTGACCCTGTCGCGTCACCGACTATGATCCGCCCGCTTCGCGGCGGATTTGTCGCGCGCGATGCCCCTGTGGCGGAATTGGTAGACGCGCCTGACTCAAAATCAGGTGGCCGCAAGGTCGTGCTGGTTCGAGTCCGGCCAGGGGCACCAGACGCGTTTCGCGCCCTCGCGCGCGCTCGATATTCCCAAAATGGATCATGAGGTTACGTCGAGCTCCCGCCGCCTCGCCGGCGCGGATGCAGGGCGGACGCGGC
This sequence comes from Xanthobacteraceae bacterium, assembly GCA_041918675.1. GTDB lineage: Bacteria > Pseudomonadota > Alphaproteobacteria > Rhizobiales > Xanthobacteraceae > SCUB01. The sequence goes on from JAYRVF010000015.1 coordinate 42,777, forward strand.
CTGTTCCGGAAACGGATCGGACAGGCGGCGCATGCGCGCGGCCGAACGACGCGCGGCTTCCGATCGACCCACGCACCGACAATTCCCCGCATGCCACGCGGACCCATCGTTCCGCCAAGCCCGCCGCGCGAGATCGCCCGCGCGAAGTCACGGCCGCGAAACTGGCGCGGATCGGTGGGAGGCGCCGCGCCGTGCATTCCGTGTTGCCGGCGACGCCGTTTCGAATTTCGCGCGGTTGTCTCGGCGCGCCCGACACCCGTGAGCGCCGCTCATGTCGAAAAGCCTCGGCCGGCTCGCGCCACCGCGAGAGGCTGGAATCGGCAACATCAAGATTGTATGAGAGGTCGCTTGGCCCGAGCCTCGCGGCGACCGGCCGGCCTTGCGTTGGACGCCCCTTGCGAGCGGACCAAACGGCGCGCCGGCGGCGCGGATTTCCTCCAAGCGAAACGACCGGAACTTCATTCGGGAGCCTTGATGTCCGCGCAGTTCGACGACGCCATCGCCGCTTACGACAAGGACGACTTCGCGACCGCGCTGCGGCTGCTGCATCCGCTTGCCAGCCAGGGCGACGCGCGCGCGCAATATGTTCTCGGCGAAATCCATTTCTTCGGCCAAGGCACGCCAAAGGATCTCGCCGAGGCGGAAAAATGGTACCGCCTCGCCGCCGAACAGGGAAACACCGACGCCCAATGCTGTCTCGGCGACATGTATTTCAAGGGACATGGCGTGCCGGAAAGCGACCTGGAATCGGTGAAGTGGTATCGGCGCGCGGCCGACCAGGCCCATCCCGGCGCGCAATGCCAGCTCGGCGACATGTATCTCTACGGCCAGGGCGTGCCGAAGGATTTCGTCGCCGCCTATATGTGGTTTTCCCTTTCGGCCGCGCGGGGCAACAGCCAGGCCGGCGAATATCGCGACAATCTCGCCCGCGAGATGAAGCCCGCGCAGATCGCCGAGGCGAAGGCGCGCGCCGAGGCGTGGCGACCGACGTCGTAACGCTGTTCGAGACCGCCGCGCTCCGGCATGGCGAACCGGCGCGCCGCCGCTCGTGGCGAGGCGTTTCCACTTTCGCGGGATTTGCACTAGCATCGCCGCGTTGTTGTTCCCGCGAGCCCGGCGAAAACGCGCATGACCAAGCGAATCGACGTCGATCGTTGCTGCGGCATCATCATCGACGTGCAGGAATTCTTCCTGACGCAGATCGACAATCGCGCGCGCGCGCAAATCGTGACCAACACGGCGAACTTCGCGCGTCTGATCGGTTATTTCGAAATTCCGATCGTGGTCACGCTGGAAAAGCCGGTCAGCCGCAAGGGCGGCGTGCCGGCCGAGATCGATACGCATGCGGGCGCGGGCGCTTCGCGTTTCGAGAAGTCCTTCTTCGACCTGACCAAGGAGGCGCGAATCCGCGACGGCCTCAAGCGGCTGAAGAAGAATCAGGCGATCGTCGCCGGTTGCGAGACCGATGTCTGCGTGCTGCAATCGTGTCTCGGGCTGCTCGACCTCGGCTACGATGTCTTCGTGGTCGAGGAACTCCTGTTTTCCTCGGCGCGCGACGTTGCTTCGGCCGTCGCGCGCATGCGGGCCGAGGGCGTCGTCTTTCTTTCCTACAAGAGCCTTTATTACGAACTCATCGAGGCGGTGGCGGGCGACCGCCACGGCGACGCGATGGAAAAACGGTTCGGGCCGTTTCCCGACGACCTACCCGATTGCGCGGTGGAATGGCCTTACGTCAGGAAGACGTCGTCGCCTAACGCGCCGGCGCGAGGAAGGCCGGGGCGTCCCGGTCGCGATCGGTCGTAAGCCCGGTCGAGAAAAACGCGGTCGACGTCGACCGGCACCCACCGCCGCATGGGAGGCCGCGTCAACGCGAACTCGACAGATCGGCCCTGAAGCTCTCGCTGACCAGCGTCCTCACGTCCTGATACATCCGCATCAGCGGCGAGACCACCCGGTGCATCGCGCTCTTGGTGATCAGCCGGTCATGGATCGCCAGACAGTCGATGCCGGTCGCGAGAAAGCAGGCGACGGCGTCGCTCGGCGTTTCCACGATCGGCTCGCCCTTGACGTTGAACGAGGTGTTGAGAATGACCGGAACGCCGGTGATGGCGTCGAATTCCTGGATCAGCCGGTAGAGCCGTTCGTTCTGGTCGCGGCGGATCGTCTGCACCCGCGCCGTGCCGTCGACGTGAACGATGGCGGGAATCTTGTCGCGCCACTCCGGGCGGACGCTCATGGCGAGCAGCATGAAGGGCGATTCCTGCTCGCCCTCGAAAATTTCGCGCGCCCGTTCGAACAGCACGCACGGGGCGAACGGCCGGAACGCCTGCCGGTGTTTGACCCGCTTGTTCAGGATGTCCTTCATCTCGGCGTCGCGCGGATCGGCAAGGATCGAGCGATTGCCGAGCGCGCGCGGGCCGAATTCGGAGCGTCCCTGGAACCAGCCGACGACCTTGCCCTCAGCGAGCACACGCGCGGTATCGCGGCAGATGTCCGCGCTGCGCGCGCGATTGGTCTCGATGCGCACGCTGGTGCGTTCGGTTGCCTCGTCGACGGCCTTTTCGTCATACGCGACGCCGAGATAGGCGTGATTGATGACGAACTTGCGCGGATTTTTCTGGATCGCGAGATGGCCGTAATAGGCGCAGCCGATCGCGATGCCGTCGTCGCCGGCCGCCGGCTGAATCCAGACATTGTCGTAGCCGGCCTCCCGCGCGAGGCGACCATTGGCCACGCAATTGAGCGCGACGCCGCCGGCGATGCAGAGGTTCCTGGCGCCGGTCGTTTCGCGCAGCCAGATCGCGCGCGCGAGCAGAACCTTCTCGGTATCGGCCTGGACACGCCAGGCGACGTCCATCCAGTGCTGGACCGAGGGATCGCTTTCCCAATCCTTGCCGTCCGCGATCAGCCAGGGCCGATCGAAGTCCTCGCCCCATTCGGGAACGTCGAGCACGCCGTCCTTGAGTTCGAGCACGGGCTTGATGACATCGGGACGGCCATAGGGCGCGAGCCCCATCAGCTCGCCGCATTTGTTCCAGTCGGCGAAAATATAGCTCGAACCGCGACTGTAGAGCGCGCCCAGGCCCGGCATCGCGACGAACTCGTCGCTGAGAAAGCCGCGCGTCGGACCCATCCAGACCTTCTTCAGCGTTTCGAGCCGCGCGCCGCTGAACTTGTAGTAGCTCTCCGATTCGCGCGCCAAGGGCGGGGCTTCGTCGCCGGGCGGACAGGCCTCGGTGATGTCGGACCGGTAGCTGCCGACGCCGTCGACCACCATCACCACGCCTTCCTCGAACGGACAGGCGGCGAAGGCGCTATAGGCGTGGGCGAGGTGATGCGAGACGGTCAGGACGTTGCCGGCGTTGCGCCGGAACAACGGGTCCTCGCGCGACAGCACCCGCTCGTCGTCCTCGAGATAGTTCGGCATCTGCAGATGCAGGACGCGCGTTTCCAGCTCCTCGACGGGAAGGACGTAGCAATTGCGCACGACCAGATCGACATCGGCGAGCGTGATCCCCTCGGCGTCGAGACAGTAATCGACGGCCTTCTTGTAATAGCCGGCGTCGTGCTTCTCGCGCGTGATGCGCTCCTTGGCGATCGCATAGGCGATCTCGCCATCGCGCAGCAGGCACGCGCTGACATCGTGGTCGTAGCAGTTAAGGCCGAGGACGTAGGTGTGCTTCTTCGACATGGGGCCAATTCTATTGAATGACGGCGCCGGAAATCAAATCGCGGGTCGCGCGCGCGGGCGAAAGTCTTCCGGCAAGGCGGCGGGACCGGCGCCGAGACCGGCTGCGAGCGATCGACGGCGAGCGATCGACGACGAATGAGAATTCGCATGATGCGTCGCGACGGGCGCGGGCTCGCGGGATGGATCAAGGCCGGTGGAATGAAGATCGCCGGCGATGACCCGCCGGCGATCGCGCCCCGGGTCGCGGTGATCGGGCGTCACGATCGGGCAACGCTCGATTGCCGTCCGATGATTCATAACGATGTCGGAATGGCGCGACGCGCGTTGTCAGAATGGCACGAGGCGACCGATATCGGTCCGCGCGCGGAGGAGGCCAATGCCAAACGCCACTGTCGCCAAAACGCCACTGTCGCCAAACACCACTGTCGCCGAACGACATCGTCGCCGGCGACAGCGAGCAAAAGCTCAGTGACCGAAGAGGCTGTTACCAGCCCCAGCCGCGCCGCCAGCCCCGACGCGCACGCCAGCCGGGAACAACGAACACGGGCGGCGCACGGCGCCAGCCACGACGGCGCACCACACCCCGGCGGCGCCACCCACCTCCCCGACGCCAACCACCACGGCGCGGCTGCGCGGAAGCGGATGTGACCGACGAGGTCATGACGACGGTCGATGCCGTGATCGTCGCGATGGCGTAGATGCCGAGCAACGTCGCGGCGGCGATGCAGCGCGTCAGGAACTTGCGGGGACGTTGAAGCGATCCGCTTTTTGTCATTGTTCGATCCCTTGACCAGTGTATCGGCTCAACAGGTGAGCACGTGAGAGAATGCGGGAACGCAAGGTCCTTCGTTCAAGACAACCGGAGCAAGCCGAAACGGACCGAGCTTACCACGAGATTCCTTGCGACGAATTTTCCCTGCGACGACATCCCTTAACGAAGGCACGTCGATGCTCACACAACGTGCGATGCGGAAACGAGATCAGCATCGGACTCTCGCGATCCACGTCGACATTGCCGCCTTTCAAGTAGACACCCTAAGACGCGGCCAAGTCAAGCAACCGAGCCGTTTCAAAAAAGCAACGATCGCGCGCGAAATCCAGCCACAATTGCCGTTGCCCCGCCGCACAATTCTAGCTGGCGAATGATGGCATCGTTCGCGGCGGTTCGGGGAACGCGGCCACGACCCGCGGTTCCCATCAGGTCAAGTTGCTGCATCGCACACGCGCCGAACCCGCCAAGGGGGCGCGTTAAGTCTCGCGCGAATCAGGGACGAATGTAGCTCCACCCCGACTCCTGAAGCTGCATCAGGCGGACGACGCCGGCCTTGACCAGCTTGGCCTGCGGCACGAGCACGATCTCCTTGCCCTCGGCCTTCGCCATATTGTCCTTGGTGTTGCCGCACGCCGTGAAGGTGACGCCCGGCACGCTGTCGACGATCGACTTGACGCGCGCCTTCACCGGAGACGTGTCGTCCCTGAGCATGTGCAGGCCCGGACCGTAGGCCACCACCTCGATCTCGAATTCCTGACTGTCCTTCGAATATTCCTGCGCGACATTGACGACATTGTTTAGCGTCAGGTTCATCGTCGCGGGATCATTGGTGCTGATCTGAACCGCGAGGCGATGCACTTTTTTCTCGTCCGCCGCGTTCCCGGCGGCCGGACCCGCCACCAGGCCGACGCAGATCGCGACGCCGAGAATGAAATTCGCAAATGAAATTCGCATGTTTCCTCCAATCATCGTCATTTTGATCGCGGGATTTGGCCGCATCTCGTGACCCGCCAATTGCATGGCATCGGCACGCCGGCGGAGCGCACTCTTGCGAATGCATCTCATCGCGGTCAAGCCGAAACGGGTGAAATCGATGCGACCGATTCACGAATGCGTGATGGAAAGGTATTCAGGGAAAGAACGGGCGCCAGACGCCGCGCGCGCCAAGATCGGCGCGCGATCCGTCCGCGATTCGCGCAAGCCGCGCCCCTTCATGCCGCGCCGCGCGCGATGTCGCGGCGCGTTCGGCTTTTTCACGCGGGCTTGTTCCGCACGCGGATGATGACGTCGACTTCCTCCAACTCGATTCCGGGCGGCAGCGCCGCCGAGCCGACGACCCGCATCTCGCCCGCGGGAATATCCGTCACTTCGCCGGTTATCGAATTGTAGAGGTGATAGTGACGCGACGTGTTCGAATCGAAAACAATCCGTTCGGGATCGACGATGAGTTCGCGCACGAGGTTCCTCTCACAAAAGAGCTTGAGGGTGTTGTAGACGGTGGCGCGTGAAATCTCAGGCATGAACGCGCGCACGCGCGCCATCACCTGGTCGGCGGTCAAGTGAACGGGGGCGGGCAACATGATCCGCGCGACCGCCAGCCGCTGAAGGGTGAGCGGAATGCCGGCCGCGCGCAGGCGCTCGCCGATGTCATTCGCACTCAATGTTTCGAGCGGCAGCAGTTCGGTGGCGGACTTGCCTTCACCCCGGATGTCCATCGCTGGCTTGGTCGACGGATCGTTCATCACTTGATCTCCTGGTAGGTCCGGACGGAGGGGGAGCGATCCCCCTCCGCCCTTATACGCGAATTCCGCGCCTATTCGAAAGGCTTCGGACGCGGCGTGGCGTCGGTCGACGGCGGCAGGATCGGCATCTTGAAGTCCGGCTGATCGCCGGTCAGCGTCTTCAGGAAGGCGACGATCTGGCCGTTTTCCTTGTCGGTGAACTTCTTGCCGAGCTGGATGCGGCCCATGATGTCGACGGCTTCCGTTAGCGTCGCCGCCTCGCCGTCGTGGAAGTAGGGGTAGGTCAACTCGACGTTGCGCAAGGTCGGAACCTTGAAATTGAAGCGGTCCGCCTCCTGCTTCGTCACGGCCACGCGCCCTTCGGCCGGGCTGTTGGCCTTGTAGGGCTCGACCACGCCCATCTTCTGGAACGAGGCGCCGCCGACCGCCGGGCCGTTGTGGCAGGCGGTGCATCCGGAATCCTTGAACAACGCATAGCCGGCGAGTTCGTCGGCGTTCAGGGCTTGCTTGTCGCCCATCAGCCACTTGTCGAAGCGCGAATTGGGCGTCACCAGCGTTTCCTCGAACGCCGCGATCGCCTTGGTGACCTCGTCGATGGTGATCTTGTCGGATTTGAACACAGCCTTGAACTCGCCGACATATCGCGGGATCGACTGCAGCACCTCGACCGCCAGCGCGTGCGAAAAGGCCATTTCGCCCGGATTGGCGATCGGGCCGCCCGCCTGCGCCTTCAGGTCGACGGCGCGGCCGTCCCAGAACTGCGCGACATTCATCGAGGAATTGAGGACGGTCGGCGCGTTGATCGGCCCCTTCTGCCAGTTGTGGCCGATGGAGGTCTTCAGATTGTCCGTGCCGCCCATGCTCAGGTTGTGGCAGGAGTTGCAGGAGATGAACCCGGACTTGGAAAGCCGAGGCTCGAAATAGAGCTTCTTGCCGAGCTCGGCCAGGATCGGATCGGCCACCTTGGCAGGCGGAATCACCTGAATGGGCTCGGCGGCGAAAGCTGACATCGCCGCCAATTGCACGAAGGCGGCCGTGCCGGCGACAACTAAAACTTTGTATTTCATTAGAAAATCCCCCTGTCGGACGTGCCCGCCTGTCGAATGGACAAGCGTTAGACGCTGTCTAAATCATCAAAATTGTCCAGGGCTTTGAAATGGATCAAATTTTAGCGCATTCGGAGGCTTCCGAACCTGGAATCGCCCTAAAGTAGCATCGGCGGGGTTCGGGAATTGTCGAAGGCGGCAATTCAGGTGCCACCGTGACCGTCGAGCCGCGCAAAGGCGGCAAAGCCGGACCCCCGCGCAATGGGCGCCAGGAATCAGCCCCGGGACCGCGCCCGGGCGCTCGTGGCTATTCCTCGGACGCGCGGGCGACGCCGCGCCGGGCCTTACAGCGGCGGATCGATCGCGGCGGCGTATTCGCGCTTGAGCTCGGCGATGTAATCGGCGACCGGCTTGACCGCCTTGATCGCGCCGATGCCCTGCCCCGAACCCCAGATGTCGCGCCAGGCCTTGGCTGACGCGGCGCCGAAATTCATTTTCGAGGGATCGGATTCCGGCAGGTGTTCGGGGTCCAGGCCGGCGTTGCGGATCGAGGGTTTGAGATAATTGCCGTGAACGCCGGTGAAGAGGCTCGAATAGACGATGTCCTCGGCGGTGCAATCCACGATCATCTGCTTGTAGGGGGACGGCGCGTTTGCCTCCATGGTGGCGATGAAGGGCGAGCCAATATAGGCGACATCCGCGCCCAGGACGCGCGCGGCGCGGATGGAGCGGCCGTTGGCGATGGCGCCCGAAAGCGCGATCGGACCGCTGAACCACTCGCGCGTCTCGGCGACGAAGGCGAAGGGCGAGAGCATGCCGGCGTGGCCGCCCGCCCCGGCGGCGACGAGCACGAGGCCGTCGGCGCCTTTCTCCACGGCCTTATGGGCGAAGGTCTGATTGATGACGTCGTGAAAGACGATGCCGCCCCAGCCATGAACCGCCTGATTGAGTTCGGGCCGGGCTCCGAGCGAGGTGATGACGATCGGCACGCGGTGTTTGGCGCAGACCTGAAGGTCCTGTTCGAGGCGATCGTTCGAGCGATGGACGATCTGGTTGACCGCGAAGGGGGCCGACGGCCGATCGGGGTGAGCCGCGTCGTGCGCGGCGAGTTCCTCCTTGATGCGCGCGAGCCATTCGTCGAGCAGCGACGCCGGACGCGCGTTCAGCGCCGGGAACGAGCCGACGATGCCGGCCTTGCACTGCGCGATGACGAGCTCGGGGCCCGAAATGATGAACATCGGCGCGCCGAATACGGGGATCGACAGCCGCCCCTTGAACAGCGGAGGCAGGGACATGAGCGCGGGATTCCTCGGGTTGACGCACGCCCCCGCGCGGACGCGGGCGGATGCTGGGCGATCAAGAACGCGGCCATCCTAGAGCATTTCCCCGCGATACGGTATCGCCTCGCGGAAAGGAAATTCTCCAGATTCAAAGCCTTGAGGAAATCCTCGCCGCGGAACCGATTTCGACCCTTCGCCGGATTTACACGCGCCTATTGGCAGACGGCGCGGGTCACGAAAGTCTCGACCTTGCATTCGCCGGGCTTGGGCGGCCGGCCGGCGAGATAGACTTGCGGCGGGCAGGTCTCCGCGGTTTCGGTGTCGAGGCTGGTGCCGCGCCGGAAATCCTTCGCCTTGCACAGGCTCTCGGCCGCCGCGCGACAATCCGGCGCGCCGTTGGGCGTGATCGTGCAGACCGCCCGACCGGAAAGGATGCGCGATGCCGGCAGACCGATGATGCCCTCGGCCGCGCCGCGCGCGGCGCCGACGGCCTTTTCACCCGAGCGGGTAGCGTCCTTGTTGACGGAATCGATCGTCTGGCGCGCGCCGGAAAGCTTCGAGGAGACGTCGCTGGTCGATTCCTCCACCCAGCGGCCGATCGCCCCGATCAAGCCGGACTGGCTGGGCGGCGGCGCTGGCGGCTGCTCGGCAGGGGCCTCCTCGGCGGCCGGCTCCTGCTGGAATTGCGCGGGCTGATTCGGAACCTGTGCCCAGGCCATCGCCCCGCTCAGACAGGCGATCACGGCGACGACGCCTCCCACACGCGGAAGCCGCCGGCCTTTGGTCGCAAGCATTTTCAAGATCGCGGTCACGGCGTTTCGGATCGTTCGTCGGCGCCCTTCCCCGAGGGAGAAGGGCCGCGCGCCCGGGCAAATCAGAAGAACTTCACTACGATATAGAATCCTAGCACAATTATGACGGCCGAAAGGCCGACCCAGAGCCCCAGCCGCTGTTCGATCATGTCGCGCGCCCGGGCACCGTAGCGGTGCAGCAGAAACGCCGCCACGAAGAAGCGCCCGCCGCGCGTGACGAGCGACAGCAGCACGAACAGCGGAAAACTGTAGTCGGCGAAGCCCGAGGTGATGGTGACGATCTTGTAGGGGATCGGCGTCAGCCCCTTGAGCAGGATGATCCAGGCCCCGTAGCGCGCATAGGCTTCGCGGAACGCCTCGACCTTGTCGCCGTAGCCGTAGAGCTGGATCAGCCACTGCCCGACCGAATCATAGAGCAGCGCCCCGATCCCGTAGCCGAGGATTCCGCCGGCCACCGATGTCAAAGTGCAGATGGTCGCGAAATACCAGGCCCGATCGGGCCTGGCGAGCGCCATCGGCACCATCATGACATCCGGCGGGACCGGAAAGAACGAGCTTTCCGCGAAGGATACCGCCCCCATCATCCAAGTCGCACGGGGCTTGTTCGCGGCTTCGATGCACCAATCGTAAAGACGTCTCAGCATGGCGCGATCAACCATTCCGGGAAGGATTTGTCCATGCCGGAAGAAGGAATTTGGTTACACGCGATCAGGCGGGTCCGCGCGCTCGCCCGGAGGCAAGGGGGATGACCGTGCGGCCGCGCCCGGCGGGGTGCTGCTTGCGCCGCTCCTTGCCGGCCGATTTCGGCAGCTTCTCGGCGATGCCGAGCATGTCCTCGCGCCGGCTCATTTCGGCCCAGACATCCTCCGGCCGCACGCCCGACGACACCCAGACGACGACGAGGTTGTAAAGCAGGTCGGCGCTTTCGCGCGCGACGGCGTCGGCCGAGCCGCTGACGGCGTCGATGGAAACCTCGATCGCTTCCTCGGCGAGCTTCTTGGCCATTTTCGCGCGGCCGCAGCGAAACAGCTTCGCGGTGCGCGAACGCTCGGGATCCTTCCCGCGTGCGAGAAGAACCGCGTCATAGAGCCGTTGGATCGAATCGCCCATCCTTGAAAGACTAGCGTTTCTCTCTCTCCCGAAAGTTAACGGCTCGAAAACCCGCGATCTCCGACACGCGGGCTTGCGCCCGCGCGCGTGAATTAGCCCGCCTCCCGATGTGCCGCTCGCGCGGGAGAGAGGCGGGCCGTGATTTCTTGCTCGGCTCGGATCAGCGGAAGCGGCCGGGACCACCACCGCCGCCGCCGCCCATTCCCGGGCCGACCACGCCGCCCATTCCCCCGCCGCCGATGCGGGCGGGCGCGCCCTGGCGGAAGACGGGTCCGGGACGGCCGACGACCGGGCGCGGCCCGCCATGAAATTGGGGAGGCCCCATGACGTGGCGCGGCCGATGAACCCGGCCGCCGCCGCGGTAAATCGGAACGGGCATATAGGTCGGCCCGCCATAGACGGTCGTGCCGTCATAATAGGGCTCGTAATACGGATAATATTCGTTGTTGTAGGAGGGATAATAATAGGGCGCCGGCACCTCCTCGTAGACCGGATAATCCGGCACGTAATAGTAGGTCCGGCCACGGCGCGCCTCGGCGGCCGCGATCATTCCGATCGTGCCGGCCATCATGCCGAACATGGCGGCGGCGGCGCGGTGACCGCCCCGGCGCACGACGCGGCGGCGCTGCTTGCGCGCGGCGCTCACCTCGGTCATGTCGCCAAGCGCCTTGGCCTGGGCCGGCGCGCCCGGAACCGGCGCGCGCGCGAAGGCATCCTGCGGAACGACCGTCGTCAACGCGAGCGCGGCGATGGCGGCCACGACCAGGCTTCGCCGGGCGCGGCTCGGTTTACGCGTAAGCTTGTCAGTCATTGCTTGTCCCTCGCTCGGATCATGGTTTCGGGATGACGATATCCGCGCGGGTTTCCGCGCCCTCTCATCCCGCCGCTCATCCAGCCATCCGCCGCGACAATTCCACCGTCGGCATGAATGGCGCTTGAACGGATCGTGGCGAATTGGCGGCGCATCTGGCTCGCGCCGCGCTCAGCGCCTTTCCTCGCTGATCTAGTAACGCGCCGTCGCAGCACAAATAGGGCGGCGCGAAAATTCGGAAAATTTCGACAGCGTATTTGGATCGGGGTCGCGGCGCGCGAGGCCGCGCGTCGGGCGGGCGGGCGAATTCCGCGACGCTATCTGTATTCGCGCGCCGAACGCCGGTAGACTGCGGCCGGCCGGACCGACCCTCGGCCATCACGGCCGGAACGCCGCCCTCCAACGCCTCAAGACAAGCGCCTCAAGAACACCCATGTCCTTCGTCCATCTCTATGCGCGCGTCGTCGCGCTCCTCGGGCCCCAGGCGCGCATCGGCTGGATCCTGGCCGGGGCCAATCTCGCGCTGGCGATCGTGCAATTCGCCGAGCCGGTTCTGTTCGGCCGCATCATCGACGGGCTTGCCGGCGCGCAGGCGAGCGGGGGCGACGCCGCCTCCACGATCGCCAATGTCGGACCGCTGCTGCTGGCCTGGGTCGCCTTCGGCCTGTTCACCATCATATCGAGCGCGCTGATCGCGCTGCATGCCGACCGGCTCGCGCACCAACGCCGGCTCGCGGTACAGAACTCCTATTTCGAGCACGTGCTGCAACTGCCGCTGACCTATCACACCGGCACCCATTCCGGCCGCCTGGTGAAGATCATGCTGCAGGGCGCCGACGCGCTGTGGCGATTGTGGCTCGGCTTTTTCCGCGAGCATTTCGCCGCGATCGTCTCGCTGTTCGTGCAGTTGCCGCTCGCGCTCTACCTCAACTGGCGGCTCGCGCTGCTGCTGTTCGTGCTGTGCGGCGTGTTCACCGCGATGACCACCATGGTGGTGCGCAAGACCTACAAGATGCAGGACGCGGTCGAGGAGCATTATTCCAACTTCGCCGAACGGGCGACCGACGCGCTCGGCAATGTCGCGCTGGTGCAAAGCTTCGTGCGCGTGGAATCGGAGGTCAAGGACATTCGCGGCGTCTCCGACAAGCTGCTCGCCGCGCAACTGCCGGTGCTGTCGTGGTGGGCGCTGGTCGGCATTTCCACGCGCGCCTCGACCTCGCTCACCATCCTCGCGATCTTCGTCGTCGGCATCTACCTGCATGGCCAGAAGCTCGCCACCATCGGCGAGATCGTCACCTTCGTGAATTTCGCCGGATTGCTGATCGGCCGCCTCGAACAGGCGGTGTCGTTCATCAACAACGTGTTCGTCGAGGCGCCGCGGCTGCGCGAATTCTTCGGCATCCTCGATGTCGTGCCGGCGGTGCGCGACCGGCCCGACGCCATCGATTGCGGCCGGGTGCGCGGGCTGGTCGAGTTCCAGTCGGTGTCGTTCTCCTATGACGGCAAGCGACCGGCGGTCGAGGATCTGAGCTTCATCGCGCTGCCGGGCGACACCATCGCCATGGTCGGACCGACCGGCGCGGGCAAGTCGACCGCCATCGCGCTGCTGCATCGGGCGTTCGACCCGCAATCCGGCCACATCAAGATCGACGGCATGGACATTCGCTCGATCACGTTGTCGAGCCTGCGCCGCAATATCGGCGTGGTGTTCCAGGAGGCGCTGCTGTTCAATCGGTCGCTCGCCGACAATCTGCGCGTCGGCAAACCCGACGCGAACGACGAGGATTTGCGCCTGGCCGCCCAGCGCGCCCAGGCGATCGAGTTCATCGAACGAAGCGAGCGCAAATTCGAGACGCTCGCGGGCGAGCGCGGGCGCATGCTTTCGGGCGGCGAGCGCCAGCGCCTGTCGATCGCCCGCGCGCTGTTGAAGGATCCCCCCATCCTCATTCTCGACGAGGCGACGAGCGCGCTCGACGCCGTCACCGAGGCCAAGCTCAACGCCGCCCTCGACGAGGTCATGCGCGGTCGGACCACCTTCGTGATCGCCCATCGCCTGTCCACGATCCGGAAGGCGACGCGCATTCTCGTGTTCGAGAACGGCAGGGTGGTCGAGAGCGGAACATTCGATGAACTCGTGGCGCGCGGCGGCGCGTTCGCCGAACTGGCGCGGGCGCAGTTCATGGTGCGCGAGAAGGCCGACGCGCCCGCCGCGCCCGATCATCCCGCGACCAGCGCCGCCTCTTGAACTCTCGGCCCGAAGCCAAACGGCGCGCGTGACGGCGTTGCAACGGCCACGCGAATTTCGACCGGCATGCGCCGCGAACGGCGGCGTCCCGCCTGTTGCATCGGCCGGCGAGCCGTTATAGTCGCGGCCAATGACGAGGACCGACACGGCGAACACCCGGCCTTGGCGGCGCGTTCGCCGTCGTGATTTCGCCTCATCGTTTTCGTCAAAAAGCTCTTGTCTCCGGTCGGCCGGCACCCGGAAAAGGGAAGCGCGATGAATTCGGAATTGATGATCCCGGCGGCGCGCCGACGATGGCGGACCATGCTCGGCGCGCTGGCGGTGCTGCTGGCCACCGCCGAGGCCACCTTCGCCGAGGCGCTGCTCGTGATCGAGGCCGAATCGGGCAAGGTCATTCACGCCGAAAACGCGGCTCAGCCTTGGTATCCGGCCTCCGTCACCAAGATCATGACGGCCTATGTGACGCTGAAGGCGGTGAAGGAGCGACGGATTTCGCTCGACACGCTGTTCACGGTGTCGCCGACCGCGGCGGCGCAGCAGCCCTCGAAGATGGGATTCCGCGCCGGCACGCAGGTCACCGTCGACAACGCGCTGAAGATGATGATGGTGAAGTCCGCCAACGACATCGCGGTGGTGCTGGCCGAGGGCGTCTCGGGTTCGGTGGAGAAATTCGCCGACGAGATGAATCGCACGGCGCGCCGGCTCGGCATGGCGCAGTCGAATTTCGTCAATCCCAACGGCCTGCCGGCGGAAGGACAGGTCACCTCCGCGCGCGACCTCGCCATTCTGGCGCGCGCCGTCATCCGCGACCTGCCCGAATACGAGTATTTCATGAGCGTTCCGGCGATCAAATTCGGTCGCCGGGTGACGCGGAACTTCAATTCGCTGATCGGGCGCTATCCCGGCGCGGACGGCATGAAGACCGGTTTCATCTGCGCGTCGGGGTTCAATCTGGTCGCTTCGGCGACGCGCGACGGCAAGCGCATGATCGCGGTCGTGCTCGGCTCGCCCTCCTCGGCGGTGCGCGCGGTCAAGGCGGCGCAGTTGCTCGAGCGCGGCTTCTCCGGCAACGGCCTGTCGTGGCTGGTGCCCTCGCAAGGGACGGTCGACATGCTCGCCCCGGTCGACATGCCGCCGCCCAATCTGCGCGACGCGATGTGCGGACCCAACCGCAAGCGGCCGTCTGCCGACAACATGGACGAGGAAGAACAAGCCGATTCCAGTGGCCAGCCGGGACTGTCGCTGTTCTCCGGCTTGCGGCCGCAAGGCCCGAAACCGTCCGAGCTTCTCGGCGATTGGGGACCGATCGAACCCGTCGTCGTCTACACCGGGCCGAAGCGCGACGCGAGCCAGATCGCGGCGGCGGGCGATGAGGAAAAGCCCGGAAAGGGTCGGCGCAAGCTCGCGGCCAAACCGAAAAGCGCGGCGCCGAAATCCGAGAAGGATACGAAAGAGACCAAGGACGCCAAGGACAAGCCGAAGGCTTCGGCCAGCGCCAAAAGTGGCGCGAAACCGGACGCCAAACCCGGCGCCAAACAAGACGCGAAGCCAGAGACCGCCGACGCCGGCAAATCGAAATCCGGCGACACGACGCGGCAGGCCAAGCTGAAGAAACCGGACAAGCCCGACGCCAAGCCGCAATCGGCGACGGCCGCCGAACCCGCCGACCGCAACAAGAAAAAGAAAACGACGGCCGCGCGCGGTGAAAAGGAAAGCGACAAGGAATAGGCGCAAGTTCCGCCCGCGCACGTCGATCCGATATTATCGCGCAGACTCCACCAGGAGATGATCTCGTCCCTTGTCAGGCTCGTTCATCAGTCCATTCCACGACCGTCGCATATAAGGTACAGTCGCCATTTGGGGGAAGCACATATCAAATGTTTGATCGCGCGATTGGACTATTGGGATTAGCTCTAACAATAATCTTGGGCCTCTGGAGTCTGGCTCCAGAAGGGTGGCCTAAGATACCGAATTGGTTGACATGCCCTGGTCTTGGGATTGGCATCCTCCTCGTTGGATTGGCAGCCGGCTTATTCATGGGAGGACAGCCAAAGGCTAGGGATATGGGCGACCCACAAATGGTTGAGACAAATTTGTTTCTCCAATTTACCGATTCGCATTCCGTTCCCATTGAGAAAAATCAAAGAAATATTGGTAGCTGGTACGCGCTTTATACCGAAAGTATATATGTTGATGCTAAGGATGCTGACGGGAAGCCTGCGGGCGGTTTTTCCGTACCGCCGCGATGGGCAGTTTTTATCATGTTTGAAAGACCACCTATTTTTCGACAACTGGTCGCTAATTGCCGTGGCCCCAAAAATCCAAAATGCGGTGTATCAACCTCCAATACCACTTACGCGGTGATTACGATTGTGGGTGATGTGACAAACGCTACTCTCGATGTTTCAATAATCAGGTGAACGTCAAAATCTTCTCCAGGGCGACGCCGTCCAATTCCATCGCCGCAAGCCAGGCGAGGAAAAACGTGGCTTGAAACGTGCCCCTTTGAATTTATTTGTGATGCCTGCCTCCGTGGCTTCCTTGAACTCATGCTTCTTGCGTCGGTTCGCTAAGTCGACGTAAGCTGCACGCCCCCTCGCGGAGCTTGTGGTTCAGGAAGGCGGCAGCGAGTTCTGCCTTCTGCTCAGATCTCCACGTGCCATAGGACGCCATCTTCGCTCCCTTCCATCGCGTCGCGTCACGCCGCGCCGAATTTCCGCGTGCTCCTCCCTACCAGCTAACTCCTCGTATTGGCTCACGAGCGTGTGGCCGGACCCCTCCGCCGATCGCGATCCCCGCCGCGCGGGTCCGCCAAGGGCACCCATGGGGGCGGCGCGGCGGCATGCCGCGATGCGGCGGCCTCTCACGCCGCCCTTGAAAGACGCGCCGGCTTTGCCCAGACTGCCGGCCTCATAATGGCAAGCCCGGCTTGGAAGCGCGGGTAGAGGGGGAGACCATGGATCGAATTTGGCTCGCGCAATATCCGGCCGGCGTTCCGCATGAAATCGATCCGTCGTGCTATCCCTCCCTCGTCGATCTCCTGAACGAGAGCTTCGCCAAGTACCGCGACCGCAACGCGTTCGTGTTCATGGGCAAGACGATCACCTTCGGCCAGGTCGACGAGTATTCGCGCGCGCTCGGCGCCTTTCTTCAGAGCCGGGGCCTGGCGCGCGGCGCGCGCGTCGCCCTGATGATGCCCAACGTGCTGCAATATCCGATCGCGATCGCCGCGGTCCTGCGCGCGGGCTACACGGTGGTGAACGTCAATCCGCTCTACACGGCGCGCGAGCTCGAATTCCAGCTCAAGGACTCCGGCGCCGAGGCGATCATCGTGCTGGAGAATTTCGCCGGGACCGTGCAGCACGCCATCGCGGGCACGACGGTCAAGCACGTCATCATCGCCTCGATGGGCGACATGCTCGGCGGGCTCAAGGGCACGATCGTCAATTTCGTCGTTCGCCGCGTCAAGAAGATGGTGCCGGAATTCTCGCTGCCCGACGCGGTGCCGTTCAAGACGGCGCTGTCGCGCGGACGCCGGCTCAGCATGACAAATTACGTCGTCGGCGCGGACGACATCGCCTGCCTGCAATATACCGGGGGAACCACCGGCGTCGCCAAGGGCGCGATTCTGCTCAACCGCAATCTGGTCGCCAACGCGCTGCAGGTCGAGGCCTGGCTGCAACCGGCCTATGACACGCTGCCGCGCGGCGAGCAGCTCGTCATCACCACCGCGCTGCCGCTCTATCACATCTTCGCGCTGACGGCGTGTTACTTCCTGGGCATGCGCATCGGCGGGATGTGCGTCCTCATCCCCAATCCGCGCGACCTGCCGGCGTTGATCGGCGAATTGTCCAAGCATCCGCCGAACCTGTTCCCCGCCGTCAACACGCTGTTCAACGGTCTGCTCAATCACGCCGATTTCGGCAAGGTGGACTGGAAGAAGCTGCGCTGCGCGGTCGGCGGCGGCATGGCGGTGCAGAAGGCGGTGGCCGAGCGCTGGTTCAAGGCGACCGGCGTTCCGATCATCGAGGGCTACGGCCTGTCGGAAACCTCGCCGGTGCTCACCTGCAATCCAACCTCGATCACGGCCTGGGACGGCACGATCGGCCTGCCGATGCCCTCGACCGAAATATCCATACGCGACGACGACGGGCGCGAGTTGCCGATCGGGGAAGCCGGCGAAATCTGCGGGCGCGGCCCGCAGGTGATGGCCGGCTATTGGCGTCGCCCCGACGAGACCGCCAAGGTCATGACCAAGGACGGCTTCTTCCGCACCGGCGACATCGGCATCATGAATTCGGAAGGCCAGACGCGGATCGTCGACCGCAAGAAGGACATGATCCTCGTCTCCGGCTTCAACGTCTATCCGAACGAGGTCGAGGATGTGATCGCGAGTCACCCGGGCGTGGTCGAATGCGCCGTCGTCGGCGTGCCGGACCCCAATTCGGGCGAGGCGGTCAAGGCCTACGTCGTGCGCAAGAACCAGGATCTGACCGAAAAGGGCTTGCGCGAATTCTGCGCCACCGAGCTGACCGGCTACAAGGTGCCGAAATTCATCGAGTTCCGCGCCGAATTGCCCAAGACCAATGTCGGCAAGATCCTGCGGCGCGCCCTGCGCGATTCGCCGCCGGCGGCCTGAGACGGCGGAGCGCGGGGGCCGCGTCGAACCGATTCTTAACGGATCCTTGCCAAACTCGCGCGATCGCGAGACGGGCTGACGGCCCGCCTTGCGCGCGCGAGGGCTTTTATACGTGACGGCGACCAACCCCCATCCGACGATGCCCTGGCACGCCAGCCTGACCGCGGCGCTCAGGGGCCTGTTCGGCGGCGCGGGCGACGGCGCGACGACGCGCCGGCTCGCCGGCACGGTGTTCACCATCCGGATCCTCGGCGCCGCGCTCGCCTATGCCGCGCAAATCCTGCTCGCGCGCTGGATGGGCGAGTCCGATTACGGCGTCTACGCCTATATCTGGACATGGCTGATCACGCTCGGCAGCGCGCTCGACCTCGGCATGGCGGTCTCGGCGCAGAAGTTCATTCCGCTGCACCGGCGCGACAACCCCGATCTCCTGCGCGGCTTCCTGCACGCGAGCCGCTGGCTCACCTTCTTTGCCGCGTGCGTCGCCGCGGTGCTGCTCGCCGGCGTCGTCGCCATCGTGACGCCGTCGATCGACCCGCGTTTCGTCCTTCCCGCCTATCTCGCCTGCCTCGCGCTGCCCGCCTTCGTCGTCGCCAACATGCAGGACGGAATCGCGCGCTCGCATGACTGGATGAAGCTCGCGCAGGTGCCGCAATTCGTCGCCCGCCACGCGCTGACGATCGGATTCACGGCCGGTTTCGTCGCGCTCGGATTCAAGCTCGGGGCGACGGCGGCGACCGCGATCAGCGTCGCCGCGATCTGGCTCGCCATGATCGGCCAATTCTTCCTGCTGCGCGGGCGTCTGGCCGCGAATGTGAGCCCGGGCCCGCGCCGCTACGCCATGCGCGCATGGATCACGACCGCGCTGCCGATCCTCGCGGTTGAGGCGTTCTATCTCCTGCTCGCCAACACCGACATCGTCATCTTGCAGCTCTTCCATTCGAGCGCCGACGTCGGCGTCTATTTCGCGGTGATGAAGACGTTCGCGCTGGTGGTGTTCGTCCATTACGCGATCGCGACCACGGCGACGCACCGCTTCAGCGAATTCCATGCCTCCGGCGACCGCGAGCGCCTTGTCCGCTATCTCGAAATCGCGGTCAAATGGACGTTCTGGCCCTCGCTCGCCGCCGTCCTGTTGCTGCTCGTCGCCGGCAGGTCGTTGTTGTGGCTGTTCGGCCCGCGCTTCGCCGACGCTTATTGGGTGATGCCGGTGTTCGCCGTCGGCGTTCTGGCGCGGGCGGCGATCGGGCCGGTCGAGCGGCTGATGAACATGCTCGGCGAACAATGGCTGTGCGCGACGATCTACGCCATCGCCTTCGTGATCAACCTCGGCGCCTGCCTGATCTTGGTGCCGCGTTACGGCGTCTACGGCGCGGCGGCGTCGACCTCGCTCGCGCTGGTCATCGAGTCGATCCTGCTGTTCGTGGCGACGCGGCGGCGGCTGGGTCTGCACGCATTCGCCTGGAAATGGCGGCCTGACGCGCGTCCGTCGTGACCGCGCCTTGACCGGCGCATCCTTTCGGGCGTCAAGCGCATCACGCCGAGGGCGCCTCACGCCGCGGTCCAGCCACCATCCATCGAAAGGTTCGCGCCGGTGATCTGGCTGGCGTCGTCGTCGCATAGAAACAGCGCGAGCGCGGCGACCTGATCGACCGTCGCGAATTGCTTGGTGGGCTGGGCCGCCAGCAGCACGTTGTTGACGACCTCCTCGCGGCTCAGTCCGCGCGCCTTCATCGTGTCGGGGATTTGCCGCTCGACCAGCGGCGTCCACACATAGCCGGGGCTGATGCAGTTGCAGGTGACGCCGAAGGTGGCGAGCTCCAGCGCCACCGTCTTGGTGAGGCCCGCGATGCCGTGCTTGGCCGAGACATAGGCCGACTTGAAGGGCGAGGCGACGAGCGCGTGCGCCGAAGCGACATTGATGATGCGCCCCCAGCGCCGCGCCTTCATCCCCGGCACGACGGCGCGGATGCCGTGAAAGGCCGAGGACAGGTTGACGGCGATGATCTGGTCCCACTTCTCGACCGGAAAATCCTCGATCGGCGCGACGTGCTGGATGCCAGCGTTATTGACCAGAATGTCGACCACGCCCGAGACGGCGAGCCCTTGCGCGATCATCGCGGCGATGTCGTCGGGCTTGGCCATGTCGGCGCGCGCGTAGAGCGTCTTGACCCCGAATTCGGCCTCGATGCCGGCGCGCAACTCCTCCGCGTCGGCGGCCGGGCGGGACCCGTTGAGGACGACATTGCATCCGGCCCCCGCCAGCGCCCGCGCGATCGCCAGCCCGATGCCGCTGGTCGATCCGGTAACGACCGCCATCCTGCCTTTCAGCTTCATCCGCTCCCCCTCGTTCGTCCGGTCCGTCGGGCCGCGCGCCGAGTCATTCCGGATGACGGATTACGTTCGGTCGGGTGCGGCCAGGATCAACGTCCAGAACACCTTATACTTTGATCGCGGCGCGTAAACCGCCGCGATTCCGATGCGGGTCGCGTCCTTGGAAAGCATGTTGGCGCGGTGCGGCGGCGAGTCGCGCCAGCCGGAAAAGGCTTCCGCGAGTGTGTGATAACCGGCCGACACGTTTTCGACGGCGGCGCGCGCGCTAAAGCCGGACCCGCCGATGCGCTGGGCGAAGGATTTCGCCGCGTTGTGGTCGAGCTTGTCGAGGCGCGCCATGGCCTGGCTCTGTTCCTCGGCCGCGCGCATCAGCGCCGGATCGACGCTCACGCCCTGCAGGCCGTGGTTCTGGCGGTAGCCGGAAATCATCGAAGCCGCCATCGCCGCGTCGAGCTTGGCGTCCGGCCGCGCCATGCTGACGTAGAACGCCGGCTGATCGGGCGCGGCCTCGCGTTCGACCGCCCCGCATCCCGCGAGCACCAAAGTCACCCCCAGCGTCACCCAGACCCGCACGCCACCCTCCCGCTCACGCCATCCGTGCGATTTGTCGCACAATCACGGTCTCCGAAAGATGAAGATTGATGGGCGGCAGTCGCACCGGATAGTTTACCTTTATATATCAATGATTTGAATTTCCGGCGCCCACGCGCGGATTTTGCCGGCGGACGCCTTGCGGCGGTTGACAGGATTTCCCATTTATTGGAATGAACGATCGTTCTCAGTGATTCCTCATCCGGAGAGGCCATGCGTAACGACGCCGCGCAGCCCCAGCCCTCGCCCGCGGAAACGTCTGCGGAATCGGAACGGCGCGAGCCACTCGCCGCGTCCTTCGCCCTCCATTCGTCGGCCGCGCCCCAAGGCGGCGCGGCGCAAGACAGCGCGGCGGCCGAGACGGTCCCCTTCAAGGCCGACCTGTCGAAATCCGATCCCGCCAAATCCGACCTCGCCAAGCACGACCATGCCAAGGCCGACAGGCGCGTCGCCATTCTCGACGCCGCCGAGCGGTGCTTCGCGCGTTCGGGATTCCACCAAGCCTCGATGCAGGAAATCTGCGCCGAGGCCGGAATGAGTCCGGGCAATCTCTATCGCTATTTCCCCTCCAAGGACGCGATCATCGCCGGCATCGCCGACCGCGATCGCGCCAAGGTCATCGAGGCGTTCGCCGTGGTGACCCGGTCGGATTCGTTCTTCGACGGCCTTGCCGAACTCGCGCGCGAGCACATCGTCAGGCGCAGCGACCACGAGATCGGCCTGTGCACGGAGGTCATGGCTGAACGGCGCCGCAATCCGCGCATCGCCGAGATTTTCCGCGAGGTGGAAAAAGACGTGAAGGCGGTCCTGGTCGCCATGCTCAAGCGCGCCGCCGCCCGCGCGGAGATTCGCCCCGAGGTCGATTTCGACGCAGCCGCCACCGTGCTGATGGCCCTCGCCGACGGGCTGTCGTGGCGGCGCGCCTCCGATCGCGACTTCGAGGCGGAGAAGGTGCTCCCGCTCATGTTCCAGATGGTCCATTGCATGCTCACCCAGCCGGCGAAGTCGCCGGCGCAGGAGGAAATCGCGCCATGAACGCCAGCCGTTACACGGCCATCGCCCTCGTCGCCTTGGCGGCGCTGTGGGTCGCGTCGGGGCACCTCGTCCCGCATGGCGGCTCTGACGGCAACGCCGCGACCCGCGTCACCGACGCCCCGGCCGCGCCGCTGTTCCGCGTCGGCGTCGAGCGCGCGGAGGTCAAGTCGCATCTGCGCAAGCTGAGCCTTTCGGGCCGCACCGAAGCCGACCGCAAGGTGATGATCACGGCGCGGACCAACGGTCTCGTCGACAAGCTCAATGTCCGGCGCGGGCAGACGGTCAAGGCGGGCGAGGTCGTCGCCGTTCTCTCCGACGAGGCGCGCGAGGCCCAGGTCGCCCAGGCGATCGCCCTGCTCAACCAGCGCCGCACCGAACTCGAGGCGCGCCGCAGGCTGATCGAACAAGGAACGCTGCCGCGGCTCGACCTCGTCAATCTGGAATCGCAATTCAAGGCGGCTTCGGCGGCGCTGGCGGCGGCCGAGGCCGAGCGCGAGCGCGGCATGATCGTGGCGCCGTGGTCGGGCATCATCACCGACGTGCCGACGCAGGTCGGCCAGCCGATGTCGCCCGGCAAGGAGATCGCCCATCTCGTCGCGCTCGATCCGATGCTCGCCATCGTCGAGGTCTCCGAGCGCCGATTGACGGGCGTCGGCATCGGCGGCATGGCCGAAATCCGTCTCATCAGCGGCCAGGTGGCGCAAGGCAAGGTGCGCCACGTCGCCAAGACCGCGAGCCCGACGACCCGCACCTATCGCGTCGAGGTCGAGGTCGCCAATCCCGACGGCGCCATTCCCGATGGCATCACCGCCGAGGTCATCATCCCGCTGGCCGCCGTCGAGGCGATCCGCGTGCCGCGTTCCTCGCTCACCTTCTCGGCGGCCGGCGAGCTCGGCGTGCGCGTCGTCGGCGAGGACAAGCGCGTCAGCTTCGTCAAGGTGTCGCTCGTCTCCGACGGGCAGACCCACATGTGGGTCGACGGCGTTCCCAACGGCGCGCTCGTCATCGTGCAGGGCCAGGATTTCGTGCGCGAGGGACAGCGCGTGGAACCGGTGCCGGCCAATTCCAGCACCGCGCAGCGCTAGCCCCGCCACCAGGACGAGACCGCCCATGTCGGCAATGATCGAATACGCCATCACCCACGCGCGCCTGACCATCGCCGCGCTGTTGTTCCTGCTGGTGGCGGGCTTCTCCTCGTATATTTCCATCGCCAAGGAAGCCGAGCCCGACGTCAAGGTGCCGATCATCTACGTGCAGTTGACGCAGCGCGGCATCAGCCCGGAGGATTCCGAGCGGCTGTTGCTGCGGCCGGTCGAAACCAAGCTCAAGGCGGTCTCCAACGTCAAGGAGATGCGCTCGACCGCCTATGAGGGCGGCGGCTACGTGCTGCTCGAATTCGAGGCGGGGTTCAATTCGAGCGCCGCGCTCGCCGACGTGCGCGCCAAGGTCGACGACGCCAAACGCGATCTGCCCAAGGCCGCCGACGAACCGTCGGTGCAGGAAGTCAACCTGTCGCTCTATCCGGTGCTGGTCGTCGCGCTCTCCGGCAACGTTCCCGAAAGGACCATGCTGCAGATCGCGCGCAACGCCAAGAACGCCATCGAGCAGTCGTCCGGCGTGCTGTCGGCGGAACTCCGCGGCGCGCGCGACGAGGCGGTGGAAGTCATCGCCGAACCATCGCTGATGAAGAGCTACAACGTCTCGCTCGACCAGCTCATCGCCGTGACGCAATCCTCCAACAGCCTGGTCGCCGCCGGCGCGCTCGAAGGCGAGACCGGCCGCTTCGCCGTGAAGGTCCCCGCCTTGATCGAGCGGCCCGAGGACGTCCTCAAGATTCCGGTCGTCGCCTCGTCCGGCGCGTCGGTGACGCTCGGCGACATCGCCGAGGTGCGCCCGACCTTCAAGGACGCGACGTCCATCACCCGCGTCAACGCCCAGCCGGCGATGACGATCGAGGTATCAAAGCGCACCGGCGCCAACCTGATCGAAACGGTCGACGGGGTGAAGGCGATCGTCGCCCGCATGCAGCAATCCTGGCCTTCCGGCGTGCAGGTGACGTTCACGCAGGACAAGTCCAAGCTCATCCGCCAGATGCTCGCCGACCTGCAGAACTCGGTCGCCACCGGCGTGCTGCTGGTGGTGGTGATCATTCTGTTCGCGCTCGGCTTCCGCGCCTCGCTGTTCATCGGCATCGCCATTCCGACGTCGTTTCTGGCCGGCATTCTCGGCCTGCATCTGGCCGGACTGACGATCAACATCGTCGTGCTGTTCTCGCTCATTCTCGCCGTCGGCATGCTGGTGGACGACGCCATCATCGTCTCCGAATTCGCCGAGCGGCGCCTTTCCGAGGGCATGAACGCGCACGACGCCTATTCGCTCGCCGCCCGCCGCATGGCGGGCCCGGTGATCGCGGCCACGGCGACGCGGGTGGCGGCGTTCTCGCCGCTGTTGTTCTGGCCCGGCGTGGTCGGGCAGTTCATGAAATACCTGCCAATCACGCTGATCGCGACGCTCTCGGCCTCGCTGATCGCGGCGCTGTTCTTCACGCCGACGCTCGGCTCGCTGCTCGGGCGCGCCGCCGACGTGCCGCGCGACGACACCGTCAAGGATACCGGCCTCTACATGCGCACCGTGCATCTGGCGATCGCCCGGCCGGGGCGCACGCTCGCGATCATGCTGGCGATCCTGGTGGTGGTGCAGTTCGCCTACGCGCGGTTCGGCAACGGCGTCGAGTTCTTCCCCAAGGTCGAGCCCGATTACGGACAGGTGATCGTGCACGCGCGCGGCAACATCTCGCTCGACGAGAAGGACCGCGTGCTCGCGGAAGTGGAAAAGCGCGTGCTCGGCGCCGAGGGGCTCAAGACGGTCTACACGCGCGTCGGCGAGCAGCCGCGCGGTTCGAGCGAGATCACGGAAGACACCATCGGCGTCATCCAGTTCGAATTCACCGACTGGAAGGCGCGGCGGACGGCCTCCCTCATCATGGACGAAATCCGCGAAAAGACCGCCGACATTCCCGGCGTTCTGGTCGAGGTGACCGCGCCGCGCGCCGGCCCGCCCACCGGCAAGCCGGTCCAGGTGCAGATTTCCTCGGTCGATCCGGACCTTCTGCCGGAACTCGCCAAGAAAGTCGCGGCGATGCTCGGCACGATGCCCGAGATTCGCGACCTCGACGACGGGCTGCCGCTGCCCGGCATCGACTGGAAACTCGAGGTCGACAAGGCCGAGGCCGCCAAATACGGCGCCGGCGTCGGCACCGTCGGCAATGCCGTCCAGCTCGTCACCAACGGCACCAAGATCACCGAATATCGCCCCTCCGAGACCGACAAGTCCGTCGACATCCTCATCCGCTTTCCGCAGGACCGGCGCAGCCTCGACCAGATCGACGAATTGCAGGTTCAGACCGCGGTCGGTCACGTGCCGATCGGCAATTTCGTCAAGCGCGTTCCCGCCGCGCGCGTCGGCTACATCAACCGCGTCGGCGGATCGCGCGTGATCACCGTTTCGGCCAACGTCGCCGAGGGCGTGCAGACCGCCAAGCTGCAGGAGGAGATCACCGCGGCCCTGGCGCGAACGAATTTCGGCAGCGGCATCGGCTTCAAGCTCAAGGGCGAGGACGAGGAACGGGCCAAGGCGTCCGCGTTCCTGGCGAAGGCGTTCGGCACGGCGATCTTCCTCATTTTCGCGATCCTGCTCGCGCAATTCAACAAGCTGACATCGGTCGGTCTGGTGCTCTCGGCCGTCGTGTTGTCGACGATCGGCGTGCTGCTCGGGCTCATGATCATGGGCCAGTCATTCGGCGTGGTGATGGCCGGCATCGGCGTCATCGCCAATGCCGGCGTGATCGTGAACAACAATATCGTGCTGATCGACACCTACGACCGGCTGCGACATGGCGGCATGGCGGCGCGCGAGGCGATCCTGGAGACCTGCCGGGAACGCGCGCGGCCGGTGGTGCTGACCGCCGTCACCGCCATTCTCGGCGTGCTGCCGATCGCCTTCGGCGTCAACATCGACTTCCTGTTGCGCGAGGCGACGATCGGCGCGCCGGCGACGCAATGGTGGACGAACCTGTCGACGGCCATCGTCTTCGGCCTGGGCTTCGCGACCGTGCTGACGCTGGTGGTGACTCCTGCCGCGCTGATGGCGATCGCCAATCTGGCCGAGCGGCGCGGCGTCTGGCGGGAAAAGTTCACGCGCTGGCGGTCATCGCGCCGGTCGGCCGCGCCCACCGCCTGAAAAACGACGCCGGCGCGGGCTTTCGTCCCGCCCGGCCCTCCACTCCCCAAGACCCGTTTCGTCTCTTTCCCCTCTCCTTCCCCGCCCCCTTGTTCCCCGCCCACTTGACGGGGACGCGGGGATGACGGCGCCGCGAGCCCTTTTCCTTGGCCCGGAATTGGGGCAAAACGGGCGGCCGCCGCCGGGGCGCGGTGACCGGGATGACGCTATTCACCGCGCGTCCGCACGCATTCGGCCCCTTCCGAACCTTGGCTGATCCACTTGGGCTGAACCACTTGGGCTGAACCACTTGGGCTGAACCACTTGGGCTGAACCACTTGGGCTGAACCACTTGGGCGGAACCACTTTTCCATTCGTCGACGCGGGAAGATGATCCATGAACAGAATTGATGCCAGCGGCCTTAAGGTCGCGCCCGTCCTTCACGATTTCATCGCCCGGGAAGCCGCGCCGGGAACGGGCGTGGCGCCGGAGGACTTCTGGAAGGGGCTGGCGGCGATCGTCGCCGACATCGGCCCGCGCGTGCGCGAGGCGCTCTCCCGCCGCGACCAGATGCAGGCGAAAATCGACGCCTGGCACAAGGCCAACAAGGGCAAGCCGTTCGATCTTCCCGCCTACAAGACGATGCTGACGGAGATCGGCTATCTGCTTGCCGAAACCGCCGCCGCGCCGATCAAGACCGCCAACGTCGACGACGAGATCGCGCGCCTTGCCGGGCCGCAGCTCGTCGTGCCGCTGTCGAACGCGCGTTACGCGCTCAACGCCGCCAATGCGCGCTGGGGCAGCCTCTACGACGCCTTCTACGGCACCGACGCGCTGCCGGACGAACCGGGCGAACAGCGCGGGCGCGGCTACAGCAAGGAACGCGGCGCGCGCGTGATCGCCAAGGCCAAGGCGTTTCTCGACGAGGCAGTCCCGCTCGCCGACGCGAGCCATGCCGACGCGGTCGGCTATGGCCTCGACAATGGCGCGCTGTCCGTCGCGCTCAAGAGCGGCGCGCGCGCGGGCTTGCGCCGTCCCCAGCAATTCGCCGGCTTCCGCGGCGAGGCGAAGGCGCCGAGCGCGATCCTTCTCGTCAACAACGGCCTGCACATCGAAATCGAGATCGACCGCGCCCACCCGATCGGGCGCGACGATCCCGCCGGCATCGCCGACATCGTGCTTGAATCGGCGGTGAGCACCATTCTCGACATGGAAGACAGCGTCGCGGCGGTCGATGCCGACGACAAGGTCCTCATCTACCGCAACGCGCTCGGCCTGATGAACGGCACGCTGCGCGCGACGTTCGAGAAGGGCGGCAAGGATCTGCAGCGCGCGCTCAACGCCGACCGCGTCTACACCAGGCCGGACGGCTCGCGCTTGTCCCTGCATGGCCGCAGCCTGCTGCTCCTGCGCAATGTCGGTCACCACATGTTCACCGACGCCGTGCTCGACGCCGCGGGCAAGGAAATTCCCGAAGGCGCGCTCGACGCGGCGGTGACCGCGCTGATCGCGCTCAACGACATTCGCGGCGCGCGGCGCGGCCACAACAGCCGGACCGGCTCGGTCTACATCGTCAAGCCGAAGATGCACGGACCGGAAGAGGTGGCGCTCACCGTCGATCTGTTCGCCCGCGTCGAGGCGATGGTCGATTTGCCCGCCAACACGCTCAAGATCGGCATCATGGACGAGGAGCGCCGCACCACCGTCAACCTGCGCGCCTGCATCCAGGCCGCGCGCGAACGCATCGTCTTCATCAATACCGGCTTCCTCGATCGCACCGGCGACGAGATCCATACCGCGATGGAGGCGGGCCCCGTCGTGCGCAAGAACGACATGAAGGCGACCGCCTGGATCAAGGCCTATGAGGACTGGAACGTCGATCAGGGGCTAGCCTGCGGCCTGCCCGGCCGGGCGCAGATCGGCAAGGGAATGTGGGCCGCGCCCGACAAGATGGCCGACATGCTCGCGCAAAAAATCGGCCATCCGATGGCCGGCGCCACGACCGCGTGGGTGCCCTCGCCGACGGCGGCGACGCTGCACGCGCTGCACTATCACAAGATCAACGTTCAGGACCGGCAGCGCGAACTCACCGGCCACCCCCGCGCGCGCCTCGACGACATTCTCACCATTCCGGTCTCGCGGTCGAACTGGGCCCCGGACGCGGTGCAGCAGGAACTCGACAACAACTGTCAGGGCATTCTCGGCTATGTCGTGCGCTGGATCGACCAGGGCGTCGGCTGCTCCAAGGTGCCCGACATCCACGATGTCGGACTGATGGAGGACCGCGCGACGCTGCGCATCTCGAGCCAGCACGTGGCGAACTGGCTGCTGCACGGCATCGTCACCCGCGAGCAGGTGATGGAGACGCTCAAGCGCATGGCCGCGATCGTCGATCGCCAGAACGACGGCGACCCCTTCTACCGGCCGATGGCGCCGAAATTCGACGGCGTGGCCTTCAAGGCGGCTCACGATCTCATCTTCAAGGGACGCGAGCAGCCCAACGGCTATACCGAGTGGATTCTCCACGCGCGCCGCCGCGAGGCCAAGCGCGAGGTCAAGTCCGCCGGCTGATCGCGGCGCGATCGCCGCCCAACTCGAATCGACGCGCGGGCGAACCCCGCGCGCGACGCGGACGGCGGCGAGGATCGATCCCGGGAGGAGCTAGCAGTTGGCGCAGGGCACGGTCGCCGACTGGCGCGGCCGCACATAGTTCTGATCGCTGAGCGTGAGCGAGCCGGAGATCACATAGCCGATCGTCGGCGTGTAGACGTAGGAGACCTCGCTCCAGATCAGTTCGGTGTTGGGAACCTTGAGCGCGGTGGGAACCGTCACCGTCGAGCCCTTGGCGCGCGGCGAGGTGTTCGAGGCATAGCTCCAGCCGATCTTGGCCACGCCATTCGCGTCGATGTCGACCGTCGACACTTTCGCCGCGAGCGTGCCGGTCGGATAGGGCGTCATCACCGCGGAGGACGCCGCCATGACGTTGGCGAGTTCGGTCGTCGTGATCGAGGTCGTCTGCGACACGAGGTCGGACAGCGCCCGCGCCGTGATCGCGATCTTGCGGTTGATCGCCACGCCTTGCGACACCTCGATGGTGCCGAGATACATCGTGATCAGTAGCGGCAACAGCAGCGCGAACTCGACCGCCGATACTCCGTTCTGATCGCTCAGCAGGAAGATGACGCGGCCGCGCAGGTCTCGCCAAATCTTGTTCAGTCGTTCCGCTCTCATGGCGCGCCTCAGAACGGTTCGTTGCGGAAAGCCGCCGTCGCGGCGATCAGTCGCTTGCCGCCGCTGACATCGGCGAGGTTGAGCCCCAGCAGCGACACGTAGACGGGATAGAGATAGTAAAGACGAACGACGACCACGTCGCCGGCGTTGCCCGGCGAATAGGTGAAGTTGTTAGTGAAGGTGCCGTTCTGAACGGGGCTGTTGATCGCCACCGTGGTGAACGACGAGAAGCTCTTGACGTCGACATAGATGCCATTGGCGCAATCGAACATGCCGGTGATGCGGGCGCACACCGCCTCTTTGAACTGGGCCTGCGACATGCTCGCCGCCTGCGCCTGGCCGGTCATGATCAGGCGCGCGGAATCGACCACCGCCGTTTCGAGCACTTGGCCGGCGAACAGAACGATCGCCGATTCGATGATGGCGAAGAGCAGCGCCAGGAACGGCGTGGCGACAAGCGCGAATTCGACCGCGGCCGCGCCATTCTCATCGCGGCGCAAACGCCGCCAAGCCGTAAAGGCTCGGATTGTCTTCATTCTGGGATGCGATGCCATCGGTTGTCCCGGATTTTGATCTGAAAGATTCCTTGGACGATCTTCGACAACTCTATCGTCAAATGCTGCGATTTCGGTTGCGTCGACTTCCGGAATAGCGGCGTTGATTTCAACGCTTCGTTAACCGTGATGACAGGCGGCCGTCACTTATCCCGCTCCAGCCGCCTCTCCGACGCGACCGTCGCGCTGGCATTGAGCGTGGTGGCCTGATCGATCGCGCTCTTGAAATACTCCGGACCGTCGCCGAGAGTGACGCGGCGCTGGCAATCGGGCATGCAGGAATATGTCTCGCGCTTGGCCCCGCGATAGACCGTCACCATCTTTTCGTTCGGCCCCTCGACCTGAACGATATTGTCGACCAGGACATTGCCGCCGCGATCGAGCGCGACCAGGTTGGTCGAGCCGTAGCCCTTCCCGGTGACGACCGCGAGGCCGCCCGATTGCAACGTAACGTCGGCGATCAGCGGGTTTCCGATGACAACAGTGGCGGTGCGCTCCGGCAGCTTCATCAGCTTGGCCTGATCGACGACCACGGAAACGGATTCGACCGCGCCGGCTCCGCCGGAAGCGGCGAGAACGAACGCGATGGAGAGGAGAACGGCCGAACCGCGCGTCGACGCGCGCGCGAACGAACGCAGGGGCATGACTGACATACTTGACTCCGGGTCTAAACATGCCGGCAGAAGCGATACGCAGCGGCGCCGGCGCCCGACATGGAAAATGTGACGTTAATTGATAAAGGAAATGCAAACGCGCGCTTGGCGCGGACATCTCGGCGACCGAAACGCCGGCGCGCCGATCTCGTCGGCCTGGTAATCGCGCGCGATCCGCGCGGGTCCGGGCGCGGCAACCAAAAATTTACTCTGTCCCAAAATGCGGCCGATATCGAAAATGCAATCTTTTGCTTTAACGGTACCGGAAGGCCTCCCGGCTATTCTCGCCGCCGGTTCCTGGTCCAAACCGTCTCTCCGACAACCCGGGAACCAACCCACGTGTGGAACTTAAAGGAGTTGACCATGAACAAGCTTTTCGTCCGCTTCCTGAAGGACGAGTCTGGCGCGACCGCCATCGAGTACGGGCTGATCGCGGCCGGCATTTCCGTGGCGATCATCGCCACCGTCCAGGGCCTCGGCACCAAGCTGAATGCCACGTTCACCAGCGTGTCGAACGCGCTCTGATCGTTACGCATTCGCACAAGGACGAAAAAGGCCCCGGCCCTCCGGGGCCTTTTTTGTTGCCCGCATCCCGACGCACGACCGGCTTTCCATTCGGCGCGACAATCGCGGAGAAATGCCCTCGTCGATTCAGTCGACGTTAATGGCGATGCGAATACAACTCAACAAGATGACGCGAGGCTGGCGCGCGGGCCGAAGCTAAATTGTTCCTTTACCGGCGAAGTCTAGTTTAGCGCAAATAGGCCGGCCACGAAGCGCGCGGCAATGGCCGACCCCCAAACCGAAGGCCCACCATGAGCCTCATGAGTGTCGCGGAAAATTCTCACACCACTTTTCTTACTCAATTCAGGGCCTTTCAGAAGACGAAGGCCTACGATCTGCTGGCCGCCTCGCCGATCGTGGCGTGGTTCGGCTTCTGCGCCTACCATCAGGTTCCGGCGTTGATCGCGCAGCTTGATCAGCCGCACGACGGCGGGTACGACTTTCTTTTCGTCGCCAGTCTTCTGGCGAAGTTCGCGTCCATCATCTTCATTCTCGTTCTCGGCACGATGCTGATCGTGCGGCATACGCCGCTGGCGAAATGTTCCGGCCTCGTTCCACGCATCGCGGCGATCGCCGGTACCTATCTCGGCGTCAGCATGGTTCTGCAGCAACCGACGGAACTTTCCGCCGCGCTGCATCTGGTCTCCATCCTCCTTATCCTTGGCGGAACGATCTTCTCGCTCTATAGCGTCTCGCAGCTCGGCCGCTCGATCAGCATGCTGCCCGAGGCGCGTCGCCTGGTGACGAGCGGGCCCTATGCCATGATCCGGCATCCGCTTTATCTCGGCGAAGCGGTGGCGCTAGTCGGCCTCACCCTGCAGTATCTCTCGGCTTGGTCGCTGCTCATTCTCATCATTCAGACCGTTTTCCAGTTGGAGCGGATGACGAACGAGGAGCGCGTGCTCGCGACCGCGTTTCCCGGCTACGCCGACTATATGAAACGCACCGCGCGGGTGATCCCCGGCGTCTACTGAGGGAAGTCGTCATGCCGTACCTGAACAAGAAATCGCTGGCGCTTGCGTTCCTGCGCGACAACAACGCGGCGTCGGCGATCGAATACGCGTTGATCGCCGCCGGCATCGCCGTGGCCATCTCCGCGACCATCACGGTTCTGAGCGGCAATGTGCAGGGGCTTTTTGTCTCGGTTCTTACCGCGCTCTGAGGGCGCCGCGCGGCGATACGCCCGCTCATGGAGGACGGCGAAATGATTCTCGACATCGCGCGCCTGTTCGTCTTTCCGACGCTCCTCGCGTTCGCGGCCGCGAGCGATCTTCTGACCATGACGATCTCCAATCGAATTTCGCTCGCGCTGGTGACGGGCTATTACGTGCTCGCGCTGGCGGGCGGCGCGTCCGGCGCCGAGATCATGGCGCATTCGGCGGCCGGCATCGCCGTGCTGGGAATCGCCTTCGGCCTTTTCGCGATGGGCTGGATCGGCGGGGGCGACGCCAAGCTCGCGGCGGCGACCGCGTTGTGGTTCGGCTTCGGCGATCTTCTAAATTTTGTGCTTTACGCCTCGATCTTCGGCGGCGTGCTGACGCTGGCGCTGATCTGGTTCCGGCTGTGGTCGCTGCCGAGATTCCTTGACGCCCAGCCCTGGGCACGGCGGCTGCATGAACGCACCACCGGCATTCCTTACGGCATCGCGCTCGCGGCGGCCGCCCTCGTAATTTATCCCAACACCGCCTGGATCAAGGCGATCGACTTTTCTCGCCTCGCCATCGGCTGATCTTGCTCGCGACCGGCTAGTCCGGGTCGGCCGGTGCTGGCCGGCGGATCGATCGGCTCGCGCGCCGAGAGGCGGGCGCGCCTAAGGCGCATGGTTAACGCATCGCGCGACGCCGAAGACGCCGCCGAGCCGCGGCTCGACTTCACCGATCGGAAAGCCGGCCGCCAGATCCGCGCGATCCGCGCTTAGCCTCCCGCGAAACCAATTATTAACTCGAAATAGATACGTCTCATTAACCATGCTTTGACCATTAGCTGGTCAAATCCGATGGCAGCGGCCGCCCCTCGCGCGTCCGCGCATCATGGGATGTGAGCGTATGAATACCGCGCGTATTGTAGTCCTGAGCTTGGCCGTTGGCGCGGGCGGTATCGCCGCGTTCCTGGCGTCCCGGTCGGAGGCGCCGCCACCCGTTCAGGCCCCGGTGGAAAAGACCGAATCCACCGAGGTTCTGGTCGCTCGGGGGGACATCGCGCTCGGTCAGACGCTGACCGCCAGCGACCTGCAATGGGTGCGCTGGCCGGCCGAGACGGCGAGCGCCAGCTTCATCCGCCGCACGGACCGCCCCGATGCGCTCGAGCAGGTCGCCGGCTCCATCGCGCGCTCGCCCTTCGTCGCCGGCGAGCCCATGCGCGAGACCAAGCTCGTCAAGGCGAACGGCTCCGGCTTCATGGCCGCGATCCTGCCGACCGGCATGCGCGCGGTTTCGACCGAAATCTCGCCGGAAACCGGCGCGGGTGGATTCATTCTGCCCAACGACCGCGTCGATGTGATCCTGTCGCGCCGCTATCCGAATCCGGAACGCACCGGCCCGGACGTCGTCACCTCCGAAATCGTCCTTTCCAACATCCGCGTTCTCGCCATCGACCAGGCGGTCGAGGAAAAGAACGGCCAGAAGGTCGTCGTCGGCAAGACCGCGACGATCGAACTCAAACCGGAACAGACCGAATTGCTGGCGCGCTCGCGCCAGAGCGGAACGCTGTCGCTGGCGCTGCGCAGCATCGTCGACGCCAACGCGCCGGAGTCGCAATCCGACGACGGCAAGGTGCGCCGCGAAACCGTCAATATCGTGCGTTTCGGGGTTCCGTCGTCGCAATCGATTCCAAAGTAACACCGGCATGCTGAAAGGACGCACGCGAATGATCCCGCGATTTTCGCAAAAGCCCGTGCGAGCCGCCGCCGCGATGGCCCTGACTTTCACGGCCCTCAGCGCGCTCCCGATCGATTCGACGATGACGCCGGCGCGCGCGACCGACGCGAAAACGCCCGCGCCGCAGACCGCGACCGTTCAGGGTGGCGCCCGCTTCCTCGCCATCGGCGTCGGCAAGTCGCTGGTGATCGACCTGCCGCGCGACGTCAAGGACGTTCTCGTCGCCGATCCGACGATCGCCAACGCGGTCGTCCGCTCCGCGCAGCGCGCCTACATCATCGGTGTCAAGCAAGGACAGACCAATATCGTCTTCTTCGACGCCTCGGGAAATCAGATCGCCGGATACGACATCGCCGTGACGCGCGACCTCAACGGCATCCGTGCCGCGCTCAAGCGCGTGCTGCCGGCCGCCGACATCCACATCGAAGGCGTCGGCGACGGCGTCGTGCTCAGCGGCGCCGTGCAGAGCGCCGCCGAGGCCCAGCAGGCGGCTGATCTCGCCGGCCGGCTCGTCGGCGACCCCAGCCGCGTCGTCAACAGCATCAGCGTGCGCGGGCGCGACCAGGTCATGCTGCG
The DNA here is from genome assembly GCA_041918675.1 of Xanthobacteraceae bacterium. Taxonomy (GTDB): domain Bacteria; phylum Pseudomonadota; class Alphaproteobacteria; order Rhizobiales; family Xanthobacteraceae; genus SCUB01. The sequence continues at coordinate 77,558 of JAYRVF010000015.1, forward strand.
CGTGACCGTGGCCGAGGTTCAGCGCGACGTCATCAAGCAACTCGGCGTTGACCTCAGCGGCTCGCTCAATTACGGCACGGCGGTCGTCAACTTCAACAATACCAATCCGTTCCCGGTCTACGGCCACCAGCTCGTCGACACCAATTCCATCGCCGGCTCGTTCAAGTCGGTGACGGCGACGTTGCGCGCGATGGAGCGCGCCGGCGTCGTGCGCACGCTCGCCGAGCCCAATCTGACGGCGATTTCCGGCGAATCGGCGACCTTCATCGCCGGCGGCGAATTTCCGCTGCCCAAGGGCTATAGCTGCGATCCGCAGACCCATGTCTGCCAAACGCAGATCGATTTCAAGAAGTTCGGCATCTCGCTGAATTTCACGCCCGTCGTCCTCAACGAAGGCCGCATCAGCCTGCGGGTGATGACGGAAGTCTCCGAACTGTCGAACGACAACGCGCTGACGCTGGCGCAGGCGATCAGCCAGACCCAGACCAACACGCTGACGATTCCCTCGATCAAGACGCGCCGGGCCGAAACCACGCTTGAAATTCCCTCCGGCGGGTCGCTGGCGATGGCCGGCCTCATCCACGAACAGACCAAGCAGCAGATCAATGGCCTGCCGGGCATGATGCAGATCCCCATTCTCGGCACGCTGTTCAAGAGCCGCGATTACATGAACCGCCAGACCGAACTGATGGTTCTCGTCACTCCCTATGTGGTCAGGGCGGTGGCGCAGAAGGACCTGTCGCGCCCGGATGACGGCTTCGCCGACGCGGCCGACCCGTCGACGGTCCTGCTCAGCAACATCAACCGACTTTACGGAACACGCGGCGCGCCGCGTCCGCGCCGGGACTATCGCGGCAACTACGGTTTCATCGTGGATTAGGTCGCAAGGTGGAGAAGACGATGCGTCACAGTACGAGCGGATCAAAACGGGGGCGGGCAGGCTTGCGCGCCGCGCTCGCGATCGTCGGCCTTGCCGCGCTGGTGGCCGGCTGCCAGCACAATCGCGAGCCGGTCGTGACCGACACCATTCCGAGCGACTATCGCCAGCGCCACCCGATCGCGATCCAGGAAATGGACCGGACGGTCGAGATCTTCGTCGGCAGCGCGCGCGGTGGACTCACCTCGGAGCAGCAGGCCGATGTCGCCGCGCTCGCCGGCATCTGGCGCCACGAGGCCACCGGCGGAATCATCATCGATGTCCCGGAAGGATCGCGCAACGCGCGCGCGGCCGGCGACACCCTTCGCGAGATCAGGGGCATTCTCAACGCGTCCGGCGTTCCCCCGCGCAGCATCGCCATACGCAAATATCGTCCGCATAATCCGGCCCATCTCGCCACGATCCGCTTGAACTATCCCCGGATCGCCGCCGACGCCGGTCCCTGCGGTCAATGGCCGGAAGATCTCGGCCCCAGCCGGAACCGGATCTATCTGGAAAACAAGCCGTTCTGGAACCTGGGCTGCGCCACTCAGCGCAATTTCGCGGCGATGGTCGACAATCCCGCCGACCTCGTCCAGCCGCGGCCCGAAACCGTGGCCTACACCAGTCGCCGCGCGCAGATGTTCGACAAATACCGCAAGGGCGTCACCACCGCGACGCAATACCCCGAGACCACGCAGGCCAAGATCAGCGACGTTGGAAAATGATCACATATTCCCGACAGCAAATCGAACTGGATAACCCGGCGAGCCAACCGGCGAGCGACGAGCACATCGCGCCGGCGCCCCGCGTTTCCGTTCAGGCCTTTTGCGAAACCGTCGAGGCCGCCGCCGCCGTCCAGACGGCGGGCGAGGATCGTCGTCTGACCAAGGCGCATCTGAAGATCCAGATGGGCGGCCTGCCGGCCGCGATCGAGGCCTATCGCGACGCGCCGACGCCGAACGTCATCCTGCTCGAGGGGGAAGGCCGCGCCGAGGCGATCCTGGCCGGGCTCGACCAGCTCGCGACGGTCTGCGACGCCGGCACGCGCGTCGTCCTGATCAGCCGCCTCAACGACGTCGGCTTCTACCGCGAACTCGTCAAGCGCGGGATCAACGACTACATGGTCGCCCCGGTCGCGACGCTCGACATCGTGCGCTCGATCTGCGGGCTGTTTTCGGCGCCGGCGGCCAAGCCCGTCGGCCGCATCATCGCCGTGGTCGGCGCCAAGGGCGGCGTCGGCGCCTCGACGATCGCGCACAATGTCGGCTGGGCGATCGCGCGCGAGTTTGCGAATGATTCGGTCGTGGCCGATCTCGACCTCGCCTTCGGCACCGCCGGTCTCGACTACAACCAGGACCCGCCGCAGGGAATCGCGGATGCCGTGTTCTCTCCCGATCGCGTCGATACGGCCTTCATCGACCGGTTGCTGTCGAAATGCACCGACCATTTGAGCCTGCTCGCCTCCCCGGCGACGCTCGACCGCGTCTATGATTTCGGCAACGACGCGTTCGACTCGATCTTCGATACGCTGCGCGCGTCGGTTCCCTACATCGTGCTCGACATCCCGCATCAATGGACGGGCTGGATCCGTCAGGCGCTGCTCGGCGCCGACGACATTCTCGTCGTCGCCTGCCCGGATCTCGCCAATCTGCGCAACGCCAAGAACCTGATGGACTTGCTCAAGGCGTCGCGCCCGAACGATCGCGCGCCGGTCTACTGCCTCAATCAGGTCGGCGTGCCGAAGCGTCCCGAAATCAAGCCGGCGGAGTTCGCCAAGGCGATCGAACGCGAGGCGCTCGCCAGCATTCCGTTCGAGCCCAGCCTTTTCGGACTGGCCGCCAATAACGGACAGATGATCGAGAAAATCTCCAAGGGGCATCGGACCGCCGAGATGTTTCGCCAGTTGGCGCAGCATCTCACCGGCCGATCCGAGGCGCGGAAATCGAGCGGCAGGTTCATTCCCCCCGCTCTGGGGAAACTGTTCGCCCGAAAGGCGTGACGTGGCGGGAGCGTAGCGATCGTGTTTGGCAAGCGCAGTGGATCTGACGTCGGGGTGCGGAACGCGCCCGCGGTCGGCATGCCCGCCGACGCGCCGCCGACACCCGCGCCCAGCGCCGGCCCGGCGCCGCCGCCGATCGCCGCGCCCCAGGTCGCCTCGCCCCCGATCGCCCCCGCCCGCGCGCCGGCCGCCCAGCAGGTCGAAACGCGCCGGCCGGAATCCTATTATCAGATCAAGGGATCGGTCTTCGGCGCCCTGATCGAGGCCATCGACCTCACCCACCTGTCCAAGCTCGACGTTGAATCGGCGCGCGAGGAAATCCGCGACATCGTCAACGAGATCATCGCGATCAAGAACGTCGTGATGTCGATCGCCGAACAGGAAGAGCTGCTCGACGACATCTGCAACGACGTGCTCGGCTATGGTCCGCTCGAGCCGTTGCTGGCGCGCGACGACATCGCCGACATCATGGTCAACGGCGCCGAGACCATCTACATCGAAGTGATGGGGCGGATTCAGCGCACCGGCATCCGCTTCCGCGACAACCAGCAGCTTCTCAATATCTGCCAGCGCATCGTCAGCCAGGTCGGCCGGCGCGTCGACGAGGCCTCGCCGATCTGCGACGCGCGCCTGCCGGACGGCTCGCGCGTCAACGCCATCGTGCCGCCCTTGTCGATCGACGGGCCGACGCTCACCATCCGCAAGTTCAAGCGCGACAAGCTGACGCTGGAGCAGCTCGTCAAATTCGGCTCCATTACTGCCGAAGGCGCCGCCATTCTCAAGATCATCGGCCGCTGCCGCGTCAACACGCTGATCTCGGGCGGCACCGGCTCGGGCAAGACGACGTTGCTCAACTGCCTGACGCGCTACATCGACGATGTCGAGCGCATCATCACCTGCGAGGACGCCGCCGAATTGCAACTGCAGCAGCCGCACGTGGTCCGGCTGGAAACGCGCCCGCCCAACCTCGAGGGCGAGGGCGAGATCACCATGCGCGACCTCGTCCGCAACTGCCTGCGCATGCGGCCGGAACGCATCGTCGTCGGCGAAGTCCGCGGCCCCGAGGCGTTCGACCTGCTGCAGGCCATGAACACCGGCCATGACGGCTCGATGGGCACGCTGCACGCCAACAATCCGCGCGAGGCGCTGTCGCGCATCGAATCCATGATCACGATGGGCGGCTACTCGCTGCCCTCGCGCACCATCCGCGAGATGATCTGCGCCTCGGTCGATGTCGTCGTCCAGGCCGCGCGCCTGCGCGACGGGTCGCGCCGCATCACCCACATCACCGAAGTGCTCGGCATGGAAGGCGAAACCATCATCACCCAGGATATCTTCGTCTACGATATCATCGGCGAGGATTCCAACGGCAACCTGTTGGGCCAGCATCGCTCCACCGGCATCGGTCGGCCGCGCTTCTGGGACCGCGCGCGCTATTACAACGAGGAAAAGGCGCTCGCCGCCGCGCTCGACGCCGCCGATACCGCGCGTAATCGCGAATAGACGGAGGATTTGCCGATGCTGGTGCAGGCGCTCTCCGTGGCCTTCCTCACCGCCGTCGCGATCGGCGGCGTGGCCTGGGTCTTCATCTATCCGCTGCTGTCGGGCGAACGCCAGGCCGAGAAGCGACGCGCGAGCATCACCACCTCCACCAGCGTCGGGCAACAACGCGCCGGCCGCGACCAGCGGAAATCCAAGCGCGAACTGGTCGAGCAGACGCTCAAGGAAATCGAACAGCGCCACGGCCGCGCCAAGCGGCCGCCGCTGACCATGAAGATCGCGCTCGCGGGCCTGACCTGGACGAAGCAGCAGTTCCTTCTGATCTCGGCCGCGCTCGGCGTCTTCGCCTTCTTCATCCCGATGATTCTCGGCTTCGGCATTCTCGCGGCGCTGGGGCTCGGCTTCGGCGCGGGCGTCGGCGTTCCGCTCTGGGTGCTGGCGTTTCTGAAGAAGCGCCGCGAGAAGAAATTCCTGCTCGCGCTGCCGGACGCCGTCGACACCATCGTGCGCGGCATCAAGGCGGGCTTGCCGCTTTTTGATTCGATCCGGGTCGTGGCGCTGGATTCGCCCGAACCGTTGCGCGAGGAATTCGCCCGCATCATCGAGGGGCAGGCGATCGGCGTTTCGCTCGGCGACGCGTGCGTCAAGATGTACGAGCGCATGCCGCTTCCGGAAACGAATTTCTTCGGCATCGTCATTCAGATTCAGCAGCAGGCCGGTGGCAATCTGTCGGAAGCGCTCGGCAATCTGTCCCGCGTGCTGCGCGATCGCCGCAAGATGGCGGCCAAAATTCAAGCGATGTCGATGGAGGCGAAGGCGTCCGCCGTCATCATCGCCGCGCTTCCGGTCGCGGTCATGATTCTCGTCTGGCTGACCAGCCCCAATTACATCGAGCTGCTGTGGACCCATCCCACCGGACGCTTCATGCTGGCCGGATGCGTCGTCTGGATGGCGATGGGCGTGCTGGTCATGCGCAAGATGATCAATTTCGATTTCTGATGGCGGTGCGTCATGGTTGATTTGCTGATCGACAAGTTGCACGACACGCGCTTCATGGCGGCCCTGCTCGCCGCCATCGCGACCGCCGCGACCGTCTACACATTGGCGCTGCCGCTGTTCGCCGGCGAAACGCTGGCGAAGCGCATGAGGGCGGTGGCGAGCGAACGCGAACGGCTGCGCCAACGCGAACGCGAGCGGCTCAACCGCGGCGAGAAGGGCTCGCTGCGCCGCACGCCCAAGCATTTCGTGCAACGGATCGTGACGGACTTCAACCTGACGAAGTGGCTGGCGCAGGAAGAAGCGCGGGAGAAGCTGCTGCAAGCCGGCTATCGCGGCCACGCTCCTTACGTGACGTTCCTGTTCTTCCGTCTGGTGACGCCGATCCTGGCGGCGATCGCGACCGCGCTGTACGTCTTTCTTATCATCGAGATGGACCAGACGCCCGTCGTCAAATTGGGCATCTGCCTGATGGCGACCTATCTCGGCATGCAGGCGCCGATGCTGTTTCTCAAGAACCGCATCCAGAAGCGCCAGCTTTCGATCAAGCGCGCCTTCCCCGACGCGCTCGACCTGCTGCTGATCTGCGTCGAATCCGGCATGTCGGCCGAAGTCGGGTTTCGCCGCGTCAGCATCGAAATCGGCTCGCAGTCGGTGCCGCTGGCCGAGGAACTGACGCTGACGACCGCCGAACTGTCGTATCTGCAGGACCGCAAGATCGCCTATGAGAATCTCGCCCGCCGCACCGGACTTGAGAGCGTCAAGTCGGTCAGCCTGGCGTTGACGCAGGCGGAACGCTACGGCACGCCGCTCGCCCACACGCTGCGGGTTCTGGCGCAGGAAAATCGCGACATGCGCATGGCGGAGGCCGAGAAGAAGGCGGCCGCGCTTCCGCCCAAACTGACCGTGCCGATGATTCTCTTCTTCCTGCCGGTCCTGTTCGTGGTCATTCTCGGCCCCGCCGCGATCCGGGTCATGGCGTTGCAATAGCGCATGACCTGATCAGGCCTTGCGTCGCGCGGGGCGCGGCCCCGAGCGCGCGTCACGAAGCCGTCACCAAGCGAAGCGATCGCCAGACGCCGCCGTCGCCCGACGAAGCTTTCGCCGGTCGAAGCTTCCGCCAAGCGAAACAATCAAGCATCGACGGGATCCATCGACGCGATCGGCTCCGCCGGAACTATCGGGATAGGGAGATCAGGACCCCGCGGTCGCCGCTCTTGCCGCGTTGCGCGGCTGGCGCGGATCGTCGGCGCGGTTGAGCATCTGCCGAAGATAGGCGACGTTGTCGGCCGCGTCCTCGGGCGGCAGATCGGCGCGCGCGATGGATTCGGCTTCCTCGAACCTTCCCTGCAGCCCGACCACCAGCGCCAGATTCTGGCGCACGCGGGGGTCTGACGAGCCCTTGCTCATGGCGCGGCGCAGGGTCGATTCGGCCTGCGGCAACTCCTTCGACAGCGCGTAGGAAAGACCGAGATTGGAGAGCACCGTCGGCTCTTCGGGCACGATCTTGAGCGCGCTGGCGTAATAGCGGCGCGCCTCGCCGTGGCGGCCGAGCTGGTCGAGCGCGGCCCCCTGCACCGAAAGGATGCGCCAGTCGGGATTGTCGGGCGTGTGGGCGCGCGTGAGCACGTCGAACGCCAATTGGAAATTGCCGACATCGGCGAGCGCGCGGCCATAGGCGCCCAGAAGCGCCTTGTCGCTCGGGTTGGCGATCGTCGCCTGTTCGAGAACGGCGGCGGCCTGCGTGCGCTGGCCGCCGGCGCGCAGCGCCTCGGCGTAGCGCAGCGCCGCTTCCGCGTCCTTCGGATTGGCCTTGTAGCGTTCGGCCCAACGTCCGCCCGCGTCACGCGCGTCGGAGCTCTCCGCGCGCGCGCTCGCGGCATTGGAGGTCGATCCCGTCGCGAGCAGCGAGGTCGCCGTCTGGCAGCCGCCCAGGCCGGTGGCGATGATCGCCACCGCCGCCGCGGAGCCGCGCAGAACGGCCAGGCGGGAACGATTGGCCATGGAATCAACTCCCGGAACAAGGGCGCCGCTGGCGCCGGCTTTCGACCAGCAATAGACTGTTAACCCTAACGTCTGGTTAATTGCTCCGCTCGATTCGTCCGCCGGGCGGATCGGTCGCCCCGCGCTCACGAGTTCGCCATGCCCCCGATCCTCGTCACGGCCGCCGATGGCCAGCCACCCGTTCCGATCCTTCTTGTTTCGCCGGCCGGTTGGCCCGATGTCGCCAAGTCGCTCGCGCCGGCGGAACGCCGGCTCGCCGAGGCGAGCGCGTTCTCGGCCAAGCCCGGCCAGTGCCTGTTCGTTCCGGACGGCGACGGCGCGATCGGGCGGGTTCTGTTCGGCGTCGAGAACGCGGACGCGGCCGGGCGCGATCGCTTTCGCGCGGGACAATTGCCCGCCCTGCTGCCGCCGGGCACCTACCAGTTCCAATTCGCCGACGCGGCCTTCGACGCGCGCCTCGCCACGCTCGCTTTCGTGCTCGGTTCCTATCGCTTCGATCGTTACCGCAAGGCCGAGCCGCGACAGGTCGGCCTCCTCTGCCCCCGCGATGTCGACGCGCGCGCGATCATTGAGACCGCCGATGCCGTCGCCCTCGCCCGCGATCTCATCAATACGCCGGCCAACGACATGGGACCGGACGAACTCGCCGCGGCCGCGCGCGCGGCGGCTGCGGAATGCGGCGGCGAGGTCCGCGTGATCGTCGGCGACAATCTCCTGGGCGAGAACTTTCCGCTGATTCACGCCGTCGGAAAGGGCTCGGTCCGCGCGCCGCGCCTCATCGATTGGCGCTGGGGCAAGCCGAGCGATCCGAAGGTGACGCTGGTCGGCAAGGGCGTGTGTTTTGATTCCGGCGGGCTCGACATCAAGCCGGAAACCGCCATGCAGTTGATGAAGAAGGACATGGCGGGCGCAGCGACCGTCCTCGCGCTCGCGCGCATGGTGACGCGAGCGGGCCTGCGCGTGCGGCTGCGCGTGCTCATTCCCGCCGTCGAGAACGCGGTGTCGGGCGCGGCGTTCCGTCCGCTCGATGTCTATCCGTCGCGCAAGGGCCTGTCGGTCGAGATCGGCAACACCGACGCGGAAGGTCGCCTCGTACTCGCCGACGCGCTGGCGCTCGCCGACGAGGAGGCGCCGGACCTGCTGATCGACATGGGCACGCTGACGGGCGCGGCGCGCGTGGCGCTCGGCCCCGATCTGCCACCGTTCTACACCGCCGACGACGCGCTCGCCGACGACCTCGCCCGCGTGGCGCGCGCCGAGAACGATCCGCTCTGGCGCATGCCGCTGTGGACGCCCTACGCCACCTGGCTCGATTCCAAGACGGCCGACATCGGCAATGTCGCCGCCGGGTCATTCGCCGGCTCGATCGTCTGCGCGCTGTTCCTGCAACGCTTCGTCACCCGGGCGCGGAGCTGGCTTCATGTCGACATCTTCGGCTGGACGCCGAAGGCCGCGCCCGGCCGTCCCGAAGGCGGGGAATGCCAGGCGGCGCGCGCCGTGTTCGCGCTGCTGGCGGAACGCTATGGCTGATCGCGATGTCTGATCCCCGTCTCACGCCGGCGCGCGCGGACCTCGCCGCCAAACATCTCAACGGGATCGTCGCCGCCGACCGCTTCGTCGAGGGCGAGGAATACGAGGTCGTCGCGGCGAGCGCCGCCATGCGACGCGAACCCTCCCACCACGCGCCGCTCGACACCGAGGCGCTCAAAGGCGAACGCGTCACCGTCTACGAAATGACCGACGAGGGATGGGCGTGGGGTCAACTCAAAAATGATCTTTATGTCGGTTGGCTGGCGCGGGCCGCGCTCGCCGCGCCCGGCCCGGCGCCGACCCACAAGGTCGCCGCGTTGCGCACATTCGCGTTTCCGGGCCCGTCGATCAAGTTGCCGCCGGTCGACACGCTTTCGCTCGGCTGCGCCGTGGCGATCACGCGCGCGGAGAAGGACTTCGCGGTCACCGCCGATGGCCTTTGGCTGCCGGCGGTCCATCTCGCCTCGGTTGGCGCGAACGAAAGCGATTTCGTCGCCGTCGCCGAGCGTTTCGTCGGTATTCCCTATCTCTGGGGCGGCAAGACCAGCCTCGGCGTCGATTGCTCCGGTCTGGTGCAGATCGCGCTCGGCGCCCGCGGCATCGCCGCTCCGCGCGACAGCGACATGCAGGCGGCCGGCCTCGGCGAGGCGCTCCCGCCCGATCAATGGCACGCGCCCGCGCGCGGGGATCTGATCTTCTGGCCGGGCCACGTCGCCATCGCGCGCGGTCCACGCGCGATCGTTCACGCCAACGCCCATCACATGGCGGTCGCGATCGAGGATTTCGCGGCCGCGCGCGCGCGCATCGCCGCGACGGGAAGCGATATCGTCGCGGTGAAGCGCCTGCCGGGGCTAAGGCTTGGCTGACGATCGCGCCAGCGCGTCGAGCCGGCCGCGGTTGAGCGCGAGCCATTGCAGCGCGACGATGAGGAAAGCGTTCGCCATCCGCCCTTGCCCGGCCGCGGCGATCGCCGCGTCGATGGAAACGCGGAAAGGCCGCGTCTCCTCGCTTTCGTGATCCACCCCGCCGCGCGGAAGAATGCCGGCCGCGTCGATCAGACCGACATAGAGAGCGGCGTGTTCGTCGGTGATGCCGGGCGTCGGCAGCAGATCGACCATGGGAAACAGCGATGCCGGCGCGACGCCGATTTCCTCGACGCATTCGCGGCGCGCGCAGGCGAGAGGGTCCTCGCCCTCCTCCAGGCGCCCGGCGACGATCTCGACCATGTCGCCGCGTCCGGTGGCGAGATGGGCCGCCAGACGGAACTGGCGGATCAGCACGACCTCGCCTCGATCAAGATCGATCGGCAGAACGCCGACGATGCGGCCGGCGCGCAGGATGTCGCGTTGCTGGGTGAGCGGCCCGTCGCCCTCGCGCGCGAGCGTCAACGTGAAGCGTTCGTAGGACTGGTAACCGCGCGCGAGCGTCACCGGCGTGGAAAGCGCGGGCGCGGCCGCGCGATCGGCCAGTTCCTCGTCCCGTTCATCCATCGCCGTCACGCCGCTTATTGCGCCACCGAACCGGGCGGGGCTTCCTCGAGCTTGAACGCGGCCGCGAACAAGGCGCGCGTGTATTCGCTGCGTGGGCTGGCGAACAAGTCGCCCGCCGGCCCCATCTCCACCACCTTGCCCTGGCGCATGACGATGAGATGGCTCGCCAGCGCCGCGACCACGCGCAGGTCGTGGGAGATGAACAAATAAGTAAGGTCGCGCTTGCGCTGCAGCCCGCGCAGCAGGTCGACCATCTGCGCCTGGAACAGCATGTCGAGCGCGCTGGTCGGCTCGTCGAGCACGATGAAGCTTGGTTCCAGCACCAGCGTGCGCGCCACGCTGATGCGCTGACGCTGGCCGCCGGAGAATTCATGCGGATAACGAAAGCGCGTCGCCGGATCCATACCCACTTCGACCAGCGCCTGAACGACGCGCGCCTCGCGCGCGGCCTCGTCGAGTTTGGGTTGATGCACCGTGAGGCCCTCGGCGACGATCTCGCCGATCGACATGCGCGGGCTGAGCGCGCCGAACGGATCCTGAAACACGATCTGCATTTCACGGCGATGGCGCCGCATCGCCTTGAAGCCGAGCCCCTGGATGTCGCGGCCCATGAACACGATCGGCCCCACCGAGGAGATCAGCCGCAGCAGCGCGAGCCCGAGCGTGGTCTTGCCGGAACCCGATTCGCCGACCACGCCGAGCGTCTCGCCCTTGCGCAGTTCCAGGCTGACGCCGTCGACCGCCTTGATGTGGCCGACGGTCTTGCGCAGAAAGCCGCGCTTGATCGGGAACCAGACGCGCAGCTCCTCCGCCTTGATTACCACCTGCTCTTGCGGGCGCGGCGGGGCCGGATCGGGCCTCGGCTCGGCGGCGAGCAGATCGCGCGTGTAGGGATGGGCGGGCGCGGCGAACACGCTTTCGACCGGACCCTGCTCGACGATGCGCCCGTCCTTCATGACGCAGACGGCGTCGGCGATCTTGCGGACGATGCCGAGATCATGGGTGATGAACAGCATGCTCATGCCCAGCCGCTTGCGGATGTCGGCGAGCAGCCGCAGGATCTGCGCCTGCACCGTCACGTCGAGCGCGGTCGTCGGCTCGTCGGCGATGAGGAGGTCGGGCTCGTTGGCCAACGCCATCGCGATCATCACCCGCTGGCGCTGCCCGCCGGACAATTGATGCGGATAGCTCGACAGCCGCGTCGCCGGATCGACGATGCCGACCTGGCCGAGCAGCTCCAGCGTGCGCCGGCGCGCGGCGTCGGGGCGCAGACCCTTGTGCAGGAAAAGGATCTCGCCGATCTGCCGCTCGATCGTGTGCAGCGGATTGAGCGAGGTCATCGGCTCCTGAAAGATGATGGAAATGTCGTTGCCACGAACCCGGCACATCTCGCGCTCGGAAAGTCCGATCAGCTCCGCGCCGTTGAAGCGGATGCTTCCCGACGGGTGGCGCGCGGCCGGATAGGGCAGCAGCTTCATGATCGAAAGCGCGGTGACCGATTTTCCCGAGCCCGATTCGCCGACCAGCGCCACGCATTCGCCGCGCCTGATCTGAAACGACACGCCGTCGACGGCGCGCGATTCGCCCTCGCCGTGGCGGAACGCGACCGACAGGTCGCGTATGTCGAGCAGCGGCTGGTTGATCGCGTCCATCGATCTCACCGGAACGTCTTGCGCGGGTCGAGCGCGTCGCGCGCCGCCTCGCCGATGAAGATCAGCAGCGACAGCATGATCGCGACCGAGAAGAAACCGGCGAGGCCGAGCCACGGCGCCTGAATGTTGGCCTTGCCCTGCGACAGCAATTCGCCGAGCGAGGGCGAGCCCGGCGGCATGCCGAAGCCGAGGAAGTCGAGCGCCGTCAGCGTCATCACCGAAGAGGAGACGATGAAGGGTAGGAAGGTGAGCGTCGCCACCATCGCGTTCGGCAGAAGATGCCTGACCATGATGACGGCGTTGGACACGCCGAGCGCGCGCGCGGCCTGGATATATTCGAAATTGCGGCCGCGCAGGAACTCCGCGCGCACCAGACCGACCAGCGATACCCAGGAGAACAGCAGCAGGATGCCGAGCAGCACGAAGAAGCCCGGCACCAGCACCGAGGAGATGATGAGCAGGAGATAGAGCGAGGGGATCGCCGTCCAGATTTCGATGAAGCGCTGAAACAGCAGATCGGTCCAGCCGCCGAAATAGCCCTGCACGCCGCCGGCGGCCACGCCGACGAGCGAGGAAATCAGCGTCAGCGTCAATCCGAACAGCACCGAGACGCGGAAACCGTAGATCAGGCGCGCGACGACATCGCGGCCCTGATCATCGGTGCCGAGCCAGTTGTATTCGAGATCGCGGCAGCCGCCGAGACCCTTGCGCGCCACCACCGCCGCGCATTCCGCCTCGGTCAGCATCCAGGTCGGCTTGGACGGCGCCGGCGTCGGCAGATCGAGATTATGCGTGCCGTAGGAATAGCGGATCGGCGGCCAGACGATCGTGCCGCCCTTGTCGGCGATCAGCTTGCGCAGGAACGGATCGCGGTAGTCGGCCGCGGTCTCGAAATCGCCGCCGAAGGTCGTCTCCGAATAGGTGACGAAGGTCGGCCAATACAGCCGCCCGTCGAAGCGCACCAGCAGCGGGCGATCATTGGCGATGAACTCGGCGAACAGCGAGAGCACGAACAACACCGAGAACAGGATGAGCGACCAGTAGCCGCGCCGGTTGGCCTTGAAGTTGCGCGCGCGGCGTTGGTTGAGCGGCGACAGCCGCGACCGCCGCGCCGCCGTCTCGCCGCCATCCGCCGCGCCGGCGGCCTCGACCTCGTCGCGCGCCCCGCTCATACCTCGCGCGCCTCGAAATCGATCCGCGGATCGATCCAGGTATAGGTCAGATCCGAAATCAGGTTGACGATGAGGCCGACGAGCGAAAAGACGTAGAGCGTGCCGAACACCACCGGATAGTCGCGGTTGAGCACGCTCTCGAAGCCGAGCAGGCCGAGCCCGTCGAGCGAGAAGATCGTCTCGATCAGCAGCGAACCGGAGAAGAACGCGTGCACGAAGGCGCCGGGAAAGCCGGCGATGACGATCAGCATGGCGTTGCGGAAGATGTGGCCGTAGAGCACCCGCGCCTCGCCGCAGCCCTTGGCGCGCGCGGTCATCACATATTGCTTGCGGATTTCGTCGAGGAACGAGTTCTTCGTCAGCAGCGTCATGGTGGTGAAGGCGCCGAGCGACATCGCCAGCAGCGGCAGCGTCAGATGCCAAAAGTAGTCGACGACCTTGCCGACCGGGCCGAGCTCGTTCCAATTGTCCGAGGTCAGGCCGCGCAGCGGAAACAGGTCGAGGAACGAGCCGCCGGCAAACAGGATGATGAGCAGGATCGCGAACAAGAAGCCGGGAATGGCGAAGCCGACAATGATGACGGCCGAGGTCCAGACGTCGAAGCGCGATCCGTCATTGACCGCCTTGCGGATGCCGAGCGGAATGGAGATCAGATAGGTCAACAGCATCATCCAGACGCCGAGCGACATCGACACCGGCAGCTTTTCCTTGACGAGCTGAACGACGCTGATGTCGCGGAAATAGCTCTTGCCGAGATCGAAGCGGGCGAAGTTCCACACCATCAGCAGGAAACGCTCATGCGCCGGCTTGTCGAAGCCGAACTGCTTTTCCAAAGCCTTGATGAAGTCGGGATCGAGCCCCTGCGCGCCGCGATATTTCGAGCCGACCGCGTCGGCCGCGGCGCCGGGCTGGTTGCGCGTGCCGAAATCGCCGCCCTGCGATCCGGAAATGCGCGAGCTGGCGCCGGTGTCGGCGCCGGTCAATTGCGCGATCACCCGCTCGACCGGACCGCCGGGCGCGAATTGCACCACGACGAAGGAGACGAGCAGGATTCCGAGCACGGTCGGAATCATCAGAAGCAGGCGTCGCGCGATATAGGCCGCCATCGTCTATCCCGCACGTTCGAGCCGCGATGCCTTGTCGGCATCGTGCCACCAGGTGTCCGGCGCGCCGCGACCATAGCGCGGCTTGGCCGTTGGATGGCCGAAAACATCCCAAAAGGCAAGCTGATGGGTGCCCTTGTACCATTGCGGAATCCAGTAGCGGCCGGCGCGGAAGACGCGGTCGAACGCCCGGCAGGCGATGGTGAGCGCTTCGCGATCGGGCGCCTCGATGATTCGCTCGATCAACGCGTCGATCGCCGGATCGGCGATTCCGGCCAGGTTCTGCGAACCGCGCGTACGCGCCGCCCGTGACGAGAAGAACGTCCTGAGCGCGTCGCCCGGCGTCGACGACATGCTGAAGCGGGTGATCGTCAGATCGAAATCGAAATCGTCGAGGCGGGCGCGGAACTGCACCGGATCGACGACGCGCAACGTCGCCTCGATGCCGAGCGTGCCCAGATTCTTGATGAACGGCATGTGATGGGGCTGAAACGACGGCTCGTCGAGCAGAAACTCGATCGTCATCGGCTCGCCGGAAGGCGCGCGCAGCCTGCCGTTCTCGACGACGCAGCCGGCTTCGCCGAGGAGGCGCGCGGCGCGGCGCAGCAGCGCGCGGTCCTGGCCGTTGCCGTCGGAGACCGGCGGCGCGAACGGCTCGCCGAACACCTCCTCGGGAACCTCGCCGCGAAACGGTTCGAGCAGCGCGCGCTCGGCCGGTTCGGGCGAACCGTTCGCCATCATGTCGGAATTCTGGAACGGGGAATGCGTGCGCCGGTAGGCGCCGTACATGATGGTCTTGTTGGTCCACTCGAAATCGAAGGCGCAGCCCAGCGCCTCGCGCAGACGGCGATCGGCGAATTTGGCGCGGCGCAGGTTGATGAACCAGCCCTGCGCGCCGGACGGCGTGTCGTCGGGCAATGTCTCGCGGCGGACGCGGCCGTCGCGCGCGGCGGCGAAGTCGTAGCGCGTCGCCCACACGCGCGAGGTGAATTCCTCGCGGAACAGATAGTTGCGCGCGGTGAAGCCCTCGAACGCGACCTCGCGGTCGCGATAGAACTCGTAGCGCATGACATCGAAATTGTTCCGCCCGCGCGTGATCGGCAGATCGGCGCCCCACCAGTCCTTGACCCGCTCTAACTCGATGAAGCGGCCGACCTCAAAGCGCGCGACCTTGTAGGGGCCGCAACCGAGCGGAACGGCGAGCGTGGATTCGTCGAAGGCGCGCTCGGCGTAATAGGCGCGCGAGAAGATCGGCAGGCCGGCGACGTAGAGCGGCACGTCGCGGCCGCGACCGGGCGCGAAGGTCACGCTCACCGTCATCTCGTCGAGCGCGGCGACGCCGGTCATGTCGCGCAGCAATTGCTGGATGATCGGATGGCCCTTGGCCTTCAGGATTTCGAGCGAGAAAGCGACGTCATGGGCGGTGAGCCGGACGCCGTCGTGAAACCGCGCCTCCGGGCGCAGCAGGAAATCGTATCGCAGCCGGTCGGGCGAGATCCGCGCCGCGCGCGCGGCGAGCCCATAGACCGCGTCGGGTTCGTCCTCGGCGCGCGCCATCAGGGAGGCGAAGGTCAATTGCATGCCCTGCGCGCCGTCGCCCTTGAGAATGAAGGCGTTGAGCGAGTTGAAGGTCTGGTAGGACTGGTTATAGGCGCGGCTCGACGGAATGGTGGAAAAGACGCCGCCCTTCGGCGCGTCCGGCCGAACGTAATCGAGATGGGAAAAATCGGCCGGGTATTTGAGATCGCCGAAGGCGGAAAGCCCGTGCGTTTCCTCGCCGGCGCGCGCTCGCCGCGAGGCAAGGAGAAACGCCGCGAGCGCCCCGCCGCCGGCCGCGACCACCGTTCGCCGTGTCGGCGCGGCGACGGCGGGCGGAACCCGGCCGAGGCTCATGATCGCTTCGCCGCCTTGGCCGCCTTGTCCGCGTCCCACCACCAGATCGAGGGAAAGTCGGAGGCGCCATAGGTCGGCATGAGCGCGGGACGGCTAAAGCGATCCCACCGCGCGGTGCGCTCCTTGCCGTAAGTCCATTGCGGCACGACATAGAAGTTCCACAACAGCACCCGGTCGAGCGCGCGCGTGGCCGCGACAAGGTCGGCGCGGTCGCGGGCGAAGATGACGCGCTCGATCAGCGCGTCGACGGCCGGATCTTCGATGCCGACGAGATTGCGCGAGCCGGGAATCCGGGACGCCGCCGACCCCCAGAAATCGCGCTGCTCGTTGCCGGGCGAAAGCGACTGCCCCCATGAGGCGACGATGATGTCGAAGTCGAAATTGCGCAGGCGATTTTCATATTGCGGCTGGTCGACGATGCGCACCGTGGTCGCGATGCCGAGCCGCTCGAAGGAGGGAACGACGGAGGTCGCGACCCGCTCGAAACTCGGATCCTGCACCAGAATTTCCATCGCGAAGGGCTGGCCGCTCGCGAGATCGATGAGACGGCGGTCGCGGATTTCGAAATTCGCCTCCTTGAGCAGGCCCATCGCCTCGCGCAAATTGGCCCGCACCGCCCGTGGGTCGCCGCCGACGGGATTGGCGTAAGCGGTGGTGAAAACCTCGGACGGCACCTTGCCGCGCACGGCATCGAGAATTTCGAGTTCCTTTCCCTCGGGCAGGCCGGTCGCGGCGAGCTCGGTGCCCTCGAAATAGGAGTTGATCCGCTTGTACTGGCCGTAGAACAGGCGGCCGTTCATTTCCTCGAAATCGAAGGCGAAGTTGATCGCGCGGCGCAGCCGCGGCTCCTTGAATTTCGCCCGGCGCAGATTGAAGGCGAAGCACTGCATGCCGCCGCGACTGCGGATGGGGAATTCCTCCAGCACCACGCGCTTGTCGTGCACTGCGGGGAAATCGTAGGCCGTGGCCCAATTCTTGGCGCTGTTTTCCATGCGCCAGTCGACCTGATCGCCCTTGAATACCTCGATCGCGACGGTTCCGTCCCGGAAATATTCGAAGCGCAGCTCGTCGAAATTGTTGCGTCCGACATTGACGTTGAGATCGCGCGCCCAATAGTCGGCCACCCGCGCATAGGCGACAGTGCCGCCGGCGACGAACTCCTTGACGCGATAGGGCCCGGAGCCGAGCGGCGGCTCCTGGGTCGTCGCCGTGATGTCGCGCTTCTCGCCCTTGGCGTTGACGCCTTCCCACCAATGCTTCGGCAGCACCACCAATTGGCCGACGATCTGCGGCAATTCGCGGTTGCCCCCGCCGTCGAAGGTGAAGGTGATGTCGCGCTCGCCGGTCATCTCGACCTTGGCGACGTGGCGGTAATAGGCCGCGTGCATCGGGCTGTGCTTCTTGAGCATGTCGAAGGAGAAGATCACGTCCTCCGGCGTCACCGGCATGCCGTCGTGCCATTTCGCCGCCGCGCGCAACCGATAGGTCACCCAGGAATGATCGTCGGGATGGCGAACCGATTCGGCGAGCAGTCCGTATTCGGTCGACACCTCGTCGAGCGCGCTCGTCATCAGCGTGTCGTAGATCAGACCGATGCCGGCCGCGAGCGAGCCTTTGACGCCGGCGACGACGAGATTGAAATTGTCGAAGGAGCCGATCGTGCTCTGGCGGGCAAGGCCGCCTTTCGGGGCGTCCGGATTGACGTAGTCGAAGCGCGGAAAGCCGGCGGGATATTTGAGATCGCCGAAAAGGGAGAGGCCGTGACGCCACGCGGGTTCGGCCGAGCTTGCCCGCGCGGGCGCGGTGAACGAGGCGACCGGGGCCGGCAGCATCGACAGCGCGGCAAGACCCGCGCCGCCGCGAAAAAGTTCACGACGATTGACTGTCAAATTCGATCCCTCGTCCTTCCCGTCCGCGCCCGGTATTGTCGCTTCCGGTGGCGCGGCCGGCGCGAGCGCCGTGGGCCGTGCCGCCCGTCATTGCCGGTAACGTCGCGGCCGGCGATGTCGCCGGTCAATTATGTCGGATTCGCGATGCCGCGCCACCGGCCCGGCGCGACAAAAGAACCGCCTGGCGCTGAATTCACGCCTGGGAATCGATGCCTGGCGCGCGGCCCCTCGGCCTCGCGATCATTTGACCGCCGGCAGCGGCTCCGGATCGTCGGCAAGACCCCGCAGATAGAGGATCACATTCGCCCGGTCGCTCGCCTTGGCGATGCCGGGGAAGCTCATATTGGTGCCGGAAACGACCATTTTCGGATTCATCAGGAAGCGGTCGAGATCGTCATAGGTCCACTTGCCGCCCTTGCTCTTCATCGCCGAAGTGTAGTTGAAGCCCGCGCGCGCGCCGCGTTCCTTGCCGACGATCCCGTAGAGGTTGGGCCCGATCCGGTTGGGGCCGCCCTTTTCGAAGGTATGGCAGGCCACGCATTTCCTGGCCTCGCTCGCTCCCTTGTCGATCGAGGCTTCGGACAGAAGCGCGGCGAGCGTCTGGTCGGGCGAGGGCGCGGCCGCTTGGGGCATCGCGTCGTCCGGCCGCGCGGCGGGAGCCGGCGAAGGCGATGCGGCGGGCGCAGAAACGGTCGCCGCGCGCTCCTTGCGGGACGGCGTCTCGGACGTGAAGATCGAATCCGCGATCACGTTGACGATGAACATTCCCAGAAGCGTCGCAAGGATCGCGCCGCCGAATTTCATCACTTCGGAAAAGCCCATCGGATCTCGCTTTCGGGGATCAATTCGTCGGTCTCGCGGGAGAGATGTTTCCGCGATCGCCCGCCGGATTTCAACGGCCGGACCGCCGGCGAGACGAAAGGCCGCGCGGCGGCGCTGACCTCGCCCGGATCTGGTCCGTGCCTCGGAATTATCCGCGCCTCTGATTCAATCGTCGCGCGCGGCGCGCCATTCCCGCGAATGATTATCGATTTGCCGGAAATGCCGCAACCTCTATAACCGGCGGGGAAATGGCCGCTTTCCGGGCCCGGCGCGGCGACGCGAGCGGACCCTTCGCGCAAGCCCACCATTGGTTCCTTCGGAAGGATCATGTCCAGCACCTCCGCGACCGCGCTCGTTCTCATCCCCGCGCGCATGGCTTCGACCAGGCTCCCCGGCAAGCCGCTTGCCGACATCGCCGGCGCGCCCATGATCGTGCATGTCTGGCGGCGGGCGGTGGCGGCCGGCATCGGCCCCGTGGCGGTGGCGACGGATTCGCCGGAAATCGCGGCGGCGATCGCGGCGGCGGGCGGACGGGCGGTGATGACCCGCGCCGATCACCTCTCGGGTTCGGACCGTATTTTCGAGGCGATGGGCAAGGCGGGTCCCGACGGCGACGCCGAGATCATCGTCAACGTCCAGGGCGACCTGCCGACGATCGCGCCGAGGGATATTCGCGCGGTGCTCGGCCCCCTCGATGATCCCGAGGTCGCCATCGCGACGCTTGCCGCCGAGATCAAGACGCCCGGCGAACATACCAATCCGAATGTCGTCAAGGTCGTCGGATCGCGGATCGGGCCGAACCGGCTGAGGGCGCTTTATTTCACCCGCGCGACCGCGCCGCATGGCGACGGACCGCGTTACCACCATATCGGCCTCTATGCCTACCGCCGGGCGGCGCTGGCGCGGTTCGTGGCCCTTCCGCCCTCCCCCCTCGAACGGCGCGAGCGGCTCGAGCAGTTGCGCGCGCTCGAGGCCGGCATGCGGATCGACGTCGCCATCGTCGACGCCGTGCCGCTCGGCGTCGACACGCCCGAAGACCTCGACGCCGCGCGGCGAATTCTCGGCCGCGGCGATTGACGGATCGGTTCGGGGCCCCTAATCGGACTGCCATGACAAAGCCCCACAAGATCGCCTTCCAGGGCGAGCCCGGCGCCAATTCGCACATCGCCATCGCCGAGGCGTTCGCCGACGCCGTCGCCGTTCCCTGCCCGAGCTTCGAGGACGCCTTCGCGGCCATCGAAAACGGGGACGCCGACCTCGGCATGATTCCGATCGAGAATTCCGTGGCCGGGCGCGTCGCCGACATCCACCATCTGTTGCCGCAGGCCGGACTGCATATCGTCGGCGAATGGTTCCTGCCGATCCGGCATCAGCTCGTCGGCATCAAGGGCGCCAAGATCGCCGACATCAAGTCGATCGAGAGCCACGTCCACGCCATCGGCCAGTGCCGCAACATCATCCGCAGGCTCGGCGTCAAGCCGCTCGTCGTCGCCGACACGGCGGGCGCGGCGCGCGAGGTGGCCGAGCGCGGCGACAAGAGCCGCGCGGCGATCTCCTCGCGACTGGCCGCTGAAATCTACGGTCTCGACATTCTCGCGCGGGATATCGAGGACGAGGCCCACAACACGACACGCTTCATCCTGCTGTCGCGCGAGGCGCGATGGGCCAAGCAGGGCTCTGGACCGATCATCACCACCTTCGTCTTCCGCGTGCGCAACGTGCCGGCCGCGCTCTACAAGGCGCTCGGTGGCTTCGCCACCAACGGCGTCAACATGACCAAGCTCGAAAGCTACATGGTCGAGGGCAATTTCTTCGCCACGCAATTCTATGCCGACGTCGAGGGCCATCCCGACGACCGCGGCCTTGCTTTCGCGCTCGAGGAACTCAGCTTCTTCTCGCGGGAGTTCAACATCATCGGCGTCTATCCCGCCCATTCCTTCCGCGCGAGCTTTAGCGAATCAGTCGCCTGAGCCTTCCCGCTTCGGTCGCGGCGCGCACTGATCGCATGATCGCGCGCGGCCAACGCCGCTCCGCGGACTGTCTTGACGCATGTCACGAAGCAGGGTGGGCGAAAACGTCCCAACGCGCTCGCGTGATTACGGATATGCCCAATGGTTGTTTTGACCAACTTTGGAGAAAAAAATTTTACAAAATGAGTGTTTAGCTTCAAATTCAGTGATTTATCCGTGACGCCGCGTCCCAACTTCGCCCTATATAGGCGACGATATAGGCGACAACATACGGCGGTTATGGGCAACTTCCCAACATCAGAAGCAATAAATTGGGCTGTCGCCCGAAGCCGTGCTGCGGTATGAAATGGGGGCGGAAGGCTTCCCCCCGAAAGCATCCTTCGGACGGAGAGCACACGAGCTTCGCGGAAGTCCGCGAGTCTCGGCGGCCCATCGCGACATCGCGCAAGGCAAGCGCCACCCGGCGTCTCGAACCGTGACGCGGTTTTGCCAAGGGGGCGGAGACGTCGGCGATTCGAGTGGGCGATTTGAGTGAATGAGTGAGTGAGACCATGACGTCATCCCCGCACGACCGCGCGACGCTCGGCGCCTGGCGCAAGGCGCGCCGGCATCCATGAGCGAAATCGGTCAATCTCCGGTCCAGCCGGCCGGCGCGCGGTCAAAGCCCGCGGTGTCCTTCGAGTTCTTTCCGCCGAAGACCGAGGAGATGGAGCGCGCGCTCTGGGAGGCCGTGCGGCGACTGGCGCCGCTGTCACCCCAATTCGTCTCCGTCACCTATGGCGCGGGCGGCTCCACGCGCGAGCGCACGCATGCGACGATCACGCGCCTGATCGCCGAAACGACCCTGGTGCCGGCCGCGCATCTGACCTGCGTCGATGCCTCGCGGGCGGAAGTCGACGACGTCATCGCGCGCTATCATGCCGCCGGCGTGCGTCATATCGTGGCGCTGCGAGGCGATCCGACCGCCGGAATCGGCGCGGCCTATGTTCCCCATCCCAACGGCTACCGCAACGCCGCCGACCTCGTCGCCGGCATCCGCCGGCAATATCCCGACATCGCGATCACCGTCTCGGCCTATCCGGAAAAACATCCCGAAAGCCCGACGGTGGAAGCCGATATCGACATGCTGCGGGCCAAGGTCGACGCGGGCGCGACGCGCGCCGTGACCCAGTTCTTCTTCGATAACGACGCCTATTTGCGCTACGTCGACAAGGCGCGCGCGCGCGGCATCACCATCCCGATCATTCCGGGGCTTCTGCCGGTGCAGAATTTCCGGCAGACGCGGCAATTCGCCGAACGCTGCGGGGCGAGCGTGCCGGCCGCCTTCGCGAGAAGCTTCGAGGGGCTCGACGACGATCCCAAGACGCGCAAGCTGATCGCGGCGACCGTGGCGGCGAACCAGGCGCTCGATCTCGTCGCGCGCGGCGTCGATGTTCTTCATTTCTACACCATGAACCGGGCCGATCTCGTGTTCGCCGTCTGCCATCTGCTTGGCATACGGCCGGCGGCGAGCGGCGGCTGAGACCAGGCGATGCAACCGATCTCCCCCACCGAAACCACCCTGCGCGCGCTCGCGAAGGAACGCATTCTCGTGCTCGACGGCGCCATGGGCACGATGATCCAGGCGCTCGGGCTCGACGAATCGGAATTTCGCGGCGCCCGTTTCGACGCCTGGAACCGCGACCTGCGCGGCAACAACGACCTGCTCAACCTGACCCAGCCCCAGGCCATCCAGCATATCCACGCCGCCTATCTGCGCGCCGGCGCCGACATCGTCGCCACCAACACGTTTTCCTCCACCTCGATCGCCCAGGCCGATTACGGCCTGGAAAACCACGCCTTCGAAATGAACCGGGCCGGCGCGCTGCTTGCGCGCGCGGCGGCGACGGCGGTCGCGGCCGAGGACGGCAGGCCGCGCTTCGTCGCCGGCGCGATCGGCCCGACCAACCGCACCGCCTCGATCTCGCCGGACGTGTCCAATCCCGGCTATCGCGCCATCACCTTCGACCAGTTGCGCGAGGCCTATGGCGAACAGGCGCGCGGCCTTCTCGAAGGCGGCGCGGACCTGTTCATCGTCGAGACCATCTTCGACACGCTCAACGCCAAGGCCGCGCTTTACGCCATCGCCGAATTGGCGGCCGCGCAAGGCCGCGCGATCCCGGTGATGATTTCCGGAACCATCACGGACAAGTCCGGCCGCCTCCTGTCCGGGCAGACGCCGGTCGCGTTCTGGAATTCCGTCCGCCACGTCCTGCCGCTGTCGATCGGGTTCAACTGCGCGCTCGGCGCGGCCGAGCTCGCGCCGCATCTGGCCGAGATCGACCGCGTTGCCGACACGCTCGTCTGCATCTATCCCAACGCCGGCCTTCCCAACGAATTCGGCGAATACGACGAAAGCCCCGAGACGATGGCGGCGACGATGGGCGATTTCGCCGAACGCGGCCTCGTCAACATCGTCGGGGGCTGCTGCGGCACCACGCCCGACCACATCGCCGCGCTCGCGCGCGCGGTCGCCGGCAAGCGGCCGCGCCAGATCGCCGCGCCCGAGCCCCGGCTGCGCCTTTCCGGGCTCGAACCGTTCGAGCTCACGCCGGACATTCCCTTCGTCAATATCGGCGAACGCACCAATGTGACCGGCTCGGCCAAATTCCGCAAACTCATCACCGCCGGCGACTATCCCGCCGCGCTCAAGGTCGCCCGCGACCAGGTCGAGAACGGCGCCCAGATCATCGACATCAACATGGACGAGGGCCTGCTCGATTCCGAGCGCGCGATGACCGAGTTCCTCAATCTCATCGCGTCGGAACCCGACATCGCGCGCGTGCCGGTGATGCTCGATTCATCGAAATTCTCGGTGCTGGAGGCGGGCCTGAAATGCGTTCAGGGCAAGCCCATCGTCAATTCGATCTCGCTCAAGGAAGGCGAGGAGGAGTTCCTGCGCCATGCGACCGTGGCGCGGCGCCACGGCGCCGCCGTGGTCGTCATGGCCTTCGACGAGACCGGCCAGGCCGACACCTTCGCGCGCAAGACCTCGATCTGCGCGCGCGCCTACAAGATTCTGACCGAACGCCTCGCCTTCCCCCCCGAGGACATCATCTTCGATCCCAACGTCTTCGCCGTCGCCACCGGCATAGAGGAACATGCCAATTACGGCGTCGATTTCATCGAGGCGACGCGCTGGATCCGACAGAACCTGCCGCGCGCGCATGTCTCCGGCGGCGTCTCCAACCTCTCCTTCGCCTTCCGCGGCAACGAGCCGATGCGCGAGGCGATGCATTCGGTGTTCCTCTATCACGCCATCAAGGCGGGCATGGACATGGGCATCGTCAATGCCGGCCAGATGGCCGTCCATGACGATCTCGACCCCGAACTGCGCGCGGCCTGCGAGGACGTGATTCTCAACCGCCGGCCCGACGCCGGCGAGCGGCTCTTGGCGCTGGCGGCGAAATTCCAGGGCAGGGGCAAGCAGGCCAAGGAAGCCGACGCGGCGTGGCGCGAATGGCCGGTCGAGCGGCGACTTTCCCACGCGCTCGTTCACGGGCTTACCGAACATATCGAGGTCGACGTCGAGGAGGCGCGGCGCGCCGCGACCCAACCCCTCGACGTGATCGAGGGGCCGCTGATGGCCGGCATGAACACCGTCGGCGACCTGTTCGGCGCGGGCAAGATGTTCCTGCCGCAGGTGGTCAAATCGGCGCGGGTGATGAAGCAGGCCGTCGCCTATCTGATGCCGTTCATGGACGAAGCCAACGCGTCCAGCGGCGGCGTCAACTCCGCCGGCAAGATCGTGCTCGCCACCGTCAAGGGCGACGTCCACGATATCGGCAAGAACATCGTCGGCGTCGTGCTCCAGTGCAACAATTTCTCGGTCGTCGATCTCGGCGTGATGGTTCCGACCACCCGCATCATCGAAGCGGCGCGAGAGGAAAAGGCCGACCTGATCGGCCTGTCCGGCCTGATCACGCCCTCGCTCGACGAGATGTGCCACGTCGCCGCCGAGCTCGAGCGGCAGGGTCTTGACATTCCCCTGCTGATCGGCGGGGCGACCACCAGTCGCGTGCACACCGCCGTCAAGATCGATCCGAATTATCCGCGCGGCGCGGTCGTCCACGTCAACGACGCGAGCCGAGCCGTCGGCGTCGCCGCCTCGCTCGTCTCGCTCGGCGCCGCGCGCGCCTATGCCGATGGCGTGCGCGCCGATTACAAGCGCATCGCGGCGACCCACGCGCGCGGCCAGCAAGACAAGCAGCGTCTCGCCCTCGCCGACGCGCGCGCCAACGCGCTCAAGCTCGACTGGCCGGCCTATCGCCCGAAGCCGCCGAAATTCCTCGGCACCCGGATCTTCGCCGATTATCCGGTCGCCGAGCTCATCGACTACATCGACTGGACGCCGTTCTTTCGCGCCTGGGAACTCTCCGGTCGCTTCCCCGCCATTCTCGACGATCCGAAGATGGGCGAGGCCGCCCGCGCGCTGCACAAGGACGCGCTGGAAATGCTCGAACGGCTGGCCGACGAGAAATGGATGCGCGCGTCCGCCGCGATCGGCTTCTGGCCGGCCAACAGCGTCGGCGACGACATCATCCTGTTCACCGACGAGAGCAGGACCGAGGAGCTCGCGCGGCTGCACACGCTGCGCCAGCAGCTCGGCCGCCGCGAGGGCCGCGCCAACATCGCGCTGGCGGACTTCGTCGCGCCGCGCGCGAGCGGCATCGCCGACCATATCGGCGGCTTCGTCGTCACCGCCGGACTAGGCGAAGAGGAACTCGCCGAGCGATTCAAGCGCGCCCATGACGATTACAACGCCATCCTGATCAAGGCGCTTGCCGACCGGCTGGCGGAAGCCTTCGCCGAGCGCATGCACGAGCGCGTGCGCCGGGATTTCTGGGGCTACGCGCCCGACGAGAACCTCGACAATTCGGGGCTCCTGTTCGAGGGCTATCGCGGCATCCGTCCGGCGCCGGGCTATCCCGCTCAGCCCGACCATTCCGAGAAGAAGACGCTGTTCGATCTGCTCGGCGCCGAACGCGCCATCGGCGTCAAACTGACGGAGAGCTGGGCGATGTGGCCGGGCGCGTCGGTCTGCGGCGTCTATTTCAGCCACCCCGAAAGCCATTATTTCGGCGTCGGCAAGGTCGAGCGCGATCAGGTCGAGGATTACGCGCGGCGCAAGGGCTGGACGATCGAGGAGACCGAGCGCCTGCTCGCGCCGGTGCTGAATTATCAGCCGGCCGCGGAAAAGACGCCCGGGACTTCCGCGATCCCGCTCGCGCCCGCGCTGGCATCGGGCCCGGCTTCCAAGCACGCGGCCGGCTGCGGCTGCGGCATGCACAAGGCGTCCTGAGGCGTTTTGCTCAATCCCGGTCGCTCGCGAGCGTGCCGGCGATCGCGCGTCGCCACGCGGCGAGCCGCCGCTCGCGCGAGGGCGCGTCCATTCGCGGCGTGAAACGCCGATCGAGCCGCCATGCGCCGGCGAAATCGCGTGGCGGCGGCAACAGCCCCGCCGATAGTCCCGCGAGATAGGCCGCGCCCACCGCCGTCGTCTCCCGGATCAGGGGACGGTCGACCGCCACGTCGAGAAGATCGGCCAGGCGCTGCATCGTCCAGTCGGACGCGGTCATGCCGCCGTCGACGCGCAGTACAGGGTCGCCGCGCGGCGCGTCGCGCCAGTCCGCCCACATGGCGGCGAACAGATCGGCGGTCTGGAAGCAGACGCTTTCCAGCGCGGCGCGCGCGATCTCGCGCGGTCCCGTTGCGCGGGTCAGGCCGAACATCGCCCCGCGCGCATGCGCCCGCCAATACGGCGCGCCGAGCCCGACAAAGGCGGGAACCAGAACGACGTCCTGGGCCGGATCGGCGGCCGCGGCCAGATCGTCGCATTCCTCGGCCCGACGGATGATTCCGAGCCCGTCGCGCAGCCATTGCACCGCCGAGCCGGCGACGAAGATCGCCCCTTCCAGCGCGTAGGTCCGCGCGCCATCAAGCTGATAGGCGATGGTCGTCAGGAGCCGGTTCGTCGAGGCGACCGGCCGCGCGCCGGTGTTGAGGAGCACGAAGCATCCCGTGCCGTAGGTCGCCTTGACCGAGCCCGGCGCGAAGCAGGCCTGCCCGATGGCGGCGGCCTGCTGGTCGCCGGCGATGCCCGCGATGGTGATCGCGCCGCCGAACAGCGCCGGCGTCGTCGTTCCGAACCTGCCGGAGCAATCTCGCACCACGGGCAGCATCGCGCGGGGAACGCGGAACAGCGCCAGCAGCTCGTCGTCCCAGTCCCCGCGATGGATATCGAAAAGAAGCGTGCGCGCTGCGTTGGTGGCGTCGGTCGCGTGCGCCGCGCCGCCGGTGAGCCGCCACAGCAAGTAGCAATCGACCGTGCCGAACAGGAGCTCGCCGGCCTCGGCCCGCGCGCGCGCGCCGGAAACATTGTCGAGCAGCCACGCGATTTTCGTCGCCGAGAAATAGGGGTCGATGAGAAGCCCGGTGCGCGCGGCGACCATCGCCTCATGACCATCCGCGCGCAGCCGTTCGCAGATATCGGCGGTGCGCCGGTCCTGCCAGACGATGGCGCGGCCAATCGGCGCGCCGGTGGCGCGATCCCATACCAGCGTCGTCTCCCGCTGGTTGGTGATCCCGATCGCGGCGATGTCGGCAGCCGTCGCGCCGGCCTCAGCCATCGCCTCGCGGCAGGTCGAAAGCGTCGCGCGCCAGATGTCCTCCGGGTCGTGCTCGACCCAGCCCGACGCCGGAAAATGCTGCGGCAGTTCCCGTCGCGCGATCGCGATCGGGGAAAGCCCGGCATCGAACAGGATCGCCCGCGTGGAGGTCGTGCCCTGGTCGATGGCGAGAATATGGCCCGTCATCCCGCGGATCCGGCTCGGCTCGCGCGCGCTGCGTCAGAGCAAGTTCCGAAAAAGCTGACAGGCTTTTTCAATAAGAACTTGCTCCAGCGTTCCAATTTGGCGCGATTTCTCATCGACCGCATGATTCCATGCGATCGGAAAGCGCGCTAGTCACGAAAGACCACCGTCTTGCGCCCGTTGAGGAATACCCGGCCGTCGAGATGCCAGGCGATCGCGCGGGCGAGCACGCGGCGCTCGATATCGCGTCCCTTGCGGATGAGATCCTCGGGCGTGTTGTGATGGCTGATGCGCTCGACGTCCTGTTCGATGATCGGTCCCTCGTCGAGGTCGGCGGTGACGTAATGCGCCGTCGCGCCGATCAGCTTGACGCCGCGCCGATGCGCCTGGTGATAGGGTTTGGCGCCCTTGAATCCCGGCAGGAATGAATGGTGGATGTTGATGCAGCGCCCGGCGAGCTTGGCGGACAGGTCGTTGGAAAGAATCTGCATGTAGCGCGCCAGCACCACGAGATCGGTCCTTGTCTCGGTGATGATCGACCAAACCCGCTCCTCCTGCGCCAGCTTGCCGTCCGCCTCGATCGGGATGTGATGAAACGGCACGCCGTCGAGATCGCTATGGGCGTAGGTCTCGCGCGGGTGATTGGAAACGATGCCGGATATATCCATGGCCAGTTCGCCGATGCGCCAGCGATAGATGAGATCGGTGAGGCAATGGTCGAATTTCGACGCCATCAGCAGCACGCGCTGGCGCCGGGTGCGATCGCGCAGCGTCCAGGTCATGCCGAAACGTTCGGCGACCGGGCCGAAAGCGGCGCGCAGCGCGGTTTCGTTCGCCTTCTCGCCCTCGACCGTGAACACCGTACGCATGAAGAAGCGGCCGGTCTCGGTGTCGTCATACTGGTTGGCGGCGTGGATGTTGCCGCCGGCCTCGAACAGCACGGCCGTCACCGCGGAGACGATGCCCGGCCGGTCGGTGCAGGCGAGCGTGAGGATGAAGGAGGTCTTCTCACCAATGTCGGTCGCGGCGTGGTTCATGGCGTTGTCAAACTCGTCGGCGGACATGCGCGCGGCGACCGAGCGCCAGGTCCGCCTCCGGCATCTCGATCTTGAACAAGGGCCGAAGAAGACGCAAATTCGCGCCGGGGTCAATTCATGACCGCCTCGCCAAAATCGCGGATGTCGTGGGACCTCCACCGGCGACCGCCGGCCCGGCGGGAATGTCGGGCGCGCCCGGAAGAACAACCATGACAGACCGGCGGCCGTTCCTGCGATCCTTGTTCGACGCGGCGGTGGCGGCCGCCCGTCCGGACCGCGTCGTCGCCCCAGGCCTGCCCGATCCGCCACCGGGCCGGATCATCCTGCTCGCCGCCGGAAAAGCCGCCGCCGCGATGGCCGCCGCCGCCGAGCGCCATTATCTCGACGATCTCGACCTCGATCCGGCTCGGCTTGACGGACTTGCCGCGACACGCCGAGGCCATGGCGTGCCGACGCGGCGGATCGGGATCGTGGAAGCGGGACATCCGATGCCCGATGCGGCAAGCGTCGCGGCCGCCGACGCCGCGCTCGCGCTCGCCCGAGAGGCCGGCCCCGGCGACCTCGTGCTCGTACTGTTGTCCGGCGGGGGTTCGGCGAACTGGACCGCGCCGGTCGAGGGCGTCACGATCGCGGACAAGCGGGCTCTCACCCGATCGCTGCTGCGCTCCGGCGCGCCGATCGCCGACATCAACGCCGTGCGCAAGCACCTCTCGCGCATCAAGGGCGGGCGCCTCGCGCGCGCCGCGGGCCCCGCGCGCGTGGTCACGCTCGCGATCTCCGATGTTCCCGGAGACGATCCATGCGTCATCGCGTCGGGGCCGACCGTCGCCGATCCGACGACTTTGGCCGACGCGCGCGCGGTGCTGCGTCGCCATGGCGTCGCGGTCGATGCCGCGATCGCGCGCGCGCTCGATGATCCGCGCAATGAAACGCCGAAGGAAGGCGATCCCGCCTTCGCGCGGGCTAGCTTCGCCGTCGTCGCCCGACCGCGCGACGCGCTCGACGCGGCGATCGCGGTCGCGACGCGCGCGGGCTACGCCGTCCGCGATCTCGGCGCCGACCTGCAAGGCGAGGCGGCCGAGGTGGGGGCCGCCCATGCCCGTCTCGCGCGCGAAGCGCTCGCCTTTGGCCGGCGAACGGCGATTCTTTCCGGCGGCGAGCTCACGGTGACCGTGCGCGGCGAAGGGCGCGGCGGTCCCAATCAGGAATACGCGCTGGCGTTGGCGCTCGCGCTGCGGCCGCATCCGGAGACGTTCGCGACGATCGCCGCGCTCGCCGCCGACACCGACGGCGGCGATGGAGGCACGGGCGCACCGGGCGACGCGGCCGGGGCCTTCGTCGATGCTCACGTCATGACGCGCATGACGGCGCGCGGCTTCGATCCCGCGCTTGATCCGGCCGCGGCGCTCGCGCGGAACGATTCGACCGGATTTTTCGAGGCCGCCAGCGGATTGCTCATGACCGGACCGACGCTGACCAATGTCAATGACATCCGCGTCATTCTTGTCGATCCCTAGGGCAGATTCCGCGAAAGTGGAATCCGCTCTCGCGGCCGGGATTTGTGATCGGGATTTGCGGCCGGGATTCGCGGTCAGAATTTGCGGTCGGGATTTGCTATAGGCGCCCGATCTGGAGTCTTGCTTGTCCCGCGAGACGATCGCGTCTCGTCGGGTGAATGTTCCAGGCCGTCGATCATCGTCGCGGCGCGCAACCGGAGGAAGCCCCATGGCCAAGGCGCGTCAACGTCCCCGCATCGGCCTCGCGCTCGGCAGCGGATCGGCGCGCGGCTGGGCCCATATCGGCATCATCGACTCGCTCGTGAAGGCGGGCATCGAACCCGACATCGTCTGCGGCACGTCGATCGGCGCGCTGGTGGGCGCGGCCTATGTCACCGGGCAACTGACGCGGCTCAGGGAATGGGCGGAGGCGATCACCTGGCGCGAGATCGTCGGCCTGCTCGACATCCGCCTGACCGGCGGCGGCCTCATCGACGGTCGTCTCATCGTCGAATTTCTCGCCGGACTCGGCATCTCCGGTCCGATCGAGGCGTCGGCGAAAACCTTCGCCGCGATCGCGACCGATCTCGAAACCGGACGCGAGATCTGGCTGCGGGAAGGACCGATCACGCAGGCCGTGCGCGCGTCGATCTCGCTGCCCGGCATCTTCAGCCCGGCGCGGATGAACAACCGATGGCTCGTCGACGGCGGTCTCGTCAATCCCGTTCCGGTCTCGCTCTGCCGCGCGCTCGGCGCCGACATCATCATCGCGGTCAATCTCAACGGCGAACTCGTCGGACGTCATCTCGTCGTGCAGGCCGATGGCGGAGAGTCCGACGACTTCGCCACCGCCCGCGGCGAGCTGATCAAAAGCCTGATGGTGCACCTGCCGCACGGCATCAAGGATCAGGTCGCCAACATCGCGCCGCGATTGCTGCGAACCTCGGCGGCGACGCCCGGCTATTTCGACGTGCTGTCATCCTCGCTCGACATCATGCAGGACCAAATCACGCGCACGCGGCTCGCCGGCGAACCGCCGCACATCATGATGCTGCCCCGCCTGCGCGACATCGGCTTGATGGAATTCAACCGCGCGCATGAAGCGATCGCGGAAGGGCGAATGTGTTTTGAACAGGCGGTGCCGAGTTTAAAAATCTATTTTCCCGCGTTCGATGCGCCGCAAAAAAATATTCGAACTACAGATTCCTGAAATTACGAAGATAAATTTTCTTCGCGCCTTGTGCGTCGCAATAATTCGCACACGCAGCAATGCGCCTGATTTCGTCCGGGCGCGAATTTTTAGTTGATATATGTCGTCCAGCGACCCCCCTCGAAAGAATTATTTCAACAATGCCGATCGAAATGAAACTTCTTGACCGCCTGTAAGCCACCTTATTAAGTTCGGTCCGTTGTCGATGCTTGGCCTCCGCGCAATGTTCAATGATGCGGACGGTGCCGAGGATTGCTATGGATCAATTTCCACCGGCTTTCTTCGGGCTGAAACTCAACATCGGGCATCAGGAAACGCAATGCCGCCCCGCTCGTCTTTCCGCCCCGTCAAGGCGGACGCGGCGAGCGGAAGTGAAAGGGGGTCTTTCAATGCACTCATCTGTTCGCCGCCTCATGCAGGCCGGCGTGGCTATTGCCGCGCTCGGCCTTAGCGCGCCCGCCCTCGCCAATCCGCCGATCGAAATGGTCGCGGACACCTGCGCCGGCTGCCATGGACCTGACGGATCGAGCAACGGCCCGGCCACGCCGACCATCGCGTCGATTTCGACCGACTACTTCATTCTGTCGATGAAGGACTACAAGTCGGGTCGCCGCCCGGCCACGGTGATGGACCGCATCGCCAAGGGCTATTCGGACGAGCAGATCACCGAGATGGCCAATTATTTCCAGAAGAAGCCATTCGTCCGCGTCAAGCAGGCGACCGAAGCCGACAAGGTGAAGTCCGGCAAGGCGCTGGCCAAGAAGTATTGCGAATCCTGCCACGAGGACGAGGGCCGCGTCGCCGAGGGCGTCGGCGTGCTCGCCGGCCAATGGCTGCCCTACATGCAGGACTCGATGCGCGATTTCCTCGCCGGAACCCGCGAGACCGAACGGCGCCAGAAGGCGAAGTTCGACGAAGTCGTCCGCGACAAGGGAGAGGCTGCCTTCCAGGACATCCTCCACTACTACGCCAGCGTGAAGTGATCGGGGGAGGAAACAGCAATGACCATGTCGAATTTCAATCGTCGTACCTTCCTCAAGATCGCCGGCGCCACCACCGCGACCGGCGTTGTCGGAGCTCCCTACATCGCTCACGGCGCGGGCCAGAAGGTGGTCATCGTCGGCGGCGGACCGGGCGGAGCGACGGCGGCGAAATATCTTCGCCGCGCCAATTCCGCGCTGGAAGTGACGCTGATCGAGGCCAATCCCGAGTACTACACCTGCTTCATGAGCAATGAAGTGCTCGCCGGCGACCGCAAGATGGAGAGCATCAAGGTCACCTTCGACGGCCTGAAGAAGCACGGCATCAACATCGTCCACGACGTCGCCGTCGGCATCGACGGGGCGGCGAAGTCCGTCGCCACCAAGGGCGGCAAGAAGTTCGCGTTCGACCGCTGCATCGTCTCCCCCGGCATCGACTTCAACTACGAGGGCGTTCCCGGCTACAGCGCGGCGTTGGCGGAAAAGCTCCCGCATTCGTGGAAGGCGGGCCCGCAGACCGCTCTGTTGCGCAAGCAGATCGAGGCGATGAAGGACGGCGAGAACTTCATCATGGTCGCGCCGCCCAATCCCTACCGCTGCCCGCCGGGACCGTATGAGCGGGCGAGCCTGGTCGCGCATTACTTCAAGAAGCACAAGCCGAAGTCGAAGGTGATCATCCTCGACCCGAAGGACGCCTTCTCCAAGCAGGGCCTGTTCATCGAGGCGTGGACGAAGTTCTACGGCTACGGCACGCCGGAAAGCATGATCGAATGGATCCCGGCGGCGAAGGGCGGAAAGGTGAAGAAGGTCGACGCCGATGCGATGTCGGTGGAAGCCGAGTTCGACACCTTCAAGGGCGCCGTCATCAACGTGATTCCGCCGCAGAAGGCGGCGCAGATCGCGTTCGACGCCGGCCTGGTCGAGGGCAATTGGGTCCCGGTGCAGAAGAACACCTTCGAATCGAAGAAGATGCCCGGGGTGCACGTGCTCGGCGACGCTTCGGACGCGGCGACGATGCCGAAGTCCGGCTATTCGGCGAACTCCCAGGCCAAGGTCGCGGCCGCGGCGATCGCCGCGCTCCTGAAGGGCGGCCAGCCGGCGGAGCCGACCTACGTCAACACCTGCTACTCGATCGCGGGGACGGACCACACCTTCTCGGTCGCCGGCGTCTACAAGTTCGACGCCGAGAAGAACGCCATCGTCGAAATCCAGGGCTCGGGCGGCCTGTCGAAGGCCAACGCGTCCGCCGACGTGCGCAAGCGCGAGACGATGTTCGCCCATAGCTGGTTCAGCAACATCGTCGCGGACGCCTGGGGCTGATCACCACGAACACATCAAGGACCAGAGGGACAACCCCTCTGGTCCTTGTTGTCCTCAATGTGCGTAGTTCGAGTGAGTTTCTGTCGTGATTGGCAAGCTTATCTGTCGGATCATTCCGAAGACCATCGGCGGGTGCGCGATTCTCTTCCTCGCCGGAGCATTGGCTTTCGCGATCTTTTTCGGATCGTTCCAGGTCTTCGCTGACCGCACCAGCACGCTCGAATTCTGCACGTCGTGCCATTCGATGGCGGCCGGTCCCTTCGCCGAATACAAGAAGACCATCCATTACAACAACCGCACCGGCGTGCGGGCGACATGCAACGACTGCCATGTGCCGAAGGAGTTCTTCCCGAAGCTCGTCGCCAAGGTTTGGGCCGTCAAGGACGTCTATCACCACATCCTTGGAACGATCGACACCAAGGAAAAGTTTGAAGCACACCGACTCACCATGGCGAAACGCGTATGGGCCTACATGGGCTCGACGCAATCGCGCGCCTGCCGTAACTGCCATGATTTCGAGGCCATGAATCTCGATGAGCAGGGCCGGCGCGCCAAACTCAAGCACCCCCAGGCCAAATTGGACGGCAAGCACTGCATCGACTGCCATAAGGGCGTTGTGCATGAGCTGCCGGAGGGGTACGAAGGCGATTGAGTTC
This sequence comes from Xanthobacteraceae bacterium, assembly GCA_041918675.1. GTDB lineage: Bacteria > Pseudomonadota > Alphaproteobacteria > Rhizobiales > Xanthobacteraceae > SCUB01. The sequence continues at coordinate 112,047 of JAYRVF010000015.1, forward strand.
GCGCCCCCGAACCGCTGGCGCAGACGCGAACGAATTGCGAATAGCACAGGCTGACGACGATGTTTGGACGCTTGCTTCTTCCGGCCCTCATGGCCGGCCTTCTTCTTTCGGTCACCGCCGACGCACAGGTCCGATCCGGCGCGCAGGATAAGGCCGACGAACTCGCCTCGGTCGCCCGCGGCGGTCGTCTCTATGACGATTGGGGCAAGGAGCTCGGAACGTCGGCGATGCGCGTCGCCGAGCATTCGACCGACAAGATGAAGGGCCGACCCGAGCGCTGCGTCGATTGCCACGGCTGGGATTATCGCGGCAAGGACGGCCCGACCGGCGCTCACGGCACGCTGACGCCGGTCAAGGGAATCCTCGCCGCGGCCGATATGCAGCCCGCGCGCATCAAGGAAATCCTCAACGACGTCAATCACGGCTACGGCGACTATCTCGGCGCCACCGAATATGACGATCTGGTGGCCTTTATCACCAAGGGCCAGGTCGTCATGGACACCATGGTCGATCCGGCGTCGCGTTGGTCCCGCGGCAATGCCCTGCGCGGCAACACCTATTTCCAGACGATCTGTGCGAATTGCCACGGCAATGACGGGCAATTGATCCCCGATACGGAACCGCTGGGAGACACCGCCCGGGCCAATCCTTGGCGCGCGGTCCATACCCTGCTCAACGGTCATCCCAACGGCAATATGCCGGCCTTGCGCGTGCTCGATCGCGAGATCGTGCTCAACATGCTCTCCTATGTGCAGACGCTCCCGGTGCGCGACATCGCGGCATCCATCGTGCGGGGCGGACGGCTCTACGACACCTGGTACAAGGAAAACAAGCGCGACGTTCCCCCCGGCGTGCATCCCGCCTTCCCGGCGGCGCTCGCCAAGGGCATCGAGCCGCGGACGACTTGGCGCTGCAAGGAATGCCATGGCTGGGATTATCGCGGGTTGATGAGCGCGGACGGCAAGGAGGTCATGATCAAGGGCGTCAATGGACTTGGCAACGGCTCGATCGATGCCGTCATAGCGCAATTGCGCAACGCCACGCATCATCGCTTCGAGAAGCTCCTGTCGCTGCGCGATCTGCTCGACCTTGCGACCTTCGTCACCAAGGGCCAGGTCAACATGGATGACTACATCGATCGCAAGACGCGCAAGGCCAAGGGCGATCCAAAGGCCTATGCCGCTCACTATCAGACGGTCTGCGCCACCTGCCACGGCGCGACCGGAAAGGACGTGCGCACGATGCCTCCGCTCGGCCGCGTCGCCAATTCCGACCCCTACCGGGCGCTGCACGGCATCTTCAACGGCCATCCGGGCGAAGCGATGCCGGCGCTGCTGGCGTTCCCGCATGAACTGAGCGTGGGCCTGCTCGCCTACATCCAGACGCTGCCGATGCAGCGCTGATCGCCTGGGCGAGGCCGACGGCGAGGCGCGCGCCCGCCGCTCGTGATCGCGCCGCCGCCTACGATCGCGCCACCGCTTCCGGCACGCGCGCGCCGCGGGTCTTGAGCAGGGCGCGGTAGCGCTCCCACCCCTTCGGCGTCAGCAATCCGTGAGCGAACAGGTCGAAACCCTGCGCGATGTAATCATCGAGCGTGCAGATTTCCTTCAGCCGCCAATGCTTGAGCGCCCAGCTATGGGCGAACACCACGAGCTGGTAGGTGACGAGGTCGACATTGACCTCGCGCATCAAGCCCTCGTCGATGCAATCGCGCAGGCAGGCCGCGATCAGGTCGTTGGTTTCGAGCTCGGTCTTCTTGACGAGATGGCGCCGGTCCTCGGGCAGCGACTTGGTCGAGCGATAGGCGAGCACCGTCGCCGCGCGGCGCTGATCGACGACGCGGCAATAGGCGTCGACCGCCGCCCAGCATCGCTCCAGCCGATCGGTGAGACCATCGAGCGCGGCCGGGATCTCTTCCTTGTAGGAATCAAGAACATTGAGCAGCGCCAGCAGCAGCACGTCGTCCTTGTCGGCGACATACTGGTAGATCAGGCCGGGGCTGACGCCCGCCTTGCGCGCGATGTCGAGAATGGTGGTGCGGTGAAACCCGTTGCGGGAGAAGAGCTCGACCGCCGCCGTGACGATCTGGCCGCGGCGGCGCTTGACGAGCGCCTCGTCGGCGACCTGGCTCTTGATGCCCGAGAGCCGGTCTAAATCCTGGTCGGATGGCTGAACCATTGTCTCCGCCTTCCATCTGTCGGTCCGCGCGCGGGCGCGCTTGCATTTCTCCGCCGGCGCGCGGACGCACCCCGCCCGCGATCGGCGCTACATCAAGCCGCCGCCGTCGATGACGATCGACTGGCCGGTGACGGCGGCCGAACTCGGCAGGCAGAGCCAGGCGACCGCGTCGGCGACCTCGACCGGATCGACCAGCCGGCCCTGCGGATTGGTCGCCACGATTTCCGCGAGCGCGGCCTCGCGCGTGCGCTTCGTCTTGGCGACGATGTTATCGAGCGCGTCGCGCACGATGTCGGTGTCGGTATAGCCCGGGCAGACCGCGTTGAACGTGATCGGCGCCTTCGCGTATTCGCGCGCGAGCGCGCGCGTCAGCCCGATGAGGCCGTGCTTGGCCGCGCAATAGGCCGCGCAATAGGCGAGCCCCGTCAGCCCGGCGACCGAGGCCACGTTGACGACGCGGCCGAAGCCTTGCTCGATCATGCTCTTGACGACCTCGCGGCAACACAGAAACGCGCCGGTCAGATCGACATTCATGACGTCGTTCCACATCGCGAGCTCGGTGCGCGAAAATGGCGCCGCCTTCGCGATGCCGGCATTGTTGACCAGGATCGCGATCGGACCGGAGCGCGCGGCGGCGGAGGCAAATCCGGCCTGGATCGCGGCCACGTCGCTCACGTCGAAGGCCTCGGCGGCGATGCGCGTTTGGTGGCGACCGGCGAGCGAGGCGACGCTCGCTTCGAGCCTCGACTTGTCGCGGCCGGTCAGCGTCACGTCGGCGCCGAGCGCGGCCAGCTTGTCGGCGATCGCAAGCCCGATGCCGCGCCCGCCGCCCGTGACCAGCGCGTGTCGTCCAGCCAGCGGCTTTGCATCCGCGATGCCCTTGCCCACCATGATGCGATCTCCCTTGTGTTCTTGGTCGGGGTCCGGATCGGACGTCCGAACGCGACGGCGCGCGCATGCCGTTGTCCGCGCGTCGGCGCGGGTTGAGTCAGCCGGACGGCCACGACCGGCGGACACGCCCGAAATATACTTGTTCCGCCGCGACTGGTCCGCGCCCGCCACCGAGGACGGCACGGCGCGGACCGCCACTCTTCTCCAGCGCTTCCTCCCGCGCTTGGTCTTGCAGCTTGCCTTAATTGCCTTCGAATTTCGGCTGTTGCTTGTTGGCGAAGGCCACATAGGCGCGGTGGAAATCCTGCGTCTGCATGCAGATCGCCTGCGCCTGCGCCTCGGCCTCGATGCACTCGCCGAGCCCGGCGCTCCATTCCTGCCAGATCATCTTCTTGGTCATGGCGTGGCCGAAGGTCGGACCGTCGGCGAGGTTGTGAGCGAGCTTGGTGGCGGCGGCGAAGACCTCCTCGGGCGCGTGCAGCGAGTTGTAATAGCCGATGCGCTCGGCCTCCTCTCCACCCATGACGCGGCCGGAATAGAGCAGCTCCGCGGCGCGGCCGAGACCGACGAGACGCGGCAGCAAGGTGCACGCGCCCATGTCGGCGCCGGCCAGGCCCACGCGCACGAACAGGAAGGCGACCTTCGAACGCGCGGTGCCGAGGCGGATGTCGGAAGCACAGCCGAGCATCGTGCCGGCGCCGGCGCACACGCCGTCGATCGCGGCGATGATCGGCTGCGGACACGAACACATCGCGCGGACGGTGTCGCCGGTCATGCGCGTGAATTCGAGCAGTTCCGGCATCTTCATCTTGGTCAGCGGGCCGATGATCTCGTGCACGTCGCCGCCGGAGCAGAAATTACCGCCCTCGCCGGTGATGACGATGCTCTTGACGTCCTTGGCATAGACCAGGTTCTGGAACAGGTCGCGCAACTCGCCATAGGAATCGAACGTCAGCGGGTTCTTCTTGTCCGGGCGGTTGAGCGTCAGCGTCGCGACCTTGCCCTCGACGGTCCAGAGGAAGTGCTTGGCCTTGTATTCGGCGGCCTTGAATTCACGCATGGAATTTTCCTTTCAGGTTCGGATAGAAACAAACGATCAGCCGACCATCGCCAGGCCGCCATTGACGCTGAGCACCTGCCCGGTGATGTAGCTGGCGCGATCGGAAGCCATGAACACGATCGCGTCGGCGACCTCGGAGGGCTTGCCGAAGCGGCGCATCGGAATGGCGCGCAGGAACGCCTCGAGGAACTTCTCGGGTTCCGATTTCAGCAGCGGCGTGTCGGTAGGGCCGGGACAGATGCAATTGACGGTGATGCCGTGGCGCGCGCCCTCGCGCGCGAGCGACTTGGTCAGCGCGATCAAGCCGCCCTTGGCGGCCGAATAGACGCTCTCGCCGAGCGAGCCGACGCGGCCGGCGTCGCTCGACACATTGACGATGCGGCCGCTCTTCTTCTCGATCATGGAGGGGAAGAAGGCGCGGATGAGCTCGATCGGCCCCATCAGGTTGAGCCCCATGACCTTGGCGATGAAGGCGTCGTCGTTGTCGACGAAGGGCTGAATGTGGCCCCAGCCGGCGACATTGGCGATCACGTCGACGCGGCCGCGGCTCGCCAGCACCTTGTCGCGCGCGGCGGCGATCGAGGCCTTGCTGGTCACGTCGAGCTGGACGAACTCCGCCTTGCCGCCCTTGGCGCGAATGGCCTCGGCGGCGGCCGCGCCAGTCGCCGCGTTGATGTCGCAGAGAAGAACGTCGGCGCCGCCCGCCGCGAAAGCCTCGACGGTGGCAAGGCCGATCCCCGACGCGCCGCCCGTCACCAACACAACCTTATTGTCGAACTTCATTGCCGCTGCTCCTGTTGACCAAACACTGCCTTGTTGATGAAACCGTGCCGTATGATGGCTTCCACGCCGATGCCGCGTTCGACGATGGTTTCGCGCGCCGTGACGCGCGTTGCGCGGCGCATGCGCGAAGCGTCATCGAAATGGCGCGCCGCTGAAACGTCTCCCGAGGCGCCCAACAGCCACGCCAGATGCTCACAAGACGAGATGCTTGCGGGCCGCGCTCATTGGTTGGCGAGATACCCCCGGTGAAACCTGATGATGATGCGCGCCATGAGAGTCCCATGAAGCGCGGGTAAAGTGCTTTCCCATCCGCCCCACGAGGCGCCTGGGCTCCGCCTTTGGGTTCGGATGGTACGACAGCCCCCTTGTCGAAGTCCGGCTGAATGAATACTCATTCATTTCTGGGCTGTCAATATTCTCCATCCCCTTCACGGGAAACGGCGTCGGAAGGCTCGCGATTTGGCGGACCAAAGCCACGAAATCTAAATGACTTAGCTGATGGCGGCGGCGAGGAGTTCCCCTGGCCTGCTTGTCGGCGCGCTCACCGGCGACCTTCATCGCCCGGCGCGGCGGAACCATGCCGCGATGCCGTCGCCCCGGCCGGAAACACGGATGCGCGCGTCACGCCCGCGCATGACAGGTGAGCGAGTCGAATCATCGCGCATCCCGCGCGTCGGATCGCGCCGCCGCGCGAAGCGAACCCCGCGCGGCGCGGCGTCACGCCCGGCGCATCACGCCCCTGAGCATCACCTCGCGTAGCGCCTCGGTCAGATCGCGGCCGGTGATGTCGCGCGGCCGACGGTGCCATTCGAGCAGCACCCCGTCATGACCGGCCATGACGATGGCGGTGAGCTGGCGCGCGTCGAGATCGTCGCGAAAGACGCCGGTCTTCTGCCCCTCGGCGATCAGGCGTCCGACCTGCTCGTACATCAGGCCGTAAATCTTCTGCACGCTCGCCTCGATCTCGCCGTCGGTTCCGGCGAATTCGATCGACACCAGGATCAGCAGCAGCACGTAGAGCGGCCGCGTCAGTCCGAGCATCGACTGGCCGTGGATGAACCTCGTCAATCGCGTTTCCGCCGAAGGGCCGGCGCTATCAACATTGCCCTCGACCGGATCGACGACAAAGCGCCGCGCCTGTTCGAGCAGCGTCAGCATGATCGCTTCCTTGGTCTTGTAGTAGAAGTAGATCGCTCCCTTGGTCAGGCCCGCCTTGGCGGCGATCTGATCGATCGTGGTGGCGCGGTAGCCGTTGCGCACGAACAATTCGAGCGCGCCGGCCAGGATTTTCTCCGTGCTTGAAATCCGTTGTTCTTCTTTTCGATTTGGTTTTTTCATGACAATTTCCATTGCGATTTCAATGCAATTTTCGACACGATTTCCGATGCAATGCGCGAAGCCCGACGAGGCATCGCGGCGTGCGTCGTTCCGATCGTCGGTCGACGAGTTCGCCCACGCGCCAAAATCGCGAATAGCGACGGCGCTTGAACTCGTCTCGCCCGACCGGGAGCCCACCCGCGCGGGCATTTTTTCAGATCGTCGAGCAATTGCAATTGTGTGTTACGCTTGTTTTGTTGGAACGATCCCCCGCCGCCACATTTGATTTCCGGTCCCGCATGACAATCCGCTCCCTCGAACGTCTCTTCGCGCCGCGCGCCATCGCCGTCATCGGCGCGTCCAACACGCCCAAGAAGGCGGGCAACGTCATCATGCGAAACCTGCTCGAGGGCGGGTTTTCCGGCCCGATCATGCCGGTCAACGCACGGCATCGGGCGGTCGCGGGCGTCTTCAGCTATCCGAATGTGGCGAGCCTGCCCGAAACGCCCGACCTTGCCATCATTGCAACCCCCACCTCCACATTACCCGCGCTGATTGCCGAGCTGGAACAGAGGGGCACGCAGACTGCCGTCGTGTTGGCGCCCTCGCGCGAAACCGGCGACGAATCGGGCCCGCTCGCGCCGGACGCGCTGCGCGATCTCGCCGCGCGCCATCGCCTGCGCATCCTTGGCGCGGGCAGCATCGGCCTCCTGGTGCCGAGCGCGGGGCTGAACGCCAGCCTGTCGCCGGTCAAGATCGGCACCGGGCGTATCGCCTTCGTCTCGCAATCGGGCGCGCTGTGCACCGCCGTGCTCGACTGGGCGCGACCGAAGGGCATCGGCTTTTCCCATTTCGTTTCGCTCGGCGAGAGTTCCGACATCGATTTCGGCGACGTCCTCGACTATCTCGGCAACGATCCGCAGGTGCGCGCCATTCTGCTCTATATCGAGACGCTGCGCGAACGGCGGAACTTCATGGCGGCGGCGCGGCACGCGGCGCGGAACAAGCCGGTGCTGGTGGTCAAGACCGGCGAGCGGCGGGCTTCGCCCGCGGCCGTCGCGGCGCGCGCGGCCACGCTCACGCAAATGATGATCACGCCCGACGACGTCTACAGCGCGGTCATCCGCCGCGCCGGCATGCTGCAGGTCTACGATATCGACGAACTGTTCGCCGCCGTCGAAACGCTCGCCCGCGTCCGGCGCGTCGCGGGCGACCGGCTCGCGGTCCTCGCCAATGGCGGTGGGCTCGGCGTGATGGCGACCGACGCGATGCGCGAAAGCGACGCCCACATCGCCGAACTCGGGCCGGCGACCGTGGCGCGCCTCAACGGCGTGCTCGGCAAGAAATGGTCGCGCACCAACCCGATCGATCTCGATGTCACGGCCGCGCCCAAACGCTACGCCGACGCGCTTGAGGTTCTTGTCAATGACGAGACCATCGACGCGACGCTGGTGATGCATTCGCCCAATGCCTTGTCGCTGTCGGACGACGCGGCCAAGGCGATCATCGGCACGACGCAGCAGCATGGCGGCCTCGTGCTCACCTCCTGGATCGGCGGCGAGATCGTTGAACCGGCGCGGCGGATGTTCGCGCAAGCCGGTCTGCCGACCTATGAGACGCCCGGCCAGGCCGTGCGCGCGTTCCTCCACATGGTGCGCTACAACCGCAATCAGGAAATCCTGATGCAGACGCCGCCGTCGGTGGCCTCGGATTTCGTCCCGCGCGTCGAGGAGGCGCGCGCGATCGTTCAGCGCGCGATCGCGGAAAGCGACGGCGTGCTGTCGGGCCCGGCGGCCAAGTCCGTGCTCGCGGCCTACGATATCCCGACCGTCACCAGCCGTTTCGCGCGGACGCCGGAGGAAGCCGGCGCCGCGGCCGCGGAAATCGAGTTTCCCTGCGGCCTGACTATCATCTCGCGGGATATCCCGCACAAATGGGAGGTCGGCGGCGTCGCGCTGCAATTGCGCACGCGCGAGGCGGTCGTGGCCGCCGCGCGGCAGATGCTCGACCAGGTCTCGCGCGCGGTCGAGGGCGCGCGGATCGACGGCTTCTCGGTCCAACGCATGACGACGCTGCCCCACGCGCGCCAACTCATCATCGGCGTCGCGACCGATCCGCTGTTCGGTCCGATGATCGCGGTCGGACATGGCGGCCGCACGGCGGAGGCGCTGCGCGACCACTCCGTCGGCCTGCCGCCGTTGAACATGCCGCTCGCCGCCGAGCTGATTTCGCGCTCGCGCGTGATCCATCTGCTCGACGCGCATTTCGGGCGACCGGCGGTCGACATCGACGCGCTGTGCCGCACGCTCGTCAAGATCTCCCAATTGGTGGTCGACATTCCCGAAATCACCGCGCTCGACATCAATCCGCTGTTGATCGACGAGGCGAGCCTCGTGGCGGTCGACGCCGAGATCCGCGCCGAGGCAACCCCCGGACCCGATTATCAGCGCCTGGCGATCAGGCCCTATCCGAAATGGCTGGAGGAACCTTCAACGCTGCGCGACGGACGGCCCATTTTGCTGCGGCCGATCCGACCCGAGGACGAGGACGCCCATCAGCGGCTGATGGCGCGCATGACGCCGGAAGACATTCGCCTGCGCTTCTTCCGCCACATCACCACCTTCGAGCATGTCGAAATGGCGCGGCTGACGCAGATCGACTACGATCGCGAGATGGCGTTCATCGCCACCGCCTTGGGCGCGGACGGCAAGCCGGAAACGCTGGGCGTCGTGCGCACCATCACCGATTCCGACAACGAGGAGACCGAATTCTCGGTGCTGGTTCTTTCCGGTCTCAAGGGCCAGGGCCTCGGCCGCATCCTGATGGAGAAGATGATCCGCTACTGTCGAGGACGGGGCACGCGCTACATGGTCGGGCAGATCCTCGCGGAGAACACCGGGATGCTGCGCCTGGCGCGCGTGCTCGGTTTCGAGCGTCGGCGCGGTCCCGACGACGATGTCATCGAAATGCGCCTTGTCCTCAACGAAGCGCCGGCGAGCGAACGCGCACCACCTCCGAATTGAACGCCGGCCGCCGCGCATCGCCTGCTTTGACCGCTTTGCCCCGCGCGGGAAGAGGCGCCGAGCGCGACTGCATTCTATTCGCAAACTAATTTTGCGTGTGCCGAGTTGTCCTTGCAATGCGCGGGTTGACCAACATATTAGTCAGCCGGTATGTTGAACCTAAAGTAATTGGAGGGCAGATCACGCCGCGCGTTTCACCCACGCGATTTGGACGGATTTCAAGATAGGGCTTGGCGCAAAGGAAATACGGGAACGGTCGGCGAGCCCGCCGAAGGCGCTTCTTCTTGTTGGCGCGATCGGCCCGCGATGTTTTCCGCACCGCGAGGCCCGCTCGGCGATGCGATTGGCGCGGCACACGGATCCATCATGCCATCACGATCGCCCCCGCCGCCGGACCGGCCGCGACTTGGGAGCTCCCCTGAACTCAAGCCACACCGCGGCGCGCCATCGCGCGGCAAAATGACAAAATGAGAAGACGCGCACGAGAATGAATCCATGATCGCCAGGCATCGCGCGACACCAGCCGGCGTCCGGTCACGCATCACGGGCGGGGCCCGCGCGCCTCGCCCGCAAATCGCTGGAAATTTGGAGGAGCGCCGCACATGATGAACATGGCGCCGACGACTGGAATTGACCCGATGTTCGCCGCGCCGGCCCTCGGCGTCACCGGCATCGCGTGCCGCGCCGGGATGCCGGGCGGCGCTGGGCTCCCTCAACGCGGCAAGGCGAGGACACCACTATGATGCAGGTTCAACGAATTGACGGACAGCACGGACCCGAGCTCGCCTTTCCGCCGGGTTTCAATGTCGCGAGCGCCCTGATCGACCGACACGTCGCGGAGGGCCGCGCGGCAAAGGTCGCGATTCTCACCCTCGCCGAGAGCGTCACTTACGAGGCACTGCGCGCGGGCGCGAACCGCTACGCCAACGCAATGCTCGGGCTCGGTCTCAAGCCCGGCGACCGCGCGCTGTTGATCATCAAGGACGCGCCGGAATTCTTTTTCGCCTTCTGGGGCGCGGTGAAAGCCGGCATCATTCCGGTGCCGCTCAACACCATGCTCACGCCGGACGACTACAAGTTCATCATTGCCGATTCAGGCGCGAAGGCGCTGTTCTATTCGGAGGAATTCGCCGACCGCGTCACCGTCGCCATCGCCGCCGCCTCGCCCGCGATCGCCATGCGCGCGCGCGACGGCGAGACCAGCCTGCACGCCATCGCCGCGGCGCATTCGGCCGAATTCGAAACCCGCGAGGCCTCCGCCGAGGCGGAATGCTTCTGGCTCTATTCCTCCGGCACCACCGGGCGGCCGAAGGGCGTCATCCATGTCCATCGCGATATCGTGGCGACGTGCCAGTTCTATGCCGTCGAGGTGCTCGGCGCCCAGGAAGGCGACATCTTCTATTCGATCCCGCGCCTGTTCTTCGCCTATGGCCTCGGCTGCGCGATGACGTTTCCGCTCTGGGTCGGCGGCACCGCGCTCCTCGATCCCCGTCGGCCGACGCCGGAAAGCGCCGTCGAATTGATCGTCAAATTCAAGCCCACCGTTTTCGCCGCCGTGCCGACATTCCTTGCCGCCCTGCTCGCGGCCTCGGCGGTCACCGCGGACGATCTCAAATGCCTGCGCCGCTGCGTCTCCGGCGGCGAGGCGCTGCCCGAGGAATTGCAGAAGCGCTGGCTGCGCGTCGCCCCCGTTCCGATCACCGACGGCATCGGCTCGACCGAGGCGCTCCACATCTACATTTCCAATTCGATCACCGACATCCGGCCCAATGCCTCGGGCCGCGTCGTGCCCGGTTACCAAGCGCGCATTCTCGACGAGAAGGGCGCCGAGATCGGCGACGACAGTCCGGGGCGGTTGTGGATCAAGGGACCGTCGGTGACCGCGCGCTATTGGAACAATCCCGAAAAGACGGCGACCGCCATCGTCGACGGCTGGCTCGACACCGGCGACACCTATCAGCGCGACGCGGAGGGCTACTACTACTATCGCGGTCGCAACGACGACATGCTCAAGGTCGGCGGCATCTGGGTCTCGCCGTTCGAGGTCGAGGGCGCGCTGATGGCCCATCCCGAGATCGTGGAGGCCGCCGTCGTCGGACGCGCCGACGAGAGCCAATTGGTCAAGCCCGAGGCGTGGATCGTGCTCAAGGATCCCAATCGCGCCAGCGAGAAGCTCGCCGACGCCATCCGCGAGCACTGCAAGAGCGTGCTGGCGCCCTATAAATATCCGCGCTGGATTCACTTCGTCGACGTCCTGCCCAAGACGGCGACCGGCAAGATCCAGCGCTTCAAGCTGCGACAGGGCTGACGCGCGGTCGAGCAAGCGGGGCGATCCGGCATGCCGTTCAAGTTCGAGCCAGTGTCGTTGCCGGAGGAGGCCGAGGAGCTGCGCCTGGCGGTGCGGCAATTTCTCGCCGACCGCCTCGCCGACTTCACCGCCGAGCAGCGCACGGCCTCGTGGGACGGTTTCGACCCGGAATTCAGCCGGGCCGTCGGCGCGCGCGGCTGGATCGGCATGACCTGGCCGCGCGCCTATGGCGGCGGCGAGCGCTCCGCGCTCGATCGTTATGTCGTGATCGAGGAAATGCTCGCGGCCGGCGCGCCCGTCGCGGCGCATTGGTTCGCCGACCGCCAGAGCGGTCCGCTGCTGCTGCGCTACGGCAGCGAGGCGCAGCGGCGCGAGCTGTTGCCGAAAATGGCGCGCGGCGAGCTTCATTTCGCGATCGGCATGAGCGAGCCGGACGTGGGCTCCGACGTTGCCTCCGTCCGCACGCGCGCGCGCCCGACCGCCGACGGCTGGGTCGTCAACGGCACCAAGATCTGGACCACCAACGCGCACCGCGCCCATTACATGGTCGCGCTGGTGCGCACTTCGGGGGAGACCGCCGATCGCCACGCCGGCCTCTCGCAGATCCTGATCGACCTGTCCGCGCCCGGCGTCACCGTGCGGCCGATCAAGGACATGGCCGGCCGCGCGCACTTCAACGAAGTCTCGTTCGAGGATGTCGCCCTACCGGCGGCCGCGCTGATCGGCAGCGAGGGCGACGGATGGAAACAGGTGATGGCGGAGCTCGCCTATGAGCGCAGCGGACCGGAGCGCTATCTCTCGAGCCTGCAATGCCTAATCCTGATGATCGACGCGGCCGTGAGCGCGCCCGCCGACGAGCGGCTGGCGGTCGCGATCGGGCGCGCGGTCGCCCATCTCGCGGTGCTGCGGCAGATGTCGCTTTCCGTCGCCGGACAATTGCAAGCGGGCCTTGCGCCCAATCTCGAAGCCGCCCTGGTGAAGGACCTCGGCACGACATTCGAGCAGTCGCTGATCGAGATCGTCCACGACGCGCTCGCCATCGCGCCCTCGCCGGACGGCACGCAAGCCGAAAGGGTGCTCGCCCGGCTGATGCAGCTCGCGCCGTGTTTTTCGCTGCGCGGGGGCACGCGCGAAATCTTGCGCGGGATCATCGCGCGGGGATTGGGGCTGAGATGAGCGAAACCGCGCGCCTGATCGCCGATTTGATCGAAGGGCTGCTCGCCGACGCCGTCGACGCCGACATGCTGGCGCGCGCCGAGGAAGGCGCCGTGCCCGCCGATCTCTGGGCGGCGCTGGAGACGAACGGTCTGACCGCAATGCTCGCCGAAGGTCCCGAGGCCGAAATCGGCTGGCGCGACGCGTTCATCGTCGTCGCCGCGGCCGGGCGGCACTCTCTGCCGCTGCCACTCGCCGAGTCGATCGGCGCGACGGCGCTGCTCGCGATGACCGGTCTCGATGCTCCAGAAGGTCCCGTGACGATCGCGCCGTGGTCGCCGGACAATCGCCTCGCGCTTAGTCGCAAGGCGGATGGATGGCGCGCCGACGGCGCGGTGGCGCGCGTGCCCTGGGGCCGTTTCGCCCGCCATGTCGTCGTCGACGTCGTGCACGAGGGCGAGCGCGGGATCGCCCGCGTCGCGCTGGAGCACGGAAGGATCGACCCGGGCGTCAATCTGGTCGGCGAGCCCCGCGACTTCATCGTGTTCCATGACGCGGCGGCCGAAATCGCCGACAGCCCGCCGATCTTCGGCGATCACGCCGTGGAACTCGTCGGCGCGATGCTGCGCGCCGGGCAAATGGCGGGCGCGATCGACGCCATCCTGCGTCGATCGATCGCCTATGCCGGCGAGCGCCGGCAATTCGGCAAACCGATCGGCGCCTTCCAGGCGGTCCAGCACATGCTCGCGCAACTCGCCGAGGAAAGCGCCGCGGCCACCATTGCGGCCGAACAGGCGTTCCTTGCCCTCGACACGGGGCGCGATGCCCTGTTCGCGGCCGCGACGGCCAAGCTGCGCGCGGGCGAGGCGGCCGGCCGCGCCATGGCGATCGCCCACGAGGTTCATGGCGCGATGGGCTTCGCGGGCGAGCACCCGCTGCATCACGCGACGCGGCGGCTGATGGCCTGGCGCGCGGAGTTCGGCGCCGAAACCGTCTGGGCGCGACGCCTCGCCGCGATGGTGATACCGGGCGGCGGCGACGGGCTCTGGCCGTTCCTCACCGCCGCGCAAACGGACGCCAACGAAAGGGACACGCCGTCATGAGCGACTTCTTGCTGTGGGAGGAAGACGACGGCGTCGTCACGCTGACGATGAACCGCCCCGAGGAACGCAACGCGCTGAGCGACGAGACGCAGTTCTCCGCCTTCGAGACCGCCTTCGCGCGCGTCAACGCAACGCCCTCCATCCGCGTCGTGATCCTGACCGGCGCGGGAAGCGCGTTCTGCGCCGGCGGCAATGTCAAGGACATGATCAACCGCGCGGGCCTGTTCGGCGGCGATCCGATGGAAGTCCGCCGCCGCTACCGCGCCGGCATTCACCGCATTCCGCTCGCCATCGACCGGCTCGAAGCCCCGCTGATCGCCGCGGTCAACGGCCCGGCCATGGGCGCGGGTTGCGATCTGGCCTGCATGTGCGACATTCGCGTCGCCTCGCGCCAGGCCTCTTTCGGCGAAATCTTCGTCAAGCTCGGCCTCATTCCGGGCGACGGCGGCTGCTGGTTCCTGCAACGGGCCGTCGGCTACGCCAAGGCGGCCGAGATGGTGCTGACCGGAGAGCCCATCACGGCGGAGGAGGCGCTCGCCTGCGGACTGGTGTCGAAGGTGACGACGCCGGAGACGCTGATGGAGGAGGCGCGCAAGCTCGCGCGCCGCATCGCCGTCAACCCGGCCGACGCCGTGCGCATGGCGAAGGCCTTGCTGCGGGAATCGCGCGACAGCTCCATGCGCAATGCGCTAGAAATGGCGGCGGCCTATCAGGCGATCACGCATCACAGCGAGGACCACGCGGCCTTTCTGGCGCGCCTTTCCAAGAAGCAGACCTGACCTTTTCGCAAGCGAGGACCAGCCATGACCATCGATCCCGTCGTCATTGTCGGCGCGGCGCGCACGCCCATGGGCGGATTTCAGGGCGATCTCGCCTCCCTGACCGCGCCCCAGCTCGGCTCCGCCGCGATCAAATCCGCGCTCGAACGCGCCAATGTCGCGGGCGCCGACGTCGACGAGGTGATCATGGGCTGCGTTCTTCCCGCCGGCCAGGGCCAGGCGCCGGCGCGCCAGGCAAGCCGCGGCGCCGGACTGCCCGACGCCGCCGGCTGCACCACCATCAACAAGATGTGCGGATCGGGCATGAAGGCGGCCATGCTGGCGAACGATCTGCTGCTGGCCGGCGCCAACCGCGTGATGATCGCCGGCGGCATGGAAAGCATGACCAACGCGCCCTATCTGCTCGACCGCGCGCGCGGCGGCTATCGCATGGGCCACGGCCGCGTGCTCGATCACATGTTTCTCGACGGTCTCGAGGATGCCTATGATCGCGGCCGGCTGATGGGAACTTTCGCCGAGGACACGGCGCGGGCCTATCAATTCACTCGCGAACAGCAGGACGAATTCGCCATCACCAGCCTCAAGCGCGCGCGCGGCGCGATCGACGACGGCTCGTTCGCCGGCGAGATCACACCGGTCGCGGTCAAGAGCGGCAAGACCAGCGCCGTCATCGCCATCGACGAGCAGCCGAAGAAGGCGAGCCTCGACAAGATCGCGACGCTCAAACCCGCCTTCCGCGAGGGCGGCACGGTGACGGCGGCCAACTCCTCCTCGATCTCGGATGGCGCCGCGGCGCTGGTGCTGATGCGGCGGTCGGAAGCCGAACGCCGCGGGCTCGCGCCGCTCGCGACCCTGCTCGGCCACGCGACGCACGCCCAAGAGCCGGCGTTGTTCACGACCGCGCCGGTCGGCGCCATCGGCAAGGTGCTCGACAGGGTTCGCTGGACGAGCCGCGATGTCGACCTCTACGAGATCAACGAGGCCTTCGCGGTCGTGACGATGGTGGCGATGCGCGACCTCGACCTGCCGCACGACAAGGTGAACGTCCATGGCGGCGCCTGCGCGCTCGGCCATCCGATCGGGGCCTCCGGCGCGCGCATCATGGTCACGCTTCTGGCTTCGCTGCGGAAATACGGTCTCAAGCGCGGCGTCGCCGCGCTGTGCATCGGCGGCGGCGAGGCGACGGCCGTGGCGCTGGAGCTCGCCTGATCGTTCCGCTCAGGCGTTGCGCCAGCGCGGCGGACGCTTTTCCTGGAAGGCCACCAGGCCTTCGAGGCAATCATGCGTCTTGACCAGGTCGACGCCGCAGGCCTTCTCCACTTCATCGAGCCGGGCCGCGACCCGCCGCGCCATCGCGTCGCGCGCCGCGCGCACCGCGAAGCGCAGCGCGCAGGCGCTGTGCGCGGCGAGATGCTGATCGAAATAGGCGAGCGCCGCGGCCTCCGGATCGTCGGCGACGCGATCGACGACGCCGAGCGCGAGCGCCTCGTCGGCGGCGAGGCTCCGGCCCGAGAACAAGATATCGTCGGCGACCGCCTGCCGCGTCCGTTCCGGCAGGAGGCAGCTCGCCGCCGGCGCGAATACGCCGAGCTTGATTTCCGGCTGACCGACCTTGGCGTCCGTCGCCGCGAAGATCAGGCTGCCCGCCAGCGCGACCTCGAGGCCGCCGCCGAGGCATTGGCCCTTCACCGCGACGAGAATGGGAGAGGGGAAATACAGCATGCGCTTGAGGAGCCCGTGCAAGGCCGCGAGCATGCCGGCCATCTGATCGGGGAAATGTTCCTCGATGCTCGCGCCGAAGGAGAAATGCGGGCCCGCGGCGTCGAGCAGCACCGCCGAAATGTCGGGATTGTCGCGGTGGGCGACAAGCGCGGCGTCGAGCGCGGCGATCATCGCCGCGTCGACGATGTTGGCCTTCGGCCGGTTCAGGCGCAGGCGCAGGAGCTTGCCGTCGCGGTCAAGCCAGGATTGGATCGGCGATGCGGTCATTGTCGTACTCCTCGTTCAAATGATCATGTCGGCGCGGCGGCTCGGTCACGGCCTCGCCGCGCGGGGCAAGCCCGCCTCCAAGCCTATTTGCTGGACGCCTTGCCGGCGTTGTCGGGATAGGCGTAGAAGCCCCGGCCGGTCTTTCGGCCCCAGTCACCTTTCTCGTACATCTCCTTCAACAGCCGGTTGGGCTTGGCCGTCTCGACGCCCGTTTCCTCGTATTCGTCGAGCCGGGCGAGATAAGAGACGTCGATGCCGGTCATGTCGAGCAGGCGAAACGGCCCGACCGGATGGCCGAGCCCCTTGGTGACGGCGAGATCGATGTCCTCGGCCGAGGCGTATCCCTCCTCGAGCAGGCTGATCGCCTCGCGGGTGAGCGCGCGGAAGACGCGGTTGACGATGAAGCCGGGGATTTCCTTGCGCAGCAACACCGGCACCTTGCCGATGCGCCGGCAGAACGCCGTGACCGCCTCGATCACCTCCGCCGACACGGCCGGATGGACGACGATTTCGACGAGTTCCATCACCAGCGCGGGATTGAAGAAATGAATGTTGAGCACGCGCTCGGGGCGGCGCGTGATCCCGGCGAGCCGCGAGGCGCGCATGCTGGAGGAATTGGTGCCGAAAATCACGCCGGGCGGACATATCGCATCGAGCGCGCGAAAGAGTTCCTCCTTCGCCTCGATTTTCTCGATAATCGCCTCGATGACGAGACCGGCCCCCGCGACCGCGCGCGCGAGGTCGCCGGTGACTTCGAGATTGGCGAGCGCGGCGCGACTGTCTTCCTCGGTGATGCGTCCCTTGGCCACCCGCTCGCCGAGATATTGCGTGAAGAAGTCCGCCGCCTGGCGCAGGCCCTCCTCGCGGGCGTCGTTGAGCCCGACCTTGAGACCGCGCAGCGCGCATTGCAACGCGATCTGCCGGCCCATCGCGCCGGCGCCGATAATCGCGACCTTGTCTATCTCCATTTCGTTCCCCTTCAACTCGATACGGGCTTGCGCGCCGAAAAGGCCGCGACGCCCTGCTTGCGTTCCTTGTCGGCGTAACAGGCGTCCGACAACGCGATGTCGGCGGCCGCCGCGCGTTCGAGATCGAGCGCGTTGTCGATGGCGCGCCGTGCCGCGCGAACCGCGACCTGGCGATTGGCGAGGATCGCGCCGGCGATGTCCTCGGCAGCCGCCATCAGATCACCGGACGGCACGACGCGGTTGACGATGCCGAAACGCAAGGCGGTCTCGGCGTCGATTGGCCGCGCGGTCAGGATGATTTCCTTGGCGCGCGCCGCGCCGATCAGCTTCGGCAATTTGCGGCAGCCGCCGGCGGCCGGGATGAGGCCCCATTTCGTCTCCGGCAGACCGAAGCTCGAGCGCGGCGTCGTTACGATCATGTCGCAGGCGAGCGCGATCTCGAATCCGCCGGCGAGGCAATGGCCGTCGACCAGCGCGATCGACGGCTTGGTCCTCGCGTCGAGTTCGGCGTACATCGGAAACAGCTCGCCGTGGCGATAGGCCTCGGCTTGCGCGTCGGACAACGATTGCCGCTCCTTGAGATCGACGCCGACGGAAAAGGCCTTGCCGCCCGCGCCCGCGACGAGGACGAGATCGACGCCATCGTCGCTTTCCACGTCGCGAACCGCCGCGCGCAGCGCCTTTGTCATCGCCCGGTCGATGGCGTTGAGCGCCGCCGGCCGGTTCAATGTCAGGACCGCGATGCGATCCTCGCGCTTGGTCAATAGGATTTCGTCCGCCATCGTATCCCCCGCCCGCGCTCCCGCGCCGTCATCGCTCGCGCCTGATCACCATCGCCGTGGTCACGCCGCCGCCGCCGCAGATCGCCGCGACGCCGAGTTCCTTGTCGTGGCGGCGCAGGATGTTGTCGAGCGTCATGACGATGCGCGCGCCCGAAATGCCGGTCGGATGGCCGAGCGCGATGGCGCCGCCGAAGACGTTCACCTTGTCTCGGTCCCATCCGAGCATGCGCTCATTGGCGAGCATCTGCGCGGCGAAGGCCTCGTTCACCTCGATGAAATCGACATCCTTGAGCGCGAGGCCGGCGGCGGCGAGCGCGCGCGGGATCGAGACGCCCGGCCCCTCGCCCATCACCGCCGGCTCGACCGCCGTCTGCGCCGAGGCGACGATCGAAAACAGCGGCGCGTGTCCCCTCGCCCGCGCATGCGCGCGCGTGGTCAGCACGATCGCGCAGGCGCCGTCGCCCATGCCGCAGGAATTGCCGGCCGTGACGCTGCCATCCTTCTTGAACACGGGCTTGAGCTTGCCCAGCCGGTCGACATTGGTGTCGGGCCGGATGGTCTCGTCGCGCGCGAACGGGGCGGTCTCCTCGCCGCGACGCGAGGGCAAGTCCAGCGGAACGATCTCGCATTCCGTCCAGCCCGCGGCCTGGGCGTGGGCCGCTTTGGCGTGTGACTGGGCGGCGAAGAGATCGAGCTCGGCGCGGCTAAGTTGATATTTCTCGACGAGGTTCTCCGCCGTCATGCCCATGCCGAAGCCGCACAGCGGATCGATCGTATCGCTCCACGAATCGTGAAGAATCTTGTCGCCATGGCGGAACCCTTCCCAGCGCGCGTTCTTGAGAAGGTACGGCATGGTGCTCATCGATTCCATGCCGCCGGTGACGATGAAGCGTCCGCCGCCGCCGGCGAGTTCGCGCGCGGCGAGCATCATCGTCTTCATCGCCGACGGGCAGGCCATGTTGACGGTGAACGCCGGCACGTCGGTCGGCACGCCGCCGCGCACCGCGGCGGTGCGCGCCGGATTGGGACCGTTGCCGGCCTGGCGGCAATTGGCGAAGATCACCTGGTCGATGTCGCGTCCATCAACGCCCGCGCGCGCGATCGCGCCGCCGATCGCGACCGCGCCGAGATCGAAAGCCGCGACATCGCGCGCCGTCCCGCCGAATCCGCCGATCGCGGTGCGCGCCGCGCCGATCGCGACGATATCGTCGTCCTTCATGAGCCCTTCTCCGTGATCATGCGCTCACAGTCCGTAGACCGCGGCGGCGTTGCGATGCAGCACCTTGTCCGCCACCTTTTCCGTCAATCCCAATTCGTTGCGAATGACGTTGATGGAATCGCCGTGCAGGATCGCCGGGTAATTGGTTCCGTACAGCACCTTGTTCTGCCCGCGCGTCTTGATGAATTGGATCAGGCTCGGTTCGAGATATTTCGGATGGTGCGCGTCGATGCCGAGATAGACGTTCTCATGCTTCCAGGCGAGCGAGATCATCTCCTCGGTCCACGGCCAACCGGTATGCGCGCCGATCAGCTTCAATTCGGGGAAGTCGAGCGCGACGATGTCGAGATGGATCGGCCGCCCGAGCTCGTTCGGCATGTGTTCGGCCGAATGGCCGACCTGCATCGACACCGGAATGCCGAGCTCGACGCATTTGGCGTAGAGCGGGTAATAGAGCCGGTCGTTGAGCGGAATGCCGAAGCCGTAGGTGTGGATGTAGACGCCCTTGAAGCCGTAGGCCTTCACCGCGCGTTCGACATTGCGCACCGCGTCCATCTTCAGGAGCGGATTGAAGCCGCACAGGCCGACGAGACGGTCGGGATATTTGCTGACCGTGGCGTGCACCTCCTCCTCGGTGATGTCCCAGACCATCGTCTTCTTCTGGTACGACATCATCCGGATCGCCGGGATCAACGCCTTGTCGAGTCCGGCCTTGTCCATCATCGCGACGAAATCGTCGACCGACATGCCCTTGATGCGGTCTTCCATCTTCCACCATTTGATGAGGCGCAGGAATTCGGGCTGGCCGTACCACCATTTGTCGATGGCCTCGTGCGTGAACAGATTGCAGTGAAAGTCGATCGGCATCGGCGTCCCTTCCCCCTTTGATCGTCAGCCTCTTGGCGCGGTCATGATTTCTTTTCGCCCACCGCGCCGAACGCGCCGGCGCGCTCCAGATCGGCGATCTCGGCGGACGAAAATCCCCAGCGCGACAGCGCCTCGGCGTCGTGCGCGCCGGCGGTCGGCGGCGGCGGACCGATTTCGGCCGGCGTTCGCGAGAAGCGGGGCGCGGGCGCCGCCTGCATGATGCCATCGACCTCGACAAACGTGGCGCGGCTCTGATTGTGCGGATGGAACGGCGCCTCGGCGAGCGAAAGCACCGGCGCGAAGCAGACATCGCCGCCTTCGAGGAGCGCGCGCCAGGCCTCCCGCGGGCGCGTCCGGAAAATCGCGGCGAGCCTTGCCTTCTGTTCGGGCCATGACGCCTGGTCGTCCTGGCGCGCGGCGTCAAGACCGGTCTCGCGCGCGACATCGAGCTTGGCGAGAAGCTCGGCGAAAAAGCGCGGTTCGATCGGCCCGATGGCGATCCATTCGCCGTCGGCGCACTCGTAGGTGTCGTAGAAGGGCGCGCCGCCGTCGAGATAGTTCGCGCCGCGTTCGAGCTTCCAGCGGCCTTGCGCCCACAGGCCGAGAAAACGGTTCATGGTCAGCGCGGCGGCGTCGAGCATCGCGCCGTCGACCACTTGCCCCTTGCCGGATTGGCGCGCTTCGAGCACGGCCGAGACGAGACCGAACGCCATCAGCATGCCGCCGCCATAGTCGCCGACGAGGTTGAGCGGAGGCGTCGGCTTGCCGCCCGCCGGACCGATGGCGTGAAGCGCGCCGGAAAGCGCGATGTAGTTGATGTCGTGACCGGCGACGTGGGCGAGCGGGCCTTCCTGGCCCCAACCGGTCATGCGGCCGTAGACGAGGCGCGGATTGCGCGCCATGCAATCGTCCGGTCCGAGGCCGAGGCGCTCGGTGACGCCCGGGCGAAACCCTTCGAGCAGGATGTCGGCTGATTCCACGAGGCGCAGCACCGCGTCGATCGCCGCCTTGTTTTTCAGGTCGAACGCGACCGATCGCCGCCCGCGATTGAGAATGTCGAACTTGCCGCCCTTTCCGCGCTGGTCGGCGCGGTCGATGCGGATCACGTCCGCGCCCATGTCGGCGAGCAGCATGGCGCAGAAGGGCGCCGCGCCGAGCCCGGCGAATTCCAGCACGCGCAGTCCGGTCAGTGGGCCCATGGTCGATCCGCTTGGCATGCCGGACGCAAGTGGCTTCCGGGTTCAGGAGGGCTTGGTCGCGCCGTCTCGCATGATGATGCCGGATGACGCCGGAAATGCATGCGCCGAGGAACGGCCGGGCATTTCGGGCGATCAACGCCACCGGAAACATCCGCCGCCATTCGATCCTCCGCGTTGGCAGTGAGATTCATGCGGGCGCGGACTTCGGCCGATCGCCGGATGTCCGCGCGGCGTGCGTCGTCGCCGCGCAACCAGTTCTGGAAATTCTCAAAAAATGACATACCGGTCATCCGGCTTGCAAAACTTCAACTTGTTATCTTCTCCCCGCGCACGGCAAACGCAACATTGACGCAACGTTCCGGGTCGCTTCGTTTGGCGCGCGGTCGGCGAAGCGGTTTTGGCTCCGCCGACCGGGTTGCTTCACATCGATCATGTGGCGCGCGTTGGCGCGCCGCTCCAGGCGCGCGAGGCTCCCTCGCCCGCGCGTCAGCGCCTCATCCCCTATTTTTTGGGGATGAGGTTTTCGATCATTTTTTCGGTCCAGGGCTGTCCGTTGGCGAGGATCTGGCGGAGCTTGACGAAGTCGATTTCGCGGTTGTCGCGCGGCCCCTCGTTGAAGGCGCGGAATCCGGTGC